>JBHHVJ010000124.1:0-1516 GCA_046754285.1 Myxococcota bacterium | reverse complement strand
ACCGAAGAGCCCGTAGCCGATGTAGAGCGCGTCCCCATCGACGGTGGCGCGCGAGACCGTCCTGGCCGGGAGGGCGAAGCTCGTCAGGCGCGTCCCGCTCGCCGCGTCGTAGGCGAAGAACTCGTCGCTCTCGCCCGTCCCCACGAACACGACGCCGTTCGCCACCGACGTGTTGGCCAGGCTGATACCGATCTCATCGGTCCAGAGGGTCGCTCCGGTGGCGGCGTCGAAGGCCTGCAGGTGCGGGGGAGCTGGGACCACGGGAACGAAGAACTGGTAGAGGGCGGCATGAATGCGCCCACCCGCTGCCGCGATGGCACCGTTGAAGAGACCGAAGCCCGCGTAGTTGGGCGTCTCCGGGGGTGGCAGGACCTGATTGGTCCACACGATCGACCCATCCGCCTCATCGAGCGCATAGAGCGTGCCGTTCTTTCCGCCGGAGACGATCAGCGTTCTCGTGCCTCCCTGACCATCATCGGCCTCGATTCTCAAGGGGCCGTTGAGGAAGCCGAAGTCGTGATAGAAGAGCTTCGGCTCGCACGCTCCCGAGGGACAGTCCGCGGCCGTCGCGCAGTCGATCGACTCGTCGACCACGCAGGCACCGAATTGCTCATTGGGATCCACCTTGGTCTTCCAGATCACGGTTCCCGTCACCGCATCGATCTTGAAGATCGTGCCGGAGTCACCGACGGCGGGGAACGTCGTGCAGTCGACGGTGTTCATGTAGACGGCCGTGCCGGCAGGATTCGTCACCACCTCGCCCGTCACTCCAGCCCCCAGGGCCTGCACGCAGGTCGCGCCGGGATCGTTGCCGAGCGCCAGGCAATCCGCATCGGTGCTGCACTCCACGCCCGTGTCGTTGGTGCAGACACGATCGGGAACGGTCTGCAGGGTCCAGAGATCCGCACCCGTGGCCAGATCGAGGGCCACGAGACGCCCTTGCGTGCAGGGAACGTCGGCGTGAGAGGCGATCCCGATGAAGAGCCGGCCGGCCGCGACGGTGGGCGCCGGCCAGATGTGATCCACCGCGGGGTTCCCCAGCGAGCGGGTCCAGACCACGCTGCCGTCGCTCCCGTCGAGGCTGTGGAGGCGGGCATCCGCGTCCCCGAAGAAGATGCGGCCATCGGGGGTCGCCAGCACCGTGGACTGCACACCGAAGCTCGAGCTCGTGCCGGTGTCGAAGGACCAGAGCTCGGCTCCCGTACCGGGATCGACCGCGTAGACCTTGCGGTCCCAGGAGCTCACGTAGAGGCGGCCGTGGGCGAGCGTGGGGCTCGACGTGACGGCCTTGGAGAGCGGGAAGTCCCAGACCAGCTGGAGGTCCGCGACGTTTCCGGCGCCGATCTCGGCCGTCGCGGCTCCGGCGGGACCGAGCCCCACCACCAGGATCCAAAGCACACTCCAGAATCGCCGCACGTTCCTCTCTCCTTTCGGGCGCCGCGCACCCCGAGTCGCGCTACGGGCCCGGGCAGCTCGCGTTGGACGAACCGTCGTCGAAGACGTCGCAATCCGTCGT
>JBHHVJ010000123.1:0-1538 GCA_046754285.1 Myxococcota bacterium | reverse complement strand
AGATCTTCCAGAACTCCCGGAAGTGGGTCCAGTTCGGCGGCCCCTCCACCACCAGGCGGTACCGCTCTTCGTTCAGGATTCCCTCCGGCGTGGTCGGTCCTTCGCCGATCTCGATCTTCTCGTCGATCTCGAACAGCTTGAATGCCATCAGAACGGCTCCCCGGCATCGCTCTCCGGCGGCGGTATCTCCCAAACCTCGATGGCGTGGATCACGTTGTCCATCGCATCCATCGGGATCTCACTCGTGGACTCCCAGCCCATGTCAGCGAGGACGGCGCGCAGGATGTCCTCGGCCGGGCGCTTGCCTCCGAGGCCAACGTCCTCGGCGCGGGCTGCGGCTTTCGCGAACAGCATCTTGCGCTGCTTGTCGGTGATCGTGCGCGGGCGCGGCTTCGACTCACGAGGCGGCGTCACGTCCCGGGGCTCGCCACGCTCGAACTGCATCTCTTCCGCGCTCACCTCGCCGAAGCCGACGAGGTTGGAGATCGCTCGATTCACTGCTCGGGTGTGTGCGTGGGCCCTGACGTTGTGAACGGTGTCCTGCCCGGTACGCTTCTCGCTGGCTTGACAGGCTCCATCGCCGCAGCAGGCTGCACCGTTGGGGGCCGTCGCCCGGTAGACGATGGAGTAACCCCAGTCTTCACCGTCGTCGGTCGAGAACCGCGCCTCGGAGACGAGTTCCACGCTCAGGTTGAACGCCGTCTTGATCGCGCGCCAATAGTCCTTCTTGCGGAACCACTTGCTGCGGATCTTGACACGACACTCGGGCATCGCCTCGTCGAGACGCTTCTGGAGCGTTCGATACTCCTGGAGCGCATCGACTGCGCCGTCAATGGACGCAACACGCACGATCGATGCGGTGGGCTCCTCGACAATCGCTAGCTCGCTACTGGTGCTTTCGGTCATCACTCACCTCGAAGGTTGTGGGGCCCCGCAGCCATCGTGCCGAGACCGCGCCCTGCGGTTGGCTGCGGAGCCCCTTGACTGCGCGGAAGGAAGTACACGCAGCCACCCCGCGCGGCTCGTCCCTCGGGCCGCTCGGAGATTGATTCGTTCGCGCCTCGCGTCGGCGAGCGCCAGGTCGCGCGCGGAGCGCTGCAAGGCGTCGAGGCTCACCCCCACACCCCCAGCAGCTCGCGCACCGCGAGGCCCCAGAGCACCACCAGCCCGATGACACTCGCCGCTGTCAGCGCGCTTCCCCACCGCCGCCAGAACGCGCAGCGGCGGCAGAGTCCGTGGGAGACCAGGAACTCCGGGTATTCGCGGCGCAGGATCTCGCGTCGGATCGTGCGGGAGCAATCCATGCACTCGATGACCATGAGTCCGATCGGGCCGCTCACGCTGCATCCTCCGATGGCGGCACGACGCCGTGCCGATCCACCCAACACAGGTGGCAGTCCCCGCTGCGAACCTGCACGTCGATAATCTCGAGCGGATCCAGGAAGACTTGAGCGCAGCGGCGTGCGAGCGCGATGGCATCGTCCAGCGACTCGCAGTAGCCGCACTCGGCACTCGAGCCGTCGAACAGCGGATCGAGC
>JBHHVJ010000122.1:0-1630 GCA_046754285.1 Myxococcota bacterium | reverse complement strand
GGGTCATGGCATCCACCCGGAGGTAGTAGTGCTGCACCTTCTTGACCTCGTTCCACTCGTGCTGGGCCGGGTCGAGGATCGGCTCCTGGAGTACGGGCGCCTCGCCGCAGTTGGTGACGATGTAGAGCCAGTAGCAGTCGCGGCGGTCCTCGGCGACGCGGCGCTCGTTGGGCGTCAGCAGAATCGTGCCCGTGGATGCCGACAGCCCCTTGACCTCGATCAGGCGCATCTCGCCCGAACGGGTGTCGAGGCTGGTCACGTCGTAGCCGAGGTTTCGGGCGCTGACATCGGCGACCCGGCAGCCGCGGGCGCGCTCGTGATCCATGACCACGTTCATGGCGATGGCCTCGGTTTCGAGGTTCTGCCGCAGGCGGGTCACCTCGCTCGAGGCGCGCTCGGGGTGCGGCATGACCAGGACGCTGGTGAGTCGCTCCACACCCTGCAGGGAAAGGGCGCTCTGGCGGCCCAGCTCCTCCCGGCGGCGCTCGCGGCGGGCGAGCAGCTCGGCGTGGCGGTTCTCGGCCTTGGCGAGGCGGCCCTCGGCGCCCTTCTTCCCCTCTTCCACGTCACCCGCGGCACGACCGAGCTCTTCATCCGTGCGTTGCAGGAGCTCGGTGAGAGACAGCTCGACATGCTCGGCAATCCGCTCGACCTCGCTGATGCGCTCCTCGCGGGTTTCCTCGAGGAAGGGCGTGAGCAGATGCTCCTGCAGCCAATCGACGGGCTCCGGGAGGGTGGCGACGGCGGGCAGCTCGCCGGGAGCCCCGGCCGGGGTGAAGTTGCCCAGGGCGGTGGCTTCGCGGAGTTGCGGGTCGCCGTCGGCGGTGACTTCCACGGCGAACAGCCCCTCGTGCACGGTGATGCCCATCCCGTCCACGACGCGCGCCCGGTAGAAGTCGATGCGGGCAGGGTTCTCGTGGGAGAGGGAGTGGAAACAGGCCCCTTCGCCGAAGGGCTCTCGCGCACGCTCGCGTGTGTGGCGGCGGATCGACTCGAACAGGGGATGGCCGGGCGTGACCCACTCGAGGTTGTGCGCCTCGGCGGTGTCGCGATCGGTGGAACAGCGCGGGTAGCGTCCGGCGAGCTCGGGGAGCTTCCAGTCATCCTCACGCTCGTAGCGGCGCAGGACACCGGGTGTGCGTGCGGGCTCGAAGGTGTGGGGCAAACTCCCGACGATCTTGAGCTCGAGGGGTACGAACTCGGCGGCATCTCGGATGAAACGGGCGATGCTCTCCGGAACCAGGCGGCGCTCCTTGGCCTGCGCGCGGCGCTCGATCAGCATTTCGAGGTTGAGCTTCTTGGCGGCCAGGCCCTCGAGCGCGTTCTGGCAGATGTTGCGGAAGCGGTCCTCATCCACATCCCGGAGCAGGCGCTCCTCCAGGTCGGCATCCCCCAGCTTGCCGGCGTAGTAGTCGCGCAGGACCCGTTCCACGTGGGATGACGGCAAGACCTCGCCGACGACATTGAAGACCGCGTCGTCATCGAGCGCGTTGCGGATCTCCTGCAACTTGTCGAGCAGGCGCTGGAGCACGCGGCCTTCGATGGTGTTGGTGGCGACGAAATTGAAGATCAGGCAGTCCTTGAGCTGGCCGTAGCGGTGGATGCGCCCCATGCGCTGCTCGAGGCGGTT
>JBHHVJ010000121.1:0-1804 GCA_046754285.1 Myxococcota bacterium | reverse complement strand
CTCGAGGTGTGCCCACCCGCCGCCGGCTACCCGCATTTCAGGGCCTCGAGCCATCCGGAGCGCCCACCCCCGCGAGCTTGCGGGAGCCCGCGCGGTGCCTCCAGGCCCCGCCCACGGACGCCCACGGACCGGGCCACCTTGCCCGAACCCCTTTGGAGCGCTTTCCATGAGAAGGCCCTCCTCGGTCAAGGTTCGGTTTCAGTTTTCTGGATGTCGTCGCGATCCGCCGTTGAGGCGATCGTTCCGCGTCGTCCGCCGGGCTTCCATGCGCACTCTTGAATGAGCTCGCTCGCGCGGCTCGGTGCTCGTTGGGGTCCGTCCAGTTCGGGCGCTGCTATCTATCCGACGGCCTCTTCGTGGTGTCCTTGCGGTCACGGACACCAGGACCAAGCGCTCCATCGCAGTCACCCGGACTGGGCGGTTTGACGCGAATCGATCGACTTGTCACAGATCGCTTCGTGCGCCTCGCCTGCGGCGCACGTGTTCGTGTTGGCTCAGACGGCCACGGCAGCAGGCTCGTGTGTCTGCGCCGCGGCGCGGCGGTTCGTGTTCCGCAGCGGCTCGTAGACCTCGCCCGTCAGCCACAGGCGGTGCAGCAGCACAGCGAGCTTGCGCGCCACGGCGATGACGGCTTTCTTCTTGGCCGTCGCCGCGCCTCGGCTCGCGAGCTCCAGGCCCCAGCGCCTCAGATCCGAGTCCTTGCCGAACGGACCCAGGATCTGCTGTGCGCACTGGACCAGCAGGCGGCGCAGCTCCCGGTCTCCGGCCTTGGTAATGCGCAGTTCCGGGTCGCGCTGGCCCGACTGGCGCTGTCTCGGCCGCAGGCCCAGATACGCGCCGACGTTGCGGCTGCGCTCGATCCGCTTGGGGTCCTCGATCGTGAGCACGTAGCGCAGCGCGGTGATCGGGCCCACTCCTCCCACCTGGTTCAGGAGCGCGGTCTCGGGGTACACCTTTGTCGAGAGCCGCCGGATCTCCCGGTCGAGGCCCAGGACTTGCTCTGCGATCGCCGCAAGCGTGTCCAAGAGCGGCTGTAGCGCGGGTTGCAGCTCCTCGGGGATCTGCCCCGCGACCTGTCGGTGGAAGCCGGGGGCCGCGTACTTCTTGACGCGGTGCCCGAAGGACTTGAGAACGCCGTGAATGTGGTTCACCAGCCGCGTGCGCGTCGCCACCAAGGCGTCCCTCGACCGCATCACCGCCAGGTCCGCTCGCGCGGACCGCTCACGGTGCTCGATCGGGTATAGGAGCTTCGGGTCCATCCGCGCGACCCGCGCCAGCTGCTCGGCGTCCAGCCGGTCGTTCTTCGAGTCGCTCTGGAAGATCATCCGCAGCTTGCGCGCGTTGGCCACGATCACCTCGTGACCGAGCTCACCCAGCAGTTCCGACACCCATGCCGAGTGCGTGCCCACCTCGAGGGCGATGCGCGTGGCGGCCAGGCCCTCGAACCGCGCTCGCAGCGCCTTCGGCGTCATCGCGATTCGGCTCTCCTCGACGATCTCCCCGGCCGCGTCGAGGACGCAGACGTGGCTCTTGCGGTCGCCAAGGTCGATGCCGATGGTCAAGGTCGAGGGAGTCGTGCTAGCTTGCGTCATGGTCAGCCTCCTTCTTGGGCTTCGAGCCCGTGTTTGAGTTGGGGACCTCACGGTACCCCGCGTCGGAGGCTGGCCTTCTCATCCCATCTATCCTCTGCCCACACCTCGGATCCGCGTGCGGATCTGGGGGCCGTAGCCACGAGCCGCATCAGCGGAAGAGCCGGATGGTGGAAATCTCCTTGTCCGGATCTGGAGAGGGCCCGGGGTGGGCG
>JBHHVJ010000120.1:0-1830 GCA_046754285.1 Myxococcota bacterium | reverse complement strand
CCACCGAGGGCGTGTCCGTTGATGGCGGCGACTGTTGGGATAGGGAGTGCCTCGAGCGTGTCGAGCATGGCCAGCGCTCTCGGGTGGAGGTCTAGCCTGCATGTCTCACCAGCTTTCTACTCCGAGCGCGGATGCGCCCGCGCCGCAAGGCCGTACTCCCTCGGCGTCCTCGACATACTGTGCAAGTATGTCTCCGGGCGCCTCAGTCCGTGCGGCCTTGCGGCACAGGCACCTCCACGCTCTCGCAACGAAACCCGGTGAGAAATGCAGGCTAGGAGCGCGGCCGAAAAGTATCCATTGCCTACCTCGTTTTGATAAGAGGGAGACGGGAGGTGGGGGATGCTGGGACGACGATCGCCACAGAGAGACCTGTTCCGACCGGATCACACGTTGCGTGATCACGTCGGGGGGAAGAGCTTGTACGCGCTGCTGGCCACGCAGGGCCCGAAGTGGTTCCGCGACGCAGACTTCGTGGACCTGTACCGCGAGGACTTCGGCCGACCGAGTGTGCCGCCCTCGCAGCTGTGCATCGCCCTCTTGCTACAGAGCCACGACGGGGTGTCCGACGAGGAGGCGATCGAGCGCACGGCGTACGACCTACGGTGGAAGGTGGCTCTGGGACTCGACCTGGAGGCGAAGCTGTGCGCCAAGAGCACGCTGCAGCTATTCCGGGCCAAGCTGGTCCTGCACGAGGCGCACGAGAAGCTGTTTGAGAGGAGCGTCCAGGCATGCCGTGCCGCCGGGCTCTTGGGCCGCCGACGCAAAGTCTCGGTGGCCATCGACACGACGCCGGTTCTGGGACGTGGGGCGGTCAAGGACACGTACAATCTCGTTTCCGACGCGATCCGACGTCTGGTCGAGGCGTGCTGTGAGCTCAAGGGGTGGGATCGAGACCAGGTGGTCGACGAGCAGGGCCTGCATCGACACTTCGCATCGAGCTTCAAAGGGGCGGTGAGTTTGGATTGGGCTGATGCCGGGGCGCGGCGGGCGTTGGTGGGGCAGTTGGTGGCGGATGCGCGAGTGGCGTTGGCGCTGTGCCGCACGGCCCTGCATGGATTTGCCACGAGCGTGTCGCGCGACGTCCGGGAGGCTCGTGAGCTGCTGCAAGACCTGCTGGCGCAAGACATCGACGAGGCTCCGGGCGATGGGGACGGGCCTGCAATTCGACAGAGCACCAAGCGCGATCGCATCGTGAGCACGACGGACCCGCAGATGCGCCACGGGCACAAGAGCCACTCCAAGGGATTCGAGGGCTACAAGGCCTCGGCCGTGGTCGAGACGGAGAACGGTGTGATTCTCGCGACCGATGTACGGGGGGGCAATGTCCACGATTCGCACGGCGCGTCGGCGTTGCTCAAGGAAGCGGCCCAGCACGCGGAGAAAGAGATCGCGCAGATGCTCGGCGATACGGCGTACGGTGGCTTGGCGACGCGAGCCGAAGTGGAAGAGTTGGGCATTGAGGTGATCGCCAAAGTACCGCCGGGGACCCGCAAGGGGATGTTCCGCCAACGCGATTATAGAATCGATGCGACGCGTGGAGTGGTCCGTTGTCCGGCGGGAAAGCACTCGATTCGACGCGATCCGGCTCTGGGCGAGGATCCGGGCTGGAGATACATCTTCTCGCGCCGGGACTGTGGACCGTGTCCTCTTCGCCAGCGATGCACGAAGTCGGCGCACGCCGCCCGCATGATCCAGGTGACGGAGAAGACGGCGAAGCTCAATCGACTGCGAGCCCGACAGGCCACCAAGGCCTTCCGCGCGCAGTATCGTAAGCGGGTCGTGGTAGAGCATCGTCTCGGACGTCTGGTCCAGCTCGGCATCCGCCAAGCC
>JBHHVJ010000119.1:0-1871 GCA_046754285.1 Myxococcota bacterium | reverse complement strand
TCGGTGGCCTTGCCCTCTCCGTAGATGTGATCGTAGACCTTGTGGGCATCGGCCACGACGTAGCCCGTGTAGCCCCCAAGCAGCGCATCGACCGCCGCCCCGTCGTGCTTGAGCGAGAACTCGAACAGCGCGTGCCGTCCCGGCGCCACCAGCACCCAGAAGTGCCCGTACTTGCACCGCCCGGGGTACTGCACCAGCACCCCCGTCGCATCCGTGCACAGATACGGTTGCCCGAGCGCATCCTCGTGCATCGCTTCAACGAGCGGAGCCGCCAGGGCGGCCAGCTCTGTGTGCCAGTTGCACAGCGTCGAGCGCGCCAGCTCGATCCCCTCGCGCCGGTAGATGCTCTCCTGGCGCGTTAGCGGCAGGTGGTCCTGCCAGCGCTTGACGATCGTGTCGGCCAACAGCCCCGGCCCCGCGATCCCGCGGGGAATTGGGAGCTCGGGCGTCTCGGCCGCCAGCACCTCGGTGCACAGAGCCCCGCGGGCTTCCTTGCGCACGAACTTCTGCTTCACCACCTCGACCACCACCACCGAGGCCGGACGGCGCTCGAGCACCTCACGCCGCTCCTCCCCGATCATCTCGAACGCCTCGCGGCCCTCGCGCTCCACCTCCGCTGGCACCAGCTCGATCGTCACCCGCGGCAACTCGTCGGGAAAGGGCTTACGGACGGGCGCGCGCCGGGTGTGCTCGGGAACACGGTGGGTCTTTGCCTTGGGCTCCTCGCCCAAGAGCATCTCGAGAATCGAGAGCGTGAGCTGCGCGTCGTCGTCGCCTGGGCGTTCGACCCGGCGCCCGATGAGCCCGCGCTTCAGTCGCTCGTTTTCTTCTCGCAAGAACTCGTAGAGCTTACGGTACTGGTCGCGCTCGCGCTCGACCGCGGCCAGTCGCGCTTCAAGCTCGGTGAACCGTGCCGGCAAGCCGGCCGTCACCTCGTCCGCTACCGCACCGCCACCACTCACGCGTCGCAGTGTGCCTGACCGTCTCGCTCATTGCAACGTTTTTGCACGTCGTGATTGCAAATCGATCAACCGCGCGTTCGTCCGTGTCGGCTGTGATCGACGACGTCGCTCCCGGTCCACGCCCGCCAACAGGACGCCGAGTGCTCTCGCCTCGATCCGGACCGATCCCGATGGGCCGCTCGGGAGCTCGAAGTACGCTCGGTGTAGTCGCTTGTACAGCAACACGTAACCGTTTCGGTCGAACCACAAAACCTTCAAACGGTTCGCGCTGCGATTGCCGAACACGAACAGCGCACCGCCCTGCTGCGGGTCCTCTCCCACCCGCAACCGCGCCGTCGCCGCCAGCCGATCAAACCCGTAGCGCATGTCGATCGGCTCCGTGCACACGAAGATCCGCACGCCTACCGGGATCATCGCACGCGCTCCACAACACCTAGCAGCCGCTCAAGCGCCTCCGCTTCGAAGCCCACAGGGATCCGCAGACGACGACCCCCGCCCAGCTCGAGCTCGAACCGACCGTCGCCAATCGCTCCGCTCACCAGCTCCACGAATGCCGTCGGTGCCGGGCGCTGGCACTTACCCGATGTCTTACGGCCCGCGCTCGCCCCGCGTCCCTCCCGGCCCAGTCGCCACGCCCAATACGTGAGCGTCCCCGGCTTCACCCCGATCGATTCCGAAAACTCCCGAGCCGTTTGCCCGCTACGACGCCAGCGTCGAACCCGCTGCGCCCACTCTCTTCGCCTCGTACGCATGTCCCAGTACCTCCTGGGACGAGATCATTCCACTCAGCGCCCTCAGACTCGATACGCGTCAGACCGAACGGATACGATGATCAAGTCGTCCGACGTCAGCGTCTCCGTTCCTCCCAACCCTTCGTTCATCTGGAACGTGATCAGGTCGACGGAGCCC
>JBHHVJ010000118.1:0-1871 GCA_046754285.1 Myxococcota bacterium | reverse complement strand
CCCTTCCCCTCAGCGGGGATAGCTACATCATAGACCCGAGAGGCGAACTCATCGCTGGCCCCGCCAGGGGAGAGGAGATCCTCATTGCGGAGGGGTCCTCGGAAAACCTGTTTGCAGCAAAGGCCTGCTTCGACGTGGTCGGGCACTATTCGCGCCCCGACGTCTTCCAGCTCCGCGTGAACCGTCGCCCCGCGCAGCACCTCCTCGAAGAGTGGGGGGACACGGTGACAGACACCAAGACCGACGACGACGGGTCCGCCCCCGCTGGGTGACTCCTCCCCCGGCAAAGCCGGGGGCATCCAGGTGAGCCGCTCAAAGCGGACTGGACGGGGCCGCTCCGCGGCCCCTTGCGCCCCCCTACGGGGGGCCAGCGATCAGCCGAACTTCAGCTGATCCTGTTGGCGGTCCTCGTTCTCTTGTCTCTGGATGTAGCGCCGGATGACCTCTTCGTCGCGCCCCACGGTGGACACGAAGTAGCCTCGCGCCCAGAAGTGTTGCCCCACGAAGTTCCGACGCCTCTCGCCGAAGTGCCGCGCAACGTGAATGGCGCTCTTCCCCTTGATGTATCCGATCACCTGCGCGACCGAATACTTGGGCGGAATCGCGATCATCATGTGCACGTGGTCCGCCATCAGATGGCCTTCCTCGATCTCGCTCTCCTTCTGCCGAGCCAGCCGACGGAAGACCTCTCCGAGGTGCTTCCGGAGCGTCCCGTACAGGACCTTCCGGCGGTACTTCGGGATGAAAATCACGTGGTACTTACACTCCCATTCGCTGTGCTGTAGCTTCCTGTAGTTCGTCAAAAAGCTCCCTCTCGCGATGCTTTGAGCGGCTCACGGGAGGGAGTCTTGCATTTCCGGAACTGTCAAACTTTGACGGCCTCCCCGGCAAAGCCGGGGGGACTCCCGATTGGGCTAGTGTCCGATCTGGAGGCGCAGGACGCCGAACATCCGGTCCGCGAGCTCGGGGTTGGGATCCAGACGTTCGACCGTGAGGGTGGAGTTCGTCCCTTCGCGCAGGTTGTGCATGGTCACGCGCGTCGCGATCCAGGCGCCGTCGAACTCCTGGATGCTCGAGGGATCGGCGATGAGCTCCTTGATCTCGACGCTCGATTCGTCCCAGATGCGTGTCCGCAACGGCACGTAGTGCTGCTTCTCCAGGTAGACGACGATCTTGTAGTACTCGGAGTCCACCTGGGGTTTGAGCGTGGCTTCGACGACGTAGACCGGAATGCTGTCGATGGTCTCGTCGGGGTGCCGGTGGTACTCCGAATCCTCGATGTTCTGGAAGTCGATGTCCTCGAAGCTGAAGTCGGTGCCGAACACACTCACCCCACGGAGCTTGACGCGACGGATGCGTCCGCTGCTCGGGCGGAACAGAAACTGCTCGTTGGTACCGCCGTCGCGTTGGATCAGCAGATAGGCGGTGTTGCGCATGTCGAAGGGGTACTCGAACTTGACCAGCGTCTTGGCAATGACTCCGTCGGGCCCGGGGTCGTCGTTCTCGTCCCGGTAGTCCTTCCATCGCACCCAGAATCGCGTTCTCTGCTCGTTTCCCGCCGGGTCGCGGGATACGACCCGCTGGTACTGAACCGCGGTGTGGAGCTTGTTGCGCAGGAAGCGGTCGTAGAGCTCGCGGCCCGTGAGCGCGTCGCCTTCGGGGATGGCCTCCTCGACCTCCCGGGCGGACGGTCGGTCAATCTCCGTGGCGGCCGGCGGCGCCGCGGACAGTACCAGCACGAGCGCGGTGCGGGCGACCAAGCCCCTGGTCAACGAGATCTTCCCTCCCGGCACGCGGCCCCCTCTTGCGGGCGAGCCAACGGAGTCTAGCAGGGCAGCCGAGCGCCCCACGGCCCCGGCAGCCGGAGCCCA
>JBHHVJ010000117.1:0-1879 GCA_046754285.1 Myxococcota bacterium | reverse complement strand
ACCGGAGGCGTACTTGGCAGTACGTCGAGGAGCCCGACCCAGCGCAACGCCGTAGACGCGCGCTTCTCCGCGCCCGCAGCAGGAGGGCGTTCCGCTTGAATCGAGTGCTCGACGTACTGCACGAGTACGCCTGCACGCTCGAATCGGCGCGCGCCTTGTCCTCACGGCCCTCGCGCCCGCTCGCTTCGCGACCCGTTGAGAAATGCGGGCTAGCCCGCATATCTCAACGCCCTCCTGCTGCGGGCGCGGAGAAGCGCGCGTCTACGGCGTTCTATGAGAGCGATTGTCAAGGGCAGGCTCCGCCCCCGCTGATCGCGTGGGGTTGTTGTGGTCCTTGACGATCAGCCCCGACTCGTTTCGTGGTGAGGCGGTTGGGCGGTTCCGGGTGCGTCGAGCAGTCTTGTTCGGCATGGTTGTCTTCGCTTCGGTCTCCGGATCCTGCTGGGCGCGTGCAAGCGTGAGGGTCGCGCGTGGCGAACCATGGTTCTATCTGAGACTCGGCTCAGAGCCGGCCTGATGCTTTTTCGGGTTCTGCGGGAGGGCCTATGGTTGCGCGAGTGCCTCGGCGTGACTGCCGGCCGGGCGAACGCCGTCGATGAGACTGCCTCCCGCACCCTGGCCCCGGATCCTGGAGCTGCGGGCGAGAACAACGCCCACGCCGCCACCTCGTGGCTCCGGGGACTAGCGTGCTTGCATCGTCAGCTTGGTTGGATCGTAGTGTTCTCCTGTCTTCCAGAGTCGGAGGGTGAGAGCCGCGAGCTTGCGGGCGAGCGTCACCCGCGCGAGCTCCTCGCGCATCCCGCGAGCGATCATCTCGAGGTAGAAGTCCTGTAGTGGGCCCGGTCGCGTTGCGGCGGCCGTTGCCGCGCCCTTGAAGATGTCCTTGAGCACGCGGTTGTGGTTGCGGTTGAGCCCTCGAGTCATCGGTGCACGCCGCCGCCGCCGCCGCGGCCTTCCGTCCACCAGCGTGTACTCGGAGCTGCTGTAGGTGACCACGGCGAGCCCGCAGTAGGCCCACAGGTTCCGCTTGGTCCGAAACCGCCAGGGCGTCCGCATGATGGCCAGCAGCAGCGATACCCGCACTGGCCCCAGAAACGGGATGCTCCGCAGTACCTCCCACGCCGGGTCACGCCGCGCTTCCGTCACCATGGCGACCTTCGCCTTGGGCTGCAGCTCGCGCAGCACGTCCAGCTGGGCGTACAGCGCCTTGGCCCGGAACCGGACCGCCCGGTCCGGGAGCCTGGCGAGCCACTCGGCTCGCTCACTCGGGAGGTACACTCGCTTGCCTGGCGTCTTGATCCCCCGGGCGCGGAACAGCGCCTTGAGCCGCTGCATCACGCGGGTCGAGTCCTCGACCAGGTTCTGATAGGTGCGCGCGAACTCCTTGAGCGCCAGCCGTTCAGCGCTTCCGTGATAGACCGCGCGCAGGCCGCCGCGGCGCAGTTCGTCCGAGAGGCGGTCGGCATCGACCTGGTCGCCATGGTTCCCCTGCCTCCGCTGCCCCCGCCGATCGCACACCACGACGCGAGCCAGTTGCGGGCTCAGCAGATCGTGCAACCACTGCGCCTGGGTGCCTTCCTCCAAGGCGCAGTGGATCGAGCCGCGCATCCCGCCGAAAAACTCCACCAGCGCCGGCTCCTCGGTGGCCAGGATCGTCCGGCCGATCACCCGCCCGTTCTCCTCGCGGACCGAAGCAACTGTCGTTGCCTGGTGCACGTCCAACCCTACATACTTCGTCGTACGCTTCATGAGAGCCGCTCCTTGCCACGGTCCAAGGGTCTGAGTTGACTCCAAGGTACCCGCAAGGGGCGTGCTCTCAATATCCGTTGCGCTTGGTCGGGCTCCTCGACGTACTGCCAAGTACGCCTCCGGTGCCCTT
>JBHHVJ010000116.1:0-1909 GCA_046754285.1 Myxococcota bacterium | reverse complement strand
CCTCGGCGTGCTACCCTTCCGCCATGGCTGAAGCATCCCCCAAAGAGCGCATTCTCGATGCGCTGCGCGACCTTCCTTCCGACGCGAGCATCGACGACGCGATCGAGCGCCTCGTCTTCCTTGCGCGCATCGATGAGGGGCTCGCCGAGCTCGATGCCGGGCAGGGCGTACCCCACGAGGAAGTCCGACAACGCTTCCAGGCGTGAAGCGGATCCTCTGGTCACCGCGAGCCATCCGCGACCTCGAGGCGATTCGGAATTACATTGCCCTCGACTCCCCCGCCTATGGGGCTCTGATCGTGGAGCGCTTGGTCCGCGCCCCGGAGAGGCTGCAGGAGTTTCCGGAATCCGGTCGTATCGTCCCCGAACGCGGCGATCCGAGGCTTCGCGAACTCATCGTTCGGCCCTTCAGAATCGTTTATCGCCTCCGCGGCGACGCGGTAGAGATCGTTACAGTCTTCCGAGCTACCAGGATATTCCCTGATGTTCCCGAGTAGCCCGCCGCCCAACACCTATGAGCCCCCCTCCCGTCAAGGGCTAGATTTCTCCCATCCGATCGCGGCCGGAGGCCGCGATGTCTCGTGAACGAGCGAGGCCGCTCCGCTTTGCCACTCTGTCTTCGCTTCGTTACTCGGCGCAGGGTTCTGGACCCTGCACCCAACACCTATCGAGGCTCACGCCCGGCCGCGCGGGGCGATCCGGGCGGGGAGGCTTCGCCTCCTCGTCCTAGAAGCTCATCCGTACCCTCGTACCGGCCTCCTCATGACGATCGACCTCGGAGGTCCGTTGTCTCCAGGCTCGGGGGAGGGGCAGACTAGCAAGACACCGAGCGCCGAGCACTCGCCGATGTGTGGAGAGGGAGCGGGAGCCCGTGTCCAATCAACGGCGGCGGGCTGCCAGGCCACGGTGCTCACGACCGGGATCCTCCTCGCGCTCTGCGGCGCCCGGGGACGGGGCGGTCTCGGCGAGCTCAGGCCCATGCGGCTCCCGTTGGACGGCGGGCTCACGGCTCCCGCTCCCTCAGGTCATGGCGCCGATGAAGCGCGCTCGATCAAACGCCTTCCCGCGCTGCAGCACGAAGTAGACGGCTCGGCCCAGCTTGTGTGCGAGGATCGAGAGGGCCTTGCCCTTGCCGAAGCGCTTCTCGAGGCGGGCCAGGAGCTTCTTGCCCTCGGCGCTGTGGCGGACGAAGAGGACGGCTGCCTCGCTGAAGGCCCACTTGAGATGGACGTTGCCCATCTTGGCGCCACTCGTCCCGTGCTTCTTGCCGGCGGACTCCTGGGCGCACTTCACCTGTCGGGCGTAGGAGGCGAACTCCTGGACGCGATCGAAGCGCGTGATGTCGTGGATCTCGTAGAGGATCGTCAGCGCCAGGATCTTGCCCACGCCTGGGATCGAGCGCAGGAGCTGGAAGGCCTGCGGGTGGTGCTGCTTGGCCTGGCGCACGAGGGAGAGCTCGATCTCGGTCACGAGCGCGTCGGTGCGCTCGAGGAGCGCGAGATCGAGCTCGATGCTCTGGCGCACGACCCGGTCGGGGAAGCGCCGCGCCACGCCCTCGCGGTTCGCCGGGTAGGCGATGCGCTTGCCGAGTGGCGGGAGATTGTACTGCTGGGCGGTCATCTGGATGTGGGCGAGGAGCTGGCCTCGCTTGCGCACCAGGTGGAGGCGCCTCCGGAGGAGATCTCGGGTGGCCCGCATCCCCGCAGGGTAGGCGTAGGCTTGGGGCAACATGCCCCCGCGCAGGAGCGTGGCGATCTTCTGGGCGTCGATCCGGTCGTTCTTGGCCTTGCCCCCGTGGATCGCCGTCATGTACAGGGCGTGACCGAGCACGAAGTCGATGCCCTCCCGGGCGCAGAGGTCGGCCAGCCAGTACCAGGTGAAGATGCACTCGACGGCGACGACGAGACCGT
>JBHHVJ010000115.1:0-2047 GCA_046754285.1 Myxococcota bacterium | reverse complement strand
GTCGTCATCCTGCTCTTCGGGGATGGGTGTGCTCTCGGTCGGCGCCCTTCCTGACTGAGTGGCGTCACGATAATCGATGGAAATGCCCCCGATCCTGATCACGATCGGTGAGGGAGGGGCCAGGGTCGGGCAGGATCTCCTTCATTGATCCTGCTCATGGATCGGGATCCTGGAGATTGATTTGGAGACATCCGTCTCCTTCCTCTGCGTCTCCTTCCTGCTCTGGGGCGCGTCCGCGGCCTTTCCACGGCCAAAGTCACCCCCCACACCGCACTTGACGTCAGCGCGGCGGGGGGATGGTCTCCGTTTCAGGCAAACGAAATGGAGACGTCCCTTGTGCCAGACCTTCCGGCTGAATGCCAGCCTTTGGCGTGAACTTCTCGCGATCGACCGTGACCTGGCGGAGCGGACGCGGGCTTTGGGATGCGGGTGCGGCGGTCCCCTGCACGCTGCGCCATACGCCCGCAAGCCGCGCTTCGAGGGGGATCTCGGCGATGACTTCACGACTCGATTCAGCTTCTGCTGCGGCGTGGAGGGGTGCCGCAAGCGAGCCACTCCTCCCTCTGCGCGGTTTCTCGGCCGCCGGGTGTTCGTCGGTGTCGTGGTGGTCCTGGTGGGAGCGCTGCGGCAGGGCCCGACGCCGACGCGGGTGCGGACGCTGCGGGAGCACTTTGGAGTCAGCCGCCGGACGATCGAGCGCTGGCACGCCTGGTGGCGTGAGCGCTTCCCGGCAACGCGCTGCTGGCGAGAGATCCGCGGGCGGGTCCCTCGGACCTGGGATGGGGCCCCTCCGCGATCGCTGTTGGACGGTCTGGATGCATGGGAGGCATTGGACCAGCAGTCGCTATTGATGCGCCTCGTGTCGCCCTTGGCGGCGAGCGATCGCGTCTCGATCTCGTTTGTTGATGGAGGTTTGCGCACCCGCAGAAGATGACCGGTTTCGGCATCGCGGCCTGTCCATAGGGTCGTCCGGACTCGAAGGGGTGGGCCCTTCGCTCCCCGGAGGACAGGATGAGTCAGGATTCGCGGAGACTGTCATCGGCGGAAGCGTGGGCGCGCTTCCGCTTCGCGGCGATCGGTCCGCTGCTCGCGGCGCCGCCCGAGGATGGAGAGCTCAGGCAGGCGCTGGCGGACCTGGCCGGCACGACGTGGACCCATCCGATCACGGGGAAGCCGATGACGTTCGGCCTCTCGACGATCGAGCGGTGGTACTACGCGGTACGGGATCATCACGATCCCATGGCTCGGTTGGCGCGTGCGCCGCGCAAGGACGCCGGGCGCTTCGACGCGGTCGGTCCTCGTTTGCGGGAGCTCTTGCGCGGGCAACATGCCGCGCATCCGCGCTGGACCTACCAGCTCCATGCCGACAATCTGGCGGCACTGTGTCGCCGTGATCCCGAACTTGGCGAGGCTCCGTCCTACTCCACCGTGCGACGCTACATGCGGTCGGTGGGGCTGTTCAGACGAAAGACCCGCCGGGTCCAGCGCTGCGACGAGGACACGTCGTTCGTCGAGCGGGAGGTGCGCAGCTTCGAGGCGGAGCACGTGGGCGCGCTGTGGCACCTGGACTTCCATCACGGACGCAAGAAGGTGCTCACCGCTGATGGCCGCTGGGTGACTCCGATCCTGCTCGCGATCCTCGACGACTGCTCGCGGCTGTGCTGCCACGCCCAGTGGTACCTGGACGAAGACACCGAGGCCTTGGTCCACGGATTCTGCCAGGCGATCCAGAAGCGGGGTGTACCCCGCATGCTCTTGAACGACAACGGCGGGCCGATGATATCGGCCGAGTTCGTCAGTGGCCTCGAACGGCTCGGGATCGTTGCCCGGCGCACGCTCAGCCGTTCTCCTTACCAGAATGGTAAGCAAGAGACCTGGTTTGGCCGCGTCGAAGGTCGGCTGATCCCGATGCTCGAGAACGTGCCAGACCTCGACCTGCGCACCCTGAACGACGCGACCGCCGTCTGGATCGAAGAGGACTACAACCGCAAAGTCGATCAAGCAACATTCGGTCTGTACTTTCGCAGCGTCACTGAGGTGAGTCCTC
>JBHHVJ010000114.1:0-2076 GCA_046754285.1 Myxococcota bacterium | reverse complement strand
GTTCTATCGGTACCTGAGGAATCTCTCGAAAGGACGTTCTTTTTTCCTATCCTCCACGTTCGACTCACTCACGTCCTCGCTCTGCGACTGGTTCCCCCCGGTGTCGATGTCCTGCGCTGGAGTTGACCCGGTTTCGTGGACACCCCCAGACTTGGGGGGAGAGGAGCCACGATGCCGAAGAGCCGACTACCGTATCCGCCGGAGTACCGGCAGCAGATGGTGGACCTGGTGCGCGGGGGGCGGACGCCCGAGGAGCTGTCTCGGGAGTCCGAGCCGTCGGCGCAGTCGATTTGGAACTGGGTCCGGCAGGCCGAGCGGGATGGAGGGATCCGCACGGACGGTCTGACGAGCGAGGAGAAGGCGGAGCTGCGGCAGCTGCGGCGTGAGAATCGGGTCCTCCGCGAGGAGAAGAAGGATAGTCCCGATAAGGGGGTCATTCGATTTCAGGGTACGGGTGTTCTGTAAGATCGGCTCTGTAGGAGCCGTAGAGCGGGCGAGGGCGTTTCGAATAGTTGACGTTCCCCATCGTCGCTCGACCTGACAGCATAGGGTTCGAGTCCTGCCTGGGAGCTTCACCGAACACCTCTTGCTGGCGGTGTTCCTCCACACCTGCCGGTGGTCAACAACGAAAGTCGGCTAAACCATCGATTCTCGTCACCGCGTAAACCACCATCTGGAAAACTGGAAAAGCAGTTGCGATTCGGCGGAATATTTTGACTCCACGGGATGACGCAGCCTTCCGGGCGTCGAATCGCAACTCAACCAACGTCGCCAGCTATTTCCTGCCTCGCGAGCCCGCCATTGTGGTAGGATGATACAATGGCCGGTCGGGTGCACGCAAGTTGAATGCAGGGAAGGAATGCAAGGGGAATCTCATGATGTCGTTCCTACGGACTTCTGATCGCGCAAGAGCCCTCCGAATATCTGCCATCTGTTGCTTGTTGGTTGCCGGAGGCCTCTTGCCAACCCCAGCGGCTCATGGCGCGCCGTTCCTTCTCTCCGAGAACCCGCAGGGTGGCTCAGACGACCTGCCAGGTGACTTCGCCACTCTTCCGGTGCAACTGGACGGGGCACTCACGCCGTTCCGGGTCGACGTCGGGGTGAATGTGATCACGGGCGGATTCAGTTGCTTCGGGTTCGGATGCTCGGATCCCGCGGACGTTTTTCGAATCGAGGTGCCCTTGGGGCTCGAGGTCACGAATACGGAGTTGTTCGTCGCTCCGGTCGAGTTTGGCGTGCACCTTTTTCGACTTGCACCAACCGGTACCACGGCCTTCATCTTCAATGATTTCGTGGGCACGCCTCCGTTCAACATCACGAGCACGCTGGGCGCCGGGATCTATGATGCGAGTGTCCTGAGGTCGGGCGCCGGCAGCTGGAGGTGGTCGTTTACTGCTGCTGCCGTTCCAGAGCCCGCCTCGCTCACGCTCCTCCTCGCTGGCTTGGCCGGGCTCGGCTTCTTGAAGCGACGGACGCGGCAGGCCTGACGTAGTTTCGCGTAGTCACGCCCACTTCTGCCTGCGCGAAATGCGTTCGCGGATAGGGGTAGGGAAGTCCGGTTGAGCCGGACTCCCCTCCCGCCGCATCGCCACGGGCCGCCGAGCAGGCCAGCGCGTGCTGCGCGTGGGCGACTGCATCGACCCGGACGATCTCCCAGCGCTCGAGGGCGAGCGCTGCGCCAGCGTGAGCGGCGTCAGCCTGCACGCGAATGTGGCCGTCCCCGCCCGCGATCGTCGCCGGCTCGAGCGCCTCTGCCGCTACGTGGCCCGCCCTGAGGATAGTCCCGATAAGGGGGTCATTCGACTTCAGGGTACGGGTGTTCTGTAAGCGGTAGCTAAAGCACGTCCGTCGCCCCGAGCTCAGTCGAAGTCCAGGAGGCTCCGGTCGAGACGACGGGGCAGCAGCGCTTCGAAGTCCTCGAGGCACTCCGCCGCCGGGATCCGCTCGAAGAGGAAGCGGAGATAGGCGAAGGGCTCGATTCCGTTGGCCTTGGCCGTTTCCACTAGGCTGTAGAGGTTGGCGCTGGCCTGGGCGCCGGCCACGGTGTCCGCGAAGAGCCAGGCCTTTCTTCCTACG
>JBHHVJ010000113.1:0-2121 GCA_046754285.1 Myxococcota bacterium | reverse complement strand
GAGCTCGAGGCCCCCGAGGTACGCTCCGATCTCTCCCTGCGCCTCTCGGAGCCAGGCCCTGTCGTCGGCGAAGAGCACGAAGTCGTCCATGTAGCGGAGGTAGCCCTTCGCCCGGAGCTTCTCCTTGACGAAGTGGTCCAGCCGGTCCAGCACCAAGTTGGCGAACCACTGGCTGCTCAGGTGGCCGATCGGGAGCCCCCGGCCGCTTGCGCCACCACTAGCGACGATCAGCCCGCAAAGGCGCATGGCACGTGGGTCCTTGAGGATGCGGCCCAGGGTCTCGAGGACGACTTCGTGGCGGAGCGACGGGAAGAAGCGTCGAATGTCCAGCTTCAGGAAGTAGCGGTAGCGGCGCACTTCTGCCTGGGCGTGGCGGATGGCCCGGTGCTGCCCCTTGCCGCGCCGGCAGGCGAAGCTCGTCGCGATCATGCGCCTGTCGAAGCAGGCCTCCAGCGGATCGATCAGGGCGTGGTGCACGACCCGGTCGCGAAACGGCGCCACGGTGATCCGGCGCTCCTTGGGATCCTGGATCAGGAAGCTCGTCACGTCGCCCGGGCGGTAGGTCTCGTCCTGGAGCTCGCGCTGCAGCCCGAGGAGCTCGTGCTCCCGCCGCTCGAGGAAGCGCGCCACGCCCCGGAGATCGCGCTTGCCGCGCGCCGCCATGCGGCAGGCCGACATGAGGTTGTCGAAGGAGGTGATCCTCTCGAAGACCTGCCCGACCCTTCGCATCAGTGACCCTCCCCGGCGCGCCCGAGCGCCCGCCGCCAGCCGTACAGCATGCGTCCGGCCTCGTCGACGTGGCGCATGGCCGTCTCGAAGCCCTTCCCGTCCTGCACCCGGAGCGTCCGGGCGATGCGGCAGAGGTAGCGGATCTGTTCCAGGCGGAGGTTGGCGGACGTGAGCCGTGCGAGGCGCCCGCGCCGCTGGTAGCGGGCCTCGACCAGATCCTCGAGGACCTCGAGCGAGAGGTTCTGCAGCCTCTGCGTCAGCGTGAAGCGAACCGACTTGGGCCAGCGGGCGGTGTGGTGGAGGAACCACGCAAGAAAGTCCTCCCAGAGGCTCAGCACCCTGAGCTCGGGGCCGGCCCTGGCGGCCGCGGGGCGATCGAGAGGCGTCTTCATTCGCTCTCCTCCCGAGCTTCTTCTCGTGGCTCTGGGTCCGCGGGCAGAGCCCCGTGCAGACCCACCAGGATCTGCTTGCCGAAGCGCTTGATCTTCTGCCGGCCGATGCCCTCGATCGCGGCCAGCGCCGCCAGCGAGTCGGGCCGCTTGCGGACGATCGCGATCAGTTCTCGGTTCGTGAGCACGACGTACGGAGGCACGCCTTCTTCCCGCGCCGTCTGGCTCCGCCACTCCCGCATCCGCTGGAACAGCGCCCGCTCCACCGGGTCGAGCCCTTCGGCGGGATCCCCTCGCGGGCTCCTCGCCGGCACCGCGGGCTCGAGCTCGGGATGCTTGCCGGTGACGAGGTCCTGGTAGGTGACCACGCAGGCAAGGTGCGGCGTTTGGTCGGCGACGAAGAAGTGCTCGCGGAAGCCCGAGACCTCCTTGTCCCGGACGAAGCTCTGCAAGGGTTCGTCGTCGAAGCCACCCAGCGTCGGGGAGTAGCGGAGTGTGAAGAGCTTGAAGCGCATGGCTTTCGATCCGTGCTTGGAAGCGGATACGCCTTTCTCCCGCTACACCGCCACCCCTGCCCAGCGCCACCAGCAAATGCGAAAAGTGAAGACTTTTTCTCCACCATGTCCAGAGCCAGCTCCGAACTCTTCCGTCCTCCTCGCCGGCCCGCCGGCCCGCCGGCTGGCGCCCGGCGGCCGGCTCCGGGCATCGGGCAAGTGGACGAGTGGTAACAGGCGCTAGTGGCGAGCCCTGGCGGGACGCAGACCCAGGGCGTGGAGCCGGAACGACGGCGCATCGCGGAGGCGGTAGGCGGAGCGCGCGCTCCGCGCGGTGCTGAGGAAGCTGCCGCCGCGGGCGACGCGATCCGAGGAGGCCTTCGAGTAGAGGCCCCGGCACCACTCCCACACGTTGCCGTGCACGTCGTGCAGACCGAAGCCGTTCGCGGCGAAGCTCCCGGCCGGCGCGTGGATCACGTGCCCGTCCTCGAAGGGAACGGCCTCGCCGG
>JBHHVJ010000112.1:0-2133 GCA_046754285.1 Myxococcota bacterium | reverse complement strand
CTCGTCGCGAGCAGGAACGAGGGCGCGGGATTGCCCTGCGTCCTTGTCTACGGCCATGGCGATACCGTGGCCGGGATGGAGCAGAGCTGGTCCGAGGGGCTGCATCCTTTTCGATTGACCCGCCGCGGCAAGCGCCTCTACGGGCGCGGCACGGCGGACAACAAGTCCCAGCACTGGATCAACTTGACGGCCCTGCGTCTGGTTCTGGAGGAGAAGGGGGCGCTAGGAGCCCGTACGGCGTAGGTGCCGAGGGAGGTTGCTGTTCGCTCCATGTTCGGTTTTTTCGAGAACTCGTCGATTCGATGCGGTGGGGTTGGTCATGGCTACGCCTTTGATTACTGAAACAGGCAGGACATTGCCGCCAAGCGCGCGCGAGGCTTCCTCTTCGTGCCCTTCATGCGCCCCGGGCAGCGAATACCTCACCATGGCGGAACAGCTTCAACGCATTGTGACAAAGACACACGAGGTTCCATTCCGCCTCGACGGCTTGCAGTCCCCGAAACGAGAATCGGCGAAAACCTTGCGCACCTTTGACCTGCCCGTTCACCGGCTCCACCACCGCCTTGCGCCGCGCATACACCCGCCGCCCCTCAGCGGTGTTGAGCCGCCAGCGCATCCGCTGCAACGCATCAAGCCCTTCCGGCGGCTCTCCCTCAGCGCTCGGCACCCCACATTCACCATGACGCCGGCGTCCGGTCGCCACCAACGCCTCACAGCCCAGCGCTCGCGCCTGCTCGGCCACCCGCGGGTGCCAGTACCCCGTATCGCCCGTGGCCTGGCTCGGTACTTCACCAAGATTGCCTGCAATGCGCTCGAGCATCGGTGTCAGGTTGGCGTTGTCCGCCGCCTGGTCCGTCACCCCCGTGGCCACAATCACCTGGCAGTGCTCGTCAACCGCAAGCTGCGCGTTGTAGGCCTGCATGAATCCATCGCCGCCCTTCATGATGCAGCTGTCAGGGTCGGTGAAGTTGCGTTGCGCCGAAGGCTTCGGCGTCGCATCAGGTGTCGTAGACCCGGGCCGGCGCGCCAACTCGCCCGCACCACCACCGCCAAGCGGCGCACAGTCGTCCGAGGGCGGGTCCAGCTCATCGGCCTGCCGACGTGCATTCGCCGCCTTGGTGCGAAGGCGCTGCCCCATGCTCGGGTCGGTGTGAGCCCTGGCCGTTTCCTCCATCCCCTCGGCCTGCTCGCGCAAGTCTGCCGCACGCTGGCGCCGCGCCTCGGCCTCCAGCTCGCGCTTCGCCTCGCCGATGCGCGCCAAGCGCTGCTCGCGCCGGCGCAGCTCCTCGGGCAGGTCCTCATCACGACGACCCGCTCCATAGCGCTCATCGTCCTGCGCATCGGCCGTATCGGCGCGCGAAAGCAACTCCTCGACTTGCTCGACCAGCCGGCGCTCCTGCTCACACATCCGCTCGTAGCTCATCGCCTTGTGCTTGCTCGCGTTGGCTCGCACCTTCGTCCCGTCGATGGCCACGTGCCCGAGCTTCACCAGTCCCGCCCCCCGGCACAGCCTCAGCACCTCGGCGAACAACCGCGCAAAATGCTCTCGATGAACACGGCGAAACTCGTTGATCGTCGTGAAGTACGGCTGCGCATTACCGGCAATGACCCGAAACGCCACATCCTCGTACGTCGCCCGTTCAATCTTGCGCGAGGAAAACACCCCCGTGCAGTACCCGTAGACCAGCACCGCCATCATCATCTGCGGATGGTACGGGCGCTGCCCGCGGGCATCCTTGCTCTGAATCGCATCCACAATCGGCGAGAGGTCCAGCTGCGAGACCACGTCGAGAACGAACCACGCCAGATGACCTTCGGGCAGCCAGTCCCGAAGCGAAGGAGGCAGCAAAAATTGCTGATCCTGCGTCCACGGCTGATAGGATTTGCTCATGCGCCTAGTAGATCATGAACACTCGCCCTTGTCGATCCCGGCGGGTCTATGCGGTACAGGCTCCTAGCCAGACCTTGCCATCCACGCGGTCCTTGTTCAACTCCGACCAACATGGTCCGCTTTTCTTGACCGTCTCAGGGGAACAGTCAGTGGCCCAGAATCCGGGCTCCCAGAGTTTGCCGACCACCTCGGTTTCCGTAAACGGCGCGACAACCGGAGCGAAGGCAAGGGCAAAGAGGTTC
>JBHHVJ010000111.1:0-2220 GCA_046754285.1 Myxococcota bacterium | reverse complement strand
CCCGCGCCGTCGCCAGTCAGGTCGATGATCTCGGTGATGATCCCGCCAGGCGTGATCTTGAAGGCGTTGTCGCTGACCGACCCCGCGACATAAGCATTGCCCGCGGCGTCCACGGTGATGCCGAAAGGTGCATTCAGCGTATTGCCCACGCCGTCACCGGTCGCATCGATGATCTCGGTAATGGTCTGGGCAACTGCCCGGTGGTCCCCTAACACAGAGACGACCAGAATGGCGGCGAGCGAATAATGCAGCACGTGTGCGCAACGGAGATTGATCACTGGTGTTTCACCTCCTCACAGGCACCGCTCACCAAGACAGCCAGCTTCTGTCTAATTTCGCGTCAAGCCATCACTTCATGGCGTTATTTTACGCGATTCGGGTCGCCCAATTCAAGAAACCCGAAGATCTACTCGCACAAGGGCGTGCGCCTGAGCTCCCGCGAACAGGCCCAAGCGCTGCTCGACACGATCAGGATTCTCGGGCAGGAGATCGGCAAGCAGCACGCGGTCGATCGCTTCGCGCCGATGGCCTCGAAGCGCCACCGCATCGGCCCCTGGCTCGAGCGCTGGCTTTCGGATTTCGAGCAGCAGGTGAAGGCCGGCGAGCGCGCGCCGCGCACGCTGCGCGAGTACCGCCGCTGGGCGAAGGCCGGCGGACACTTCGACTTCTGGCGCAACCGCAGCATCCACGCCGTGGGTCCGCTCGCGAGCCGCGAGTACCTGAAGTGGCTGCGCCTGCGCAATGTGACCGGGAAGACGGCCTGGAACGTGGTCGCCGGGTTCCATTCGTTCCTCGGCTGGCTGGTGGAGGTGGAGCGGCTGGCAGCGATTCCACGGATCACCTGGCCGAAGAAGCCGAGGAGCAATCCGGCGACGATCGGGCCGGCAACCCAGCGGGCGATCCTGGCGGCGATTCCGGAGGAGAAGCGCGGCGTGTTCCTCGCAATGGCGCTGCTCTGCATCCGGCCGAGCGAGGCGGTGGAGATGACCTCGCGCCAGCTCCGGGGTGACGGCTGGATCACCATCGACGTGAGCCGCGCCGACCGCGGGCTCTATTCCGGGACGAAGTCGGTGAAGAACGAAGAACCGAAGACGCTTCCGCTACCCGACGAGCTGGCGGACTGGATCGAGCGCTGGGTGCCGCGCGAGCGGCGGGTCGCCGGCGAGCGGCTCTTCGTGAACCCGAACACCGGCGGCGGCTGGGCGGAGACATCGCTCAAGCGCGCCTGGTACAAGGCCTGCGAGAAGGTCGGCCTACACATTTCGCTCTACAACGGGACGAAGCACTCGACCGCCACCGAGCTCCGCCGCCAGGGCGTGCCCCTCGACGTGATCCAGAAGCTCTGCGGCCACCGCGACCCGCGGAGCACCGAGGTCTACGCCAAGCTCGCCGACCAGGCCCTGGTTGAGGCGATCCGGCGGCCGAGACTGGCGCGGCCCGGACGATCCCCGAGCCCGCGCTGATCCGTCACGATCGCTGGCCGTTCTGGTCGAGCGCAATGTCCTGCCCGGCGTCCTCACCGAAAACGCGGCCTGGCGCAGTGCCAAGCGGCGCGAGCGCAGCGACCCGCGGGCCCGAGAATGCGCTCAGCCGGGCGATCTCGGGGCGTCAGGTCCCGGAGGTCGATGTTCCTCCAGTGTTCCTCCAGGAGGAAATCGCCGTCGTAACTATATGATTTTATTGATAAAAGTGGTGGAGGCGGCGGGAATCGAACCCGCGTCCGAATGACGTCCGGCGAACGCGTCTACGTGCGTAGATCTCGATCGTGGTCTCGGCCTGGCTCGTCTCGAGATCGGGAGTCCCCGGGCCCAGCTCCGTAAAGTCTCGCCCCGGGCACAACGAAGCGGTGTGCCCGAAACCAGCCTCCTGATGACGCCCGTAACCCCCTAGGAGGCGTCGAGGACGGACGTCGCTCACCTAATTTCGGTTAGGCAGCGAGAGCGTAGTTGTCGTCGGCAGTTATAAAGCTACCAACAGTACCACCTGATTAACGAGGGTGTGGCGACCTCGGCACGCAGCGTTCGTCTTCGACCACCCGTCGAAGCCGATCGCCCCCATGACCGGGAGCGTAAGCACGACGGGGCCTTGGCGCAACGCCCCGGGGGGGAATCAGCCCGGCTCTCGAAGGGAACCGCGGAGGGCTCTAAGCTCCACGAGGATTGGAAGGAGATCGCATGAGCAGCCCCCCGGAACGACCCGAGGCCACGGGTGAGCACGTGG
>JBHHVJ010000110.1:0-2260 GCA_046754285.1 Myxococcota bacterium | reverse complement strand
CGAACGCCACGAAGATAAGCGTAAGTCGTTAAGCGAGCGTACGTTACGCGCGCTTGCGCATGAAGAGACCTCCTGTTTCAATGGTCAGTGGAAACACACCCTGAAACAGGAGGTCATGGATGACCCGCAGTATCGCCGACGCCGTAGCGGAGCTCAAGTCCAGCGTCTGTCAATCGCTCGATCCCGAGGTGATTCGGAGGGCGTGTCTGGAGGCGGGTCACGTCTGGCGTGATCGCATTCTCAATCCCGTCACCACCATCTGGCTGTTCACGCTTCAGCTCATCCACTGCAACACGGCATGCAATCACGTCGTGCGATTCCTGCCAGGACTCCGGTTCACGGACAGCGCGTACTGCCAGGCTCGCTCCCGGATTCCCCTGGCCGTGTTCCAGAGACTCTTCAGGATCGTGACCCAGCGTCTCCTGGACTCGATCGACCACGCGCTCGATCGCTGGCACGGGCATCGGGTCTTCTTCATCGACGGCTCGTCGTGCTCGATGCCCGACACACCTGAACTTCAAGCGACGTTCGGCCAACCGACGGGACAGCGGAAGGGCTGCGGATTCCCGGTCGCGAACCTCGTCGGGCTCTTCCATCGCAGCGGTCTGCTGGTCGACATGCTCGTCAATCCCCTGTACGCCCATGAAGCGAGGATGGCTCATCGCCTGTTCGGTCATCTTCGTGAGGGCGATGTTCTCGTGGGGGATCGGGCGTTCTCGACCTACACGATCATCGCGATGCTGATGGGACGCGATGCGCACGCCGTCATGCGAGAGCATCAGCGGCGCTCCACCGACTTCCGGCGTGGCCGCCGGATTGCACGGGACGATCGGATCATCGAGCGGCCGAAGCCGACGATACGGCCCAGGTGGATGACGCCTGCAGAGTTCGAGCAGCTTCCCGAGCGGCTCCTGCTCCGGCAGGTTCGGTACACGATCGTGACAGATGGATTTCGAACAGAGAAAGTGGTGCTCGTGACGACCCTGCTGGACTCCGAGGAGTACCCGGTGAGCGAGCTGGCGGCGCTCTACGGTGAGCGCTGGGAGGCCGAGACGTGCTTCCGCCATCTGAAGCAGACGCTTCGAATGGACGTGCTGCGGTGCAAGAGCCCAGACGGTGTTTGGAAGGAGCTCAGCATGTACGGCGTCGCCTACAACCTCGTTCGCGCGATCATGGTCCAGGCCGGGATCAACCAAGGGGTGCCACCGGAACGCATCAGTCTGATCGACGTCGTGCGGTGCCTGTCTCTTGGACAGGTGAACATCGACTCGCTCCCGCAATTCGTCGTGAATCCGCACCGCCCAGGCCGGCACCAGCCTCGTGCGGTGAAGCGAAGACCGAAGCAGTACGCCCGTCTCACTCACCCGCGATCACAGATGCGCAAGGCCATGAACGCGTGGACGTTGTGACTTATCTTCGTGGCGTTCGTGCCTGTCCCGCTTTTCTCTCGGGGGGTGGGCCGTAGAATCCGCCCGCCATGAACCGCCGACGAACCGGGCAGGATTCCTACGAGTGCACGCTCCCCTTCGAGTCCGAGCGCATCCACGCCGTGGCCGTCTATTGCTCGGACGGCCGCTTCGGCGAGCACTTCGACGACTTCCTCGTCCGCGGGCTGGGCTTGCCGCGCTGTGACCGGCTGGTGGTCGCCGGCGGCCCGGCGTGCCTCATCGACCACGAGCAGGCGGGGCTGGGGCGACACGCGGCCGTGGCGGACCTGTGCTTCCTCGTCGAGGCGCACGAGCTGTCGCGGGTCATCCTGATCGCCCACGAGGGCTGCGCGTTCTACACCACCCTGCTGGACGAGCAGCCGCCGGGTCTGGAGCCCCTCCAGCGATCCGACCTGGTCCGCGCGGCGACGACCGTGCGCACGGAGACCAGGCTCCGCGCTGTCGAGGCCTACTTCGCCCGGATCGTTCCGGCCGGCGGCGTGCGCTTCGAGCCCGTGGCGGTGTGACGACGGCGGGCAGCCCGCTGATCGTTCCTTGCTGATCGCTGATTGCCGATCGCGCACCAGCGCGAGGCCGCCAGCCGCTGCGCCACCCTCCACCCTCCGTCGCTCCGTCGCTCCGTCGCTTCGTCGCTTCCCCCTCAATTCTCCGTCAGGGCGCGCACCTTCACCGAGCGGTTCGACTCCAGGTCATCGAGGTCCGCCCAGGGGTTCTGCTGGGCGACGTGGCCGTCGAGGAAGAGCATGAGGCAGACCTCGTTGTAGCGGAAGTCCACCTCCAGCTCGTTGGCGGCCGGGTCGGTGTTGAAGGGT
>JBHHVJ010000109.1:0-2427 GCA_046754285.1 Myxococcota bacterium | reverse complement strand
CTGTTCCGCGTCGCGATAACTCCGTAGTTCCCATGCGGTTTGTCCCATACTCAAGTTCGTAGTTCCGGCAGGCCGGGACAGATCTTTCCGCGGCGAGCGCGGGCCGAGCCGGCGCATGTGGTGGGGGTTGCGAAGAGAGCGCGGAGGAGATAGGGATGTTCGTTTTTCCTACAACGGAGTCCCATCATGAGTGCAAGCACACTCCCTCCTCCGCAGCCACCAGAATGCCTGACGCGGAGTTACTTGTCGAAGGGAATCAAGGGCGGAACGATCATCGCTGAGGACGTCCTCGACCTCGCCGATCATGAGGAGCGCCTTCTCGATCCCGACAGTTACCGTCCCGAGGAGTGCCGCAATTGCGGCCACGACAAGATTCACGCTCACTGCTTCCGGGAACGAATTCTCCGCGAGGCAGATCCCCGCGAGCCTCCTCTCCGCGTCGATATCCGACTCTTCTCCTGCGCCTCTTGCCGTGCCGTGTTCACGATCCTCCCGGCGTTCATCGCACGACACCTCTGGCGCGCGTGGGAGACCGTCGAGCGTGTGGCGCGCGGCGAGGATCTGGCACCGAAGGAGACGATGGATCGCTGGTTTTCGCGTCTCGAAAGTGATGCGTCGCAGCTCGTCCAGGTTTTCACAGCAAGCGTCCAAGGTGCTGTGAGCGATGCGCTCCTGCGGCGTCGGCCCTCGGCCCGTGAGGCCTTCATCGCCCTCGTCAAGCCCTTCTTGGGTCGAAGATCCTCCCTCTTTGCTCGCCTGGGCGCCTGGATTCACCGGCTCGAAGCTGGAGTTCGACTCATGTAACCCGCGGTAGACGCCGGGCTCCGGCGGGACGACCGGAAGCCTCGGACGTATCCCATCAGAAACGAGTGCGGTCACCCCCTAGGCTCGCGACACACGAAACCCAAACGCGGCGAAGGCCGCAGAAAGGAGTGTCGCGATGCAAAGCGACAGTGACCGAAGGAAGGAGTGGGCGCTTTGGCGCTTCAGTGTCCTTGGACCTCTCGTCAGCGCTCGGCTCGAGCACGGCGATCGCCGAGCCCTTCTCAGGGAGGCGGCCGCACGGCTCCACCAGGACCCCGACGGCGTCCTGCGGAGGATCCCGGATCGAACCTTGGAGAACTGGCTCTACGCCTGGCGAAAAGGCGGGCTTGAGGCTCTTGAGCGCGTCGACAGGTCAGATCGCGGTAAAACTCACATTCGTTCGGAGCTCCAGGATCTTCTCCTCAGGCTGAAGCGGGAGAATCCCCGCCGCTCCATTCGTCGGCTCATAAAGATCCTCGAACGCGCCAAGAAGGCGCGCCGGGGTGAGCTCACGAAGTCGAGTGTTCAGCGCTTCCTGAGAAGCCACGGGCTCTCGAAACGTGACTCCGAGCCTCGCGAGCGCCGTTCGTTCCGTCACCGTGAGCCGGGGGAGCTCTGGATGGGCGACGTCCTTCACGGCCCGCGCGTCCTGGCCGACGGGCGAGTCCGCAAGAGCTACTTGATCGCCTTCGTGGACAGTGCGACGCGCTTTGTCCCCGCGGCCGAGCTGCGGCTCTCTGAGGGCGCCGCTGATCACGAGTACGCCCTCAAGCAGGCCTTTCTCAAGCACGGTTTTCCACGCACCATCTACCTCGACAATGGGGCCGCTCAGCGCTCCCGGTCTCTTCGGCTCATCCTTGCCGAACTCGCTGTGAGGCTCCTGCACACGGAGGCCTACGATCCTCAGGCAAAAGGTGCGATCGAGCGCTGGAACAGGACATTCCGCGAGGAAGTCGAGAGCGAGCTCCCCGAGGAGCCGCTGCCGATCGAAGAGGTCCAGAGCCGCGTGTGGAGCTGGCTTTCGGTCGAGTACAACGGGCGCGTGCATTCGACAACCGCCCGCGTCCCGCGTGAGGACTGGCTCAGGGACACGTCGATCCTGAGGCCGGTGCCGGAGAACCTGGACCTCGACGAGGTCTTCCTTCACCGTGAGCGCCGCGTCGTGCGGCGCGACGGCACGGTGCGCTTCCGCGGCAACTTCCTCGAAGTGCGCTCATCGCTCGTTGGCCGGGAGGTCGAGCTCCGCTTCGATCCCTTCGAGCGCGATCCGCGGGTGCGTGTCTACTCAGACGGCGCCTTCGTCTCGGACGCCGTCATGCTCGATCCCGAGGCCAACGCCTACAAGAAGCGTCACCGGCCCTCCGGCGGCTCTCCGGCTACGACAGAAAAGACGGGCCTGGATCCCCTCGGGCTCATGCAGGACGAGCAGATCAGCCGCGCTCGACCACCTCAGGACGACTCAGAGGACCAGGACACGCAGGAGGCAGCCCATGTATAGGCAGCGATTCGGACTCACCCAGCCCCCCTTCCCCAAGAACGCCCGGGAGAAGACTTTCTTCAGCGACTTCGAGGGCTACAGGCGGCTCGAGCGGAACTTCGCGATGCTCTCGGAGGAACCTGGCC
>JBHHVJ010000108.1:0-2429 GCA_046754285.1 Myxococcota bacterium | reverse complement strand
AAGTTCCCGCCACGGCAGGAGGCCGTATCTTGAACATGTCGTTCTCCCGCTTAGGATCTGCGCAATAATAAATTGTCCAATTAGTGCGGCGAGATGGTGTAGTTCCAGGCCCCCTGGAACTTGTGCTGCTTGATCTGCACGGCGTCCAGCTCTTCGTCGGTCACCTTGATCCCAGCCTCGTAGGCGCGGCGATCCAGCTGGGCCTTGACGCGAAGACCGGTCCTCGTCGTCGTGTGGCCGATGAGATTCACGATGACCTCGTGACTGAGCAATGGCTTCCCCCGCCAGTTCTCCGTGATGTGGCAGAACATCCGATGCTCGATTTTGTTCCATTTGCTGGTGCCGGGCGGGAAATGGCACACCGAGATCTTCAGCCCAATGTGATTCGCGAGCTCCTGTAACGCGACCTTCCACAGTCGCGAGCGGCTGCTATTGCTTCCACCCGAATCGGCGGTCACCAAGAGCTCGTTGGCGTGGGGGTACAGCCGCGAGCCCATCCTTCGCCACCAACGCTTCAGGGTCGCCGTCGCAAACCGTGCGGTGTCGTGGTCAATCCCGACGCTCACCCAGCCTTCATTCGCGGTCAGGTCGTACACGCCGTAGGGGATCGCCTTGCCCAGCTCGGGGTCTTGAAAGTCGTGAGTGCGAACGCGCTTCGGCGAGCCCTTGGGCGACCACTCGCGTCCGCCGTTCTTGAAATCCCCGACGAGCTCCTTCTTCTTCGTGTCGACGGACACCACCGGCTGCTTTCGCCTCTGAAAGCTCCGAACGCGCTGGTTGATGTACTCGAACTGAGCGTTGCGATCTGGATGGGACGTGCCTTCGCGCGCCTTCCGATTCGCTTGCAGGCTGTAGCCAATTTCGTGCAGAAGAGCCGCGACCGTGCGGGGGCTCGCCGGCGATCCTCGTTGGCTGAGCTCGTCCGAGAGCTTCCGGGTGCTCTTGAGCGTCCACAACAAGGGAGATTGCGGATCGCCACGAGTCGTCGGGGCGACCAAGCGTTCCAAGTCCTTGAGCAACCGACGATGCGTCTGGGTGAGCGAGGGACGTCCTCCGCCCGGACGGCGCATCCTCCCCGAGCCTACGTCTGCCTTCGCTCCCTTGCGGATCTCGGCGATCCCCGATCGAATCGTGGTGCGCGAGATCCCCGTCGCTTCACAGACGGCCGAGGTTCCGCCTCGTCCCAATGCCAGCGCTTCGCTGGCCGCCCAATGCCGGCGGACCCGCTCGTCCATGATGGGGTCGAGCACTTGGAACTTCTCGCGGACCGCGCTGACTACACCCGGGTCGGCCACGGCAAGAAGGTAGGGCATCCATCAAATTGGACAACTTATTTTTGCGCAGTGCCTAAGGACCACCGGCCCAGTACTCGAATCGCTCGCCCGGCGCTCCCTTCAGGTCTCGGGGATCTCGGTCGGGTTGATCCGTTCGAGAAGTGCGCGGGCCACGCGCTCGGTGAGATCGACGCGTTCGGCCTCGCGGAGAGCGCCCTCGTAGAGGGCGCCCTCCTCGGTGTAGAGGGCCCCCTCCTCGAGCAGCAGGAGCGGCAGCCCCTCCTCGCGCGCCACCTCTCGGGCCACCTCCTCGACCCGGGCGATCAGCTCGGCGCCCCGGCGCCGCTGCGCGGCCGCGAGGTCGACGCGATAGCGGCGCTGGGCCTCGAGCAGCCCGGCCGTCTCCTCCGCGATCCGGGCCTCGGCCTGCGCGCGCTGCTCTTCGTCGAGCTCGACTCCACCGTGCTCGAGCTGCATGCGCATTTCCGCCAGTGCGCGTCCGCGTTCCTTCAGCTTCTGCACCGCCCCACCGAGGTCATCCTCGATCCGGTGCGCGGAGACCATCACCAGAGGCGAGCGCTGGAACGCCTCCTGGACGTCGACGACGCCAACGCGCGTGTCGTCGGCGCAGGTGACGAAAAGGAGAATCGAGAGGAAGCCCGCGGGGCGCATGGCCCGACGGAACGCCGCGCTCCTGATGGCCGACACGTCGGCGCCGTGATCCACGGGACACCGCTCCGCACTCGCGCGTTGGGACAGGAATGCAGCGAGAGCATCGAACCCCCCGGTGCTGCTCGTGACTCGACCGATCTCCGTCACTGACACGACTCCGCGATCCGCTCCGCGATTCGAGCCGCCGCCTCCCGCGCCGTCTTCCGCTGCAGTGCCAGCGGGTATGCCAGGCTTCCGTGGTAGCAAGCCGACCACAGGTGGCATCCATCTCGCGCTCGGATGAGTTGCACCGCGATGCGGATCTCACGACCCGCACCGCGCACACTACCCTCCACGATACCGCCGGCGCCGAGATCGCTCGCGATCGCGCGGATGTTCATCAGCCGGTCCCTGTACGCGAAGGAGGAGGTGCGGGAGACGACCTTCAGCCCCTGCTGCTGCGAAAGACAATGAGTGAGCTGCTCGACCTGACCATCCGCGACG
>JBHHVJ010000107.1:0-2524 GCA_046754285.1 Myxococcota bacterium | reverse complement strand
AACGAACCCCGAGTCTCGGCTCGGGGCGGTCCGCGTCGTTCACCCCTACGAGCAGGATCTCAATGACTCAGAAACGCCTAGTCTTCCAAGCCAGAGCGCGACAAACTTCAAGTGTTGTCTTCGCTCTGTGCCTCTTGGGAGGCGCTGCCCTGGCCGGCTGCGCCACGGCGCCTCCGCTGGTCGAGCGCCCCGCCCCGCGGCCTCTCGGAGCTGCGCTGCCCGCCTACTCGGCGTCCGACGGAGCCGCCGCTTCCCTAGGCACAGAGCTTCCGGCCGAGCCCGAGGGTGCGATCACCCTGCGCGGCGCGCTCGCTGCAGCGCTGCTGCGCAACCCCGACCTCGCGGCCTTCTCCTGGGAGGTTCGGGTGCGCGAGGCGCGCGCGCTCCAGGCCGGCCTGCTCCCAAACCCGGAGTTCGCGATCGAGGTCGAGAACGTCGGCGGCTCGGGGGGCTTCAAGGGCGCCGACCAGGCGGAGACCACGCTCGCGCTCGGGCAGCTGATCGAGCTCGGCGGCAAGCGGATGAAGCGCCGCCGCGTGGCCGAGCTCGACGCCACGCTTGCCGGCTGGGACTACGAGGTGCGCAGGGTCGAGGTTTTCGGGCAAGTCGCGCGCGCCTTCGCGGAGCTTCTCGCGGCCCAGCAGCGGCTGCGCCTCAGCGAGGAACTGCTCGGGCTCGTGGACAAGTCCTTGGACTCGGTGACGCGGCAGGTCGAGGCCGGTGCCGCCTCACCGGTGGAGCGGACGCGGGCGGAAGTCGCCCTTGCGACCCAGACGCTGGAGCGACGCTCGGCGCAGGCCGGCCTCGCGGCTGCTCGGTCCCGGCTCGCCGCAACCTGGGGTGGCCGCAAGCCGCTCTACGACGAGGCCGAGGGAGATCTATTCGCGGTCACCGCGCCTCCCACCCGCGAGGAGATCATCGGACGCCTCGGCGCAAATCCCGAGCTTGCCCGCTGGGTCCACGAGATCGAGCTTCGGAAGGCGGTCGTCGAGCTCGAGGACGTCCAACGGATCCCGAATCCGGTGGCCAGCGCCGGAGTGCGCCGCCTCGAGGAGTCGAACGACACGGCGCTCGTCTTCGGCGTGAGCATGCCGCTGCAGGTCTTCGACCGGAACCAGGGCGCGCGGCTCGCGGCGCGCCGGGAGCTCACGAAAGCCCGGTATCAACGCACGGCTGCGGAGGTGAGCGTCCAGACAGCGTTGGAGATCGTGATCCAGGAGCTCGACGCGAGCTACCAGGAGGTGATGGCGCTTCGGGAGCAGGTGCTCCCGAAGGCGGAGCGTGCCTACCGGGACGTCCGCCAGGGCTATCTGCGAGGCCTCTTCCGGTACCTCGACGTCCTCGACGCTCAGCGGAGTCTCTTCGAGCTGCGGAGCCGAGAGCTCGACGCACTTCGGGCCTACCACAGCACGGTTGCCGAGGTCGAGCGCCTGACGGGTACGCCCATCCAGAGCCGGCCCTGAGAGGAGAACGTGAAAATGAAACTGCATCACTCGGGGCGGCAGGAGCAGAATTCGAGGCGTGCCATTCTCTTGCTCGGGGTGGCCCTCGCCCTGGCCTGCGGCGGAGAGCCGGCCGGCGAATCCCACGCAGACGCGGAGCCTGACGGAGATCACGCAGGCGAGGAGGCCGACCACGGCGGCGCCATCCGGTTGAGCGAGGCGCAAAGGGCCGAGTTCGGAATCGAGCTGGAGAAGGCCGGCCCCGGGCAGATCGCGCTCACGATCGAGCTGCCCGGAGAGGTCCGCCCCAATCAGGACCGACTCGCGCACCTCGTGCCACGATTCGGCGGCATCGTCACGGAAGTTCGCAAACGGGTCGGCGACTCCGTGAAGGCGGGCGAAGTGCTCGCCCTCATCGAGAGCAGCGAATCGCTCGCCAGCTACGCCTTGAAGTCGCTGATCGACGGCACCGTGATCGCCAAGCACATCACGCGCGGCGAGGCCGTGTCGACGGACAGCGAGACCTTCGTGGTCGCGGACCTGAGCAGCGTATGGGTGGATCTGAGTGTCTACCAGAAGGATCTCGACCGGATTCGGGTGGGCCAGCCCGTCGCGATCGCCACAGGCCACGCAGCACCTGGGGTGGAAGGAATCATCTCGTACGTTTCACCGGTGGTCGACGAGCAGACGCGGACCGCGACGGCGCGCGTGGTGCTCCCGAACCCGAAGGGCATCTGGCGGCCCGGACTGTTCGTGACGGGCACCGTGACGGTGGACAGTGCCGACGTCCCCGTCTCCATCCCGCGAAATGCCGTACAGACCCTGGGCGGCGATGAGACGGTCGTCTTCGTCCTGGACAGCGACGGCCTCGAGCCCCGGCCCGTGCGACTTGGTCGATCCGGCGGACAGCGAGTCGAAATCCTCGATGGACTCTCGCCGGAAGACCGCTTCGTGTCTCGCGGCGGCTTCACGCTGAAATCGGAGTTCGAGAAGGCCGGATTCGAGGCTGGGCATGGACACTAGCTCCAACCGCAAGACGTTGGACGGAAGCTCGCACCCTCGGAGGCGCTTCTCATGCTGAG
>JBHHVJ010000106.1:0-2600 GCA_046754285.1 Myxococcota bacterium | reverse complement strand
GACGCGTCGGCGCCGTGGCGGGTGTTGCCATCGGCGTCGCTCTGCTCGGCTACTGGATCACCATGGCACTGCCCAACGAGTACCAAAGCGCCGCAACGGTGCTCGTGGAGCCGCAGTCCGTCGCGCCAGAGCTCGTTGCGGCCGGCGTTCCCGAGAGCGACCTGAATCAGCGACTCGGCATCATGACCTCCGAGATCCTGAGCCGGCCACGTCTCTCCCGGATCATCGACGAGCTCAACCTGTACGAAGCCGAGTCCGAGTTCATGGTTCGCCAGAGGGTCATCGACCTGATGCGATCGAAGATCCGCGTCGAGCCCGTGGTGTCAGAGATCGAATTGAACCGCGGCGGCAATCGCGGCAGCCGCGCGGACATGGACATCAACACCTTTCGCATCGTGTTCAGCGACCGCAACGCCAACACGGCCAAGCTGGTGGTAGAGCGCCTCTCCAACAACTTCATCGAGGAGCACATCGAAGCGCGCGTCGAGGTCTCGCAGAAGAGCCTCGACTTCATCCAGGCCGAGCTCGATCGCCTCTCCGAGGAGATCCGCTCGGTCGAGGCCTCCGTGGCCGCGCTCAAGGAAGGAAACCCGGGCCGGCTCCCCGACGACATCCCGAACAACCAGCGGCGGCTCGAGCGGATCATGGCCGATCTCGCCTTCGCCCAGCGAGGGTATTCGGAAGCGCGCAGCGACGAAGCCTTCTTCCGAACCCAGGCGGCGACCGCCGCGGCGATGACGACCAACTCCGATGAGTCGAGCCCGGGTCGGCGGCTGCAGGTGCTCGAGATGGCGCTCGCAGAGCACGAATCTCGCGGCTTCACCGACAAGCACCCGGACATGATCCGTACCCGCGCGGAGATCGCCGCGCTCACCAAGGTGATCGAGAACTTCGACCCGGACGACCCGACCAACACGCGTACGACCTTCGCCCAACAGAACGCCGAGGCGGAGGCGCACCGCGCCAACCTGCGGCGGGCCGCAGCCGAGGAGGCGATCGAGCGGCTCGAGAACCGGGCCGCGGAGATCCAGACCCTGCTGGCCGAGACCCCGGAGGTCGCCGAGCGGCTCGACGGCCTCGAGCGCCGCTATCAGTACCTCTTCCGCAGCTACCAGGACTTCAGCAACCGCCAGCTCGAGGCGACGGTCCAGGCCCAGCTCGAGCGCCGGCAGCTCGGCGAGCAGTTCCGGGTGCTCGAGGCGGCCTTCGCCGCGCCGGAGCCCAGCTCGCCGAATCGGCCCACACTGCTGGTCCTGAGCCTCATCTTCGGAATCGCCCTCGGAGGCGTCGCCGGGATCGCGCTCGAGATCACGGACTCGTCGATCCACAGCGTGAGCCAGCTCCATAATGCGGTGCGCATCCCGGTTCTGGCGGCGATCCCGCAGATCCTTCTCGAGTCGGACCGGCGCGCCCTGCGGCGCAAACGCATCGGAATCGGGCTCGCGACAGCCGCCGTGGTGGTCTTCTCGCTGGTCGGTGGACTGGCGAGCTACGTTTGGGTAAACGGCGGCCAGGGCGCCGCCGAGCTGTTGGGTGAGGGGACCACGGATACCGCCGGCGAGGACGTGCCCGCCGGAGCCGAAGGGTAGGTCGCCCCCCGTGTATCGCGAGTTCTACGGCCTGATTCGAGCTCCCTTCGAGATGACTCCCGATCCGGCGTTCCTCTATCTCGGGGAGTCCCACCAAGAAGGCCTCGCGACACTCGTCTACGGCGTTCGCGCGCGCAAGGGTTTCGTCCTGCTCACCGGCGAGGTCGGCACCGGCAAGACGACGCTGCTGCACGCCCTGCTCGCGCAGCTCGACCCGTCTACCGCGTCGGCCTTCATCTTCAATCCGCGCCTCGAGGTGGCGGACTTCTTCCACCTGCTCTTCGACGAATTCGGGATCGAGTCGCAGTGCCGGACGAAGGCCGAGTACCTGCTGGCGCTGAACAATTTCTTGATCGAGCGCCTCCAGAAGAACGAGACGGCGCTGCTGATCATCGACGAGGCCCAGAACCTGTCCGCGGAGATGCTCGAAGAGGTGCGGCTGCTCTCGAACCTCGAAACGCCGACGTCCAAGCTGCTCCAGATCATGCTGGTTGGGCAGCCGGAGCTCAGCGACATGCTCTCGCGGCCGGAGCTGCGGCAGCTGCGGCAACGCATCGTGCTGCGGCACCAGCTGCGACCGTTCACGCGGGGGGAGCTCGAGGACTACGTGTCCGAGCGGCTGCGGCTCGCGGGCTACTCCGGCAAGGGCATCTTCAACCGCTCGGCGCGGAAGACGCTGTTCGAGGTCACCGGAGGCATCCCGCGGCTCGTCAACATCGTGTGCGACAGCGCCCTGCTCACTGGCTACGGCCGCGGGCTGAACACGCTGGGCCGCGACGTGGTTCGCGAGGTGGCCCGGGACCTGAAGCTCTGCGAGGATGCAGACGATTCCAGCTGGACCAGCGGCGGCGACGAGGGGTCCCCGCCGAAGCGCCGCTGGCGCCTCGGCCGCGGAAATCGCCACTAGCAGCGACGGAGAAACGGATGGCGAAGGTCTATGACGCCCTGCGACGGGCGGAAGAGGAGCGCAAGCGCCGGGAGGCGGAGCGCGAGGCCAAGCGAGCGGAGCGG
>JBHHVJ010000105.1:0-2635 GCA_046754285.1 Myxococcota bacterium | reverse complement strand
CCGCACGACCCGGCGAAGGCGCGAGGATCGACCCCGATGGAATCTCGACGGCGACCGGTCGGAGGCAGCCCGAGTTCAGCGGGATCGGCTCGCCCACCAGCGTCCGCAGCACGTAGAGCACCGCGGCCAGCGTGACGGCACGCGGAGTGTTCAGATTTCCCTCCCGCTCCGGCCCGCTCCCCGCGAAGTCCACCTCCATGCGCCCCCCCCGCACCCGCAGCTCGACACGGACCGCGGTCCCGTCATCGAGCGCGTCCTCGAAGGCGTGGACTCCATCGGGGAGCCGCTCGATCGCCTCCGTCACGCGCTGGGCCGCATTGTCCTGGACGTGCTGCATGTAGGCCTGGACGGTGGCCAGACCGTAGCGCTCGACGATCTCGTCGAGGAGCTGCTGGCCCCGGTGGTTGGCGGCGATCTGGGCTTCGATGTCGGCCAGGTTGTCGTGCGGCGCGCGTGCTGGATACCGTCCACCGCGCAGGAGCGCGAGCAGCCGCTCCTGCTCGAGCCGCCCCCGACGAACGATCCGCAGCGGCGGAATCACCACGCCTTCCTCCTCCAGCGTGCTCGAGAAGGCCGGCATGGAGCCGGGAGTGATGCCGCCGATGTCCGCGTGGTGTCCGCGGCTCGCGCAGAAGAAGCGCAGCGATCCGCCCGCGTCGTGCACGGGCGTCACGACGGTCAGATCCGGGAGGTGCGAACCACCCGCCGCGGGATCGTTGGCGAGGAAGACGTCTCCTGGCGAGGGCTTCGGAAAGGTCTCGAGCACGGCCCGAACGGTCTCGCCCATGGCACCCAGATGCACCGGGATGTGAGGAGCGTTGGCGACCAGTCCTCCCTCGGGATCGAAGACGGCGCAGGAGAAGTCCAGCCGCTCCCGGATGTTCGTCGAGAGGGCGGTACGCCTCAGGACGGTTCCCATCTGCTCGGCGATCGACATGAACAGGTTGTTGAAGATCTCGAGCTGCACGGGATCGGCGCGCGTTCCGACCTCTTCACGCGCGGGAGGTCCTTCGACGTCCTCGAGCAGGAGGCAGCCGTCATCCGAGACCTCGAGCACGAAGCCTGCATCGAGCGCGAGGGTTCCCGTGGCCTCCAGGATCAGGGCCGGCCCGTGAAGGCGCACGCCCGCTGCCAACGCCTCGCGCTGCAGCACGGGGACGTCCTCGACCACTCGGCCGCCCGTCCACATCCTCGTGTAGCGCTCCGGGGTCGGGGCCGGCCGCTGCCCTTCCCCGGGTGGCGGGTGGCCCCTCTGCACGGGCTCCGTGCGACCGATCACCTCGACACGAGCCACCACGGCTTCGATCGGATGACCGGGTCGGATGTAGCCGAAGCGACGCTCGTGCCGAGCCTCGAAGCGCGCCCGCCAGCCCTCCGCATCGCCGTCGTCGACGAGGACGCTGAGCGCGGTCTCGGTGCCTCGATAGCGCAGATCGAGCCGACGGATCGTACCGATCCGCTCGGATGGAAAACCCTCGTCAGCGAGAACGCCCATCCCACGCCGTTCCAGCGTCTCGAAGACCCCGGCCACGTCCGGCTCCAGACCGGCCTCGAGAGCGCGCCGGCCGAGGTCTCGCTCCCCGTGCCAGCTCACGTCGGCGACCCCCATTCCGTAGGCCGAGAGGACGCCCGCCAAGGGATGCAGGAGGATCCGGCGCATCCCGAGACGGCGCGCGAGCGCACACGCGTGCTGGCCACCCGCACCGCCGAAGACGACGAGCACGTAGTCGCGTACGTCGTATCCCCGTCCCACCGAGACGCGCCGGATGGCCTCGGCCATGTTGGCGTTTGCGATCTCGAAGAAGCCGGCCGCAACCTCCAGGGGCGTCCGCGCGTGACCCTCCCGGCGCAGCCGCTCCGAGAGCGAATCGAGGGTCTGGCCCACGCGCCCCACGTCCAGCGGGAACGGGAAGCGGTCCGGCGCCAGGCGGCCGAGCGCGAGGTTCACATCGGTGACGGTCAGCTCGCTCGCCTGAGGACGGCCGTAGCAGAGCGGTCCGGGATCGGCACCGGCGCTCTCCGGACCCACGCAGAGGCGGTGGCCTTCGAAGCGGCAGAGCGAGCCCCCTCCCGCCGCGACGGTGTGGATCGCCATCGCGGGCGCGCGGATCCGCACGCCGGCGGTCTCGGTCTCGTAGACACGCTCGAACTCCCCATCGAAGCGCGACACATCGGTCGAGGTCCCCCCCATGTCGAAGCCGATCGCGCGCTCCATGCCCTGGTCGCGGGCGATCCGGGCATACGCGATCACGCCGCCCGCGGGGCCCGAGAGGATCGCGTTCGGCCCGCGGAAGCGCGCCGCCTCGGTCAGACCTCCGCTCGACTGCATGATCCGCAGTCGACTCCCGGGCAGCTCCGCGAGCAGCGTCCGCACGTAGTCACGGATCAGTGGCGTCAGGTAGGCGTCGACGCAGCTCGTATCCCCGCGCGCGAGGATCCCGATCTCCGCGGCGACCTCGTGGGAGAGCGCGACGTGCTCGAAGCCCGCCTCGCGGGCAAGCTTTCCGACCTCGCGCTCGAGCTCGCCGGATCGATACGCGTGGAGCAGGACGACCGCGAGGCTGCGCAGGCCGCGCGCGTGCAACTCGTGCAGGGCCCGCACGACCTCGTCCGGATCGGGCCTCTCGATCGGAAC
>JBHHVJ010000104.1:0-2719 GCA_046754285.1 Myxococcota bacterium | reverse complement strand
AGGTGGCGTTCGTCCGGAACCCCGACGAACCCAGGGGCGCCGCCCCGGTGCGAGGCGTCCATGCCGAAGACGTCGCCCTCCTGGCCTTCCGGTCGGTACCCGGTCGCGATGAAGAAGGTATCCGCCCGCTCGATGCGCCGCCGCTGCGGGGTCGACAAGGCGCCACGCCGCCGGGCGCGTGAGCTCGGCAAAGGCCCGGAAGCACGGCGCCAGGTGCGCTCCGTGATGTACTGGGGGCAGTTCCCGAAGGTCTGGTCCATGGCCACTCCGACCCCCCCGTCCGTCGTGTGCGTCACGCGGCCGTTCGCCCGATTGCGTCTTCGGCTCGCCAGCTCGATCCCGAGCAGCCCCACGTCTTTACCGGGGCGGAGCGCACCGGCGAGCGCGTCGTCCTGCGACGGGCTCGTGGCGATGCGCAGCGTGCCCGCGTCGGGCGACGACACGAACCCGGGGCCCTCGGCGAGAAGTGTCACCCAGGGTCTTCCCACCGCGTCGCGCGCGGCGACGACCAGGAACGGCAGCTCGGCGTAGAAAGCCCGGTGCTCCTCGGGGAGCTGCGAGCGAACCACGCGGCGGGCCCAGGGCTCGATCGCTTCACGGACGCCGAGCCGGGTCTGGACGCGCTGCTCTCCTTCGTGAAAGGGGGAACCGGTGCTCACGGGAAGACCCTCCTAGGATGCCAGGGCGATGAACTCGACCCGAATGCCGCCGGGGATGGCGCAGGTCATGTGCCGCGTACGTTCCCTCCCGAGTGGCTCGGGGAGGAGCTCGATCCCGACCTCTTCGGTGCGGGCCAGCCGCTCGTGGAGCTTCTCGAGCGCCGTCTCGTCCTCCACGGCCAGAGCCAGGTGGTGGGGATCGATGCCATGCCCTCGGTCGAAGGGTAGGGCCTCCGCCTGGCAGAGCGCGATCATCACCTGGCGGTCGGAGAAGAAGACGGCTGGGTAGTCCTAGCCCTAAAGCGAAGTAATTCCGGACGCTATGCCGCCTCCGGAAGCGCGTCGAGGATGTCCTCGATCCGGCGCCGAGTCTCCGGAGCGGCCGCGAGGCGGAGTTCGGTTCGACCCTCGGGCCGCGCGATCTTGGCGGGGAGGTTCAGCACCTCGTAGCGCAAGGTGCGAAGCGACTCGAGGACCCAGCGGTAGGTCCGCTTGCGCCCGTTGGGTCGCTCGGGGGCGCGGGTTCTTACTTGGAACTGGCGGACCAGGTTATGCGTCAAGGCGCTGATCAGCTGCCAGGTGCTGTTTGCGTCCCAGTCGCGGGTCGGGATCGTGTCGAAGGCCAGGTGTTGCTTCAGCTCGCACAGCGTCTTCTCGTGGCCTCCTCGGCCCGCCATGAAGTCCCACAGCGTCCGCAGCCCCTCGGTCTTGTTGGTGGCCACGGCCGAGTACTCGAAGTGTCCGTCGTGGGGATCGAAGAGATCCAGCTGGAAGTTCTTTCGGGTCTTGTGCGAGACGTGCTTGCGGTACACCGCCACGCGCAGCGTGAGTCCCCATTTCGGGATCCGGAGCCTCGTGGAGAAGGCCTGCAACCCCGGGCGGATCGGCTTCCAGCGCCGCCGCTGCTCGATCGTCTTGCGGATCCCGAGCCAGTCCCACAGCGGCGCCTTGATCGCGTACTCCACGCCCGAGGACTCCAGGAACGCGAGGATCTCCCGTCGGAAGAAGGCCCCATCGAACCGCGCCTCCAGGTGGCGGGGCGCCAGGTGCTCCCGGATGTCACCCACCAGGAAGCGCAGCATCTCCAGGGCGCGCTCCGAGTCATGGACGTTCCCCTCGCGATTCCAGACGGCGAGCAGCTGACCGGTCTGCGCGAGGTGCGCCGTCAGCGGGTAGTAGGACTTGTCCTTCGGATGGTGCGGATTGAACCCCCGCGCCGCCCCGTCCACGAACAAGCCTGTACGCAGGACCGTCCCATCGAGCTCCATCGTCACGCGCGAGAGCTCGCCTTCGCGTGCGGTGTCATACGCCAGCTGCCGCAGCAGCGCACCCAGCCCCTCACGCACTGTCCCCGTCGTCTCCTTCAGCGTGTTCGAGACGGTCCGATCGGTCGGAAGCTGCTGCAACCGCGCAAACCGAAGAAAGAGCGGATCGTGCTCGAGCACCCGCAGGTGCCGCAGGCGAGTGCCCCCGAGCAACAGCATGCCGATCAGCGCGAGCGTGATCCGGAACGATCCGTAGTCGCCATCGAACTGGCGGACGGAGAAGACTTCGCGAAGACGATCGGCGAAGCCCGAGCGATCAACGAAGCGCCGGAACAGCTCGAGCCCCCCGTGGGCGCTCAGCTTCTCGTGGGTGAACGCGATCGGAAGATCGGCCTTGACACGGCCTCGAATCGAGCCTTTCCTTATTCTCACGAATGTGGCCCTTTCGGTGGAGGAAGCGTTGTTGGTACTTCCTTCCATACCACCGACGGGGCCACTTTCAATTCGGGCTTTTCACCACGCCCGAGTATTTCGAATCAGGGCTAGATCTCACCGAGCTGAGTGTACTCCAGGGTCTCCCGGAAGAAGGCGCGGCCCGCCTCCAGGTGCGGGAGCGTGAGGCCCGCGTGGCGATCGTTCTACTTCGCCGCCATTCCGCCGTCGCACACGATCTCGGAACCGGTCACGTAGCTCGAGGCGTCGGAAGCGAGGAAGAGGACGGCGTGGGCCACGTCGCGCGGGGTTCCCAGCCGACCGAGCGACGTCAGGCTCAGCACGAACTCGCGGGCCGCCTCG
>JBHHVJ010000103.1:0-2722 GCA_046754285.1 Myxococcota bacterium | reverse complement strand
TGTCAGTGATCACTACCTTGGGACCCCGGTTTCTCACGAGCATTCCCCCCGCGCGCGGTGCGGGTCCCGTGACCGAGTTGTGATCTGAGCTTGCCCTATCGCCCTCCCATCTGTCCAGCGTTGCTCGACCGGTGCTGCGGTCGACCGGGCTTGAGCCGCTGCCTGTACGACTCGCCCTCGATGACGAGGTCGTAGGCGGTACTGGTGAATCGATCGATGGCGCCCTGGGCCCGGACGGGGTCGGCGAAGGTGGCGAGCCACTCGTCCGGGCCGCGGTTCGAGGTGATGATCATGGAGCCCGCGCGGTGGCGCTCGACGAAGACGTCGTAGGCGTCGCGGCTCTCGACCACATCCATGGTGTCGAGCCCGAAGTCGTCGACGAGCAGGAGATCGACGGAGACCAGGCGCCTGAGCTCGGCCTCGTAGGAGTGGTCGAGGCGGGCTTGCCTGAGAGACTTGAGCATTCGGTCGCCGCGGATGGCGAGGGCCGAGTGTCCGCGCCGGCACGCGACGTGACCGAGGGCGTGGGCAAGGAACGTCTTGCCGACACCGACCGGTCCGACGATGACGACGTTGTGGTGAGCCTCGAGGAAGCGCAGCGTGGCCAGCTCGTTGAGGAGCGTTTGATCGAAGGTGACCTTGGCGGTGGCGTCCCAGAGCTCGAGTCGCATCTCGGGATCGAGCTTCGCCCGGGTCGCGCGGTGGATCGCGGCTTGACTGTCGCGGCGAGTGACCTCGTCGCTGAGCACGGCGAGGAAGAAGTCCTGGTGGGGGATCTTCTGTTGCCGCGCTGCGACCAGGCGCTCAGGGAGCGTGTCGAGGATCGGAGACAGTCGGAGCCGGCGGAGCACGCTCTTGAGATCGGTCGAGATCGTTTCGGTGGTCACGAATCATCTCCTGGGTCGGTGGAAGACGGACCGTGTCGCTCGACGGCGAACTGGCTGGCGGGACGCAGGTAGCGCGCCAGCGGGATCACCTTCGGGACGGGGCGAGGAATCTGGGGCTCCTGGCGGCGGGTGAGGATGCGTTCGAGACGCCTGACGTTGACGATGTCGGCCTCGAGAGCGATCCGACAAGCCTCCTCGACACGCGCGGCCCCGTAGCGGCGCACGAGGCCGAGGAGGGCGTACACGCGTCGCATCCGTGTCCAGGGGAGCGGCGCATCGAGGAGGGCCTCGGCGTAGCGTCCTACGGACTCGCCGTGGGATGCGGCCTGGCGCCGCAGGTACGCGACGTCGCGCAAGGCGTAGGCGGTCTTGTGCTCCGGGTAGTCAGCAGGATCGATCGAGCGTCCACCCGGCGGCTGGCGCGGGTGTGTCTTCACCAGTCGGTGGTCATCGTAGAACCGCACGAGGTGACGGTCGGCACGGGCAGTGAGCTTGCGTCCGATGAATCGGGTGGGCAGGGAGTAGAGCGCCTTCGCCACCTGCGCCAGGTGGTCGCGTCCGACCTTCGGGTCGCACCAGAGAGGGACGTCGTAGCGCTCGGTGGGCGGATCCGCCAGATGCGACTTCTCCTCCGCCTCGAAGTGCTCGCGTGGGAGCCTGTGCGTGCGGCCATGGCGGTGCATCCCGGCGTCGTGGAGACACCAGTGGCGGGCGTGGTCGCGAGTCTGGTCGATCGCCTGGAACCGCTCACCACCGAAGCAATCCTCGCGTACGAACGGCACCGATCGCTCCGTCCGTGCCTTGTCCTTCGGGCTCCGGCGACGAGTGGGATCGATGTGGAAGCCACGCGCTTGGGCGTACTCGAGGAAGGTGCGGTTGATGCGTGGATGGGTCGGGTCGCTGCGATCGACGATCGTCTTCGTGTTGTCGGGAATGATCACACCGAAGATCCCGCCGTAGAACTTCCACGCCTCCTCGCACGCTTCGATGGCGGTCTCGGTCGTCTCGCGGAAGCAGGGCCAGACGAAGCGGAAGCGCGACACCGCCGGCGTGAAGATCCACGCCCGGAACCGGCGCCGCTTGCCGAAGAGGTCGGGCTCGAGGTACGTCATCCACCCCGTGTCGAGCTGGATCTCTTCGCCGGGCTTGCCGTCGGCGACAGCAACCGTGGGGGCTCGGCGGCCGAACTCGAGCTCGGCAACCGCGAACCGATGAAGCGTGGCGTAGGGGACATCGACCCCGCGCCGCCCGAGGAGTTTGCGGACCTTCGTCAACCGCACGCGATCACGAAGGTGGCCTCTGATGAACGTACGCTGCTCCTCGCAGCGTGCCCAGGTCTTACCCCGCGGCCGCTCGCGCGGAGCCTTGAGCGCGACGAGGATCTCGGTGAACAGTTCCTCGGTCAGCCCGGCCTCACCCTGGCTCCTGTCGACACCCTTCTCCTCCGCCGCGGCCACGTAGCGCCGCACGGTCTTCGGATCGAGCCCCAGCCGGCGCGCGGCGACCTTCTTCGGCACCCCCGCCAGCCAGAGCCTGAGGACTTCCCGGATCTCTACCATCGTGACCTCGCGATACGCCATCGCCACCTCCACGCTCGGGCCACCACGGCCCGGCTCGGAGGGGACGTACCTGATAGGTCACGGGTCCCGCAAGGGGGAATGCTGGTGAGAAACCGACCACCGCGACGGGGGGGGAATGCTGCTGAGAAACCTCAGCTCAGAGGGGGGAAAGCTGGTGAGAAATCTCGAGCCCAGGGGTCCCTAGGTCGTGAGAACTGACAGGGAAGTAGACCTCCCGCGGCGGACCCCCCACCGCCCGCCAGTGCTTCACCCGCC
>JBHHVJ010000102.1:0-2752 GCA_046754285.1 Myxococcota bacterium | reverse complement strand
GCCGGAAGGAGCGGTGGTGCGCGCGGCGGCAGCTTCAGGCAGAGGAGGATTCGTCGGGCCACGGCCGGGTCCTCGATGGCGGCGATGAGCCGCATCGTGGAGCCGCAGCGCGGGCAGCGCAGTGCGTCCACCTCGAAGACGCGCTGAAGCAAGGCCGCCCATCGCATCCGGCCGGCATTGCCGGCGGCGCCGATGGAGCCCGGAGCCATGTTCGTTTCGGGATCGCAGCTCGCTACGGACACTGTGGAGGCTCGGCGGCGCAGCCGGGGTTCCGCGGTCTCGCCGTCCCGTTGGGACGGGGCTTCGAGCTTTCCTGTATCGGATGTCGCCGGTGGCATCCGTTCGTAACGCGGTTGCGGCGTTTTGCCGTTCGCCGGGTGGCGAAACTCACGCTGTCGGCGCTCACTCGGTACGATCCGGTCCCGCTGGCTCGCGCAAGGCGCCAGGATTCCGTGATAGCGGGTCTGGTGGGCGCGTGGCGGTGGGATGAGGGGCACGAGGCGTTCGATGAGCTCGCGTCGCTCCATGAGGATATGGGTGGTGCCGTCGCGCCAAGGCGTCTTGAGTCGCAGGGCGAGCGTTCTATCGGGGCGCTCTTCGAGCCGCTCGCCCGCGAGGGGCGGTCGGGCGACGTAGCGGCAGAGGCGCCCGAGTCGCCGCCGATCGCGGGCCGGGACGGCCACGTCCGCGTGCAAGCTCATGCCCCCGTGCTGCGGTACGCGCGCCGACGCCTCCGGGTCCGACTCGGGTCGCTCACCTTCGTGCGGTTCGACTCGATCGCCAAGCCTGCGCCACGGCTCGCCGCGGTGTGCTCCCGTGGCAATGCGGGTTCGCAAGGAGGCGGCAGCCAGGAGCGCCACCAGAGGTTCGTCGCGGGCGAATGCATCCGCATCCTCCTCGGCACCCGCCTCGAGCAATCGCTGGATCCGGCGCGCCGTGCCTGCCAGCACCCGTGCCACCTCGTCTTCGCTCGGCGGAGGCAGGGGCAGGAAGCGGGGCGCCGCGCCTTGGGCGAGCGTGTAGGTATAGACGCCGTCCAGCGCGAGGGTGTGGAAGTGGAGGTTCAGATTGAGCGCCGAGCCGAAACGCTGGATGAAGGTGACGGCACCGCATTGCTCGGGCCGGAGGTCCGACTGCGCTCGCGCACGTCTTCGAAGCTCGGCGAACAAGGCTCGGGTGAAGGTGCGGAGCACGGCGCTCGTGAGCGCCGCGTCGTAAGCACAGCGGTACCGGAGCGGATAGGGCAGTGTGAGCACCCACTGGCGGATCGGCACCTCGGGCAGCACGCGATCGACGAGATGCGCGGCGGTGTCCGCCATGCGACGCCCGCCGCACGACGGGCAGAAGCCGCGGCGCTTGCAGGAAAACGCGACCAGGCGGTCTTGGCCGCAATCGTCGCAGTGGAGCCGGAGGAAGCCGTGCGCCAGAATGCCGCAACGCAGGAATGCGCGAAGCTCTTGCTCGATGAAGCGGGGCGCCGGCTGCTCCCTCTTGGACGAACTCGCAAGGAATCCTTCCAGCTGTTCTCGAACCACCTCGTGGAGGAGCGTCTTTTCCGGCTCGTGGCGCTCGTACTCGGCCACCGGGTCGCATCCCGGGACCGACGCGGGGAACTCTGCCCTGGAAGGTAGGTGCGATCGGCGCTCGTGGCACCGGGAGCCTCACCGGTTCACGTGCCAGTCCGGCTTCAGTCGACCAGCCGCTCGTCGAATGCGAATGGCTCGGGCTCACCAATCGCGAGCCGGCCGAAATCCGGATGGCGGGGGTTCAGCAGGAAGTTGTGCTCTCCTGGGACGACCGCCGACGGCAGCTGGAGTACCACGCTCTGGCCCGATTCGGCCCACCCGGTGCCGATGTCGCGCAGCGCTGGCGGTCCCGGCTGGTGGCGCCACTCGGCCGGCAGATCTTGCGTGCTCACCTGGTTGACATCGACGGCGTCCGGGATCTCCACTGGGAAGCAGACGAAGTTCGGCGGAAGCGCGTTGCGGTGGAGATGGACGAGCTGCTCCAAGGCGGCAAGTGCCCGACTCTCGGAGCAGTAGATGACAGGTGTTCCGGCGTGGTGCCAGCGGCCGGCGTAGAGCAGGGCGCCCTCGCCCGTGAAGGCCGTCGCGGCGTGCTCCGCCTTGCAGATGCGCCAGACGCGCATCAACCGAAGATGCCGTGCTCGATCCTGCCGAGAACCTGGTCGACCTGCTGGACGCCGATGTCCGTGTCGAGAAGCGTCAGCGGCTGCTGCTTGCCCAGGGCTGTGTTCGGGCTCTGGATCCAATCGGCGGACTCTTCGGGGTCCTCGAACACGCGGTTTGCGTGAGCGATCACACGGGCCAGTCGGTAGAGCCGGTCGGACTCGTCCGGAGACAAGCGCCTCTGCTCCTTGCGCCGCAGGAAGTTCCGCGCCGAGAGGTGGAGGATGGTGCAGAGGGCGTCGCGGGAGATCCCGTACTGCTCCATCACGGCGCTGAGGGCTGCGAAGGGGAGGCCCTTCCGGAGGCGCTCGGTCAGGTCCTCCGGCGAGCGCACGCTCCGACCCACGACCCTGGCGCCCCCGAGGACGTTTACGACCCCCTCGACCTCTCGCGGATTGCCCACTCGAAAACCTCTTCAACCGGACTCGCCGTTTGGCGTTAGTATCGCGCCATATGGCGAGATCGTCAATCCGCGACCTGGGCTTGAATCGGCTGCTGGAGGAACATTGGAGGAACATCCTCTGAGGAGAAAATATCAATAATTTCATATAGTTACGTCAATC
>JBHHVJ010000101.1:0-2845 GCA_046754285.1 Myxococcota bacterium | reverse complement strand
CGATTCTCAGAGGAGAGGCCAATGGTTCCACTGAATCGTGCACTGATCGGCATCGAACTGTTCTGCTTCTGGTACTTTCTCAGCGCCGGTCCCGAGCCGGTGGTAGGTCAGGCGACGTTTATCGCCGCCAGCGTTGCCGCCGCTTGGTCGGTCTACAACGGGCTGAAGTGGCACTTTGCCAGGCGCGATGGCGAGGGGCTTGCCTGGGCGATCATTGGGGCTTTGGTGTTTCTGGGGTTGACCGCTCGCTGGCTGGTTGAGGTCGCTTGAATACTGACGTGTGAGTGACGGCGCTACCTAACAAGCGAATGAAGCTGGCGTGGAGCCGCGCCGTTGCTCGGTGAAGCAACGCCTGGGCCACGCAGCTTATTCGCTGACCGTTAGATCCTATGTGAGTGCAACGCAGAGGCGGGTCGCTGCTATCAACCTCCTTCGGACTTCCCAACCCACGAAGGAGATTCAAGATGACAGCAACGACCCGCCGCTTCGATCCTACCGCACTCGAGGGCACGCTCTGTGTCTCGTTCGAGCTGGGCGAGGGCAAGTGGCTGCTGAGCTTCACGACGGGCTTCGGTGAGCAGGTGTTTCGGCGAAGCGTGGCAGGGCGCGATACGCAGGCGGTGCTGCGGGCGATCGCCGCGATGCGAGAGCGCCTTGGCCTGGCTTTGGACTGCCGCGTGGTGAGCTGCTACGAGGCGGGACGCGGCGGATTCTGGCTCCACCGTTTCCTCGTAGCCCACGGGGTCGAGAACCTCGTCGTCGATTCCTCGAGCATCGAGGTGAGCCGGCGACGGCGGCGGGCGAAGACGGATCGGCTCGATGGCGAGTCGCTGCTGGACCTGCTTCTCCGCCACCTGGCCGGGAGTCGCAAGAAGGTCTGGAGCGTGGTGCGGGTGCCGACGATCGAGCAGGAGGACCGGCGGCAGCTGCACCGGGAGCTGATGAGCGCCAAGCGGGACCGAACGCGCGTGACGAACCGAATGAAGGGTCTGCTGGCGAACCAGGGCCTGACGCTGGACCTGAAGAAGGATGTGCTGGCCCAGCTGGCCGCGCTCCGCCTCTGGGACGGGAGCCCACTCCCCGCGGGTCTGCAGGCTCGGCTCGCTCGCGAGTGGGAGCGGGTCGCGTTCTACACGGACTTGATCGAACGGCTGGAGGCCGAGCGACGAGAGCTCTTCCGCCAGAGCTCGGACCCTGCGGTCGAGAAGGCCCGCCAGCTGAACCTTCTGCGTGGGATCGGCATGAACAGCGCGTGGCTCTACGCGATGGAGCTCTTCGGCTGGCGCGAGCTTCGCAACCGCCGGGAGGTGGGCTCGATCGTGGGCCTGGCCCCCACGCCCCACGACAGCGGCCACAGCCAGCGGGAGCGGGGGATGTCGAAGGCGGGCAACCGCCACGTGCGCGCGATGGCGATCGAGATCGCGTGGGGCTGGCTGCGCTTCCAGCCGGAGAGCGAGCTTGTGAAATGGTACCAGCGGCGCTTTGGCTCGGGGAGCAAGCGGGTGCGAAAGATCGGGATCGTGGCGCTGGCGCGCAAGCTGATGGTCGAGCTCTGGCGCTTCCTCGAGACCGGGGTCGTGCCGGCAGGGGCCGAGCTCAAGACCGACGTTCGGGTTCGCTGAGAGCGGGAGGGTCCCAACACGATCCAGCCATCACGAGATCGCAAGCCTGGTGCGGGCGGCCCGCGTTCGCCGCCGGGTGCCCCCGGGGCACCGCCCGTTAGAAGGGGCCGCCCGCCCAAGCGCTTCGCCACTCGCCTACGGGCGTACACGGGATTGGGTGAACCGGCGCCACGAACGCCGGCACGGATAGAAGGTCGTTCGAGGCTCCGACCCGAACGCCGAACGAAGCCGCCAGGACCTGCGAGATTGTTCCTTCGGGAGAGCCCAAGATGTAGCATCAAGATCGTCGACCACGGGGGTTGACAGCAGCGCCTACATAGAAGATCGTCGACCACGGGGGTTGACAGCAGCGCCTACATAGAAGGCGGCGCAACCGGGGATAAGAGAATGGCGACTGACGTACGACCCGCCACGCACGACGATGCGTCAGCCATCTCGACCGTGCTCGCAAGAGCCTTCGCAACCAATCCCTTCATCCGATGGCTGCTACCTGATGATGAGCACTACGCGCGTGTAGGCAACGACTTCTTCCGCCTGGGCGTTGACAGAGATCTCGCTCAAGGCGAAGTCTTCACGAACGACGCGCGAAGCGGCGCCGCATTGTGGCTGCCGCCTGGCTCGCCATCGCCCAGTCTTGGAAAGCAACTCGTCCTTGGATGGAAGCTCTTTCGAGCCATTGGCGGTAGCAGACTTCCACGGACCGCAGCTGCGGTGACCGAGTTCGAGAAAGCGAGGCCGAAACAACCTCACTGGTATCTCACGGTTTTGGGTACCGATCCGTCGTTCCAGGGGCGCGGCGTCGGCGGCGCCTTGATCGACCCTATCCTACGCCGCTGCGACGCAAGCGGCGTCGCCGCTTACCTGGAATCGTCGAACCCGGCGAACGTACCGTACTACCAGCGTTTCGGTTTCGAGGTCACGGGCCAGATCGACTACCAGGGCGGACCTACGGTCCCGTTGATGCTTCGGCGGCCGCATTAGGGCGGCTGCTAGGCGGGCACCGCTAGACACGCTGCCTAACAAGGCGCTGCAGCTGTCGAGCGCCAGCTCTTGGCTCCCTGACTTCCGCCACCTGTGCGGGCTACCGCCCGCCAGGCGGCTTGGGCTAGGATCTTCCGTAGTGCTCTAATCAACTTCTCGGCCGGCGCTCGCAGCTGAGCGCCGAGCTGTTAGCCAGACCAGGACGAAGCGTCGATGATCTCAGCGCGAGAAGCACTCGAATG
>JBHHVJ010000100.1:0-2927 GCA_046754285.1 Myxococcota bacterium | reverse complement strand
GGTCACCGGGTCCTCTCCTGTGGCTGCTTAGCCCTTTTGTCTTCCCTCAGGGAGTTCCGCCATCCTTCTGTTCGCGCTCGTCGAGGGCAGCCACAAGGCAGCCGCGAATCGTGGAGATTCGAGTCGTGGGAGGCGCCATCTATACGCCGGCTCTTCTGAGAGGCCATAGGCGGGCAAGTGCCACCGCCGCGATACGTCTTCCCCGCCGGCCTGCGATTCGCCCCGCCCACATGCGCCGGGCGAGCGTGTCACTCCGTTTGGCTCGGAGAATCGTGAAACCAGACGCCCGGGCCGCCTCGATGAAGCGGAGCCGGCGTCTCTACAGAATTCCGGGGACATCCTTTACACGGGCATGCCCTGGATGGAGACCGACAAGGAGAGACGGCTAACTCGAACGCGATGAGCCGCGCCTCGGAGAGCTCTCCCACGAACCGGATCTCGGCCGTCCGCACGTCCGGCCCGGCCCCCTCGATGATGAAACGGCACCGCCTCTACCTCGTCCGTAAGCGGTGCGTAGACACCATCCCGGAGCCGCGATCAGGCTGAAGCCAGGAGGTTCCGGTCGAGGCGATAGGGCAGGAGCGCCTCGAAGTCCTCGAGACACTCCGCCGCTGGGATCCGCTCGAAGAGGAAGCGGAGGTAGGCGAAGGGCTCGATCCCGTTCGCCTTGGCCGTCTCGACTAGGCTGTAGAGATTCGCGCTGGCCTCGGCGCCGGCCACGGTGTCCGCGAATAGCCATGCCTTCCGGCCGACCGCAAAAGGCCTGATGCAATTTTCGACATCGTTGGTATCCAGCGGGAGGTGTCCATCGTCGAGAACGCGCAGGAGCTTCGGCCACTGGTTGTGGAGGTAGGTCATGGCCTTCCCGGTCAGGCTCTGGGGCGGGACGCTGCCGCGGGAGTCCGCGAGCCACTCCCACATGTCGTCCAGGACCGGCTTCGTCCGCTCCAGCCGTGCCCGGTAGCGCTGCTCCGGGGTCAGATCCCGGAGATTGCGCTCGATGCGGTAGAGCGCTCGGAACCACTCGAAGCCCTGCGCGGCCTTTGAGCTCTTTCCCGGCTTCCCCTTCTTCTTGCCGCCCCCCTGGGCCTTCAGCGCCTCGTGGAACTTGCGCCGGGCATGCGCGAAGCAGCCCACGTGCACGATGCCCGGCTGGGCTCCGAGGGGGTTGTACCCGGAGTAGCCATCCGTCTGCAGATAGCCCTGGAAGCCTTCGAGAAGCCGCTCTGCCACCTCGCCCTCACGGGAGGGGTCGTAGTGGTAGACGACGACGGGCCGAGCCCGGCCTCCCGCCCGCAGGACCCAGAGGTACGAGAGGCTCGTGGCCTTTCGCCCTGGCTCCTTCAGGACTTGGAAACGTGTCTCGTCGGCTTGGACGAAACCCGTGTCCAGGATCTCGTCGTGGAAGAGGTTGATCAGAGGTTGGGCCAGGCGCCCGGCCTTCACCATCCAGGAGGCTAAGGTCGAGCGCGGCAGCTCGACCCCGATCCGCTTCAGGGCCACCTCCTGGCGGTACAGCGGCATCCCGTCCACGAACTTCTGGGTGGCCACGTGAGCCAGCAGCGCCGGCGAGGCGATGCTCTTCGGGATCGGCTGGGGCGGCACCGGGGCCACCCGCACGCCCTCCTTACAGGTGGGGCACCCGTACTTGGGCCGGATATGCCGTACCCGACGGAGCTTGGCCGGGATGATCTCCAGCTGCTCGCTGTGCTCACGCCCGATCTCCACCAAGCGAGAGCCGTCCCGCGCGCAGACCTTCTCTTCATCGGGAAGATCGTGGACGATCTCGATGCAGGGGAGAGACTCCGGGAGAGGCCGCCGGCCCCCCTTCTTGCGCGTGTGCGCGGGAACCTGGATCTCGCTCCGCTCGCTCTCCCTCGACGCGGCCTCCGCCGCCTCTCGCTCTGCCTCGTTGAAGATCGAGAGCTGATCCGGGGAGACTTTCTCACTCTTGCGCCCGAAGCGCTGGTGGCGGAGCAGTCGCACGTACTCGCGAAGCTGGGCGATCTCGGCATCGCGCGCTTCGAGCTCGGCGTTGCGTTCTTCGAGCTCGTCATTGCGTCGAAGAAGCAAGACGCGAAGCGCTTCGACCGTGTCCGGGAGCTGCTCCGCGACGTCCATCACGACACGAATTATAGACATTGCTCCACGCGTTACAAGGTGGACTCGTAGAAAATCTCCTCGTGAGGACGAAGACGGAAGTAGTCGATACCGTCGAGTAGCCAGCCGAGCTCTCGACGACCGACAACCATCGTCGTCTCACCCCGGTCCGGCCACGGGAAGCGGTTCTTCTCGAGCCGCTTCATCCATAGCGCGAAGCCGTTGCGATCCCAGTAGAGAAGCCGCGCTCGGTCTCGCCGCCGGTTCGTGAAGGCATACACCCGCTTCGCGAAAGGGTCTGCCTCCATCTCCTGCTCGACCAGGAGCACGAGGCCATTGATCTGGCGGCGAAAGTCGACCGGCTCCCGGTGGAGCCACACCTCGACCTCCTCGGTGAGCGCCATCATCCGAGCTGGCTCACGGCGCCGAGCACCTCCGCGAGATCGGGCCCGGACACGCCTTCCCATTCAACCAGCGCCCCGTTCGGTAGCCGCACGCGGTAGCGAGGCCTCGGCGCTGCGGCCACTTCGACACGCGCAAACCCACCCCTGGGCCCCGGCTTTGCCTTCGACGGTCGTTCGGACACGGCCTCCAGCGCCCCAAGGCCTCTCAACCGCTTGCGTGCCTGGTAGAACGCGGGGATCGAGAGGCGGTGCCTTCTCGCGTAGGCCTTCGCCGTCCGCCCCGACTTCTCACACGCACCGACGTGCCGGAGCCAGTAGCGGTCCCGATCCGTCAGCCTGCCCCGTGCCTTCGCCATCCTCTTCCTCCCTGGCGAAGAGCGTCGCGTAACGCTGCGCCCGGCGAAACCTGAGGTCTACGCACCG
>JBHHVJ010000099.1:0-3012 GCA_046754285.1 Myxococcota bacterium | reverse complement strand
CCGAAGTTCATGCGCAGCACGGCGCGCTTTTCCTCGGCCTTCCCTGGGCTTCCTGCCCGAGACAGGAAGCCCAGGGAAGGCCGTACGGGTCCGGCCAACCCATGTCGTGCGGGCCTGGCGGCGCAGGCCGACATCCTCGGCTGGTCAGGGTCAGCTCTCTTGCCGTGAAGCCTCGGCTGCCCGTGCTGCCGCCCACCCCCAGGGTGTGAGCTCGGCGATGCGGCTCGCCGGCGTGGTCGAGATCCGTGACAGGGCGTCCTCGATGTACGTCAAGGGGTCGACTCCGTTCTCCTTGCAGGAGAGCACCAGCGAGTACAGCCGACAGGCCACCTCGCCGCCCCTGGGGCTCGCGAACACCATCCAGTTGGCCCGTCCGACCACGATGTGGCGCAGTTCGCGCTCGCTGTCGTTGTTCGAGAGGGGGATCCGGGGGTCGGAGAGGAAGACCTCGAGCGGCTCGCGCTGATTCTCGAGGTATCCCAGCGCCTTGCCCAGCTGTCCCCGGGGTAGCGTCGCCTTGTGCTGGGCGAGGCTGTTCGCCGTCTCGTAGAGCTTGCGGACGACCACGGCAGAGCGCCGTGCGCGGATCGCTGCTCGCAGTTCTCGACGTGCAGCAAGGTCGAGACCCAGCCGGTCGGCACGTTCGTTCACCGCGCGCTCGATCCAGAAGAGCCGATTGATCGGCGCGAGACACAGTCCCGCCGCGCGCGTCCCCACGTCGAAGGCCTTCCGGAAGTATCTCCGGGCATGCGCCCAGCAGCCGGCGCGCACGATCCCGTTCGATCTCGCCACCTCGTCGTGCAAGCTGGTGCCATCGGAGACCAGCACTCCCTTCCAGTCGCCCAGGAAGCGCTTCGGGCCGTCCCGCGACTTCGAGATCTCGAAGCGCACCAGCACCTTTCTCGGTATCTCTTCCCGCAGGGACCGCCAGGCCCAGACCGTGGTTTCCCGGCTTCCCTTGCCGTCCTCGAGTCGCATTCGTATCGGGCTTTCGTCCGACAGCAGGACGCCTGACTCGAGGATCTCCTTGTGTGCCTGTTCCAGGACCGGCTGGGCCAGCAACTCGTCCACCGTGACGAGCATGTCCCACATCGTCTGCTTCGGGATCTGCACCCCATGGCGCTTGAAGATCCCCTGCAGCCGGTTCAGCGGTAGGTGGTCCTGGTACTTCGACACCGCCACATGGGCGTAGACCGACGGCTCGTACTTGCAACGTCGCACCAAGGGATCGGGCGCGTTCGCGGTGATCACCGTGTGCCCGGCAGGGCAGGCCAGCTTCTCGCGCTCGAACCGACGCACGACCAGGCGCGCCGGGATCAGGTGCCCGCGTTCGGTGACCTCCACGCCGATCCCCTGCATGGGCTTCCCGCAGTCCGGGCAAGAGCGTTGTTCTTCGGGGACCGAGCACACGACCGTCTCCCGCGGCAGGTGCGCGGGAAAGGAAGCCCGGCCGTGTCCCTTGGGCTTGCGGCTGCTCTTCGATGTCTTCTCCAGGCTCGAAGCAACTTCGGCAGCAGCCTCCTCGAGGCCATCGTCCGAGAAGAGCCCGAGCTGGCCAGGCTGGATCCGTTCGGTCCGACGCCCGAACATGTGCTGGCGAAGGAGCGCGATCTCCTCGCGCAGGATCTTGTTCTCGAGCTCCAGCGACCTGTTGCGCTTGCGCAGTTCGTCGATGAGCTTCTGGTCCTTGGGCGAGACAACCGTCACACCCTTTACTTCGGCGACCGAAGCGGAAGTTCGGACAACGATCCAGAGAAAACTACGCGCGGCGCAGATCGTCGTGCGTCGGACGTCGCTTCGATCCGCGCAAGTCGATGCCTTCGAGCAAGAGTGATAGCTCGTGCGCGCGAACTTCGAACGCGCCTCGGGAGCCGACGGCCTGGTCGAACACGTAGAAGCGACCATGCTCGAGCCGCTTGTAGAAGATCCAGTATCCCGAACGATCCCACACAAGGCACTTCACGTGAGTCTTCGCCTTGTTGAAGAAGACGAAGACGTGACCCGATTGCGGATCCTCGTCGATGACGTCCATCACCGCCGCCGAGATGCCGTCGAAGCTCCGTCGCATGTCCAGTGGCCTGCGCGAAACGAAGATACGTACCGACGGAGGCAGGCTCAGCACGACGAAACGACTCCCATCACTCGGCGCAGCGTCGCCTCGTCGAACCCGACGGGGATCAGGAGGCGGTGTCCGGAGCCGAGGACCAGCTCCAGGGGGGCCGGCGGTGTCGTGTCCTGCTCCACGACATCGACCCGAACGAGGTCCAGGTCGGCCCTCTTCCGAGTCCGCCGCCCCGAGCTCCCCCGAGCGACTCGCTGGGCCTCGTAGAGCTTCCAGGGCGCCAGGCCGTTCTCGCGGGCGAAGGCAGCCGTGTTGCCCCCCGAAGCCGCCAAGGCCTCGAGCAGGCCGGGGATCTCGTCATCGGTCGGCGTGCGCGGCGGGCGCGGAGTCCGTTCGCTTGTCATCCCGGCAGGATGCCCCGGGCACCGGCCCGCCGCGAGATGGGGTCACCGGACTCCTACAGACCAACCGGACACCCGTTCGAGGGATCCGGGTGACGCTCCTCGAGCTCGACCCGGACGAGCTCTTCGTCCGTCCGCGGCCCGGCGAGGCCGAGCCTGCGCTCGAGCTCGCCGAGACGCGCACGGGCGCCGAGGGGCGCTTCGTCCTCGAGGGCGCCTGGCCCGCGGTGCTCCACGGCCTCGGCATCGACCTCGGCGGTCCGCGCGCGAGCCTGCGCCTGGTCGACCGGCCCCTCGTGTTCGGCGGTCGCACCGACCTCGGCGACGTCGTCCTCGAGGCCAGCGGCGTGATCGCGGGGCGCGTGGTCGACGAGCTTGGCCGGCCGGTTCGCGGCGCTCGCGTGCGCCTGGTCCGCGAGGCGACAACTTCTATGCCGGGTATTTCCGTGACCCCGATGGCAACAAGCTCAACGCCTTCTTCATGGGTTGAGGGCGGGAAGGGGGCTCACTGTCCCTCTGCCGGCACGCTAAACGGTCTAGATGACCCTT
>JBHHVJ010000098.1:0-3052 GCA_046754285.1 Myxococcota bacterium | reverse complement strand
CCGACGAGGCACCCAGCGCCTCGCACGCCTCCCCTGCCGCGTCAGCGGCTTCGTTCAGCGTGGAGTTATCGGACGTGATTGCGAAAAGGGGGCTCCTGCCTATCCCGCTGCCTCAGCCACCAGTCGGTGGTAGGACAAGGGCCGCGCGTTGGCTGCGCGGTTGAGGACGAATTCGAACAGCTCGCCTTCCCGCCAGCGGCGATCGAAGCGGTAGACGAATTCATCCAGGTATCGCTGGAGGTGCTTCTGGCTCACCCCGTGAAAGGTACCCCGAAGCCAAGTCTTGAGGTTGCCGAAGATCGTGTGGCTCCAAGGCAGGATCTTCGTCGAGCGGGCGCGATCGGGGCCCTGCACCTTGCGATCGTGACGAACGCCGATCGCTTCGAGACCGAAGTAGGCGGGGAAGCCATCCGTGCGCGCTGTGGTGCGGCAGGCGTCAACGACGCCTCCGACGAAAGGGCCGAGGTCTTCTTCGAATCGTACGCCTTCGAGGACCGAGAGCCGCGCCCGCCCCGCGCTGTGCCGCCGCTGCTCCACGGCCACGGCCACGATGCTCTTGTGCAACACCTCTCGACCGCCCCGCCGCCCCCGCTCATGGCCTCCCACGTAGGTCTCGTCGACCTCGACCAGCCCCGCTAGTCGGGATTCGGGTCGGTAGCGGAGTGCGGAGCGAAGCCTGTGAAGCATCGTCCAGGCCGTCTTGTAGCTACCGAGCCCGGTATCTCGCTGGAGCTGCAGTGCCGAAATGCCCTTCTTGTGGCGCGCCACGAAGAAGATCGCCCAGAACCACGTGAGCAGCGGGGCCCGGGTCCGGTGAAACACCGTCCCCGCCGTCACCGAACACTGGTAGCGGCAGCAGCAGCACTGCTCGAGCCGCCGCGTCGCGATCCAGGAGCTGGCCTCGTGCCCGCAACGCGGGCAGACGAAACCCTTCGGCCAGCGCGCCCGCCGCAACGCTTCCCAGCAGGCCTGCTCATCCGGAAAGATTGTCTGAAACTCCTGCAGAGTTGTCGGAAATCCCATCGCCGTGTCCTCCAGTCATAGTGTGGAGAACACCTTGCCGGAGCCCTGTGTCAGACCCGGTCACGAGCTGAGGCAGCGGGATAGGCAGGAGCCCGCATTATGCATGAAGCCCGCTGAATCGCTCGCTGTCGGGACAATTTGACGTTGACTCAGTGTTGTCTGGGCGTGTCAGGTGGATTCTCGGGGCGACGGATCGATAGACGAACGTATTTTCGGCGTGTCCGAGGCGTGCGATCGATTCGCAGACGCACCTCTCCCCAGGATTGAGCCAGCAGAGCGAAGGTGAGGACTCTCTCGAGTCAGATCAGCTGGGCGCCGGCGCCGAGTGCGATTCTCTGCCAGGCGGGAAGGCCTGGGAATTGGCGGGGCAGGTGGACCACGATGCGACGCACCGAGACCTCCACCCGGGCCGCCAGCTTCAGGAGTCGATCGCGGATCGTGCTGACCTGAGCATTCGCCGCGTCGCTATGGCGCGCCTGAATCTGCAGCTCCTGCACGAGTACGTAGGCGGCGGCCGTCATCAGAACACGGAACTGGTTGGCCAGGAAGCGACTGCAGCTCGTGCGGTCCATCGCGAGACCGTTCTTGAGTTCCTTGATCCGGTTCTCGGCATCACCTCGCTGGCAGTAGAAACGGTAGACATGCTTCGGCGTGGTCTTCAGGTTCGTAACCACGAAACGCATGTTGTCCTTCGGCTCACGATCCGGGTGAGCCACAACCTCGGCCTTGAAGACGACGCGACGGAGATGGGGCCAGGTGGTCTGGGTCTTGTAGCGGGTCTCCCCGTAGACCTGCTGCGTCCATCCCGTGGCCCGGAACCCGCGTCGCGCCTCCGCCATGGCCCTGCCGGCCCGCCGCTTCAGAGGCTTCGTATTGGCCAATCCCACCACGTATTCGACCCCCACCTGTTCGAGGAAGTCGAGCACGGTCGGGGCGCCAAAGCCTCCATCCAGCCGGACGCAGATCCGAGCCTTCGGAAACGTCGCGCGGACCTGCTCGATCAATCGGCGGGCGATCGCCACAAAGCCCTTGTGCGCACACGCGTTGCCCGGTCGCAGCACCGAGCAGACCAAGTGCTGCTTCTTCTCCCGGTTGAACTGGATCGTCCCGACCAGCGGTAGGTAGCAGTAGGTGTCGTAGTAGCCGTGAAAGAAGCTGAACTCCTGCTGACCATGGGTCGGGTCATCCGTGGGGTCGAAGTCGAGAATGATCCGCTTGGCGCGTCTACGCAGCCGTCGCTTGTGCCGGTGCAGTACCGTCTCCGACAGCGCCATCCCCATGCGGTAGAGATCCGCACGGCCCACCGCGTTCTCGATCCGAGAGATCGTCGGCTGGGAGGCCAAGCGCTCGCCCTCGATCGGGTCCCGATCGATCAGCAGCTTGTGAATCGGGTCGTCGGCCAGCGCCTCCGCGTCGTTCGCGTCGGGGTAGCCCAGCGCGATCCCGAACACCCGCTGGCGGACCGCTTCCACGAGAAGGTGCTTCACCTTGCCGGCCTGGCGACCATCCCGGAGGCAGTCGGCCAGCACCTCGGTCAGCCCCAGCTGCTCATCGACGGCCTTCAGGAGCAGGCCGCCCCCGTCTGAGCTCGTCGCGCTCTCGTCGAAGGCGACATGAACTTGCTTCGAAACCAGTGCGGGAAAAAGAACAGTCTGTGTTGTAGAATCCGACATGCAGAAGGCCCTCGGAATGCTTCGGAAACGTGTCAGCAACCCGTTTCTAGCACTCCGGCGGCCTTCTTGCGTTCGGCTTCACGAATAATCCAGGCTAGAGACGATCCGCGGGTGGCCTTTCGGCCAGGATCTGGTGGACCAGATCGAAGTCCTCGAGGGTGTCCACATCGACGGCGGCCTCTGCCCAGGGCATGGGGATTGCGACGATCTGCACGCCGACGATCTTGGAGATCCGGGCGAAGGCGGCCTCCAGGTCGAGGCGGCGCAGGGCGAATAGCAGCAGGGTGCCGACGCCGAAGCTATTCGCCATGCGCCAGGGTTGCTTTCGGAAGTTCTCCGCACGCTGCCAGAAAGTC
>JBHHVJ010000097.1:0-3343 GCA_046754285.1 Myxococcota bacterium | reverse complement strand
ACGTCGTCCAGCACGGCGAGCGCCGTCCACACCGATTTCGCATCGCCGATCTCGAGCAGCGCGCGCGTAGCCGCGACATGGGCCGAAAGTGCATCGCCGGTCTCGCGCGCGAGCGCCCGGGCACGTTGCAGCGCGGAATCGGGGTCGGCTAGGCTAGAGTTTCGCCCTTTTCGTCGCCCGCGGTCGCGCGGTGTGTGACGAAAGAAGGCTTTCCGGCCGATGCATGGGGTAGGTCCGCCACACGCACCGGGGGAAAGCCCCGTGCCCTTTATACCGTCGGCTCTGTCTGCGCTGCTCGCCAGTTTTCGGGAGTGCTTCAGCCGTCCCGGCTTCGACAACTTCGCCGTCCTGGTGACCGGCTGGATCCTGTGTGCCGGCCGCCACACGATCAGCCGGGTACTGCAAGCCGCGGGGGAGATCGCCCGCGAGAAGCACCACTCGACGTACTACCGCTTCTTGTCCCGAGGGGCGTGGGCTGCCGACGAGCTGGGCGGCGTGCTCTTCCGCCTGCTGCTGCGCTGGCTGCCCCAAGAGATCGAGCTCCAGGTCGACGACACGCTGTGCGAGAAGAGCGGCCCGCACTTCTTCGGCGCCGGGATGCACCACGACGCGCGTCGCTCGACCTACGGACGGGGGACCGCGGCGGGGCGCCGCGCCTGCCTGGCCTTCGGCCACAACTGGGTGGTCTTGTCGGTCTGGGTGGCCGGCCCCTGGTCGCGCCGGCGCGGCTGGGCGGTGCCGCTGCTGTTTCGGCTCTACCGTGGCAAGAAGCGTTGTCCGAAGACGCTGTACCGCAAGCGGACCGAGCTGGCCGCCGAAATGGTGGAGCGGATCGCCTCCTGGCTGCCCGCCGACCGCCGCCTGCACCTCACCGGGGATCGCGAATACGCCTGCAAGACGCTGGTGCGCGTGCTTCCCGAAGGAGTCGTCTTCACCGGGCCGATGGCCCTGGATGCTGCGCTCTACGCGTTGCCGCACGCCTATCGGGGACGCGGCCGTCCACCGCGCAAGGGCGTGCGTCTGCCGTCCCCGCAACGGCGCGCCACCGATCGCAAGGCTCCCTGGCGCGCGATCGTCGTCACGCTGTACGGCAAGCCGGTGTCCCTGCGGGTCCAGACCTGGACCTGTCTTTGGTACACGGTCGCCGGCACGCGCCGGGTCAAGGTGGTCCTGACCCAAGACCCGAAGGGCCAGGCCCGGACCCAGGCCTATTTCTGCACCGACCCGCAGCGCTCCGTGACCCGCATCCTGGCCGGCTACGCCAAACGCTGGAGCCTCGAGGTCGCCTTTTGCCACGCCAAGCAGACGATGGGGCTCGAGAACCCGCAAAACGGGTGGTGGCGGCGGCCCGCGGGACGCCGGCCCAAGAAGAAGCGTCCCGGACCCCAGCCCAAAGGGCGCCGCGGGGAGCTGGCCGTGCGCCACACGGTGCCCTTGGCCTTCGCGGCTTACGGCCTCGTGCTGGTTTGGTATCTCCGCCACGGCAACCCGCAACGCGATGTCGCGCGCGCGCGCCAACGCGCACCCTGGTACCGCCACAAGAAGCACCCCTCGTTCACAGACATGTTGGCCGCTCTGCGGCGAAGAATCCTGGCCGAGAGAATTTCGGCGGACCCGCTTCCCAAGCGCCTGCGCAGAAAAGTCCTGCGCCTCTTCCCCGAATCGCTCTTGGCAGCCTAGCGATGGCGAAACTCTAGGCTAGCAGCCCGTTGAAAAACCGCGTCCCCTGCGTGGTGTAAACACGGGCATGGCACTGGGACGACGCACTGCGAAGCAGGCGCCGCTCTTCGTCGCGAGCGGGGAGATCGCGACCTCGCCGGGGCACCCCTTCTACGAGAGGCTGAACGAGCTCTTGAAGGAGGCGGAGTTCGACCGGTGGGTGGAGGAGCGTTGCGCGGGGCATTACTCCGACGGGGTCGGGCGGCCGAGCATCCCGCCGGGGGTGTACTTCCGGATGCTGCTGATCGGCTACTTCGAGGGCCTCGGGGAGGATCGGGCGATCGCGTGGCGTTGCGCGGACTCGCTGAGCCTGCGGACGTTTCTGGGCTTCGGCGTGGACGAGGCGACGCCGAACCACTCGAGCCTGAGCCGGATCCGGGACCGGCTGCCGCTGGAGGTGCACGCGGAGGTCTTCTCCTTCGTGCTGAAGATGCTGGAGGGGAAGGGCCTCTTGAAGGGGCGTCGGATCGCGGTGGACGCGACGACGATCGAGGCCAACGCGGCGATGCGGCAGCTGGTGCGGAAGGACGACGGGCGGAACTACGACGAGTATCTGACGGACCTGGCGAAGGAGTCGGGGATCGAGAAGCCGGGGCGATCCGACCTGGTGCGGATGGACAAGAAGCGGAAGAAGCGCTGCTCCAACCAGGAGTGGCAGCTCCGACACGACGCGGACGCGCGGATCGCGCGCATGAAGGACGGGCGCACGCGGGCCGCGTACCGTCCGGAGCACGCGGTCGACCTCGAGACCGAGGCGCTGGTCGCCGTGGACGTGGAGTTTGCGGACGCTCCGGAGACGGCGACGGTGATGGAGACGCTGCACGAGGCGCAGGAGGAGCTCTGGGAGCTCGACGAGCCGCGCTTCATCGAGCAGGTCGTGCTCGACAAGGGCTACGACAAGGGGGAGCTGGTCCGCGAGATCACGGAGGACTTCGAGGCGAGGAGCTACGTCCCCGAGCGCAAGCGGACGAGGCCAAGGAAGTGGAAGCGTGGCCAGGAGGCGACGCGGCGGGCGGTCCGCAACAACCGCCGGCGGACGGCACGGCGGCAGGGGAGGGCGCTGCAGCGGCGCCGGAGCGAGGTGGCCGAGCGGAGCTTCGCGCACGTCTGCGACACGGGCGGCCTGCGGCGGATGACGTTGCGCGGGATGGAGAAGGTGCGGAAGCGGTACGTGCTCTACGGCGCGGCCTACAACCTCGCGCTCCTGATGCGCCGGATCTGCGGCAGGGGGACCCCGCGGGGGCTCGCCGCGCGCCTCGCAGCGACCGTTTTCGCGCTCTGGATCGCCCTGAAGCGCCTCCTCGGCCTCCGATGCGCGCCGGCGATCGCGAAGTCGCGCGAGTCGACCCCGCGGCGGCGATCCGCGAACCGCTCCTCCCGCGTCACTCGCAGGCGCCGCGAAGCCCCTTCTTCAACGGGCTGTTAGGCCATGCGGAAGACCTGCGCCGTGACGAAGCAGACGGCGATGCCGATCGCGAGCGGGAGCAGGGCCGCCACGAGGGTCCATTTGCGCGACCGGGTCTCTTTCCAGATCGTGTAGATCGTCGTGCTGCAGGGGTTGTGGAGCAGGCTGAAGAGCATCAGGTTGATGCCGGTCAACAGAGTCCAGCCCCCGGCACGCAAC
>JBHHVJ010000096.1:0-3410 GCA_046754285.1 Myxococcota bacterium | reverse complement strand
TCACGCCCGGTTCCCTCCGCGATCCTCCTCGAGCATCGGCCGGAGCTCCTCGAGGAACTGCTCGATGTCGCTGAACTCCCGGTAGACGGAGGCGAAGCGGATGTAGGCGACGGCGTTGATCCGGCGCCGCTCCGTGACACCGGACGACGCGGGCTGTCAGGGGATGCTTGCGGCGCGCCTGCGCAAGGCGGGCTTCGAAACACTGGCGCTGCCCTTCGGGAACGTGCATAACTTCTGGGCCAGGCATGGCTGCGAGACGCCGCTCATGGTATTCGCCGGGCATACCGACGTCGTGCCGCCCGGGCCACGGCAGGCGTGGCGCTCGGACCCGTTCCAGCCCGAGATACGCGACGGATTCCTCTACGGCAGGGGCGCGGCAGACATGAAGAGCAGCATCGCCGCCATGGTGATCGCCTGCGAACGGTTCGTCGCGAACCATCCCCGTCACCGCGGATCGCTCGCGCTGCTGATCACCAGCGACGAGGAAGGGCCAGCCGTCGACGGCACGGTGCGGGTCGTCGAGCATCTGCACGCGAGCGGCGAACATATCGACTGGTGCCTGGTGGGCGAGCCGAGCAGCAGCGAAACCCTGGGCGACATCATCAAGGTCGGACGCCGCGGCTCGCTCAGCGGCCGTCTCAGGGTCCGCGGCGTTCAAGGGCATGTTGCCTACCCGCACCTGGCGAAGAACCCGATACACGCGAGTGCACCCGCCATTGCCGAGCTGGCACGTACCTCGTGGGACGAGGGCAATGTGCACTTTCCCCCGACCAGCTTCCAGGTCTCGAACATCCGCAGCGGGACGGGCGCGGAAAACGTCATCCCCGGCGCGCTGGAGGCCGAGTTCAACTTCCGCTACTCCACCGCTGTCACGCCAGCCCTGTTGAAATCCCGCACCCGGGATGTCCTGGGTCACCACGCGGTCGACTACGAGATCGACTGGACCGAGACCGGAGCCCCTTTCATCACGGAGCGTGGCGAGCTGCTGGACGCCGTCTCCCGCGCTGTCCTGGCGGTATCCGGCACGACGCCCGAGTACTCCACCGAAGGCGGTACCTCGGACGGGCGGTTCATCGCCCCGGCCGGAGCCCAAGTGGTGGAGCTGGGGCCCGTCAATGCGACAATTCACAAGGTGAATGAGTGCATCGCGGTCGACGCGCTGGCGCCGCTCGCCGACATCTACGAACGGGTGATGGAACATCTGCTGGTGGACGACGAACCAAGGGCGGGCGGCGGCGCGCCGGGCTGACAGCACGCGATCGATGCGGTTCCTCACGTCACCGCATCCTACGACCCTGCTTCCGCGGCGGTGGAATGTCGGCATGGTAATACCGACCTACGGGGCTACCCGACTTTGACAGTTACTAGATACAAGGTCCCGGATTTGGTAGACAGATCAATAGGTTACGGGCGCAGGCCGGATCGCCCGTGTATCTAGGTGCTCAAGCGAGCTTCAGGACCGTGGGTGGACTCTTAATCTGTAGTGATTTCAGCCGCTTAAGCGCTGCTGGCGCAGGCTCCGTGACCTGCCATACGGTCCCGTTCGGGCTCAACAATTGCGCAAGTTTTATCTGCTCCAAGTCATCACGGATGTTGCGCCAGGTGTCCTCGCAGGCATGCTCGGCAACCCGCTCGAGCAGCAGCGCGAGCACCGTGAGCGCGACGTGCGCGTGAATGCGGTGGGGCCGCCAGTGGAAGACCGGTCGAAGCCTCAATCCGCTTTTGAGCGTGCGCCACGCCTGCTCGACGCGCTGGAGCTGCTTGTAGCCGAGCGCCATGTCCTCGGCGTTCAAGGTGTCATCGTTGGTGTGCACGACGAACTTGCCTTCGAGGCGCTCGGCGCTCCCCACCTTGGCGCGGTCGATGACGAGCTTGCCGCCCTTGCTCAGGCGCAGGTAATGCCCGTAGCGCCCGCTCGCACGCAGCTCGCATACGCGCTTGGTGTGCCCCTTGCCGCGCTGGTCTTGCAGGCTCGCAAGCTCCGCGGCAAGCTCTTCGAGCACCCGGGCTCGATGGCGCTGCTGTCGTGTCGCTTCCTCGGGGTTGTAGCACACGGCGTAGCGCCGCCGGCGCTCCCCATCGCCGACGACGACCTCCTTGACCTCGAGGTTCTGCGCGACCTTTCGATATCGCCCCGGACGGCTCACGACCCCCTCGGCCACCTCGCCGCCGGGATGGATGGGCATGCACACGATGTAGCGCCCGCCCCCTCGGGCAAGCTCGGCGAGGTTGTCCTTCGAGACCATGCCGGCATCGCCCACGAACACACAGCGACCGAGCCGCCAGCCCTTGAGCTCGCGCTTGACTTGCTTGACCGTCGTCACATCCACGGTGTTGCCGGGAAAGATCCAGTGGCGTACCGGAAAGCCGTCTCGCGTCACCGCGAGCCCGATGACGATCTGGGGCGCATCACCGCGCCCGTTCTTCGAGTGACCCCGCTTCCTCGGTGCCCGGTAGCGCTTGCGCCCGGATGCGAAGCTGCCCGGGACCTCGTCCTCGGGTCCCGCCCCTTCGTCCTCCTCGTCGACCTCGAAGTGCAACGAGGTGGTGTCATAGAACATGAGTTCCACGTCGAGGTTGAGCAGGTCGGCGGTGCGAAAGTAGATCGCTTCCTCGAGCGTCTCCTTGTTCGCCTCGAGAAAATCCATCGCGCGGTACAGATGCTGGAGCTCCAGGGGCTCGGTGCCCTCGATGCGCACGTCCTCCGTCATCCACTGCTCGAAGCAGTAGAGCTTCGAGGCGGGCGCACACGCGCGGTTGGCAACCATTGCGAACAGTGCGCGCTCGACATTGAAATCGAACTTGCGCCGCCCGAGCACCTCGGCAATCGCCTCGGCGATCCCGAGCCGTTCCCACAACTGCTCGAGCACGTGGAGCACCCCGTAGGGCCAGGCATTGATCAGCCGCCAGGAGGGGTCGTGGGCGACGATGTCCTGTGGCGCGCAGCGGCGCAGGATGCTGTGAGCGAGGCGGCGAAGGCGCTCGGTGACTTGCGTGTCATCAGCACGCCCGACGTTGCATACGATCCGCACCCGCGAGCGCTTCTTCTCGGGGTCCCAGACGTTCTCGGCGATCTGGAGATGGGCGAGGGTGGAGCCGTCGGCGCGCTTTTGGCGGGATGTGCGCAGGTACATGTATCCAATGATACACGTTACCCTGCCTTATATTCAACAACTAATCACTATCCCATGTATCTATGATATTTCGAGATGTATGCGTGCTCGACCGTTCCAACCCCTTGAAATACGGGCAATCCGTCCGCCGCTCGCACTCCGATGTGTCCAGGAACTGTCAAAGTCGGGTGAGAGGAGTGGTGCACGGATGCACCGTTTACGGACCTAAGGATGGAATCTTCTCGATCACCACAGGATCTTCGATGCAGGCGATGACCTTGACTTGGCCGCCGCAAG
>JBHHVJ010000095.1:0-3577 GCA_046754285.1 Myxococcota bacterium | reverse complement strand
GGTCCCCTCGGCGATCGAACGGGCATGTCTGGAAGGTGCTTGGGGAGCCACACAGCCCTAGGGTAAGCTTTGCAGCCGCGAGCGTGGCTGGCAAGCGTGCGGACGACCCTGGCTGGGCCTACGGAGCTCGCGAGATCTCGGCGGGAGTGAGAGGTGATGAGGACGAGTATCGTCTCGGTGGTCTGGGGACCGTGGCATGTCGAGCAGCTCGTCACGGTCAATCTTCCCACGTTTCTCTCTCACGGAAATCTGCCCACGTATGCGAAGGCGAATCCCGTGACGTTCGAGCTCCATACCACACGTCAGGACGCCGCCCGCATCCTGGCCTGTGAGGCCTACGAGCGGATCGCTGAGCTGGTGACGGTTCGTCTGCTCGAGCTCGAGGAGAGTCGGATCTCGGACCCCATCGCAACCCATCATCGGATCTGGCGCGAGGCGACGGAACGCGCGCGCCGTGCCCGCGCGCTGATCTTCTTCCTGCCACCCGATGTGGTGTGGGCGGACGGAAGCCTGGCCGCACTCGATCGAAGGATCCGTGAGGGGAAGACCGCAATCTACAACATGTATCTTCGCGTCATCAGCGAGTCCTTCGTACCCGATCTTCTGGCCTCGTGCGTGTCCCGGAACGGGTCCCTGGCGGTGGAGTCGACGCGGCTCGTGGATCTGGCTCTGCGACATCTCCATCCCCTCACCTTCTGTTACGCCCCCCAAGGGGGTCGAATTCCGTCGCACTCCGAGTTTCTGGTCTGGAGCGCGGCTGGACGGGGTGTTCTGGTGACCCTGTTGGCCAGGGAGCTCCTGGTCTTTGATCCCAGGCAGGTCCGATTGAACGAGAACGCTCTGATCGAGGAAGGGGCCGATCCGGAGCGGGTCTGCGTCCTGACGGATTCCCGTGAGTTCTGTGCGATGAGCTTGGCACCCATGTGGCAGGATGCCTCCTGGTACCGGAGGTCGCAGCCGTATGATCCCGTGCGCATCGCCTCGTGGTGGCTGAGGTACGACAGCCCTTTGAACGATTACCTCGCCTCCCATCCCATTCGCTTCTGGGGGTCGCGCTGCACGAGCGAGGACTGGGCCTCGGTCGCAACGGAGCAGGAGCGAACCGTCACCGAGATCCGAGCGCTTCGCGAGATTCTTCGGGTTCACGAGGTGCTGAAGGCGCTGGGCTTCTCCCGAGCCGGAGAGCTCTTTCAGACCCTTCTTTCCGATCCGGAGGTGGCGGCCGGGTGGGATCCCGATCTCGGGGGTACGCTCCTCGTCCCGACCGACTCGGCCTTCGACGCGTATCGCGGCGCTGGAGAGGCGGGCGAGAGCGGTGACCTGCGCCACCCCCTGCGGGTTCTCCAGCTCCTGCAGCGTCATCGCCTCGTGGAGAGCCTGGAGTTCTGGCCGCCCTGGGATGTGCGGGAGGGGGCGTCGATCAGGCGGCAGCGGACGAGCGTCCGGAATGCGCTTGGAGATCCCATCGAGATCGGTCGGGATCGTCATGCGCCCACCGTTGCTGGGGTTCCCCTGGCAGGGTATGGCCTGAGAGTCGGCAAGACGCGGATTTATCCGATCGGGGGTGTGCTGAGGAGGCCTGCCGACGCCGAGATGGGGCCACACTGATGCGTTCCCTTCTCCCCAGAGTCGCTCTGGCGCTTGCCAGCTTCTGGTTGACGTTCGTCTCTGCAGAGATCGTCCTGCGAAAGCTCGACGGGGTCCCGATCACGGATCCGACGAACTTCGTATCCGCTACGTTGCGGAGGAACCTGCTCGGGAATCCGCTGGTCCGACATCACCCTGTCTTGGGCTGGGCCATGCGAGAGAACGTCCAGGGAACGCACGGTGCGGTCACGACCGGTGCCTACGGAGTCCGCATGAACTCCACACGGATTCGCGAGCTTCCCGCACATGCGATCCTGGCCGTGGGTGATTCTTTTGTCGCCGGATCAGAGGTTGCTGACGACGAGTCGTGGCCTGCTCAGTTGGAGAGAGAGCTGGGGGAACCGGTGGTCAATGCGGGAACGGGTGCTTGGGGCGTCGATCAGATTGTTCTGCGAGCCGAAGAGCTGCTGCCGGTGCTCTCACCGCATACGCTGATCATCGGTATCCTGACTGAAGACACGCTTCGGAACAACTACGTCCTCTACGGGGGGGGCTACAAGCCGTACTTTGATGTCGTCGGGGGTGAGCTGAAGCTCCGGGGTACCCCCGTTCCAGCCGTCGTGAAGGGTCCGCGAGATCTCGGTCTGCTGCGTGCGTCGCTGGGGCGGTCCTATCTCCTCTACTCCTCTGCCCTTCGCCTCGACCTCCTCGAGCGGTGGGCTGAGGACTCGAGGCGATACCGGAAGGTTCACGAGGATCGGGTCGGCCTCCAGATCTCTTGCCTTCTGATGCGACGCCTCGCAGAGCTCAAGCGTAGGCTCGGCATCCGGGTCATCGTACTGCTGCAGTACGGTGGGTCCCAGATTCTGGAGAAGGAGCGCCTCTGGTACGCCAGCCCGGTGATCGACTGTGCCAAGCGGTCTGGACTGGAAGCGCTCGACACCTATGAGGCGCTACACGAGATCGCGGAACGCGACATCAGCGCGTTTCGGAAGCTCTTCGTCATGCACGATCACGGCCGCGTATACGGGCACATGTCCGCGCACGGGAATGCCTTCATGGCCGCTCTTCTCAAGCAGGATTTTTTCTCGGGCGGATTCTCCTTCGCGAGCCCAGCCGACTACCAGTGATCCCGCCCGAACGCGAAGCGCAGGAAACGCTCATCGTCGGTCTGCAGCGCTGCGCCCTCCAGCAAGCTTCTCTGCAGCCTCCGGACGGCCTCGAGGGAGACCCGCTCCTCACCGACGAGCGCAGCCCTCCTATCTGCGATCCGGACGTTGATCTTGGTCTGCTTTCGATCGTTCTGGGGTGCGGGGTCTGAAGCCACGGGATCGCTCGGAGTGGCCACGGGACTTCGCTGGCGGGGGCTCCTGCCGAGGAGCCTCTGAGCCGCCGTCCGCGTGGTCCGAGCCGGGTGGCGAAGGGCTCGCAGAGCGACGCGCCGCACCCCCTGGAGCCGCTCGGCCGACGACGGCGCTGGTCCCTCCCCCTCCTCTTCTGGCGGCGCTGCCGCCGCACCGGCAGGCCGCAGCGGTGGCTCTCGTCCGTCGAGACGAGTCGCGTAGAGGGAATCGTTTGGCTGCACGGGGCTGAAGATGTCCACCGGGAACTCCTGGAACACGGACACGTAGCCAGCTTCCAGAAACGCTTCGACCATCTGGCGATGGTCTCGAAGCTCGGGCGCACCGGGCCCCTCCACGAAGAAGTACTTGAGCCCCTCGAGCGCTTGCAGGAACCGGTGGGATACCCGCAATGTGTAGTTGAAGGACGTGGGATGCATCTCACACAGGGCGTGGTTGGCAGTCACGACATCGAGAGAGAGGGACAACCGATCGGCATCCACGACGTGAAACTTCCACCATGGAATATGGAGAAGCACGCCGGAGGGAAGCTCCTTGAACTCTCGTAGCTGTCGTGAGTCCTGGGCGAGCTCCACAAGCCGATCCCCGAGGCCATGGCCGCAGCCCAGGAGGAATACCGCAAGCTGTTG
>JBHHVJ010000094.1:0-3599 GCA_046754285.1 Myxococcota bacterium | reverse complement strand
GGTCTCCACCGGCTTCGCCCTGACCACTGGCGGCCTCGACACGGCGAGCTTCCTGATCGACGGAACCGAGTTCAGCTACTTCGACGCAGGCGGAGTCGAGCGGAGAGGCTTTGGGATCTCCGCGCCCTTCGTCTCGGGTCTGAGCTCGACGGAGTGGGGAGCGACCCCCGAGCTCTCGGTCGCCTACGACCTGACCGACAAGCTCCTCACCGCGGAGTACGTCGGGCTCTCCACTCTGAATCGCTACGAGCTCCTCTTGGTCTACGTGAATCAGGATCCCGGGAGCTCCACCCAGCGGCTGACAGACCTGGCGGGCCGGGAGATCCATCGCTCCTTCACGCTCCCCGGTCAGCCGCTCTTCGTCGACGCGCCGGTTCCCGGCGAGTCCGTGAGCGGCGGAGTTCTCTCGATGAAGCTCCGCGCCGAAGCCGGACTCCGGGCGGTCGTTTCAATCCTGTATCTCCTCCAGGGCCGCTCCGATGACATCGTTTCCCCGCTCGTCTCGGTCGGCCAGCCCGCGAACGGAGCCTTACTCCCCGGCGGAATCCACCTCGTCAACGGCTCGGCCTCCGATGCCGGCTCCGACCTGAGAAGCGTCGAGGTGAGCCTGGAGCCCCTGGGCAGCCCGCCCGTGTGGCGTCCCGTCTCGACGCTCTCAGCGAGCGGCGACTGGTCCTACCTTTGGTCCAGTCCCGCGAGCGGAGCCTATGAGATTCGGGCCCGCGCGACCGATCGCGCGGGCAACGTCGGCCTATCGAGCACTGTCCAGGTGGCCGTCAATGCCGCTGCGCCGGCGCCCGCCACTGACGTCCGCGTCGAGGAGATCGCCGGACTCTTCCGCATACTCTGGCTGCTCTCCGAGGACGATGGGGCCGGAGACGACGACGTCGACCGCTACGAGATCTACCGACGGGACGCCTCCAGCCCCGTCTTCCTCTTCGTTGGTCAGGCTACCGCGGGCCAGAGCTCCTTCGACGACGCCGCAGTCACGACCGGCGTGGACTACTCGTACAAGGTCACGGCGGTCGACGTGGTGGGGAACCGCTCGGATTCCGCAACGGCCGGGCCCGCTCGGCTCAGTGGCCTGGCCGACACGACGCCCCCGGAGGACGTCACCGGCCTGACTGCGACTGCGACGAGCCTGAATGGGACCGGGATCAGCGCCTATCTGACTTGGACAGGCAGTGCCGACACGGCGGGCGACCTCGTGGGACATCGACTCCGCGTATCGACCGACGGCGGGGTCACGTTCGGGACCAACGCCCCGGCCTTCGACGATGGCGGGATCTTCACGATCCCGCGCCATCTCACACGCTTCCAGGTCGGCACCCTCACAGCGGGTGTCACCCATCATTTCACCCTCAGTACCATCGACGAAGTTCCCAACGAAAGCGCCGGCGTGACCGTATCCCTCACACCCACCGGAGCTCCCTCCGAGGTGGTGTCGATCTCGGGTACGCTGCCCGTCGGAGTCACGACGCTCCTCCCGGGCGTGTACTCGATCCCGAGCACCCTGACGATCCCCGACGGCAGCATGCTCCAGCTCGCGTCGGGAACCATCTTCAAGTTCGCCCCGGGCCGCCAGCTGCTGGTCGGCGGCCAGCTCATCGTCCAGGGAACGGCTGCGCTCCCAGTGGTCTTCACGGCACTCGCCGACGACGAGTGGGGCGGCGATACGAATGGCGATGGAGTGTCCGCGGGAGCGCCCGGGGCGTGGACCAACATCCATGTCCAGATGGGAGCCTCGGCCAGCTTCGCACACGCCGTGGTCCGCTACGCGGGCGCCAGCGGCGCCAACGTCTTAAACGACCGCGGCGTCACCAGTCTCTTCAAGACCGAGATCATCGATGGCGCGAGCGAGGGCGTGCACTCGCTCGACGGCAGCCTCACGATTCGTGGCTCTACGATCTCTCGCAACGGCTCATGGGGCGTCCGCATCCGCTCCCGGTTCGGGGGTGGATCCGGATTCGCGCTCGAGGGCTCGACGCTGAGCCAGAACGGCGGCGGCATCCGCGTTGAGAACTACGCCGTCATCATCGACGGCAACCAGATCATCGACAACGCGAGCTGGGGCATCCTGTTCACCGGCAGCGGTCCGACCCCGCCTCCCGTAAACAACGTCGTCACCGGAAATGTCAATGTCGTTGCGGTTCCCGCGAGCGGGATCCCCGATGACACGAACGTCCTGACGCCGAACGTGAACCCCTATATTCAGATCCAGGGCGGCTCGACCGCGGGCTCAGCCCGGCTGCGGATCTGGGCTCCCGGCTCGCCGGAGCAGCTCGATACCTATCGATTCTGCACAACCGACACCACGGTTCCACTCGGCAGCTTTCTCCTGATGGATCCGGGTGTCGTCCTCAAGTTCTGCAACGGGATCGGCATCAGCGTCGACGGCGCGTTGGTGGCCGAGGGTACGTCGGACGACAAGATCGTCTTCACGTCCGATGACGATCCCGAGTTCGGCTGGGATCTGCGCGCGACGAGCACGACCCTGCCCGCGAACGGAGACTGGGACGGGCTCCGCTTCAACGACTCCCTCTTCGAGGACTCGAGCCTCCTGCGCCACGCCGTAGTCCGCTACGGCGGTGCCAACGGCTCGGGCAACGTGTACGCGAACGGCGCGGAGATTCGCGTCGAGGACAGCGAGATCTCGCACAGCTCAAGCCATGGGGTGCGCGTGTGGGCTGCCTCGCCACAGATTTCCGGCAACCGAATCTGGGGCAATACGCTCGATGGAGCTCGGATCGAGCGTGCGGGCGCCAACCCGACCATCACCTTCAACCGCTTCTCGAGCAACGGAGGCGACGGCGCGGAGGTCGTGAGCCCCGCCAACGCGATTCTCTCGAACAACCAGTTCTTCACGAACCGCGGGTTCGGGCTGCGCAACGGCAGCGCAAGCGTGATCGATGCGACGCAGAGCTGGTGGGGTGAGACCGACGGGAGTGGGCCACAGAACACCGCCTCGAACCCGGCCGGGACCGGTGAGCGGGTGAGCGACAACGTCGATTTCAGCTTCTTCCAGACCACGCCGCCGTTCGATTACTCCTACGCCAACTTCGAAGAGGCGGGCATCTCGACCGAGGGCGGGCTGCCCGGGCCCACCCTCGTGCAGGGCACGCTGACCGACGAATGGGACCCGGTCAGCAAACGCTCCGATCGGACGATCGCCGGGCACCCCGATGAGGTCGAGGTCGCCTATGCGGGCCTGGATCCGGGCAAGCGCTATGTCGCGCGGATCAGCTACTTCAACGGCGATCCCTCAGCCAGCTTCCAGAGCCTCGTGGACGGAGCCGGGGACCCCGTCCACGGTTCATTCCTGATGCCCACCACGCCGACTCAACTCGAGGTCGCGATCCCGCAAGCCTATTACGCAACCGGAAACCTCTCGCTGCGCTTCCTGAACGACAATCCTGCCACCTCGTTCCGCGCCGCGCTGCCCGAGCTCTGGGTGATCGAGGACGTCCTCGACCTCACCCCGCCGCGCTTCACGGCCGCGCGCTACAACGATCGGGACGGGAGTGGCGATCTGTCCATCGGCGACGAGTTCCGTTTCGAATTCTCTGAGTCCATGAACACGGGTCTGATCGTCAGCGGGA
>JBHHVJ010000093.1:0-3773 GCA_046754285.1 Myxococcota bacterium | reverse complement strand
ATGGACGTCTTGATCGCCTACGACTGGAGGAAGAGCTTCGCGCTGTCGCCGGGGACGCGGGAGGCCGTGTGACCCGCAAGACCCTCGACCTGATCGCCGCTCCCACCGCGCTGCAGCCGGGCGGCTACGTCCCCAAAGCCTACGCGGACCGGGTGACGCCGTCCGTCGCGTCGGCAACCCTCGACGTGCAACGGGATCCGAAGCTCCGGCGCATCCGATTGACCTGGAGCTGCCCCGAGGCGGTGCGAGAGGCCGATCGCGAAACCGATCGCTTCGTAGACGCGGCGGCGCTGACGGCACCCGAGGTAGCCGACGCGCCGTGGATCAGCATGGGCGCGCCGGGGAAGGCGTTGGGGGGAGCGCTCTGGCGGGCGGATCGCGCCGAGCTCACCGCGTTTCGCGCGGAGGGGCTCGGCAGCGTAGAGCGCCAGCCTCCCCCCGCAGACTGGAAGGTGACAGCCGCGTGGGATGCTGGGACGTGGAGCGTCACCTTCGACCTGGACCCGTGGCCCCAGCTGGAAGCGAGCTCCCGGCTCGCTGTCGCGATCTGGCGCGGCGCAGCCAACGATCGTGGCGGCCTGAAGTCGATCAGCCCCGGGTGGGTGACGGTGGAGCCGTGAGCGAGCGTTCGGTGACGGATGCCCTGTCGTGCATCGCCTGGTCCCGAATCTGGAGTCCGGTGGTACCCGACGAACTTCGCCAGGACGCCTGGCAGGCCCTCGACCTTCCCGACTCCATCGAGCGCCACGACACCGAATTCTGGAGCACCTTTCAGCTCGGCTCTCCCGCGCCCCGCGTGCCGTTGCTGCTGCACGCGGCCCTGAGACGCGAAGGCGCGGTGGTCCGCGACGACTGGATGCGCGTCGCCCATCACCTCGGACTCTGTTGGGATGGCGTTCGTCTCCCACCAGACCAGCTCGGCGCCGCCTGTGAGATCTTTGCCTGCGCGGCGGAGAGGGAGGAGTCGGTCCTGATCGAAGAACTCCGCTGCCGCTACCTGCTCCCCTGGTGCGCGTTCGCGAAGGCGCGGCTCGACGACTCCCCGAGCCGCCTGCAGTTCCTGCCGGAACACTTCGAGGCGAGTCTGCTCGCGCTCCGTACCTGACCTCCGATGCGGGCGGATCCGACGTCGGCCCGATGCGCTCGGCTACACCGTCGAGCTGTGGAAGTGGTGGCGGCGCTCCACCGCATTCGCGACGTTCATCCCCGACTCGATCGCCTGCTGCGTTCCGATGCCGGTCCCCCCGGCGTCGGCTCCCACGTAGAACAGCCCGGAGATCGGCGCGCGAATGGACGGTTTCTGGTCGCCGCACTGGCCCACGATCTGCCCGAGCCCGATCGTCTCCCCGCCCGCCCCTGGAACCACTGAGTCCCGGGTCGCGTTCGAGACACTGCGCGTCGTGTAGAAGTCCTTCGCTTCGATGAACCGCTCGATCTCCGGAAACGCGCCAAAGAGCGCCTCCTCGCCGGCCCGCGCCCAGGCGTCGAGCTCCTCGTCATCGAGGTCCGGATTCGGTGGGCAGAACGAGCCCGTGATCAGGACCTGCTTGCCCTCGGGTGCCGCCTTCGGATCGTAGTTCGAGGGCACTTCGTAGTAGAGCACCCCCTCTCGGGATGCTTCGCCCGCTCGTGCGCGATCGAATCGTTCGAGCGTCCACGGACTCGTGTCCGAGAAGATCACCCCGAAGGCCGCATCGGTCACGGGTCGGCTGAGGAAGTACCGATGACCGATGAGCGACAGCGACGGAACGAGATCGCGCACGTAGTTCACGTAGCTCTTGTCGAAGTGCTTCACGCCCACGAGCTTCAGCACCGTGGGCTGCAGCCCGGCGTTGCTGATGACGATGGGGGCGTCGAAATGCCCCTTGTCCGTCTCGATCCCGGCGACACGCCCATCCTCCACCACGATCCGCTTCACCCGCGTGCTCATGAGGACATCGCTGCCGTTTCTTCGCACCGCTTCGCAGCAGGCCTCGGCCACGCGGCCGAAGCCTCCTTCGCAGAAGATCCCCCCGCCCCGGGTGAAGATGGCCTGGAGGCTCGTCACCGCCTCGGGCGCGTCCAGGGTATCCACCGGCACCATGAACATGCCGTCGCAGCAGAGGCTCACGATGAAGGCGTAGAGGGCCGGCGGCACACGAGCCCTGCGAATCCAGTCGCCGAAGCTCGTGCCGCGCAGCGCCTCGATCTCGTCGGGAGGCATCAGCGTCATGTTCGCGAAGAACTCGAGCGCCGCACTGCGCTCGTCCTGCGGAATCTCCAGCCAGTCGAAGACGACGTCCGGATCCAGCTGCTCGGAGGTCGTCTCCGGCATGCGGACGAACTTTCCAGCGGAGGTCCTGTAGATGCTCCCCTTGCCCTCCGGAACCACCAACGTGGCCAGATCGGCCACATCGAGCTCGTCCAGGACCACCTGGTAGAGGTTGCCCTCGACAGGAGCACCGATCACGACCCAGGCCGTGTACCGGAAGCCCTTCTTCGACAGGCTCATCGCCTTGCCCCCGGCGACGGCGTTCTTCTCCACCAGCAGGACCTTCAAGCCTCGCTTCGCCAGCAGACCAGCACAGGAACTCCCCCCGAAGCCGGCCCCGATCACGATTGCGTCGTAGTTCTCGTCTGCCATGTTGGCTCCCTCTCCGAATCTGCGGCTGCGACCGGCACGGCCGGTCGTCGTGGAGCGCACTCACTCCTCGAGATAGGTCTCGATGTAGCGCTCCATCTCGGGCGTAGGCTTCCACCAGCGCCGGGCGCCGAGGTCGTCGGCCACCTTGTTCGCACCCAGGTATCCGGGCCCGCCGAGCACGAGCCCACCCGGGAAGGTCGAAGCGCCACAGGTGTAGAGGCCTTCGATGGGCGTGTCGGTACCGGAGCAATCCTGGTTGGGTCGGAAGCAGCCCATCTGGAGGGGCCGATAGTCGCCATGCTTGACCGAACCGCGCCGCATCTGCGGAAAGCGGATCTCGATCTCCCCCGGGTCCTCCATGCTCGTGCTGACGATGGCATCGGGCCCGAGGTTCGGCGCCGCCTTCCTCCACTTCGCGAGCATCGCTTCGCGGATCTGCTCTCGTCGCTCCAGCCAGCCCCCCTCGAGGTCGTAGGGCGCGTGGATCTGGAACATGGACACGTACTTGCCGGGACGATCGCAGAGCGTGGGATCGAACAGGCTCTCGCAGGTCGAGTGGCCGCCGAAGCTGGCCAGATCGAGCCGCCCCTCGTTCACGTTCTGCCAGTGCGCCAGCAGGTGATCCACGCTCTCGACCCCGTGCACGACCGCGAAGCAGCGGTCGATCCACGGATCGTCACAGGCGTACTTGGGCGGCTCGTCGGCGGCGATGTGCAGGGTGTTGAAGCTCCACTTCTCCCACTCCCAGCCCTCCACCTCTTCTCGGAGGAGGACCGGCAGATATTCGCCGCCCACCAGATCGAGGAATGTCGTGTGCGGGTCGAGGGTGGACATCACCACCTTGCTGCGCAGGATGCGTCCCTCGTGGCCGATCCGAACCCCGACGGCTCGACCGTTCTCGATCAGGATGCGGTCGACCCCCGCCGCTTCCAGGATCAGACCGCCGTTCCTGACGACCTCCCGCGCCAGGGCGCCGGCGAACTTGTGGGAGCCCCCGTAGCAGTAGAACTTGTTCATGGTGCGATCGAGCATGAGGGGAACCATGAATCCGAGCCCCGTCTCGTGGGGATCGAGTCCCCACATGCACGCCGCGTAGAGCATCAGGGTCCGCACCTTTTCGTGCTGGAAGGTGTCCGTGATGAACTCCAGC
>JBHHVJ010000092.1:0-3804 GCA_046754285.1 Myxococcota bacterium | reverse complement strand
CGGTCGATGACGCACTGCTCGCGCGTGTTCACGGGCTTCGTTCGTGGCGTCGTCCGTGTCCCTTCGGCAAGCCTGCATGATCGCCGCGGCGGGGCGCCCTACGCTGGCCCCCGATGTCCGAAGCCTTGGGAAGGCGGCCGGCGCGGCGACGGAAGGAGCGCGCGCTCGGGCGCAGGATCGAAGCCGCGCGGCGGGGCATCGAGCACTGGCGTGAGACGCGGGAGAAGCGTTCGCCGATGCCCGAGGCGCTGTGGGAGGCGGCGGTCGCGGCAGCGCGCGAGCACGGTGTCTGGGCTGCCTCGCGTGCCCTGAGGGTGAACTACCAGAGCCTGAGGAGCCGGGTCGAGAGCCTCGCCGACGGGAAGCGGGGCGAGGGAAGTGCCGCGGTCGGGTTCATCGAGCTCGACGGCGCCCAGGTTCTGGGTGCGCCCGAGCGAGAGGCGGCCACGCTGGAGCTGTCGCGCCCGGACGGGGCCAGGTTGACGATCCGTCTCGAGGGGCGAGGTGCGCTGGACCTCTTGGCCCTGGCGGAGGCCTTCTGGCGGAGCGGCGGATGATCCAGATCACGCCGCAGATGCGGGTGCTGGTGGCCGTGGAGCCGGCGGACTTCCGCCGCGGCATCGACGGGCTGGCGCGGCAGTGCCGGGAGGTGCTGCGGTCCGACCCCTTCTCCGGGACGGTGTTCGTGTTCCGCAATCGGCGCGCGACGGCGGTGAAGGTCCTGGTGTACGACGGCCAGGGTTTCTGGCTGTGCCACAAGCGACTCTCGAGTGGGCGGTTTCGCTTCTGGCCGAGGGCGGACGAGGGGACGGGGAGCCCCCTGCAGGCGCACGAGCTCCTGGTGCTGTTGCGCGGCGGCGATCCGGGCAGCACCTGTGCGGCTCCGCAATGGCGTCCCGTTGGCGTGGGAGTCTGACGGGCCGGGTTTCGAGTTCTGAGATTTCGAGCTTGCGTTCCAGGCCGCTGCCCACTACATCTCCAGGGCATGGGCATCGTCCTGGAGCATCGCGGACGCCGGGTCACGACGGAGGACGTCGAGCGGATCAAGGAGCTGATCGCCGCGCATCCGCGGGCGAGCCGGCGAGCCTTGTCGAAGGAGCTGTGCCAGGTCTGGGGCTGGTTCCAGCCGAACGGCAGCCCGCGGGACATGGTGTGCCGATCGCTGATGCTCGAGCTGCACCGCGCGGGCCACATCGAGCTCCCGCCGGTGCGAATGACACCTCCCAATCCGCTGGCCCGGCGCAAGCGGCCGGCGCCGGTGGAGGTCGACCGCACGCCGCTCGCGAGCAGCCTGCGGGCGCTCGGGCCGCTCTCGATCCGCCAGGTTCGGCGGACGGTGGAGGAGCCGCTGGTGAACGGCCTGATCGAGATGCACCACTACCTCGGCTACACGCAGCCCGTGGGCGAGCACCTCAAGCACCTGGTGTTCGCCGGCGAGCGACCGGTGGCGTGCTTCACGTGGAGCTCGGCGCCGCGGCACCTGGGGCCGCGGGACCGCTTCATCGGCTGGTCCGCCGAGACGAGGCGGCGCAACATCCGGTACGTGGCGTACAACAGCCGGTTCCTGATCCTGCCGTGGGTCGAGGTGCCGCACCTCGCGTCGCATTTGCTGGGGCGGATGACGCGGATGCTGCCGGGGGAGTGGGAGCGGGTCTACGGACATCCGGTGCACTTCGCGGAGACCTTCGTGTACCCGCGCAGGTTTCGCGGGACGTGTTACCGGGCGGCGAACTGGGTCTTGCTGGGTCGCACGACGGGGCGCGGTAAGGACGACATGACCCATCGGGCGAATCGCCCGATCAAGGACGTGCTGGGCTACCCGCTGACGCGGCGCTTTCGCGAGCGGCTCACGGAGGTCGGATGACGCGCCGGAAGGAAAGACCGAAGCGGCCGAAGAAGCCGAGGAAGAAGCGCCAGCCCGAGCGGCGAGAGCTAGAGCTCGTGGAGCTGGAGGCCATCGTCGAGCGCGCGAAGGCGGCGCTGAGTACGGAGGATCACGAGCAGCTGAAGGCCGCGGTGGACACGCTTGCATTCATCACTCGCGAGCTGGAGTCGAAGCGAGCGTCGATCAAGCGGCTGCAGAAGCTGCTGTTCGGTGCGGGCACGGAGAAGACGAGCAAGGTGGTGGGCGGCGCGTCCGGGGATGGGGCAGCGGATGCGGAAGGCGGGACGGGGGGGAGCGCCGACGGTGCCACGGGCGGCTCCGGGTCCAAGGGCAAGGGCAAGTGCAAACGCAAGGGGCACGGGCGACGAGGTGCGCAGGACTACCATGGCGCCGAGAAGGTGAAGGTCCCCCACGAATCGCTACAGCACAAGGATCCATGCCCGGCCTGTCAGGAGGGCAAGGTCTACAAGCAGCGCGAGCCCGCGGTGCTGGTGCGAGTGACGGGGATGGCCCCGCTTCGGGCCAAGGTGTACGAGCGCGAGCGCCTGCGCTGCCATCTGTGCGGCAAGGTGTTCACGGCGCGGTCTCCCCCGGGAGTGGGCGAGAAGAAGTACGACGAGACCGCGGCGGCGATGATCGGGCTGCTCAAGTACGGGTGCGGCCTTCCGTTCAACCGGATCGAGCGGCTGCAGCAGAACCTGGGGATTCCCCTGCCGGCCGCGACGCAGTGGGAGCTGGTGGATCGCACAGCCGAGTTTCTGGCGCCGGCGCACGACGAGCTCGTGCGCCAGGCCGGCCAAGGCGAGGTGCTGCACAACGACGACACGACGATGAGGATCCTCGAGGTGGCCGGACGGGGACGGCCGGAGGAAGGATCGAACGAGAAGCCGGACGAACGGACGGGCCTGTTCACCTCGGGGATCGTGTCCACGGGAGCGGGCCGGCGGATCGCGCTCTTCTTCACCGGAGTGCAGCACGCGGGCGAGAATCTGTCCGACGTGCTGGCCCGACGAGGAGCCGAGCTATCGACCCCGATTCAGATGTGCGATGCCCTGTCGCGGAACACGACGGGCGAGTTCGAGACGATCCTGGCCCACTGCATCGCGCATGCGCGCCGCCGCTTCGTGGAGGTGGCCGACAGCTTCCCCGACGAGTGTCGGCATGTGCTCGAGACGTTGCGCGAGGTGTACAAGAACGACGCCGTCGCCCGGGAGGAGGGCATGTCGCCCGAGGAGCGCCTGCGCTTCCACCAAGCCGAGAGCTCCGCCTTGATGAACGGGCTGGAGCAATGGTGCCGAGAGCAGATCGATGAGCGGAAGGTAGAGCCGAACTCCGGGCTCGGCGAGGCCATCGGTTACATGCGGAAGCACTGGCAGGAGCTGACGCTGTTCCTGCGCGAGCCGGGAGCACCGCTGGACAACAACCTGTGCGAACGGGCGCTGAAGAAGGCGATCTTGCACCGCAAGAACTCGCTCTTCTACAGGACCGAGAACGGCGCGCGGGTCGGCGATCTGTTCATGGGTCTGATCCACACCGCCGAGCTGAACGGGGTCGATCCGTTCGACTACCTGGTCACGCTCCAGCGTCGCCACCGGGAGGTGGCGCGGGATCCGGGCGAGTGGATGCCCTGGAACTACCGGACGACGCTGGCACGCCTGGCGGTGGAGCCACTCTGACCGCACTCGCCTGCAGGCTCCCCCCCCCGCTCCTGGCTCGACCTCGAGCCCTGCCGTACGCCCCGGGCCCGCCCACCGATCGCCGCCGTCGGTGGCCGCGCACACCGCGGCAGGCCCTCAAGGCCCCACGACGCCCGGCGCCGTCGGCCGCCGGCCGCGGGCGAGCTCGGATTTCGATGCCATCGGGGAGGTCCCGTCGGCATCGATGAAGGCGTGCTTGAAGAACTCCTCGGGCTGCGTTCG
>JBHHVJ010000091.1:0-4004 GCA_046754285.1 Myxococcota bacterium | reverse complement strand
GCCGGCCCAGAGCCTGCACCCGATCCTGGAGCCCTGAGCTCGGGAGCGGGATCGGGCCTCTGCGCCGCCTCTCGTCGGATCCCCGGTCACGGGAGCCCGCGGTGCGAGGGGCCGACCGAGGCTCCCTCGGATCGGGACCCGGCGCCCCAGCGTTCGGCGGCCGCTATTCGAAGGCCTGCTTCGTCGCGATCATTCCCGCCACGCCCGTGTCCTTTCGGCAAGCCTGCATGACCCGCGCGTGAGCCTCCCGCTACGCTGGCACCGCCCAGCGGAGGGGGTGCCATGGGATCGCGTCGTCGTCCGTCCTCGATTCAGCTGCGACGAGTCCGGGCACGCGTAGAGCGCTGGCGGGCGACGCGCACGAAGCGCTCGCCGATGCCGGAGCCGTTGTGGGATGCAGCGGTTGCACTCGCACGCAGCGAGGGTCTGTACCTGGTCGCGCGGGATCTGCGGCTCAACTACGAGAGCCTGAAGGCGCGGGTCGCCGCGCGGACCGCGCGCCCCTCCGCGCGAGGCACGCGGGTGCCGCCGGGGTTCGTCGAGCTCCCGCCGGCGGTGGCCGTCTCGGCGCCGCCGCTCGCGGGTCCAGTGCTGGAGCTGGTGGACCGGGCGGGGGCGAAGCTGACGATCCGGCTTCCCGCGGGGCAGGAGGTGGAGATCGAGCGTCTGACGGCGCGCTTCCTCCGCGGGGATCGCCGTTGATCGCGATCACGCCGCAGATGCGGGTGCTGGTGGCTCTCGAGCCCGCCGACTTTCGCCGGGGCATCGACGGCCTGGCGCGGCTTTGCCGCGAGGCCTTGGGCGAGGAGCCCTTCTCGGGCACGGTCTACGTGTTCCGCAACCGGCGAGCCACGGCGATCAAGCTGCTGGTCTACGATGGCCAGGGCTTCTGGCTATGCCACAAGCGTCTTTCCCAGAATCGATTTCGCTGCTGGCCGGAACACGGCCGGAACGGCGCGGCGCCGCTCGAGGCGCACGAACTTCAGGTGCTGGTGTTCGGCGGCGACCCCGGTGCGGCGAGCGGGGCTCCCTTCTGGCGTCGCGTGGGTCCGCGGGCTGCGTAGTCTCGGGCCAAGGAGATTGCCCCGGCCGGGCCTTGCGTTCCAATCGCAGCTCGGCTATCTCCCCCCGTCATGGAAGTCGTCCTTCGCTATCGCGGCCGTGCCGTCACCGAGAGCGATGTCGTCTTCATCCACGCGCTGATTGCGGCGCACCCCGGCGAGAGCCGCCGTGCGCTCTCCGCCCACCTCTGCCGCGCCTGGGACTGGCGCCAGGACAACGGTGCCCTGCGCGACATGGTCTGTCGCGGCCTGATGCTCGCCTTGCACCGCGAAGGCCACATCGAGCTCCCGCCTCGGAAGAAGACCCCGAGGAACCCCTTCGTCGAGCGGAGGCGTCCCGAGCCGGTGGCGATCGATGCCACCCCGATCCGAGGGCGGCTGTCCGATCTGGGACCCCTCGAGCTTCGCTCGGTGCGCCGTACCGCGGAGGAGGCCTTGTTCGACGGCCTGATCGAGACCCACCACTACCTGGGCTACACGCAGCCGGTGGGCGAGCAGCTGAAGCTCCTGGTCACGGCCCCGGCCCTCTCGCGGCCGGTGGCCTGCCTCGCCTGGTCCTCGGCTCCCCGCCACCTGGGTCCCCGGGATCGACACATCGGCTGGTCGAAGGACCAGCGGCAGCGAGGCCTTCACTTCGTGGCCTACAACCCCCGCTACCTGATCCTGCCCTGGGTCGAGGTACGCTACCTGGCCTCGCACCTGCTGGCGCGGATGACCCGCACACTCTCCGCGCTCTGGCAGCAGGCCTACGGCCACCCGATCTACTTCGTGGAGACCTTCGTCGATCCCGCCCGCTTCCGGGGCAGCTGCTACCGGGCGGCGGGCTGGAGGGTCCTGGGCCTGACCACGGGTCGGGGCAAGGATGCGCCCACGCGCAAGCCCACGCGCTCGAAGAAGGAGGTGCTGGGCCTGGCGCTCACGCCGCACTTCCGGACGCTCCTGGGCGCGGGAGCTTCGAGGTAGCATGGGGCGGAAGCCTTCGAAGACCCCGCGACTCGAGGTGAGCTTGGACGAGCTCGAGGCGATCGTCGAACGATCGGAGCTTTGCGACGACGATCGCGAGAAGCTCACGGCCGCCCTCGAGACGCTGGCGCTGCTGACCCAGGAGCTGGAGATGAAGGGCGCTTCGATCCGGCGCCTGCGCAAGCTCTTGTTCGGCAGTGGGAGCGAGAAGCTCGACGCGGTGCTGCGCGAGATGGCCTCCCACGAGGCCGATGCCCCCTCGGACCCGGATGGATCGGAGGGTGGCGCGGGCGAGGGCGCTGCACCCACCGAGTCCCTGAAGCGCAAGGCCAAGGGCCACGGGCGCAACGGGGCCTCTGCCTACCGAGGCGCTGCGAAGGTGAAGATCCCCCACGAGTCGCTCTCTCCGGGCCATTCGTGCCCCTCGTGCGAGAAGGGCAAGGTCTACGGCTCGGTGCCGCCGAAGAAGATCGTGCGCATCCGCGGCCAGGCGCCGCTGGCGGCCACGGTCTACGACCTCAAGCGGCTCCGCTGCAACCTGTGCGGCGAGATCTTCACCGCGCGCCCGCCTCCCGGGGTGGGCTGTGCGAAGTACGACGCCACGGCGGCCGCCATGATCGCGCTGCTCAAGTACGGCAGCGGACTTCCCTTCTACCGGCTGGAGGGGATGCAGAAGGGACTCGGGATCCCGCTGCCCAGCGCCACGCAGTGGGAGATCGTGCGTGACAGCGCAGAGAAGATCGAGCCGGTCTACCGGGAGCTGGTACACCAGGCGGCGCAGGGGGAGGTCGTCCACAACGACGACACGCCGATGAAGATCCTGGAGCGCATGGGAAAGCGCCTGGCCAAGGCTATGGCGCAGGGCACCAAGGAGGCATCGGATCGCAAGGCGGTCTCGACCTCGGGGATCCTGTCCTGCGTGGCGGGGCACAAGGTGGCGCTCTTCTTCACGGGCCCCGAGACCGCGGGCAAGAACCTCGAGAAGGTGCTGGCGGATCGGAAGGCCGAGCTCGAGGCCCCGATCCAGATGAGCGATGCGCTCTCCCACAACGCGACCGGCGAAGCCGACACGATCGTGGCCCACTGTCTGGCTCATGGGCGGAGGCGCTTCGTGGACGTGGCCGAGAGCTTCCCGGCCGAGTGCCGGCATGTGCTGGAGGTGCTGGCTCGCCCTCCCCCTGCTGATGCGCCCCCCGACGATGGAGGGGCTCGAACGCTGGATGGAGCAGAAGGTCGAGCAGCGCGAGGTGGAGCCCAACTCGGGGCTCGGCGAGGCCATCGCGTACATGCACAAGCACTGGGAGCCGCTGACCCTGTTCCTGCGCGTGGCGGGAGCCCCGATCGATAACAATGTGTGCGAGCGCGCGCTGAAGAAGGTGATCTTGCACAGGAAGAACGGCCTCTTCTTCAAGACCGATCGCGGCGCCCGGGTGGGGGACCTCTACATGAGCCTCATCTACACGGCGCAGCTCGCCGGCGTGAGCCCCTTCGACTACCTCGTGGCCCTGCAGCGCCACACCGAGGCCGCTGCCGCGGGCCCGGGCGCCTGGATGCCCTGGAGCTACCTGCAGGCCCGCAGCCGACTCGAGCCCGCGGAGCCGCCGCCGGGCGCGCCCAGCAGCTGAGCCGGCCGCAGCAGGGTCCTCGGAACGCGACGCGGGGGCCTCAACTGGGCTGAACATGTCTGCCGGAAGGACACGGCTGTTCCGCAGGCGCGTCGAGGTCTACGGCGTCTTCCGCGCCACGAAGCCGCGCCAGGCCGCGTCAGCGACGCAGCAGCTGCGCGAGCAGCAACCCGGAGAGGATCCCGGGAAGCAGCGTCCCCCAGCCGGCCGCGCGCCGCCAAGGCCGCCGAAGACCGCGCAGTGCACGGCGCTGTCGTAGGCCACCATGTCGAGGTGCACGTCCGCCGCCTCTCTCGAGGAAACGCCCGGAAAGAGCACGCTTCCGATCTCCGCCTATTCCCGCGCCAGCCCGAAC
>JBHHVJ010000090.1:0-4395 GCA_046754285.1 Myxococcota bacterium | reverse complement strand
GCGGGAGCGGCCAGGCCACCACGATAAACATCGGGCAGCATCGCAAGACCAGAAGGGTCAATCCGATTGATCGGCTCACTCCCGACATAGGCATAGAGATTCAGCCCACCCGCGAACCGAATCGGATCCTTCGCAGTCCACCTCCCCACCTCCGGGTCGTAATCCCGCGCTCCGAAGCGCACCAAGCCGGTGTCGGGATCGTAGATCCCGCCGGCAAAGCCGAAGGGCTGAAAATCCCACGTGCCCTCAACCAGTGTTGAATCCCACGCAGAAGCGCTGACGGTTTCCAGCAGGGAATCGTGATTTGGGTGGGAAGTTTTCTCGGATTAATGGATCGCCGAAGGAGCCGAGAAAGCCGGGTGATGGTGAGAAACGGGAGGTGAAGCGAGGGGCGGGAGGGCCCCGGCGCGCCGGGTGTGAAGAGAGGAGACGCGCCGGGGGATCCCCACCGTTTGTCGGTACCGGGGCTACGGAGTGGCCAACCGCGCCCGGCGTTGGATCTCGACGACGGGGGTGGGTGCGGAGTCGTCGAGAAATGGGGTGCGGGATCAAAAGCAGATGCCGTCGTCGGGGTGGTCGGGCGAAGGGTCGAAGGGGGGGCAGCGAGCGATGGTTTGGCGATAGGTGCGGATGGCATCGCCGAGGGAGTGGATGAGGGTGAGCAAGACGTTGGCCATGTAGGCGGACGGTTGAGGGGGAGGGGGAGAGTCGGTGGACCAATCCGGGGGGAGGATTTCGGGGTACTGGGCACAGAGGCTGGCCGAGGCGCTGTGGAGGACGGCATCGAGGGCGAGGAGAACGGCGAGTTCGGGGTGGTGTTGGAGATCGGGAGGGATGGGAATGGGCAGGGGGTTCATCGGCCGACCTCCTCCATGGCGTGGCCGACATGATCGGAGCTGACGGTTTTCGATTTCGCCAGGGCGGCGGCGATCAGGGCGTGATGGGCGTAGAGGTTGAGTTTTCGCGGCAGGCCCTGGGTGGCCTGGTAGAGGGTTTCGAGCGCCTCGGGCTCGAACAGCGGCAGTTCGGTTCCGGCCAGGTGGAGGAGGTGGAGGAGGTAGGGCTCGATCTCGTCGCGAGAGAGGCCGGCGAGGTGCTGGCGGACGGTGGTGCGTTGGGAGAAGGCCTCGTGGACGCTCAGTGAGAGGCGGCGGCGCAGCTCGGACTGGCCGATGAGCAGCAGAGCGAAGCGGTTCTCGGAATCCATGGCGAAGTTGGTCAGAAGTCGGAGGTCTTCGAGGACGTCGGAGCGCAGGTTGTGGGCTTCGTCGATCATGAGCACGGGCAGGGTCTTCTTCTCGGTAATCAACCGGGTGATCTCGGCCTGGATGGAGCGGTAGAGGGCCACGCGGTTGCGCTCGACGGGCAGTCGGAGCTCCCAGGAGATCAGCTTGTAGAGATCGGTGGGGTTGCCGGTGGAGTGGCAGACGTAGAAGAGGCGGTAGAGACCGGGATGAAGCGAGGCGGCAAAGCGCCGGCACAGCGTGGACTTACCGCTGCCGGGCTCGCCGGTGACCAGAGCGATCGAGCGCAGCTCGAGCCAGTGCTCGAGGCGAGCCTGGAGCTCGTGAGCGGCGGTGGACAGGAAGAGTTCCTCGGGGGGGATGGTTTTGGGAAACGGGTAACGGGTGAGACCGAAGTGCTGGAGGTACATCAGCGTTGCTCCTTGTCGTCGTTGTGGCACCGGCGCAGATCGGCGAGGCGAAGGCGAGAGGCTGAAGTTTTGTGAGGTTCGCAGATCTCGAAGGTGTCCGAGGGGCGGTGGCGGCGAACGAAGCAGTTGGCGTAGGCGTCGACGGGGCGGGCATCGGCGAAGCGCAGGCCGTCTTTGAAGACCTGGACCGGGCGCTCGGGGTGTTCGGGATCGAAGCGAAGGCGCACCGAGGCGCCGACCAGCACGGCGTCGACTTCGAGGACGCGGCCGGCGAGGCTGACGGTGCGGTCTTTGTGAACGCGGCGCCTGGCCTCGTCGAGCAAGAGATCGTCGAGGTTGAGCTGACGGTCGAGAAGGCGCACGCGCGAGGCCGAGCGGGCCCAGCGCTCCAGGGGGGTCTCGCCGTCCAGGCCGCGGTGGGGAGCCTGGTGGTACTCACCTTCGATGTAGGCCCACAGGCGGCGGTTGAGGGCGTCGAGGCTTTGGAGGTCGGAGTCGAGGAGGTGGGGGAGGAGCTGGATGCGAAGGGTGCGGAAAAATCTCTCCTGCTTTCCCTTCGCGGCAGGATCTCGGGGACGGGTGTGGATCAGGGTGATGGCGAGCTGGGCGCAAACCAGCGCGAGGCGGTGGGAGCGATAGGCGGCGCCGTTGTCGACGTAGAGGCGATCAGGGATGCCGCGACGCTCGAGCGCGGTGCGAAAGACGCCGAGGAAGGTCGAGATGTTCTCGGCAAAGGCGAAAGCGGCGTGCGGCACCACGCGCGTGGCGTCGTCGAGAAAGGCGATCAGGTAGGTCTTGCGTTTGCGCCTCCGGTCGGCCGGCACGCTGGGGCCGTGCATCACGTCGCTCATCCAGAGCTCGCCGGCGTTGGCGAAGGCGAAACGGCGACGATCTTTGTGAGCACCGGGGTCGGCGGCGGCGCGTTGCATCAATCCGCGAGCGGCAAGCAGCCGATGCACGGTGGACTGTGGCAGGGCCAGGGAGTCGGCAACCAGCGGGGATTTGCGGGCCTGATCGATCACCGAGCGCACGGTCCAGGCAGGCTGGTCTTCCTTGAGAGTGACCAGCAGGTCGACGACCTCGGGGGGCAGCGAGCGAGTGCGTCCGCTGTCGGTGCGTGCCCGGGGCTTGAGAGCGTCGAATCCACCGGCGCGGTAGCTGGTGAGCCAATCGCGCATGGTGTTAACCGCAACGCGGGTGCGCGAGGATCCGGGGATCTGGTAGCAGTGCCGGGCCTTGTCGGCCAGCCGGCGGTAGATTCCCCCCGTGCCGGGCTCGAGGTGCACGAGGTCGGCGATCAGGCCGTAGCGAAACAGCGCGATCTGTTCTCGAAGCTTTTCATCCATTAAACGGTGCCTCCTTCGGTCAGATGGCGCCGATCTACGTCCTCTGGGCGAAAAGCTCCGTCCCCATCGGTTGTTGGGAAGAGGCCGAGCGCGGCGGAGCGCGTTCGGGGCGAGGGCCGAAACCGAGAGGCGGGGGCAAGCAGTGCAAGAACCGAGAGCCGGTCTCGCGCAGTTCCGGCAACACCGGCTCGACACCCACGGCGAGGCGGAAGTCGGCGATCGTCGGCCGAGAACCGAACAACAGCGACGGCAACAGCCCGATCAATGCCGGCAGCGAGAGGCGAATCCCCTTCAGGCGCCGGCGCATCCAGCGAAGCGCCCCGGGAAGCTCGATGTCGGTGCGGAACCGCTCGGCGGCCTTCTCCTGGCTCGGCGCCCGCTCCACCTCGACGAGCACCTCTTCGATCTCGGCCAGGGTGCCCGGCAAGCGTGACGCAAAGCAGTCCGCGAGCAGGCTGAAAGTGCAATGCCCGAGGCGACAGTACCAGCGCGGAACCCGCGTCCCGGCCGGGAACTTCCGCTCGTAGGTGCCGTGCCGGGAGAAGCCGCATGCCGTGCCGCCGTGAATCGGACACGCCGCAAGGCTTGCCTCCCGCCATGCACGCGAGCTAACGTATTGTTCGCTGGTGAGCTTGGTAGCAAAGCGTAGTTGCACCGGCACCGGCCCACCTGCGGCGCCCACCGCGGTGGGCCTTCTCCTTTCTGGCCCGTCGGCTGATCTCGATGGCTGCCGACTCTGCCATCAACGACCGTCGGAGCCAAGCCACCCGGCGCGGAGACCAAATCGGTCGGCCCTTCGGGCCGATCCATCTCATGCCACTTTGGCCAACCGACTCCGGTGGCGGATCGGCAACGCACTTCTCGCTCTCTGCCGACCAGCGTCTCTCCCGCTCTACACCGTCATCTCCGGCCCCGCATCACCGAGCCACTCCGGGACAACCGCTACGTCGGATTCCAGAACTATCCGAGTCCCAACACCGGGTGGGCCGGCGGGGTGGTCAGATACGACAGCGGGCTCCAGGCCCATAAGTGTAATCGACCCACCCCGAGGTGAACGACCCCGCTGCACCGCTTCGTCGTTGATGTCCCACCTCGTCCCATGCCCGGTGAGGCCTCATCGATCACAGAAGCGGCAGAACTGGAAGCGGCGCAGCTCATGCCAAGCTCATACCCGGTACGACGCCCTGGGGAATCTCCGCAGCGTCACGCTCTCCGACGGCACCGTGATCGACTACGTGATCGACGCTCGAAATCGCCGGATCGGGAAGAAGGTAGACGGGCAGCTCGTCCGAGGGTGGCTTTACAAGGATCAGCTCAACCCGGTTGCCGAGCTCGACGGGTCGGGAAACCTCGTTGCCGAGTACCTGTACGGCCCCAAGTCAAACGTGCCCGCCT
>JBHHVJ010000089.1:0-4429 GCA_046754285.1 Myxococcota bacterium | reverse complement strand
TTCTGACACCTCACCCGAGGCATCTCGGTGGGCTGCCACCTCGAGGAAGAGGTCGATCCGTGGCGGGAATCGTCTCCACTCAGCGTTGGGACCTCCCCGCCAGGCCTCGACTCATCGCCCCGGCTCGTCGAGGCGCAGGCTCAGGGCCTCCGCCAGGTGGTCGGGTGCGACCCGGGGAGCCGCGTCCAGGTCGGCGGCGGTGCGCGCCACGCGCAGCACCCGATCGTGCGCGCGCATCGAGAGGCCGAGCCGCGCGGCCGAGCGCTGCAGCAAGCTCCTCGCCCCTTCCGACACCATGAAGTGTCGGCCGAGGAGCGGCCCGGGCAGGTCGGCGTTGGTCCGGGAGGGGGTCTCGCGGTAGCGCTCGAGCTGGATGCGGCGCGCCCGGCTCACGCGGGCGCGCACCTCGTGCGTCGACTCGCCGCGGACGGGCAGCGTGCCCGTCCCGCTCCAGGGGACCGGCGTCACGGCGACCCCGAGGTCGATGCGATCGAGCAGCGGCCCGGAGAGCTTCGCGCGGTAGCGGCGCACCTGGCCGTCGTCGCAATCACACTCGCGCCGAGGGTCGCCGCGGTAGCCGCAGGGGCAGGGATTCGTCGCGGCCACGAGCTGGAAGCGCGCGGGGAGCTCGAGCGCCCCGTGGGCGCGCACCAGTCGCACGACGCCCTCCTCGAGCGGCTGTCTCAGGGCTTCGAGGACCGGGCGCCGGAACTCCGCGAGCTCGTCGAGAAAGAGCACGCCCCGATGCGCCAGGGAGACCTCGCCGGGACGCAGCGGCCGGCCGCCCCCCGTCATGCCGGCATCGGAGGTGGTGTGGTGGGGTGCGCGCAGGGGCGGCCGTCGCAGCAGCGCTTGCCGGCCGAGCGTTCCGGCGACGCTGTGGATGCGGGTCGCCTCCAGGGCGTACTCGAAGGGCAGGTCGGGCAGAAGCCGAAAATCCCCAAAATGGGCGCTTATTTGTCTTATCCTCATCGACGATCGCCAGGTGCACTACCTGGAGTGGGGTCACGCCGGGCTGCCGGCGGTACTGTGTCTGCACGGGGGGGGCCAGACGGCCTACATGTACGAGGAGCTCGGTGCCGCGCTGGCGGACCGCTACCATGTCCTGGCCATCGATCTGCCCCACCACGGTGACTCGGACCCGCTGGACGAGTACGGCCCCCGCACCTACTCGGAGACACTGCCTCCCGTCTTCGCGGCCTTCGGGCTCGGGACCGCGGTGCTGGTGGGGGCTTCGATGGGCGGGTTGACCTCCATCTTTCTCGGCGCCGGCCGTCCCGATCTGGTCCGGGCCGTCGTGCTGATCGACGTGGGCCACCGGCTGGAGGAGGAGGGCGTTCGGAAGATCCTCGCCTTCCTGAGCGCACACGAGTCCTTCGCCTCCCTGGAGGAGGCTGCCGACGTGATCGCCGGGTACCTGCCCTTCCGCCGGAGGCCACCGGATCCGGGCCGGCTGACCCGCAACATGCGTCAGCGGCCCGACGGGCGCTGGGAGTGGAAGCACGGCCTCCAGATCCGCATGGGTGGACCGGAGGGCGAAGCGCGCATGCGCAACTGGCGGGAGACCTTCTCCGGGGCCGAGGCCGCCGCAGGGAAGCTCCGCTGTCCCGTGCTGGTCCTGCGCGGAGCCAGGAGCGACGTGCTCTCCGACGAAGGCGCGGAGGCCATCACCGCCTTGATCCCCGGCGCCCGCCTGGAGCTGATCGAGGAGGCCGGACACCTGGCGGCCGGCGACAACCCGCACTCGACCCTGGCCCTGATCTCGAGCTTCCTCGAGGAGCTCGAGTAGCCGCCGAACCTGCGCCCGCGCGCCCCTCGTCGAAGAGGCTTGACCCAGAGGAGGGCCGTCGTGGATGATGGGTTCATCGGGAACAGTCAGTGTGCGGGACGATGCGTGCCTTCCGTGACATCTCGCCGCGACTTGCAGCGAGCGGGGCCATCCTGCTGGCGGGGCTCCTCTTTTCCTCGGGCCCGGCCCGGGGGGGGGACCTGACGAGCGCGAACTTTCGCCTGCGCGGGGGGAACCTGAACGGCGGGGGGGCGGTGGGGATGCGGAGCGGCGCGCCCTCTCCGGGGATCGGGACGCTCGGCGGCTCGATCGGGCATTCGGAGGCCCTGGGCTTCAGCGGAAGCCAGGTGACTCTCAGGACCGCTGCACCCGGGTTCTGGCCGCTCGTCGCCGGGGGATTCCCGACACTCGATATCGACGCCGACCTGATCCAGGCCTTCCGCGACAACTGTCCCTTCGCCCCTAACCCGCTACAGATGGACGGCGGGGGTGTGGGGGCGGGAAGCAGGCCCGACGGGATCGGCGATGCCTGCCAGTGCGGTGACGTGGACGACGACGGGACCGTGGACGGGTCCGACACGGACGCCTTCCGCGATTTCCTGGTGGATCCCCTGGGGATGTCGCTTCTGCCGGAGGGGCAGGCCAAGTGCACGGTGATCGGTGTGGCGAGTGAGTGCGACGTCCTGGACGTGTCGGTGATCCGCCGGACTCTCGACGGGCCGGATCTCCCGCCGGGGATCGCGCAGGTCTGCGAGGCGGCGCTTCCCCCCTGATCGCCAGGGTCTCGCGTTCTGCGGGGCGAGGAGGAACTCGGATGCTGGAGAGAAGCTGCCGTTCATGGTTCGCGGGCCCCGCGGGGTGGGCCGGCTGGAAGGCCTGGGGGCTCCTGTCCCTCGCCCTGCTGGTCTCCCCGGGGTGGAGCCAGGCCGCGGTGCCGGAGCTCACGACCTACCAGGGCCTGCTCACGGACGCCAACGGCCAGCCGGTGAACGGGACCGTAGATCTCAGGTTCACGCTCTACACGGTGTTTCTCCGTGGCGTCCCCCCTCGGCCTACCCCGGTTGCCGTCTGGACGGAGACACATGGCGACGTCGCGGTGGTCGACGGCACCTTCAGTGTGGTCCTCGGCTCCATCGCTCCGCTCCCCCCAGGGAAGCTCGCGAGTGGGCCCTTCGGGCCTCCCGAGCTCGAGGTGGAGGTGAACGGAGAGGCTCTCCTGCCGCGCCAGCCCCTGACCGCGACGCCGCTGGCGATTCGTGCGGCTCTCGCGGAGAACGTCGCCGACGGCTCGATCACGGCGCGGAAGATCGGTGAGCCCTGCGGCCTGGACGAGGTCCTCGTGAGGACGGCCTCGGGCTGGGCGTGCGGCACCGCCCCGCAGGGCCCCCAGGGAGAACCCGGCCCGGCGGGTGCCGACGGTGCCGACGGTGCGGACGGGGCGCAGGGCCCGCCGGGACTGGCCTGCTGGGACCTCAACGGGAACGGCCTTTGTGAGCGTCTCGAGGACGTCAACCGCGACTTCTCCTGCACGGCTTTGGATTGCCGGGGGCCGCAGGGCCCCCAGGGGAAGCCCGGCAACCTGGCCCTCGCCGGGCAGAGCTGTCCCAACGGGCGGGCGGTGATCGGCTTCGATGCCTCGGGCGACCTGGTCTGCACGGAGGGGGGCTGCCCGCAGGGCGAGACGAACTGCGGGGGCTTCTGCACCGATCTGCGTTTCGACCAGAACAACTGCGGGTCCTGCGGCCTCGCCTGTGTCCCCGGGCAGTTCTGCCGCCAGGGGGCCTGCCAGCCCTTCCCGAGCATACTCGACAACACGGCGCGGCTCGAGATCGTCGGAGTCATGGACGACCAGGTTCTCGTGACGGGTGGCCCCGGGATCACGATCGAGCGGATTCCCGGGTTCCGGGGGTCCGGGCAGCCCGACGACTCCTCCGGGCCCAACCAGGAGCACGACTTCGTCTTCGAGTACGCAGGATCCTTCACGGGCGCACTGCAGACACTGCACGACAACTTCCTCAGCCTGGGGGAAGTCCGCTCGATGAGCCTGATCATCGTGGACCTCGCCGGCCTCGAGGTCTTTCGGTGGAACCTCTTCGAGTTCGGCCTTGCCGCGATCGAGCCGGGCTCGGACGGACGCAATCGCTACGTGTTCCAGCAGACGCACCTCCCGGACAATCTGGTGGCGATCGAGCGTGATCCCGTCCTGTTTCCCCAGAACATGTCCAACAACCCGGCCACGGACACGCTCGTGGAGATCTCGGGGATCATCGTGAACGTGTACCCCGTGGTCGAGGACGACCCGGTGAACCGGACGCTCACGATGACCTTCGACTACACGGAGGGGGGCGGCATCTTCCAGTGGGTGTGGAACGTCGCAATCCACGGGACTTCCGGCTTCGGAAAGAAGAGCCTGAGTGTCATCGAGGAGTCCTCTCCGGGCGTCGAGATCGGGCGGACGAACTACTTCGAGTGCTTCCCCATCCGCTACGAGCAGTTCACGGGCTTCGGCCAGCCCGAGAAGGTCAAGGAGAGGGTCGTCCTGAGCTACGACTGGTCCGAGCAAGGCTGATCGCCTCTCGGCGGGCTAGGGTGCCCGGCCCCTCGATCCTCGCCTCTGAACGGAATCCGCCCTTATCGGTA
>JBHHVJ010000088.1:0-4494 GCA_046754285.1 Myxococcota bacterium | reverse complement strand
CCCTCGCGTCCTGAGCTTCCGGTTCGAGAACGGGAGCGTTCCAGCAACGCGGGAGCTCGTCTTCCACGTGTTCCTCGGGCCGAGCTTCGAGACGATTCTCGACGAGTACACGAGCCTGGTGGGCCACCCCTTCGTGCCGCCCCCCTGGGCTTTCCTGCACTGGCGCTGGCGAGACGAGCTCACGCCCGGAGCCACGACCGAAGTCGATGGGATCCCCATCAACGCCGACGTGGCCGAGGATCTGCTCATGTACGAGAGCCTCGGGATCCCCGCTGGCGTCTACCTCTTCGATCGACCGGTGCTCGAGGGAGAGTTCGGCTTCGCACGATGGGCCTGGGACGCCACCCGGCTCCCCAACGCCGCTGCGATGCTGACCGCGCTGCGTCGGCGAGGCTACCACCTCGCGATTTGGAGCTCGACCTGGACCTGCGGGAGCGGTGTGGGCGACCACGGAAGCGAGGCGCAGGCGCTCGGCTACCTCGCACCAGGACCACCGGGCCCCGTTGCCTGCGGTGATCTCGGCGGAGGCCGCTTCATCCTCGACGTGACGAACCCGCAGGCGCGGGTGTGGTGGCGGGACAAGCTCGCGGCCTTTCTCACCGCCCACGGCATCGAGGGCATCAAGCTCGATCGGGGTGAGGAGCACATCCCCTCGGAAGCCGGAGACCTCTGGTTCGACAGCCGCAACGGTCGCGAGGTGCACAACGCCTATCCCGATCTCCAGGCTGCGCTCCACTTCGACGCTCTCCAGAGCGTGTTTCCGGGCGGAGACTTCGTGCTGATGGCCCGCGCGGGCTACAGCGGCACGGCACGCTTCGGTGTGTTCTGGGGCGGGGACAGCGCGGGCAGCGAGAACTTCGGCTTCGGGCCAGGCACGGATCTGGGTCTGCGTGCGGCGATCATCGCCCAGCAGCGGGCGGCCTTCATGGGTGTGCCGATCTGGGGATCCGACACCGGAGGCTACTACGAGTTCAAGAACCGAGAGGTCTTTGCGCGCTGGATCGAGTTCAGCGCATTCTCGGGGCTGATGGAGATCGGCGGCAAGGGCCGCCACGCGCCTTGGAGCATGCCGACCGAGCCGAGCTTCGATCCCGAGCTGATCGAAATCTACCGCCGCTACACACAGCTTCGCGTCACGCTCCAGCCCTACATCCTGTCCGCAGCCACCGAAGCGGCAAGCGGCGTCCCGCTCGTCCGTCCGATGCCCTTCGTCGACCGCAACGACCGCAAGCTCCGCGACCTCTGGGATCAGTACATGTTCGGTCCGGACCTGCTCGTCGCGCCCGTCTGGAAAGTCGGTCGGCGCAGCCGCCGGGTCTACTTCCCCCGCGGACGCTGGCGGAGCTACTGGGACCCGAGCCAGATCTACGAGGGGCGCCGCAGCGTCACGATCGACGCCCCTCTCGACACCATCCCCGTCTTCGTCCGTACCGGAGCCGCCGTCCCCCCACCCCCAAGCCCTTGATCTACCCCCAGGCCGGGAGGGGACCCCCGTCGGGCGAATTCCGGCGCCCACACAACCGGCACCGCCTCGCCCCCAGCAAAGGCGACGTTCGCCCGACGGGGGTCCCCTCCCGGTCGCCCTAGAACCCCCAGATGCGCGGAATCAGCACCACCGCCCCCGCCCAGTAGAGCAGGCTCAGCGGGATCCCGAGCTTCAGGTAGTCCGCGAATCGGTAGCCGCCCGGTCCCATCACCATGAGATTCGTCTGGTAGCCGATCGGCGTGGCGAAGCTCGCCGCTGCCCCCACCATGATCGCGACAGCGAACGGCATGATGCTCACCGGATCCCCGGCGCGACTCAGATCCTCGGCCGTCGTCAGGGCGATCGGGAACATCAGGACCGCGGCGGCGTTGGCGTTCATGATGTTCGTGAACACCATCGTGACGCCACAGAGGATCGCCAGAATCCTGCGCGGGTCGTTCCCCGCGAGGTCCAGAAGGTTCGCGGTGATGACTTCGGCTGCGCCGCTGCTGTGCATGGCGCGACCGATTCCGAAGGCCGCGGAGATCACCATGAGGACCTGCCAGTCGATGGCGCGCAACGCCGAGGCCGCACTCGTGCAGCGCGTCAGGATCATCGCGCCCGCGGCCAGCATCGAGGCGTTCAGCATGCTCAGGTATCCCGCCGTAGCGACCCCCACCATGGCCGCCAGGATCGTCAGAGAGATCCAGGCGCGGTCGTGCCGCACGGGCGCCGAGTCCTCGACCTGAGAGACCAGGAAGAAGTCGCGGCTGTTGCGGTGCTGCGCGGCGAAGGACGCGCGTGCCTCCAGCAGCAGAGTGTCTCCTGCGCGCAGCACGATGTCACCGATCTTCTGCCGGATGCGCTCCCCACCCCTTGCGACGGCGATCACCGCCGCGTTGTAGCGCGTACGAAAGCGCCCCTCGCGGATCGTCATTCCCACCACGGGGCAAGCCTCGGAGACGACCGCCTCCACCAAGCTGCGATTCGTCCGCGTCGCGTCGAGCTTGAAGACCTGATTCGTGGCCGGTGCCAGGCCGCGAATCTTCCGGAGATCGACCACCGACTCCACAATGCCGGCGAAGACGAGCCGGTCGCGCTCGCGCAAGACGACGTTCGAGGACACAGCCGGGAGCACCTGCTCGTCGCGGTCGATCTCCATCAGATACAGACCGGGCAGGTGGCGCAGGCCCGCCTCTTCGATGGTCTTGCCGGCCAGGGGGCTGCCCGGCTCGACGATCATCTCGACCACGTACTCGCGCGCGTCATCCTGAGGGCTGATCACGGGCCTGCGGTCGGGGAGCAGCCAGCGGCCGAAGATCAGGAGGTAGGCGACCCCCGCCACGGCACAGGGAACACTCACGCGCGAGATGTCGAACATGCCCATGCCCCGCTCAGGTCCAACCTCCGAGATCAGCAGCCCGTTCACGACGAGCATCGTGCTCGTCCCGATCAGGGTGCAGGCCCCCCCCAGCATCGAGGCATAGGAGAGCGGCATCAGAAGCTTGGAGACCGAAATCGCGCTCTTCCGGGCCCAGTCGTGGATGACGGGGAGCAGAACGGCCACCAGCGGCGTGTTGTTCACGAACGCGCTCAGCACCGCCACCGGAGCGACGATGCGAACCTGCGCCGAGGTCGTGGAGCGCGGCCGTCCGAGCAGCGGCGCCGTGACCCAGCTCATGGCGCCGGTCTCTCGCAGGCCCGAGACGACGGCAAAGAGCACGCCGACGGTCACCATGCCCGGGTTCGCCAGGCCCGCGAGCACGTCCCGCTCGCCGATCACCCCAAGGGTCAGCAGCAGGGTCAGACCGCCGAGCAGCACGAGGTAGGGGGCCACCCGCGTGAAGACGAGCAGGAACATGACCAGAGCCAGCACGCCGAGCGTCGTCCAGGCCTCTACCGTCATCCACGACTCTCCTGAGGCTCGCGCCCGATGCGTGAGCCGGCGCGCGATTCTAGCCCGGAAACCCCGGTCGAGCCGCACGTGGGTCCTGCGCGGTCTTCGCGCTCAAGCGCGGGCCGCGCTTCTGCCGCAGAGATCCATGGGATCCTCGCTTCGGGTAGACGGCGGTATGTGGGATCGGGGAGGAAAGATGCAGCTGGGAATGGTCGGGCTGGGTCGCATGGGCGCCAACCTCGTGCGCCGTCTCATGGCGGGTGGCCACGAGATCGTCGTCTTCGATCTCGATCCGGAACGTGTGGGGAATCTTGCGGACAGCGGCGCCATCGGCGCCGAGTCCCTCGAGGACCTCGTCCGCCGGCTCGAAGCGCCGCGGGTCGTCTGGATCATGCTGCCCTGTGGTGCGCCCACGGAGAGCACCTTGGCGACCTTGGCCACCCACGTCGAGCGGGGCGACGTGCTGATCGACGGTGGCAACTCGCACTACAAGGACGACGTGCGCCGCGCCCGCGAGCTGGCGGGTCTGGGGATTCACTACGTGGACGTGGGAACCAGTGGAGGCGTGTGGGGCCTGGAGCGCGGCTACTGCCTGATGATTGGCGCCGAGCCGGGGGTGGCTGCGCGGCTCGATCCGATCTTCAAGACCCTCGCACCCGGTCGCGGGCTGCTCGAGCGCACGCGCGGGCGCGAGCTGCGCAGCGGAACGGCCGAGGAGGGCTACCTGCTCTGCGGCCCTCCGGGCGCCGGTCACTTCGTGAAGATGATCCACAACGGGATCGAGTACGGCCTGATGCAGGCCTATGCCGAGGGGTTTGACCTCCTGCGTGGAGCAGCCTCACCCGAGCGGCCCGAAGCGCACCGCTTCGAGCTCGATCTCCCCGATGTGGCGGAGGTCTGGCGCCGGGGCAGCGTGATCACCTCGTGGCTGCTCGATCTTCTGGCCGCGGCGCTCGCCGAGAGCCCCGCCCTCGAGGGTTACTCGGGTGTGGTGCAGGACTCTGGAGAGGGTCGCTGGACCGTGGAGGCGGCCCTCGACTCAGCGGTGGCTGCCGACGTGCTCACCACCGCCCTCTACGCGCGTTTCCGCTCGCGCCCTGAGCATGGCTTTGCCGAGAAGGTGCTCTCAGCG
>JBHHVJ010000087.1:0-4714 GCA_046754285.1 Myxococcota bacterium | reverse complement strand
GACTGGGGACCGCACCCGGGGAGCCCGACGGCGCCGACGACCTGCTGTATCGCGAGGCCGTCGCGCGCGCGCTCCGAGGGGGCTTGAACGTCCTCGACACGGCGCTCTCCTACCGGATGCAGACGAGCGAACGCAGCCTCGGTGCGGCGCTTCGTCGCGCCATCGCGGAGGGGACGGTTGCGCGCGACGAGGTCTACGTGATCACGAAGGCCGGCTACCTCACGCCCGATCCCGACCGCCTGGTGAGCCCGGCATCCCTGCGCAGGGATCTGATCGAGACGTACGTGGACTCGGGGCTCGTCGATCCCCGCGGTGTCGTGGGGGGCAACCACTCCCTCGACGTGGCTTTCCTCCGCGATCAGATCCAGCGCAGCCGCACCAATCTCGGCCTCGCGACGATCGATCTGTACTGCCTGCAGGATCCGGAGCTGCACCTGCTCGCGAAGGGGCCCGACGAGTTTCAGCGCCTGCTCACGGCCGCCCTGGAGATGCTGGAGGAGGCGGTGACGAGCGGCTGGATCGCCGCGTACGGGCTCTCGACCTGGAGTGGGCTGCTCGTCCCCCACACCGAGAAGGGCCACCTGTCGCTGGCCGAGTGCTTCCAGCTCGCCCTCGACGTGGGCGGCCCGGATCACCACCTGCGTGGCATCCAGCTTCCGTACGGAGTCGCGATGGGCGAGGGGATGAGCCTTCCGACCCAGCGCCTCTTGGAGGGTGCGGCCCCCGTGCTGGCGGCTCTGCGGGACACGGGCTGCGCGAGCTTCGTGAGCGCTCCGCTCGCGCGTGGCCGTGCCACGCGAGGTCTGCCCGATTTTCTGCACCGGGCCCTACCGGGCCTCCGCAGCGATGCCCAGCGGGCGCTCCAGTTCGCACGCAGCACCGCCAACGTGAGCTGTGCGTTGGTCGGCATGCGGCGGACCGAGCACGTCGACGAGGGTCTCGAGCTGCTGCGCCATCCGCCCGTGAGCCCCGAGGCGATCGAAGCGCTCTTCGAAGAAGCTAGGAGATCTTGACCAGGTTCTTGAGCTCCCGTTGCGCGCGCTGGAGCTCGTTCTCGAGGCGGGCAAACGCTTCGTCGAGCCCCTCGCGAATGCCGCTTCGGGCGAGCTCGTCGAGGTCGCGGGCGGCCTCGAACGCGGGGTGCGCGGAGAAGTTCGCGATCGATCCCTTGAGCGAATGGGCACGCTCGTGAACCAGCTCCAGGTTGCTTCCTGCGAGGGCCTGGCGCAGATCGCTCATGCGCTCGGGAAGATCCTCCAGAAAGAGCTCCACGAGGTCGCGGGCCAGCTCCATGTCCCCCTCGACACGCTGCAGGAAGTCGTCGCGGTCCAGCACCGCCGTCTTGAGATCGCGGCTCACCCCGAGTCGATCGGTCGATCGGCCTCGCGGCTTTACCGAGAAGCGCCCGGCTTGGGAAGGGTGCGGGGCCGGCCCCGTGAGCTACCCTAGGCCGCGCCCGATGCACCTGCCGCGGAACCAGCCGATCGATCCCCGGAGCTTCGTCGAGGCCATGTCGTTGCCCGTCCGCCAGGCCATGGCCGCGGTCCGCTGGCTCGAGGGCCGCGTGGCGAATCGACCCAAGGCGAGCGAGCTCACGCCCGAGAAGGCTGCCCTGACGGACGGCGACTGCGTCTCCCAGGAGATTCTGCTCGTCGCGCTGCGGGAGCAATTTCCCTGGGTCTCGCTCGACGTCGAGGAGGACACGCCGAGCACGCGGGGCTTCGCGCAGAACCGCTCCCGCGATCGCGTCGTGATCGATCCCATCGATGGGACGCTCCGCTACCTGCTCGGCGACGGCCCCTACGCGATTCTCGTCGGTCTCGCGAGGGAAGGACGGATGGAGGCGGCCCTGGTCGGCATCCCACAGCGCGACCTGCTGATCCGGGCCGTGCGCGGTCAGGGGGCCGAGCAGGCTTGGGGGGACGGGCCCTTCGTGCCCGCCCAGCTGCAGACGCCCACATCTCACGTCCTCGTCTCGTACGGCTTGCCGCGCGAGATCGAGGAGCGCCTGCGCGCCTGCGGCGCAAAGCTGACCCTCGCCGCCGGGGGTGTGATCGGTGTGGCACCGCTGCTCACGGACGTCGGCGGTGCCGTCCGGATCAGCGCGAGCTCGCGAGGGCTCTCGCCCCGCGCCTGGGTCTCCACTCTGCCGACGCTGGAGGCCGGTGGACTGGTCCAGACTCTCGAGGGGTCCTTTCCGGACCGCTATGAGCGCGGCGTATCTGGGATGCTCGTGGCGCCCGATGGCGACGTGATGCGCTGCCTGCGCAGCCGCATCGCGCCCTGAGACTCGAAGTCCGGGCTGCGTCCTCAAGCGTCCGCCCGATTCCGTCGAAGGGTCTTTCTGCGGCGTTTTCGAGGAGGTCACGCGGGGCGCAAGTCCGCCTGGAAAGGGAGCCGGGTTGAGGGTTTCAGGAACGGTCCTGCTGGTCGATGATGAGCCCAGCGTCACAGCGGCCCTGAAGCGGGTTCTGCACTCCGAGCCCTATCGGGTGCTGGAGGCTCCGGGCGCGCAGGCGGCCCTGCAGCAGCTCGAGGCCGGCGAGATCGACGTCCTCGTCACCGATGAGAACATGCCGGGCATGAACGGCACGGAGCTGCTCTGCATCGCGCGCGAGCGCTGGCCCGATACGGTACGCATCATGCTGACCGGGACGGGTGATCTCGAGGTGGCGAAGCGCGCCATCAACGACGGCCAGATCTACCGCTTCTTCAGCAAGCCCTGCAACGACTTCGATCTGGTCTTCGGCCTGCGCAGCGCGCTGGAGCTCGTGGCGCTCCGGCGTGCGTGTGGCGGTATGCTCGGGCAGCTCCGCCGCCAGACGGGCGTCCTCGAGGAGCTCGAGCGCGAGCATCCCGAGCTGCTCAAGGTACGCAGGGACGCGTCGGGTGCCGTTCTGCTGCGGCCCAACGAGGTCCCCGACGATCTCGAGAAATTCCTCGAGAGCATCGAGAGCGAGCTCGAGCGCGCCGAGCGGCTCACCCGGGAGTAGAGCGGTTGTAGAGCGACCCCGTGAGGCTGCGGATCCCGTCGTACGGACTCACTGGCGTGCGCGCCCGACGGCTACCGCTCCCCCGCCTTGCGCGCTGCAAGCTCGCTTCGCGCCGCCCGCTCCGCCTCGAGCACCGTCTCGAGCCGATCGAGAGCGCTGGCGAGCCGGGCCGCATCGGCCTCCGCGGCCTCGAGCGTGTCCGCCTGCAAGACTCGGATGAAGGCCTTCGAGCGCCAGCCGAGGTCCGGATGCGCCACCAGAAGCTGACCGAGCCAGTTCTGGAAGGTGTCGAGCACCTGATTCTGGCCGATGTTCCGGATGGCCTTGAAGCCTTCTCGGCGGGTCCAGCTCGGATCGTCTTTGCAGGTCTGAGAGTCGGGGAAGAACTCGGTGCAGAATCTCGTGAAGTGTCCCGACGCGGTCAGGAAGATCTGGTCCGCGTGATTCGCGACGAGCTCTGCCCAGATGTTCGTGGCCGGGTTGGTGGGATCCACAAGATTGTTCGGGTCCTCTCCGGCCCCGGGCACGAGCAACCCGGGGCACGTACCGGGGAAGTTTTGTCGATACGGGAAGTCTGGAGGGCTCTTGCGGTGCTGGCCCTCCGGATCCGTGATGATGTGGCTCGCAAGGATCGTCGGCCGACCGGGAACCGCCACGATCTGAGCCTCGGCCCAGGCCATCTGCGCCGCGGTCGGGTTGCAGGGGAGACCGAGTAAAACGAGCGCCGGGATCCCACCGAGCGAAATTCTGGCGGCCCGCAGATCGCCACCCGGTGCATTTGGATCCCCGAAGTGCTGGACGAATTCGTCCGGGTTGTCGTGGTTCCCGCGCGTCACCAGGGTCTGCGGGTATCGGGCCTTCACCGGATCCCAGTAGTGATTGAAGATCTTCCACTCGGCCGTGCTCACGTTCGTGGCCGTGGCCTGCCCGCCATCCTCGATCGCATCCCCGACCTGGATGACCAGCTCGATCGGCTCGCTTTGCGCGGGATCGACGAGCCAGTCGACCATGGCCTCGAGCCCCACCTGGGCGTTCGGGTGCTCGTAGAGGTTGGGATCGGTGGGATCGACGGTGTTCGGATCCACCGTCGCCTTCAGATCAGAGCGGCTCTCGACCTGCTTCTGGGTGTCGCCGAGGAGGACGATCGTGAAGTCCGACGCCGGCAGCGCTCGCCCCCCGCTCGCGATCGAGACAGAGGCCACCATCAGCGCGTGGGCCGTTCTCCCTCGCGCCGTACGCGCTCCACCGGTCCCGGGTGTGGGGGGGCACCACGGTAGACGCGGCGCGGCACCCTCGAACTGGCACGATGACGCATAATCGCGTCGGTGATCGATTCGCTCTCGAGGAGATACACCGTACGCGGAATCTATCACGGGGAAGAACGCATGGGGTAGAAATCTGCGGACTGCCTCGAAAACTTCTTCCGGTGTGAGGCAGCAGCGTGTTACGGTTGGATGCATCGGTTGGAGGATCGTGACGGGATGCATCGACCACCGGCGCGGAGATGTGGACCTCTGGCACGCGGTCGGCTCTGCGGGGTCGCGCTTTCGCTCGCTCTGGTCGCGATCGGAACTCCGGCCGCCAGCGCGGCATCAATCACGATCGACAGCTTCGAAGACGGGGACTTTGTCATTGCATACCCGACCTCGCCGACCATACCCAACGTCATCTTCAATCAGCCCACCAGCGTCGCAATCGGAGGAATCCGGACGATCGTCATA
>JBHHVJ010000086.1:0-4961 GCA_046754285.1 Myxococcota bacterium | reverse complement strand
GGAGGATAGGAAAAAAGAACGTCCTTTCGAGAGATTCCTCAGGTACCGATAGAACGCTTTCCGTCAAATGAGAGCATCCGAGCCCGTAGGCCGGGGGGAACAAGGCGGCCGCGCGGGTCGGATGCCGGGCCACGGGTGCGCTGGCGGAGCAGCGGGCGCGAAGCGGGCGCACGAGGACTGCGCGTCCCTCTGGAGCCGGTCGGGCGGGGACTGCAGCCCGCTCCTAAGGGCGGGAGGTCTAGAAGCTGTCGAGGCCTACGGACGGCCCGCGTAGACCAGAGCGGGCGGGATGCGGGGGCGGTGCACGAGGGGGCAGGCCGAGGTGGGTGAGGATCTTGGCGATCACCTCGGGCTGATCGATCACCGAAACGATGCGCATGCGGCCGTGGCAGCGGCCACACTCGAGGACGTCGGCGGCGAACACCCGCCGCATGAGCTCGGCCCACGAGAGGCGCCTCGCGCGCGGAGCTCGCCGCGGCTCCCCGGCCGCGCCTGCCACGCCACCGCTCCCGGCAACGCCTGGGCCGGTCGCCGGCGGGTCCAGGGAGGGGGGTCTTCCGAGCTGTGCAGCAGACTCGCGAGGCAGCCGTCTGCCCGGTCGTTGCATCGCCCGTAAGTCGCTCGGGAACAGCTCCATGGGCTCGGCCACCCGCCCCATGTGCTCCGAGGGCCGATCGGCGACGACGGCAGCACGCTTGCGTGCCGCTGGAGCGAGCACTCCGTGGTAGCGCACCTGGTGAGCACGCGGGGGAGGAACGAGCGCGGCAAGCTTGCCCAGGAAGTCGAGTGGGTCGAACAGGAAGTGCGTGGTGCCATCGCGCCAGCGACGTTTGAGTCGGTAGAGCACCCTCCCGTCTGGATGACGCGAGAGCCGCTCGCTCGAGACGGGCGGTCGGGCCACGTACCTACAGAGCCTCTCGAGACGCTTGCGATCCCGGGCGGGGACGCAGACGTTGGCGTGCAGGCTCACGCCAGCCACGGCTGCACAGCGCGGTCCAGTGAAGCTGACCGTGTCCTCGGCATCGATGCGGTCGCCGAGGCGCAGCAGCTTCTGGCCGGCGCGGGGTCCACTGGCGATACGACCCCTCACCGAGGCCGCACAGAGCTCCGCCAGCAAGGGGGACTCGCTCGCCAGGGGATCCGCCTCGGGAGCGTCGGGCTCGAAGAAGCCTCGACGCTCGAGCAGCCGCTGCAGACGGCGTGCAACCATTGCGGTGATCTGTGCGACATCGTCATCGGTGGGTGGCGGGAGCGGACGAAAACGCGGGCTGCCGTCCTCTCCCTCGAGGTACACGCCGTCGAGAATGAGCGAATGAAAATGCACATTCAGATTCAACGCGTCGCCGCACCTCTGAACGAATGTGACCGCACCGCAGGCAGCGGTGCGTCCGGCCTCGCCACAGGCGGCGCGGGCCCGGCGTCGCAGGGCTCCGAAGACAGTACGAATCAACAGCCTGAGGACATCGCTGCAGAGTCGGTGGTCGTAGGCCAGACGGTAACGCAGGGCATGGGGCAGCGAGAGCACCCACTGACGCACAGGCACCTCGGGCAGCACCCGGTCTACCAGATGCGCGGCAGTGTCTGCCATGCGCCGGCCCATACACGAGGGACAGAACGAGCGGTTCTTGCATGAGAAGGCCAGGAGCCGGCTGTGACCACAATCCTCGCAGCGCAGCCTCACGAGCCCGAACTGAAGCAGGCCGCATTCGAGATAGGCGCGCAGCTCGCGCTCGATGAAGCGCGGCACCACGCGATCGTGCCGCGCCGCCTCTGCAAGAAAGGTCTCGAGGTACTCGTGGACAACGGCATGGAGGGGGGTCGTCTCGGGTCGGTGCCGTGCTCCATGCGCAGGCTTCCGGTCGCAGGATCGCGTCTCCAGGAGAGCGAGTTGGTGCTCCATCGGGGTAGACCGATGCGAGCACGGTGCCTGCCTGCAAGGGGCGCAGACGCACTCCGCCGCTCCGCTGTGGATCCGTGTTCAACCCAGGGGCTCAGAGATCGTTCACTGAGGTGCGCGAAGACCGACCCGGCTCCGGCGCGAACCGGTGCGGTGCCGGCGCACAGATCGCAGTCCCAGTGCCGCACCCCGGGCGACAATACGGTCGAATTGCTGCCGAACCCGCGCGAGTTCAGAACCGGGTCGGACCGGCCCGTGACTTTTCGGTCCGCCCATGGGATCTCCTGTCAATACAAGAGTTTCGCTCGTTGCTGGCCCCCTCTTATCTTGCCGGAGCTTTCTCCATGGAGGAAGTGCACAGATGCGAGCGTGACCACTCAATCAATCGGCAATACGGCTTGCGCTTCTCCAACCAAGGCAATGACCGGACTCTTGCCGGGGGAGCCACCGTCCAGCGACCAGACCCTTGCCAACCGAGCAACCGTCGCGCCGCCAGTACCTTGCAGCCGCGGCGCAGCCGGAGCTTCCATGCAATCGCCGATGGAGCTGCCGTTCTCGTGCCGCACCGGCTGCCAAGCCCGAGCAGCCCGGCTTCAGACTGGTGTCGAGAGACAACGCGGTACTCGGCGTCGATTGACAGTTCGCGGAGGACGGAGGTCGCGGAGAGTCTTGCTCGCGCTGGCAGAAAGGATTCGCTGATCATCAGTGACTCGGCCACCCGGATTGGCGGAGCTTGGCTTGGCTCGCGACGCCAGAACGCCTCCGGACGCACGCCGAACGGAGACCTGCTCGGGAGCGGAGGTCGCCAAAACCCGGTCATGGCGAGGGAGATGAAGGCGGCTCACTCACGGCGCACAGAGGGGCCTGCAGGCACGGCTCTTGCTCCTTGCCTGTTGCACCTCCCGGTGACCGGTCAGCCGCGCCTCCGGAGGCTCCAGTGGGTGAAAGGCGAAGGAACTCTTTCCAAGCCGCTGCTGCTCATGCTATGGCATGGCTCGAGATGGGCGACTTCGGGAAGGTAAGAACCCACAAGGATGGCCGGATCTACATCGATCTCCCCAAGGCGGCGAGCGGCGAGCGCCGCATCTGGTCGCACCCCATGCCCGGCGGCCACATGCCCTGGACCGAGGAGACCGCGACCCGAGCGCTCGAGCTGATCCGATCGCGAATCGCCCAGGGTGCGACCGTTGATGAGGCGATGGCAATCTTCCTTCCCTCGGCCCACGTCTACAACCTGGTGCTCGCGCGCGCTGCGCGGTGGCTGGAGATCAAGAAGCGTGAGGCAGATTCGGGGGATCGCAGCCCGACGTACGTGCGCGAGCTCGAGCGCTACCTGCGTCCGAAGGGCCACTTCTCATGGTGGGCAGAGCGCAGCATCCACGACGTGAGCTACGCAGCCCTCGAAGACTGGTCGCACTGGCTCGCCGATCGTGGGCTATCGCCGAAGACGCGCTGGAACATTCTTGCAGGGTTCCGGTCGTTCCTGGGATGGCTCTACAAGCGCGAAGAGATCCGCGAGCTACCGCGGGAGTACCCCTGGCCAAAGCCGCCCGAGGCAACGCCGGCTCCGCTCTCGCCACGCACACAGGATCAGATCCTGGACGCGATCCCGGAGAACCGCCGAGGGATCTACCTGGCCATGGGTCTGATGGGAGTGCGCCCGGGCGAAGCCGTCGCCCTCGACGTGTCCGACTACCACGACGGCTGGTTCACGGTCGCAAGGGCACGCAAGGGAAAGCGCCTGGACGCGCCGATCCGCTCCACGAAGACGGGCAAGGTGAAGCGTCTCCCGGTGCCGCCCGTGCTACGGGAGTGGGTCGAACAGTACGTTTCGCCCGAGGGACGCCTGCGCGGAGAGCCGCTCTTCATCGTGCCGTGGAGCGGTCGAGGGATTCGACCCAGAGGCCGCTGGTCCGGAACAAGCCTTCGTCGTACCTGGATGGAAGCCTGCGCGCGCGTCGGTGTGAAGGTGAGCCTCTACGTGGGGACCAAGCACACGTTCGCGACGGATGCGGCGGCGCGCGGCGTCTCAGAGCGAGCCTTGCAGACGTTTCTCGGACACGCCGACATCCGTTCCACTCGGCGCTACGTGCGCATGGCCGACGGGGCGCTGCTGGACGTGCTGCGCCCCAGCCGGGGCGCGGATGGGGCGCGGGGCGCGAGAGCGCCGAAAAAACCGCTGAAGAATCAAAGGCTTGCTGGTGGACCCGGACGCAAAGTATTCGAACCGCGGGGGCCCAGCCATTCGAGGTGGCCCTGGTCGAGACGGTTGAGCCACCGCTCTACCAGCGGATCGCCGCGAAAGCTCAGCATCTCCGACAGCTTGGGCTCAGCGATCGGGTGATTGCCTGCAGACTTGGCGTAACCGACAAGACCGTCGCCAAGGCGATCCGCTGGATTCAGTGGACCGCCCGCTGGTGACTGCAAACGTGCAAGCAGATCACCTCTCAGGCGACCCCGGCGTCGGCTTCTCGCTCGAGCGCCAACCACGTGATCAAGTGGATCTCCTCTTCGGTGATCGGAGGCAGCGGCTCTGGGGCGTGGAAGGGCTCGGCTCCGATGTTCTCGATCTCATCGATGAGAGACCTCCCCTTCTCGGCGCTCGATCCATACACTCGGTCCCACGCGAGCCGCAGCAAATTCTCCTCGCGGCGCGGCCAAGGTGACTCGACGGCGTCGAGCGCGCGATTGAGACGCTCTTGGTCTACGTCAGGCGGCGCATTGGCGCGCAGGAACGCGGCAACGTCGCGGTTGAGCTTGCGGATCCGCGGTTGCAGATTGGCCGGGTCGGTCTCGAACATCCATGCCTCCAGGATGCTCTTCCGGGCTCTCTCCCACGCTCCGTACGCCGCCCGGGCCATGACCTCGCTGACGCTCCGCGGGGTGTCCTCGCTGCACTCCAACAACCGCAGGCAAGTGCCGAGCTCGCCGACGATTTCGCCTTCGGGCTCGAAGGGCACGAACCGAAGGTAGATCCGGTCACCGACTGTCGCGCAGAAGACGTGCCCCTCGTGCGCCCCCTTTCTCATGCCTGAGCCCACACGCCACGGGAGCTCGCCAATCA
>JBHHVJ010000085.1:0-5136 GCA_046754285.1 Myxococcota bacterium | reverse complement strand
GCTCTCCCGCCTTCCTCCAGTTCGCGGCCTGTTGCTCGAGGTTAGAGATGAGCTGCTGCTCGTATTCCCGCCGGCGCCGGCGCTCCTCCTCTCGGATGCGTTGCTCTTCCCACTGTCGCCGGCGCTCCTCTCGCTCGAGGCGGGCCTCCCGTTGGTGGGCCGCAGCGAGCTCCACTCCGGCAACGAACTGCCCCAGGCAGTCCGCGAGGCGCTGCCTCTTGCCATCGGACCACCTCTGCCGGAGGCCTGTCCACTCCAGTCCGTGGATCCGGAGCGCAAGCCTGCCTGACGGCGTGAAGTCGAAGCCCGGCGCGTAGGACCATCCCCGCCTCTTCTCCTCAGCCAGCTCCTGCTTGGTAGGGACATGCTCGGACTGGTCGATCTTCTCTCACAGCGAAAACGAGACGAACTCCTCATTGACGCTGACCGCAGCCGCAGAGTCCTCGCCTTGGTTCACGCGTACCTCGTGTCCGCGGCTCTCGAGACCCCGAAGCAGGGCATCCATCAGCCGAAGCGCCCGGTCCTTCGCCGCCGGCGTCACATAGAGCGCCAGCAAGCCCTTGCGCGGGAACTGCAGCACGCCCTGGCCATCCGGCCTCGCGCCTGCCAGCGCCCGCATGGTCTTCCTCACCAACAGGTGCGGCTCCTCGGGAAGCGACGGGACCGGAATTCTCGGAGCGCTGGACTTGCGGACGGCGGGCGCGGTGCGCCGCTCACGCTTGGCGACGAACACCTCCGAGACCCTCGAAGGCGGCAGCGCCGGACGCTTCTCCGCCTTTCCGCACTTCACCTTCGTCCAGTAACCGAGCCCCGGGCGCGGCACGTCGAGCCTCTTGCAGAGCTTCGCCAGGCCTACGTCGGAAAGGCCGTACTCCGGCGCGAGCCGCGAGATCGGCGTTGACCACACCCGCTCGTAGAGAGTTTCCCGATCGACACGGATCTGTTCCCGGTTCATGACACGCACCCCCCGGTTGACCAGCCGTTCGCAGCCACGCTCGTTGGCTCGGCCGTCCCTCCATTCTCCCCACACCGAGCTGGAGATGCAGCGCTTTCTCCGCACGGTCTTCGTGCTGTCCGCAGCCCTCCATCCTCAGTCGCGGTTCACCGCTCTTCTCGCCTCGGCTCGCATGCCTCCTCGTCTCCCGTCGCGCCGCGCTGGCTCCGCTCGAGGACTTCAGCAAGGGGCGCGCCCTCCACTTCGCTGCGTTCACGGCCCCCGCCTCGTCCCACGCGGGCGATGCCCGTCTCGCTCCTCTGGCGCGCGGCGCAACCGCCCCCTCGGGACCGCCTCTCCGGTGCCGGCGAGAGAGGCGGCCCCAGGGAGCCGCGTCGAGACGAGAGGAGTCACCGATGAGCACGAACCGAACGAGCGACGCGACCTTCATCCGCGAGGTATCCATCCGCTATCGCGGCGCACGGCTGGGCGCGACCGACCGAATCGGTCATCCGCGGGATGCCGTTCGCCTCGCGCAGAAGATCGTGAAGGACGATGCGCGCGAGCATTTCTTCGCGCTCTACGTCGACTCCCGCCATCACCTCATCGCCTACTCGACCGTCTCGATCGGTACGGCGAACCAGTCGCTCGTCCACCCCCGCGAGGTCTTTCAGCCGGCGGTGCTCGCGGGCGCAGTCGCGGTCCTGATCCTGCACAACCATCCCTCCGGGAACTCGGCGCCGAGCCGTGAGGATCACGACGTCACGAGGAGGCTCGCCAAGGCCGGCGAGATCCTCGGCATTCGCATCCTCGACCACCTCGTCTGGACCCGCGAGGGTGACTACTACTCCTTCGCGGAGAGCTCGCCGGACGCTCTCGCTCCCGGAAGGGTAGACGACGCTCGAGTGCATCCCGGCGACACGCCCCGAGTCGGCGACTCTGAACATCGGTGCGTCGGCTCGCAACGCTGCCAAATCTGCGGCGCGGATATCAACGGCGTCGTTCTCTACCAGGGGCCCTCGCTCATCGACGGAGAGCCGATCATCGCGATCCTGACGGGCCTGCGCGCAGGCTCCGGGAATCGCAAGACTGGTGCGATGCTCCAGACATGGATTCTCTGCCGCGATGTGTCTCCGGTGCGCGCGTGGCAGGACGGTGGCGACTACTCCGTCTGCGGTAGTTGCCCTCATCGACACCGATCCCAAGGTGGAATGGGAACCTGCTACGTCAACAAGGGACAGGCTCCGCTGTCGATCTGGCGCGCGTACCATCGCGGACGCTATCCCCGAATCGAGAGCGAGCTCACGATGACCGAGCTGTGCGCCGGCCGGGACCTGCGGATCGGATCCTATGGCGATCCCGGTGCCGTGCCGGCGTGGATCTGGCGTGCACTCTCGGCCCGAGCTCGATCGCGCACGGGCTACACGCATCGATGGCGCCGCGTCGATCTGTCGGATCTCTGCATGGCCTCTGTCGACTCTGCGAGCGAGGCCCAGGAGGCGCAGCTGCGAGGCTACCGGACGTTCCGCGTGACCGAGCTCGCCGAGGGCCGCATGCGCGGCGAGGCGCTCTGACCGGCGTCCGAGCAGGCCGGCCGGTGCGTGACCTGCGACACTTGCCCCATCAAGTGCGACGGCGGAAACGGGCCCCACGTCGCGATCCCGGCCCATGGCGCTACAGGCGCCGCGTTCGTCTCACTCGAGGAGGTCGTATGAGCAGCCAGATTCTGCTTCGCCTGACGCTGGAGGAGGCCCGCGCCTACTGGCGCACCGCCGGCCGCGTCCTCGATTACGCGGAGCCGCTCCGGAAGGCCCGCGACGAAGCTCCCGAAGAGGTCGACGCGGCCGAGCGCGCGCACGACAAGCTCCGGGAGGCCCTCGAGCCCTTCGAGGGCCGGGACGACGACTGAGGGCCTTGAAACGACGACTCGCGCAGCACCGACTCCCGGATCATTCGGCCACCAACCGAACCCCGAGGAGCTCGAGCGCCCGAAGGAGATCGGGATCGTCTGGCTCGATCGCACGTATGCTCGGTCTGCCAACCCACGGCACGGCACCCCCCGCCGACTCGAAGATCGCCCAGTTGCGAAACTCGTCGCCCAGCCGCGAGCGGTAGGCGATGCCCGCGAAGCGGCGCTGACCCTCGGCTGTCGAGCGATCGTACACGTAGCGCGAGATCTCCTGAGTGAACCGCCGCGGTGCGGCGAGCCGAACCGCCGCTGCGTCGAGATCGTCCAGGCCGTGATGCACGATGCGCGAGGCAAGCGCCTCACGAAGGCGCGCGAGCGAGGTACTGTGGCCCACGTCGACGAACTCGCCCTCCAGTTGCGCCACACCGAGGCAGCGACTCCACAGCCAGCCGACGTCTAGGTCGCCCGGCGGTTGGAACCCGGGTCCGTCTTCGTCCTCGACGTCCTTCAGCGCTTCGAGGATGTGCGGGTCGGGACGGAAGCGAGCAAGCACTTCCATGAGCGCACCGAGCCGACTGCTCGACGCGTAGAGCACCCGGTAGACCGCCTGCGGATCGTCCCAGCGGTTCCCAAAGGTCCCGTCGCTTCCCATGTTCGCCCAGTCAGGCCACGCCCACGGGTCGGGGAGGCGCGCGATTCGGTACAGGGGCCCTTCGGGTACAACGACGTGGAGTCCTGAGGGGTCCGCGTCTCTGGCTTCAGCCACCGCTGACGAAGGCCCGCGCCGCGGAGAGGATCTGCGGGCCGACCTCGTCGAGCTCGCCCTCGCGCAGCAGGCGTGCCGCCGAGCGGTCGTCGAGCTGCGGATTCAGGCCCTGAAACCAGGCCCGCGCCACCGAGGCGCTGTCGTGCTGCGCGATCAGCCAGGCCACCTGGAGCGCCAGTTGCAGCCGCTTGGGAATGGGTCCCCTCGCCTCCCGCTCTCCCGTGCTCCACTGGCGCACGGCACGGGCCTCGCGCACGCCGGCGATGTAGGCGACGAGCTTGGGGCCCAGGAGCTCGCTGAGCTCCTTCACCAGCACGGGGAAGTCGACGCGGGCGGAGTGCTCGTAGGCCTCGAGATCCGGTCGGGCCGCACGGTCTGTAGAAGGCATCGGAGGCACCTCTTATGCCCTAGGTTATCGCACGGAAATACCGTGTCAATCACTTCTCAACCACAGGATATCGGCAGCGTCCTGCCGCGTCTTGAGGTCACGCGGAAGCGCAGCTATGACCGTTTCGTTGGGGAAATCGAGGTCTTGAGAGAGAAGCCGCGTTTCGCTGAGCCTCTCTGGAGCCGGCCTCATTCCGCCACTCGCCGCCCGGCCGGTGGCTCGCTTGACGAAAAAGCCTACCTTGACAAATATGTCATCCTCACGCGGGATGGCCGAACCAGCTACTCGAGCTCGGCTGGTGGGACGTCATGATCCGCACTGAAACCGAATACCAGGGGGCGAGAAGGAAACTCCTCGAGGAGAAGGAGCGCCTCGCCCAGCACGAAGCGCGGATCAGAGACATGGGATTGTCCGCACAGGAGATCAAGCGCGCACTCGATCCGCTTCGCTCATTCTCCCTCCAGCTCAAGCAGGACATCGCGGCCTACGAGCGCGCGCGCCGTGGTAGCTTCGACGGGATCGTCAACCTCCACGGCCTGGGGCGTCTATTGATCGCCGCCCGCATCCATCGTGGCGTCAACCAGCGCGAGCTGGCCAAGCTCCTCGGTGTTCACGAATCGCAGGTATCACGAGACGAGCGCAACGAGTATCGCTCCATCACGGTCGACAGAGCCAGCCGGATCCTTGACCTCCTCGAGTTCGAACTTCACTCCGAACTCCACCCCAAGAAGCTCTGAACCGCCCCGGGTTCTCCGGAGACCCTTTTACATGAGTCCGGCCGCCATGACCGGAGCTTCTTGAAATCCATTGTACATCGCTTCGAACTCGGCCGGTGGAATGTTCCCGATCGGCCCGAACAGACGTCGGTTGTTGAACCAGTCGACCCATTCCAGAGTCGCGAACTCGACTTCTTCGAGATTGCGCCACGGTCCGTTCCGGTGAATGACCTCGGTCTTGTAGAGACCGAAGATCGTCTCGGCCAGGGCGTTGTCATAGGAATCGCCCACGCTGCCGACCGAAGGCTCGATGCCCACTTCGGCCAGGCGCTCCGTGTAACGGATCGACAGGTACTGCCCGGACTCAAGAGCTCGTTGATGTCGGATCGGGCGTGGAGCGCTTGCTCCAGGGCGTCCAGGGCC
>JBHHVJ010000084.1:0-6984 GCA_046754285.1 Myxococcota bacterium | reverse complement strand
GCCGTGATTCCGTACGGCGGTCACTACGTGGCTTGGGGCGCGAGCTGGAGTCTGGTCGTAGCGGATCTTGACTACGGTGTGCTCTACCTCTTCGCGATCGGGTCGATCGCGGCGTACGGGAGCGTCCTGGCTGGCTGGGCGAGCAACAACAACTGGGGAATTCTGGGAGGGGTCCGAGTCACAGCGCAGATGATCTCGTACGAGGTCGCGATGGGGATCTCCGTGGTCGGTCTGTTCATGGTCTTCGGGACCCTGCGCCTCACCGAGATCGGCTTCGCCCAGCAGGAAACGTTCCGGCTGCTCGGCTTTCTTGAGCATCTCGGTTGGGTGGCACCGGGGACCCCATGGGTCGACCTTGTGACGCTGCCCCTCTGGGGCATCGTGGTCCAGCCGCTGGCCTTCTTTATGTTCCTGACCGCCTTGATGGCAGAGAACAAGCGCGCTCCGTTCGACACCCCCGAGGGCGAGAACGAGCTCGTAGCCGGGTACTTCATCGAGTACAGCGGAATGAAGTTCGGGCTGTTCTTCATGGGCGAGTGGGTCGAGGTGGTCGTGATCTCCGGTCTGATGACCGCCCTGTTTCTGGGTGGTTGGTCGATTCCGTACATCACCGATGCCGAGCTGATCACCTTCTTTGCGCGGGGCGTGGGACCCAACATGGCCAACGTCATGGCGATGATCCTTCACGTCCTCTGCTTCTTCTCCAAGGTGATCTTCATGATCTTCTTTCAGCAGCTGATTCGCTGGAGTCTTCCGCGTTTTCGCTACGACCAGGTCATGAACCTGGGTTGGAAGATCCTTCTGCCGCTCTCCCTGGCCAATATCGTGGTCACGGCTCTCGGGATTCTGATCGTCGAGGAGATCATGCGGTGAGCGTCGAAGAGCTTCTCTTCTACGTCGTCTCGGTCCTGGCGCTGATCTTCTCGGCCGGAGTCGTCCTGCAGGTCCGCAACACCGTGTATGCGGCGCTCTCCCTGGTCGGGTCCATGCTTTGCCTCGCCGGCCTCTTTGTGATGCTGCACGCCGAGTTCCTGGGTGTTCTCCAGGTCATGATCTATGCGGGCGCCATCGTCGTGCTCTTTCTCTTCGTCCTCATGCTGCTCGATGCCCGGGAGGGCGAGATGGGCGGGGAGCGCCAGATCCTGATGAAGAGCCTGGGTACCCTGATCGTCGTGGGCGTCAGCTTTCAGCTCGTCGCCCAGCTGCGAGAGTTCATGGGGCCGTGGAGCGAGCTGCGGGAGGGATTCGGCAGCGTCCGCGAAATGGGGATGCAGCTGTACACGGATTACCTGCTTGCCTTCGAGGTGGCGGGAATCCTGCTTCTCGTCGGCATCGTCGGTGCACTCGTACTCGCGAAGCAGAGGATATCGGGATGATCGAGCCCTGGCAGTACCAGGTGGTTGCGGGCCTGATGTTCATGATCGGGATACTCGGCGTGCTGACACGCAGAAACACGATCGTGATCTTCATGTGCATCGAGCTCATGCTGAACGCGGCCAACCTGTCTCTGGTCGCCTTCGCTCGCATGCACGGAGACTCGGAGGGACATGTCTTCGTCTTCATGGTCATGGTCATCGCCGCTGTGGAGGTCGCCGTCGGATTGGCCATCATCATCAGCCTGGTGCGAAACCGCGACAGCATGAACATCGAAGACGCCAGCCTGCTCAAGTGGTAGGAGCTCAGCCTTGTCGGAGCACGTAAACGAGTCTCTGCGTTGGATCCCGCTGCTTCCGCTGATTACGGCGGCCCTGAGCGGTGGCTGGCTGATCTTCGCCCGGCGAGAGCTTCCCCGCTCCGTGGTGATCACCGCGGGCTGCGGTGCGCCGCTGGCGGCCTTGCTGCTCTCCCTCAAGCAGGTCTTCCGGCTGGCCACCGAGTTTCCGGCCGGCGAACGGTTCTTCACCGACGATCTCTTCACCTGGATCAGTGCTGGCGACTTCCACGCGGAGATGGCCTTTCTCCTCGATCCGCTCTCGGCGGTGATGATCCTGGTCGTCACGGGGGTAGGCTCGCTGATCCATCTCTACTCCGTCGGCTACATGGACCAGGACCACCGCGACGACCGAGGGTTCCAGCGATTCTTCTGCTATCTGAACCTGTTCACCTTCTCGATGCTCATGCTGGTTCTGGGCGACAACCTTCTGGTGCTCTTCGTGGGTTGGGAAGGTGTCGGGCTCTGCTCGTATCTGCTGATCGGCTTCTGGTACCTGGACGACCACAACGCGATGTGCGGTCAGAAGGCTTTCGTCGTCAACCGGATCGGCGACTTCGGGTTCCTGTTGGGGATCTTCCTGCTCTTCTGGGCTTTCGCGGGCGCCGGGCATCCCGTGATCGACTTCAGGAGCATGGCGGAGCACGTCGGGTCCGTCGCGGAGCAGAGCGTTCGACTGCCGGGGTGGCTCGGATTCCTGCCGGGCTTTCCAACCTGGAAGCTCCTCACCCTCGCGGGTCTTTGCCTCTTTCTCGGGGCCTGTGGGAAGTCGGCTCAGCTTCCGCTCTACGTCTGGCTGCCCGATGCGATGGCGGGCCCCACGCCGGTCTCTGCGCTGATCCATGCCGCCACCATGGTGACGGCCGGCGTCTACATGGTCTGTCGGCTCTCCTTCGTTTACTCGCTGGCGCCGGGAGCCCTGGCGACGGTGGCCTGGGTCGGAGGACTCACCGCGATCTTTGCGGCGACGATCGCCTTCTGTCAAAAGGACATCAAGAAGGTTCTGGCGTACTCCACGGTCAGCCAGCTCGGCTACATGTTCCTGGCGGCCGGCGCGATGTCCTACAGCGCGGCCATCTTCCACCTGATGACGCATGCCTTCTTCAAGGCCCTGCTCTTTCTGGGTGCCGGCTCGGTGATCCTGGGCGTGCACCACGAGCAGAACACGGACCTCATGGGAGGTCTGCGCCGGCGCATGCCCTGGACGCACGTGACCTTTCTGGTGGGGGTGCTGGCGATCTCGGGCGTGCCGCCGCTGTCTGGATTTTTCTCGAAGGACGAGATCCTCCTCGGCGCCAACTTCGCTCACGACCTTCCCGGGCATGAGGCCCTCTGGGTTCTCGGCCTGATCACGGCGGCCTTCACGGCGTTCTACATGTTCCGGCTCTACTTTCTGACCTTCACGGGTGAGTGCCGGGCACCGGTTCAACTTCGGAGCCACATCCACGATCCCTCCCGTTGGGTCATCGCGCCACTCGTCGTGCTGGCCGGTCTGGCCATCGGAGGGGGAATTGTGGGATTCCCCGATGCCTATGGCGAGCTGCTCTTCGGCATTCATGAGTCGAACAGCCTTCATTACTTCCTGCAGGAGGTTGCTCACTCGCCCGTTCACGAGATCGGACACACGCGCGAGTTCCTGATGGCCGGTCTGGCGGTTGTGCTCGCTGGCGGAGGAATCTTCGTGGCGGCCGTCCTGTACTACTACCGGACCGATCTCGTGCCTCGCCTCGGCGCGGCTGTGCGCCCGCTCTACGGTCTCGTCTACAACAAGTACTTTGTCGACGAGGTGTACCACGCGCTCATCGTTCACCCGCTGGTGCGCTTTTCGGACAGCTTCCTCTATCGCACGATCGACGTGCGCGTCATCGATCACGGGGGAGTCGACGGCACAGCCGGTGCTGTGCGCGGAGCTGCGGACCGCGGGCTCAAGTACCTACAAAACGGCATGGCGCAGTCGTACGTCTTCGTCATGTTGGTGGGCGGAGTCGCCCTCGCAGCTTTCCTGATGAGGTCCCCCTAGTGCCGGGCGGGCCGCTCGACTGGATCGATCAGCACCTGCTGAGCACGCTGATCTTCCTACCTCTCGGCAGCATTCTGGCGTTGATGCTGATCGAGGTCTTCGTCGTCCGCCTCTCCGAAGCGGCCTGGCGGGGCTATGCCTTCGCGGTCTCGCTGGCCGGGTTCGCACTCGCCGTCGAAGCCTGGCGACGCTTCGATCCAGCCGTCGGACAGATGCAGCTCATCGAGCGCGCAGCGTGGATCCCGGAATACGGGATTCATTTTCTCGTTGGTGTCGATGGCATCAGCCTGCTGCTCGTCGTGCTCACGGGTTTCCTCCTGCCCGTGATCCTGCTGGCCTCCTGGAAGGACATCGGAACGCGCGTCAAGCAGTACGTGTTCTTCATGATGGCGCTGCAGACGGGGATGCTCGGTGCCTTCCTCGCGCTGAACCTCTTCCTCTTCTACGTCTTCTGGGAGGTGATGCTGATCCCGATGTACTTCCTGATCGGCATCTGGGGCGGCCCCCGCCGTTTCTATGCCACCATCAAGTTCTTCATCTACACGATGGTGGGAAGCCTCCTGATGCTGATCGGCATCCTGGTACTGGTCTACCTGCACTACCAGGGAGCCGGACAACTGACCTTCGATTACATCGCCCTCGGAGGACGGCCGGGAATTCTCGATACTGTCATCGCAACGACCGGGGAGCCGTGGTGGCAGACGCAGCTCTGGCTGTTCCTCCTTTTTGCCCTCGCCTTCGCGATCAAGGTGCCCGTCTTTCCCTTCCATACCTGGCTGCCGGACGCGCATGTCGAGGCCCCTACGGCCGGCTCGGTCGTCCTCGCCGGGGTCCTGCTCAAGCTTGGAACCTATGGGTTCATCCGCTATGCGCTGCCGCTCTTTCCCGAAGCCACGCTCCAAGTGGCGCCCTTCGCCTTCGGATTGGCGATCATCGGGGTGATCTACGGTGCGCTCGTGGCGATGGTCCAGCAGGACGTGAAGAAGCTGGTGGCGTACTCGTCGGTCAGTCACCTCGGGCTCGTGATGATCGGCCTCTTTGCCCTGAACGAGCAGGGCCTCCAGGGTGCACTGCTCCAGATGGTCAATCACGGAATCTCGACCGGGGCACTGTTTCTTCTGGTCGGAATGATCTACGAGCGACGCCACGTACGGGAGATCTCTGCCTTCGGCGGTCTGGCCCGGGTCATGCCGGCCTTCACGGCCTTCTTTCTCATCACCACCATGAGCTCGATCGGCCTTCCGTTGCTGAACGGCTTCGTTGGAGAGTTCCTGATCCTGCTGGGGGCGTTCGAGGTGAGCCCTCTGGTGGCACTGCTCGCGACGACGGGCGTGGTCCTGAGCGCCGTCTACATGCTCTGGATGGTTCGGCGTGTGTTCTTCGGTCCGATCGTTCACGACGCGAACCGCAAGCTCCTCGATCTCGGTCTGCGGGAGAAGCTGGTCGCGTGCGCGATGGTCGTGCCGATGTTCTGGATCGGGTTGCAGCCGAACCTCTTCCTGCTGCCGATGCGAACGTCCGTCGAGGATCTGGTCGCGACCATGGAGGCGCGAGGGGCGGACGTTCGGGCGTACCTGGGGCGGACTCCGGCGGCGGAGCAGGGGACCGAGGCACCGGACGGCGAAGCCGCGGGAGTGGGCGAATGAATCTGTCCTTCAGTGCGCTCGGTCCGATGTTGGCGATCGCTCTGGGTGCCTTGCTGCTGCCGCTGGCCGAGGTGCTGCTCGCGCGCAAGCGGAGCTTCCTCTCCAAACCTCTCACGCGCGAGAGGCGCGGAATGTTTCTGGCCGTGGGGAGTCTGGTCTGTATGGGTATCGCTGCCGTGCTGACGCTCGGTGCGCTGCAAGCGCTGATCGCCGCGGGACTGCTCCACGGGCCGGAGGATCTGGCGTTCAACCGCGATCACCCGATGCTCGCCTTCGATGGACCGGCGCTCTTCCTGATGGTCGTGTTGTTGATCGGTGCATCGATGACCGTGCTGGTCTCTGTGAAGTACCTGGCGGATATGCGCATCAACCACGGCGAGTACTACGCGCTGCTCATGTCCGCGCTGCTCGGCATGATGCTGCTCGTCGCTTCGACGGACCTGCTCATGCTCTTCCTCTCGCTCGAGCTGATGAGCATCCCGGTCTACGTACTGGCGGGCTTTCGGCGCACCTCCCTGCGTTCCAACGAGTCGGCACTCAAGTACTTCCTGATCGGCTCGTTCGCCTCTGGAGTCCTGCTCTACGGCATGGCTTTGCTCTATGGGGCCACGGGAAGCCTGTCCTTACAGCGGATCGGAGACGCCTTCGATCCCGAGGCGCCGATCGATCTCCTGGGTGCTGCGCTCCTGCTGGTGGGGCTGGGTTTCAAAATTGGCTCGGTCCCCTTCCACCAGTGGGCCCCCGACGTCTACGAAGGGGCGCCGACCGTGGTGACGGGTTTCATGGCGACGACCGTCAAAGTGGCGGCGTTCGGTGCTCTGCTTCGCGTGGTGGCCGTTTCGTTCGAAGCCGGCTCCGAGCAGCTCTACGGTGCACTGTGGGTCCTCGCCGTGCTGACCATGACGGTGGGCAACGTCATGGCGATCATCCAGCCCAGTGTGAAGCGGATGCTCGCCTACTCGAGCATCGCGCACGCAGGCTACGTGCTCGTGGGAATCATTGTCGGAACGCAGGCGGGCTACTCGGCGGTCCTGTTCTATCTCCTGGTCTACACCTTCATGACGATCGGAGCGTTCACTGTCGTGGCCGTGCTGGCTCGCGCGGGTGAGGAGCAGGAGCGGATCGAAGATCTGTCCGGACTGAGCGTCACCCGTCCCTTCCTGGCCGTGGTCCTTTCGGTCTGCATGTTCTCGCTGGCGGGCATTCCGGGCTTTGCGGGGTTCATGGGAAAATTTCAGCTCTTCAGCGCGGCGATCGAGCGGGGCACCGAGCTCGGCGCTACGAGTCTCTATTGGCTTGCGATTCTGGGAGTCCTAAACAGCGCCGTCTCACTGGGCTACTACCTTCGCGTGCCGATGGTGATGTACATGCGGGAGCCGTCTGGAGGCCCAGCGCCCGACGCGCCGGGCTTTTTCGAGGGGGTCGTGCTCCTCGGCTGTCTGGCTGCCACGTTGCTGCTCGGCATCGTTCCTCACGACGTGCTGCTGAATCTCATGGATCTCGACATCCTCGATGGCGCGGAACGAGCGATGCAGCTTCTGGTGCGGCTTCCCTAGGCTCCTCCCGCAGCCTCGATTCCGCTCGCGGGCCGCCCGACGTTGAATGGA
>JBHHVJ010000083.1:0-7247 GCA_046754285.1 Myxococcota bacterium | reverse complement strand
GCGCTTCCGCATCAACTGCCGAGAGCCGAACTTCTAGCGGGATCAGGCGCCTAGTGTCCCGTCTCGGAAGTCCGGTCACCTTGCTCGCCGCCGATCCATCCCCGCGGACTGTGTTGCACTCCCTCGGAATATCTACGGATATTCCTCGCTCGTGCGCCTTGTCCGCTGCGCGTCTCGGCACCGAGAAAGGCAACGGGACTTCCGGGACGGAACACTAGCTGCCGAGCTCGCTCAGCTCGCGGTCGATGATCGCCTTGAACGACTCGAAAGGCTGGGCGCCGGCCAGGTAGCGTCCGTTGATCAGGAAGGCGGGCGTGCCCGTGATGCCCAGGCTCGCGGCCTCCTGGGCATCGGCATCGACGCGCTTCTTGATCGCCGCGGAGGCCATGTCCTTCTTGAACTTCTCGACGTCGAGGCCGATCTCCTTCGCCCACTCCAGGTACTTCGCGGGCGCCATCACCTGCTGGTTCTCGAAGATCTTGTCGTACATCTCCCAAAACTTGCCCTGACGGTGTGCGGCCTCGGCCGCGGCGTGGGCAGCGGGAGCCTTGCTGTGCATCGCGAGCGGCAGGTGCTTGTAGACCAGCTTCACCTTGCCGTCGTACTCCTTCAGGATCCTGTGGAGGGTCGGACCGACCCTCTTGCAGAAGGGTCACTGAAAGTCGCTGATCTCGACGATCTCCAGCTTGGCGGTCTTGGCGCCGCGCACGGGCGCCCCGTCGGTCTTGACCTTCAGTCGCCGACTGGGATCCGGGCCACGGCGCCGTGCGGCGGGCGCGGCCGCGGGCCGCGCCGCGGCGGCGCTCTTGATCGCACTCGCCATCGTGTTGCTCAGGCCGTCGAGGCGGGACGCCGCCCGGTCCAGCGCGCCTGAGATCAGATAGCTGCTCGCCACCATCGCGACGCCCAGGATCAGAGCGGCCGCGATCGTGGGACCCATGAGGCTCCCTTGAGAGCGGTTTGGCTGTGGCATGGACTTTCCCACCCCTCGTCCTCTCGAGAACGTTGCTCGTGGCCGGTCATCGTGGCCCCGCCAGTCGGCGCTCCGGCCCTGGATCGACCTGACGAACGCACAAGCTTAGCCAGCGGGTCCGACGCCGCAAGCGTCCGAATCGGACCCGAGGGTCGAAACCCACGGTGAGACCGGCCGAGGAGAGGCGGCCGCCCAGACCGGATCCCACGCGAATAGAGAGAATTCTCCCAAGAATCCAGCCAGTTGCGTCCTGACCGCCGGGGAGACGCCGCGGCGGCTCCGTGAGGAAGAGTTCGTGAACGCTTGATAATTCTGTGAACTTTGTGTCTCAAACTCCTCGGTGTCGTGGTATGAGGGACGCAGGGGGGGGCGTACCGTGCGGCTGCGATGGAGGGGATGTACGAAATGGCGCTCCCACCGCGCTCCCTGCCCGGCCCCTCGGCGTTCGGGCCCGAGCGGGGCCTCGCGTGAGGCGGCCGATCTGCCGCTCACTTGCGGCTCTGCTGCCGGCCCTGCTGGTGGCGATTCCCGCCCCGCGTAGCGCACTGGCGGGCGGCGCTGGGGAGGTCGCGGACGCCCGAGCCGCCTTCGAGGCGGCTGCGGACGACGAGCTCTCGAGCCGCGAACGCATCGAGCTGCTCGAGAAGAAGCTCTACACGGCGCTTCGCTACATCGACCAGATCCGAGAGGAGCTCGAGGAGCTGCGCGGGGACGACCCCTCCGCCCCTCTGGCCGAGCGCCACTCGGATCTCTGGTACCAGCCCGCGCGACCGCAGTATCGCTACGTCGCGTCGTCGACCGCTGTGCCCGATGGCCCGCAGCCGGCCGGCCCCTCGCTGGAGGAGCAAGAGGAGGCGGAGGTCGAGCAGGAGACACCCGAGCTCCAGGCCGCGTTTCTGCGCGAGGCCCGCGCCGTGCTCCTGCCACGGGGCAAGCTCGAGATGACGCCGGGGCTGAGCTTCACCCACACGAACCGGAACGACCTGCTGCTACGAGGCGTCGATCTGATCGAGAACATCTTCATCGGCACGATCGACGTGGGACGGGTCAAGCGCAACTCCCTGATCGCGTCGTACGCGCTGCGCTACGGGCTCACGAACCGCTTCCAGCTCAACCTGACGGTTCCCTACGTGCGCTCCAGCCGCCAACGCCTGCTCGAGCCGGAGGTGCAGAGGCAGCTCGGAGAGCCCACCGAGATCGAGTCCGACGATGCGGGCCTGGGCGACATCGAGGGGGGCCTCTCGTATCACCTGCTCCGCGAGGGGGAGTGGCTGCCGGATCTGATCGTGAGCGCGAGCTTCAAGAGCGACACGGGAACCTCGCCCTTCGAGGTCGGACCGAACGAGCTGGCCACCGGAACGGGCTTCCTGGGCATCCGGGGGGGCGCCACGATCGTGAAGGTCAGCGACCCTGCGGTGCTCTTCATGAACGCGGGCTATTTCTATCACATCAAGAAGGACGACGTGAACGGCTTCAAGGCCGTGGACCCCCCGGACTCCATCGACTTCGGTCTTGGCTTCTCCTACGCGCTCAATCCCTTCCTCTCCATCACGACGCGCTTCGCGACGAGCTACTCGGTCAAGACGAAGATCGAGACAGCGATCGGAGAGGCGGAGATCGACGGCAGCGACCAGGTGACCGCGAGCCTGAGCTTCGGACTGACCTATGCGCTCTCGCAGCGCTCGTCCCTGGACATCAGCGCGGGAATCGGCTTGACCGACGACTCTCCGGACTTCACACTGCGCGCGGCCATGCCGATGGTCTTCGACGTTCCCACGCTCTGGTCCGACGCGGGTCTCCGGCTCGGGCGTCTCTGGCCCTTCTGAGGCAACGAGGCTCCGCGGTATGAAGGGCGCAGCCGGCCTCCTCGCGGCGCTCCTGCTCCTCGGCTCGGGTTCCCATCCGGTGGCCGGCGCCGAGGGTCAGGCCCTCGACAATCGGAGCGAGGCCCAGCAGCTCTCCAACCAGGCCGCCCGAGCGTTCCAGGAGGGCCGGCGCGACGAGGCCCTCCAGATCATGGACCGCGCCATCGCCATCGCACCCAAGTCGGCCGCGCTCCGCGCCGCCAAGGGCTGGATCTACTTCTACAGCGCTCGCATGAACGAGGCGCTCGTGCTCTTCGACGAGGCCATCGCGCTCAACCCCACCCACGTGCGGGCGCTCAGCGGCAAGGCGATGACCCTGTTCTCGCTCGGCCGCTACGAGGAGTCCGCGAAGCTCGCCGACCGTGCGCTGCGCTTCGTTCCGAGGCGGGAGATCCTGTGGCGGATCAAGGGCATCTCGCTCCAGCACGCCGGGAAGCCCGATCGGGCGCTCAAAGCCTTCGATCGCGCCCTCGCCCTCTCCCCCGAGAACGCCGAGGTGCTCAAGCTCAAGGGCATCGCGCTCTTCACGCTGAACCGCTTCGACGATGCCATCGCCGTCTTCGACCGCGCGCTCGAGCTCGATCCGACACTGGAGGAGGCCTGGATGAACAAGGCCTCCTGCCTCGTCAAGCTCGGCAAGCCGAAGGAGGCTCTACGCCTCTACGACACCGCGCTCAAGATGAACCCCCTCTCCGCGCCGATCCTCTACAACAAGGGCGTGACGCTCGTGGAGCTGGGCCAGAAGGCGGAGGCGCGGCGCTTCTTCAAGAAGGTGATCGCCGTCCATCCCGAGTATCTACCGGCCAAGGAGGCGCTCGCGAAGCTGGACTCGGAAGGACGCTAACGAGAGGTTCCCCAGCCTCAGCGGAAGAGACCGTACTTGAGGATGCAACGCAGGGCGGAGACGCCGTCGCGCCAGCCGATCTTCTTGCCTTCCTGGTACGTGCGACCCGCGTAGCGGATCGGCATCTCGTAGATCCGCACGCCGGGCAGCCGGGCCACCTTGGCCGTGAGCTCCGGCTCGATCCCGAAGCGGGGCTCCTCGAGCGTGGGAGCGAGCTTCTGGATCACTTCGCGCCGGAAAAGCTTGTAGCCGGTCTCCATGTCAGTGAGGTTCAAGTTGGTGAAGGCGTTGGAGAGCAACGTGAGCAGCTTGTTGCCCAGGTAGTGCCAGAAGTAGAGCACGCGGTGGCTCTCGCCAATGAAGCGGCTCCCGAACACCACATCGGCCTCGCCGTCGACGATGGGACGCATCAGCCGCATGAAGTCGCCGGGATCGTACTCGAGGTCGGCGTCCTGGACGATCACGGCCGTGCCCGTCGCGTTCTGGAAGCCCAACTTCAGCGCCGCGCCCTTGCCGCGGTTCCGCTCGTGTCGGAAGATGCGCAGCCCGAACTCTCCTTTCAGCCGCTCGAGGATCTCGGCGGTGCCGTCCGTGCTCGCGTCGTCGACGACGAGAATCTCCACCGGCAGGGGCGTCGAGGCCACCTTGCGGATCACCTTCTCGACGGTCTCGGCCTCGTTGTAGACCGGAATCACGACGGAGAGCACCAGGTCGTCGGGAACCCGGTAGATTCCCAGGGCCCGGCAGGTCGCCTCCCCGACCAGCCGCTCGAGGGTTTCGATCTGCTCCTCGGCTGCCGCCTGCATCGCCACTCCCTCCACATCCGTGACCGCCATGGTTCGATGGCTCGAGGTACCAGCTCCGCACCCCACCCTCGGAGCGTGGGGAGTGTATCATGCGGGGTGGGGTCGTGGACACCCTCCGGTGTCCCGGGGTAGGCTTCCGCCGCCGGGCCTCGGGGTGGCCCCTGGCGCGACCTGCCGTCGGCCTGCGCTCGGCTTGCTGGTTCGGTTTTCGGCAGTAGCTTGATTCGCCCCTCGTGGACACGGGAAGGCCAGTGAAAGCGCGAGCGTTCGAGAAGAGATGAGGCCGCGGTCCTCTACAGGCGTCGTCGGCCTCGCCCTGGTGCTGCTCCTGCTGGGGTCCGGCTGCTCTCGGGACGGCAAGGTGGCCCTCGCCGAGCAGCACATCTACGCAGCCAACACGTACCTCTCCGAGGGAAAGCTGGCCAAGGCGCTCGGCGAGCTCCAGCAAGCGGCCGAGATCGCGCCTCACCACCTCCCGATCTACCTCCAGATGGGCGTGGCCTACTCACGTGGAGGCCAGTACGCCAAGGCGATCCAGAAGTTCCGCTACGTCCTGGAGCACGATCCCAAGAACGCCAAGGCCTATGAGCTCTGGGGGGCCACGCTGCTCCGGCAGGGACGCATGGCCCAGGCGGCGCGCCGGTACGAAAAGGCGGCGGAGCTCGATCCGACCCAGCCGCAGGTCTTCCGACAGTGGGGCGCCGTTCTCGTACGCCTGCGCCGCAACGCGGAAGCCGTGAGGGTCCTGGAGAAGGCCGCAGAGCTGAAGCCGGACCTGCCCGCGGAGGCGCTGGCGAACTGGGGCACGGCTCTGCACCACCTCGGCAAGCACGAGGAGGCCATCGCCCGGTACGAGGAAGCGCTCGAGCTCGACCCCGAGAACTTCACGGCCATGAACAACCTCGGGCTGCTCCTGGTTCGTGACCCGAGCGAGCGGGCGCGCAAGCGGGGGATCCGCTTGCTGGAGGGGGCGCTGAAGAAGCGGCCCGGCAGCCCCGGCACCCTCCACAACCTGGGCTGGGCGTACCTGGAGACCGGGAGAACGCAGGAAGCCTATGCACTGCTTCAGAGGGCGCTCGCGGCCACGGATGCCGCGGATCCGGCCTACGAGGAGCGGCGCAACACGCTCGAGCGCGCCGAGGCCGGCCTGCCGCGAGCGAGCGCTCGACGCGACATGCCCAACGTGCTGCTCGTCGTGATCGACACACTGCGTGCCGACCACCTCTCCAGCTACGGCTATTCACGCAAGACCTCCCCCCACATCGACGAGCTCGCGAGCGAGAGCGTCGTGTTCACGAACGCGGTCAGCCAGGCGCCGTGGACCGCGGCGTCGATCGCGAGCCTGCTCACCGGCCTCTATCCGTCGGTCCACGGGCTCGACGGTGGCATCCGCTGGGGAGCGGGTCAGAGGACCGCCGGAGGCAAGCTGCCCTTCGCGATCCAGAAGACGCTCAGCTCCACGCAGCTCACGTTGGCCGAGATGCTGCGCCGGCGTGGGTACCGGACGGCCGGCTTCGTCTCCAACGTCTACGTGAACTCGATCTTCGGGTTCTCGCTGGGCTTCGAGACCTACGACGACGAGCACGAGGACTACTCTCGTGACGTGGGCCATGCCAAGCGCCGCGGCGAAGACACGAACGCACACGTTTTCGAGTGGCTCGACGGCAAGCCCCAGGAGCCGTTCTTCCTCCTCGTGCACTACAACGACTGTCACTGGCCCTACATCCCGCCGGAGCCTCACGGGCGCGAGTACGTCGAGGGCTACACTGGATCTCTCACGCCCGAGAACACGGGCACCGTGGTGGAGAAGCAGGGCAAGCCGATCACGGGGCTGAGCCAGGAAGATCTCCAGTACATCATCGGGCTCTACGACGGCGAGATTCACTACGCGGACGAGAACGTCGGCCGACTGCTCGAGCGGATCGAGAAGGCCGGCTTCGAGCGCGAGCTGCTCACGGTCCTCACGGCGGACCACGGTGAGGAGTTCCTCGACCACGGCTCGGCCAGCCACGGCTACACGCTCTACGAGGAGCAGATCCACGTCCCACTGATCGTGCGCCACCCGGGCCATCTGAAGCCACGCCGGGTCGACGCGCAGGTTCGACTGATCGACGTGCTCCCGACCATCCTTGCACTCGCGGGCGTCGAGCTCGACGCCGCAGCACGCGTGCAGGGAACCAGCCTGCTGCCGCTGCTGGAGGGACGTACGACGCAGGGCGTGCGGGAGGCCTTCAGCGAGGCGACATACGTCGGAGCCAAGAAGTCGTTGCGCAGCGATACGGGGAAGAAGCTGATCTACAGCTTCGCGGGCGAGGGAGCCATGCTCTTCGATCTGAAGAGCGACCCGCACGAGAGGCGCAACCTCCTGGACGAGAAGCCCGAGCTCGCGGCCCCGCTTCAGGAGAACCTCGAGCTCTGGGTCCAAGCCAACCAAGCGACTCGTGTGGCCCTGTTCGGCGGGGAGGGGCCGGACCAGGAGATCGTGCTCGACGCGGAGACGCAGGAGCGGCTCAAGGCGCTCGGGTACATCCAGTAAAGGGGCCCAGTGGCCACCGCCACCGCCCCCGCAGTCTCCACGCTCCTGGGACGCCTGAGCGCGTCCCGCTACCTGGTCCCCGCGAGCCTATTCCTCCTGGCTCTAGGGCTCTACGCCAATAGCATCGGAAACGGCTTCGTGCTCGATGACCGATCGATCATCGAGTACAACCCCTTGATCCGGAAGCTCGAGGGGATTCCGGTTCTCTTCCGCTCGGACTACT
>JBHHVJ010000082.1:0-8241 GCA_046754285.1 Myxococcota bacterium | reverse complement strand
GTCGCTACGGGGATCGGGGAAGCGGAAAAGAAGTTTCGACGGCTTCGAGGCTATCTCAACACGGAGCGGGACAATCCCAGCGTCGTTGCCGAGGCGGACTGAGCTCCTCCCGCAGCACGAATCGAAGCTTGACCCCAGCCTACACAGGCGCGTATCGTGCATCGTAAGCGGCGCCGCACGCAGACGCTGCAGCGGCGGAGCGGCGCCCCACTCGGAGGACCCGATGCGCACTTCAACGTCGATCCACACCGGCCTGCTTTGGGTGCTCTTCCTCCTACCCGCCTCCTGGACTCCTGGAGCGGCGACCACGTTGCGCGAGCCCGCCTTCGATCTGCCGCATTTCTACGCCGACACCGATCTGGAGCTGGCGCGCGAGAACGGGCGTGAGATCGCGAAGGATCGCCTGGGGCAGATGATTCTCCTGGCACGCGTCGGACGAGGCAACCTCTACCAGGCCTTCGGGCTGCTCGACCCGACGGGGGGCGTCCTGGCCGACGACATCGAGGCGCGAGGAGGGCTCTACACGTCGTCGGAGATGAACGCGATGTATCAGAATCTCCCGCAGCGTGAGCGGGATCTGGTCTTCGCCTACTGCGAGGGCGTGAACGACACGATCGACGCGATCTATGCGGGCACCGAGCCCGAGCCCGTCGAGGTCAGCCTGCTGCGCCAGACCCTGGGTCTCGGCAACGATCTCTTCGGCAACGCCACGAACATCTCGGACCAGGTGGATCCCTTCTATCGCGCCCCGGGCGGAGCAGACCCCCAGCGGCCCGATGGGGGCTTTCAGTTCACGCCCGAGATGTTCGTCGCGGTCGCTGTGCTCCAGGTGCGCAACTTCGGGCTCGAGAGCTTCGACGAGCCTTCGCGTCTGAATGAGCTCCAGGCCCTGATCGCCAAACATGGCTCCGCGCCCGGCGAGGAGATCTGGAAGGATCTGAACTTCCTGAACGATCCCCTCGCGCCCGTCTCGGTGCCCGACTCCACCACGCCAGGCTTTGGCGGGCCGCTCGCGCGCGTGGATCGGAAGCCCGAGCGCCCGAGCCGACTCGCGCAGTACGCGCTCCGCTTTCCGCGCTACGACTACACAGCCTCGGATCGCCAACGGAAGGAGGCTGCGCGCCTGCGCGCGGAGCACGCCCAGCGACTCGGCGCCTGGCCCCGCCTCGGGAGCTACTCGTGGGTCATCGCTGCCAACAAGTCCGCCACGGGCAACCCGTGGCTGGGCGGCTTTCCACAGACGGGCATCCAGACGCCTTCGATCATGCACTTCGCCGAGAACCGCAGCGGCGAGGGCCTGCAGGGCCTGGGCATGGAGTTCGCCGGCGCACCCTTGATCCTGATCGGTCAGACCGACAGCGTCGCGTACACCTCGACGACCGCACAGCTTCGCGTGATCGACACCTTCTTCGAGGAGATCGTGGGCGAGGAGTCCGACGTCCTCCGGTACAACGCCGAAGGCACGCCGGCGCCGCTCTCGATGCGCACAGAGATCTTTCCGGGGCTGCCCCCGCTGACCCCCACCGTCACCCGGGTGTTCTGGCGCAGCCGCGCGATCGCGGGCAACGGCGGGATGCGGCCCATCGTGGACTTCATCGGCGCGGCCGAGGGCACCGTCGAGAGCGCCGACCCGAACGGGCTGGTGGATCTCGATGCGGCCTTTGCATCCAACCTCGTGGGCGGGCACGTCGCGATCATCGATGGAACCGGGGCCGGGCAGATCCGTGAGATCGCGGCGGTGCCCGACGGCACGACACTCCGCATCAGCAGCGCGTGGACCACCCTGCCCGACAGCAGCTCCGTCTACGTCGCCTCCAACGCGACGGACGATCTGATCGCCGTGGCCCTGGACAGCCCCGCGTGGCTCGAGGAGACCACGAGCGGCCTGGGCTTCGGTCTCCTGCAGCGGGCCACCAGCGTCCTCGACGTCCGGGCCGCCATGCGGCTGATCCCGAGCACCCACAACTTCCCGTGCGTCGACAACCAACCCTTCAACGGAATCGGGACGGACGGCGGCAAGGGGAACATCGCCTACTACTCCTCGGGGTTCTCCCGGATCCGCCAGGGCGGCGAAGACAAGCTCCTGCCTCTCGACGGCGCAAGCGCGAACCCACTGATCGTCGTGAGCGGCACGGTCGATGCGGCCGCCCCGGGAACCCTCACGGCCACGGGGAGCTTCAGCGGGAAGGACTTCAGCCCGCCACCGCCCAACTTCCGCTACCTGAACCCGTCGCTCCAGCGAAGCGAGTTCTACGTCACGATCGTGAGCGGCACGGGCTTCAAGCAAAGCCGCCGAATCGCCAGCAACAACGCGGATACGCTCACCCTGGAGACGGACTGGGGTGTGACACCGGCACCCGGCGATCGCTTCGAGATCTACGAGATCGTGGCCATGCCCGAAGCGATCAACCCCAGCGAAGGTTACTCGGCCAACTGGAACAACAAGGCCGCCACCGCCGACGACGGGAGCGGCTTCGGTCGCAACCACCGTGTGACCTTCATCCTCGAGCGCTTGGCCGCGGAGAACGCTTGGGACCGCGCCAAGCAGCGGCAGCTCAACAAGGACGTGGCTGGCCTCGACGGCAAGGGACATTTCGGCCGCTACCTCGTTCCGAGGCTGCGTCAAGCCGTCGACGCGGTGGGCAACGGCGGAAATCCAGACGTGGATACGGTTCTGACGGCGCTCGAGGCACACGATGGGAGCCCGTCCTTCGGTCGGGAGTTCATCGATCCGGTCCAGGACACCAAGCTCTTCGGTGAGATTCTGGTGCTCGAAAGCCTGATCACGCAGCTCGCGGGCGACATCTACGGCGACGAGCTCGCCGGAGCGGTATCGGTGCCTGGGGGGTCCCGTGGGCTCGCCCTCGTGCTGCACGCGATCGACTCCAAGGCCGGCGACGTCCTCGGGAGCTACGGCCAGGCCTACAGCGGGGACTACTTCAACGGCGCTGCGTGGGAGTCGGTCGTCCGCGACGGGCTCTCGGCGGTGGCGACGGGCGGTGTCCCGACCGATCCGAACCGCGACCCACGGACGTACGAACACCCCCTCTCTCTGCTCTTTCCCGGTCTGATCTTCGAGCCGACGCTGAAGGGCAACCGCGGCACGTGGGAGCAAATCGTCGAGGTGGGCGACAGCGTTCACGGCGAGTTCATCTTCCCGCTCGGTCAGAGCGGCTTCGCGTCGGGAAGCTTCGGGGGCGGACTCACCGGAGTGAGCCCTCATGCGGATAGCCTGCAGCCGATCTGGAGGGACTGGCGCTTCGTGCCGATGCTCCACGTCAGCCAAGACCTGGCGGGCGGGGGAACCGGAGACGCGGACTCCGACGGCGTGCTTGACGCCTTCGAGCGCTGGTACTTCGGCGATCTGTCTCCGCGCGGAAGGGACGACGGGGACGGCGACCGCGCATCCCTGGCTGAGGAGGCCCTGGCGGGGACGGACCCCACGGATGCGGACACCGACGACGACCAGATCCTAGACGGCCTCGATCGTGAGGGGCAGGACCGGCTGCGCTCGGGTGTCCTGAAGCTCGTGGGTCAGTTCACGCGGAACACGAAGAAGCCCTCCGCAGACACCTTCAAGCTCGTGGCCAAGATCGGCAGCGGCTCTCCGGAGCTCGACCCATCGATCCACGACCTGACGATCACGATCCGCGACGACACGGACCTCTACAGCGTGACGATCCCCGCGGGCACCATGTCGGTCTCCGCCGCCGGGCGGCTCTTCAAGCTGGTCGATCCCAGCGGGGCAAACGGTGGCGTGAAGCTCGCGCTTCTCAAGCTCGCCAAGAAGAACACGAGCCGGAGCCTGTTCAAGCTCAAAACGGTCAAGATGGACTTCTCATCCGTCGACCTCAGCGCGCGCGACGTCGAGGTGGAGATTCGCATCGGGGCGCACACGATCTCGGACCTGCGCCTCTGGGAGCCCAAGGGGACCAAGCTCAAGGCCAGCCGCTAGCCCAAGCGTCGCGGGAGCGGAGCGCGCAGCAAGCTGGAGGTGAGCGAAGTGCGGGCAGGCGGGCGATGCCCTCCGATACCCCGCTCGACGACGACTCGCCTCTCCCCGCCGGGCTCGCCCCTCACGGGTGGGTTCCGTGTTCTCCGTGCTCGTCGGCATGCGATTCGGCACCGGCCGCAGGTGGGGGCTCCCGCTGGGATCCCACGCCGTGCCCAAAGACCAGCAGGGCGCCGCGGTCCGCTCCGAGCGTACCCACGAGAAGCACGACCCCCAGAAGCGCAATCAGCGCTCCGCGGCTGGCCCTCGTGCGGCTCCTCCGCAAGGCGAACGCTCCGAGCGCCGTCAGCGCACCGAGCACGCTCGCCCAGAGCATCCAGGTCCGGTGGACGTGCACGAGGTCGTGCGCGGGGCTGTCGTGGCCCAGCTGCTCCTCCGCCCACAGACCCGTCCCCGTAGCGAGCATCGAGCCCACCAGGGCCGCGTACAGCACCCAGCAGCCGGCCCGCCAGAGCGTCTCGCTCCGACGCAACAGGGCGAGGACCCAGAAGAGCATTGCACAGGGCCAGAGGGCCAGGGGCAGGTGGACGAAGATGGGGTGCAGGTTCGCGGTGACCGCCAGTCCGGGCAGAATGGCCTCCATCGTCGGTCCCCTTCGTCTGCCGAGTCTTCCGCCGAAGCCGACCTACTCCAGCGCGGTCTTCACCATGCGGCGTATTCGCCACTTGAGAAGGAACGGAAGCTGTCGCACGCGGATCCGGTCCACCTCTCGGCCGTCCTTGAACACGAGGTAGGAGGGGATACCGCCGATGCCAAACTCGGCACGGACTTCCTCATCCTTGTCGACGTCGACCTTGACGAAGCGGACCTGGCCGGCGAACTCCGCCGCCAGCTCCTCGATGTCCGGCAACTGCCGGATGCAGGTGCTTCACCACTCGGCGTAGAGATCGACGAACGTCACCCCGGGCCAGGAGCTGATCTCCGCGTGGGCCGTGGCGCGGTCGATGGCTCGAAGCGGTGCCGAGGCGCTCCCCTCGCCTGGCTCCCCAGGCACCGTCGCCCCGCTGAGGAGCGCACAGAGCACGAGCACCGCGACCCGGTCTCGCCGCTGGACTCGCCGTCTCATCGGGCTTCCTCCCTCCACGCGCTCGACACGCGCCGCTCTCCCTCTTCGCCCTTGGGCTCTCCCGCCTCCCCTACGCGATCGACCCGCTCTCCGCGCCGATCGCCGCGGTCTGAAGAGGTGCATCCTCGCTGAAGTCGAAGAGCACCTTCACGGCCCCGCTGATCCCCTGAGCATGAGTGAAGCCAAAGGCCGTGCGGTAGTCCTCAAGGCGGAAACGATGGGTGATGATCGGCGTCACGTCAATCCTGCGCTCGCGGATCAGATCGAAGTAGTGCCGTATGGCGTGCTGTCGGCGGCCCTGCCACTCCTCGAAGCCGAAAGCGTTCGATCCCACCAGGTTGACCTCCTTGAAATAGTGGGGGGACCACTCGAAGCGCGCGGGAGCGTCGACGCCGGAGATCACCACGGTCGAGCGCGGTCCAGCGATCCGCACCGACACGGCAAAGCTCTCTGCCGTCCCGACCGTGTTGTAGACCACCCGAATGCCCGGGGGACCGTAGAGCATCGGGATGCCACCCGTGTTCTCGATCGGAGCGTACACCTCGGAACCCGTCACGGCCGCCAGGCGTTCCACGATGTCCTCGACAGGCCGCCACGGGACGGTCTCGACGGCACCCAGACGCCGCGCAATCTGGGCCTGGTGCGCGAAGCGCGTGATGGCGTAGATCTCGGCATCGAAGAGCCTCCTGAGGATCTCGATCGCGCAGAGCCCGAGCGTACCGCAGCCGTAGACGACGACCTTGTCCCCCGGCTCCGGAGGATGGCGGAGTACCGAGTGCAGGCTCACGGAGAACGGGTCGGCGAGAACCGCCTCGTCGTCGCTGATCGGGTCGGGGACCGGAATCGCCATCGACTCATGCGCCGGGAGGTAGGGCGCATAGCCGCCGGAGGCGTCGCGGCAGGTCCCCGTGTGGAGGCCCGCCGAGAGCCGACCCTCACGAAAGCTCCGGCAGAGCGAGAACTGCCCCTCCCGACACGCCGTGCAGATCGGCTCGATGCCCCGCGGCGCACAGGAGAGCCATGGATTGAGAACGACCCGCTGACCGGGCTGCAGCCCGTGCACGTCGGGCCCGAACTCGTGGACCGTCCCGACGACCTCGTGACCCATCACCTGGGGAAAGCTGGCCAACGAGGCGAGGGGGCTGTCGACCTGCTCGAAGTCCAGGAAGATCTGCTTCGTGTCGCTGCCACAGATGCCGCAGAGACGCGTCTCGATCAGCAGCCAGTCCGGAAATGGAACCTTGGGGTCGGGAACCTCCCGCAGGCGGATCAGGGAGTGCTCTCCGAGATAGGCTTTCTTGTCCTCGCGCGCCTGCTGCATGAGGTGGATGAGATCCTCCACGTTCACGTCGTAGACCAGGGCTTTCATGCAACCTCCTCTCGAGTCTCAGCCCTCCACGGGGGGCTCAGAAGCTCTCCTCCGCGCAGAGCCCATCGATCATGAGCTGGACCGTAATCGGGGTTGGATTCAGGAGATCGATCGCCTCGGCACCGGGGATCTCGCGACCCTTGAGATCGATCCGCCAGATCCCCCGCCTGGCCGTGAGATCGACTGCGCGGACCCGCTGCAGCCCCGCAGCCAGGCCGCGCCAGATGTAGCGCTTGCGCTCCGGCTTCGAGCGGTCCCAGCCGCTCCCCAGGACCGGCGCCTCGACCAGCAGGGTGCTCGCGCCCTGAGTGAGACGCACGCCGATCTCGCGCCGTGGATCGAGGCCCGTGTAGGTTCCGGTCCCGTTCGCGAGCTCCAGCTTCAGCCGGAAGCGACGCGCATCGCTCCGGGCCCGTCGAACCACGAGCTCGCCCGTACGGCAAAGCAGCGGGCAGTGACAGGTGAGGCTACAGGCACCGGGACAGGCGGAGTCCGCACTACCGTCACACTGCTCCCCGGCCTCGAGCACCGAGTTGCCGCAGACAGGGCTCGGACAGCGGCAGTCCACCCCGCAGAGACCCGGGCAGAGGCTGGCCTCGCCCCCATCGCAGTCCTCGCCTGGCTCACGCAGGCCGTTTCCGCAGATGGCAGGATCACCGCCAAAGATCGTGGTCGTGAGCTGAACGTCGCCCATGCCCGCGCCCCGCGTCACGAGAACGCTCCACTCCCCGCCCTCGGGCTGCAGGAAACGACAGTCGCCCACGTTGCTCGCGGCGTCGGCCTTGCAGTCGAAGCTTGTCGGTCCCGCGCTCTGGCCCCGGGCCACATAGAAATCCGCGTCGAAGCTGCCGTTGCTCTCGGCATTCAGCGCGAAACGGAGCTCGGTCGCCGAGCGTGGAACGGCGACGCTGAAGCGCTGCTCCGCACGGCCGGCCCAAAGCCGGGTCTCCTCGGGGATCACGCTGACCTGCGGGCTCCCCACCGGCGGCAGCCCCCCGCAGACCGTCGTCGAGTCGACGCCGAGCTTCGCGAGGACGAAGCTCCGGTAGCTGAAGACGTTGGCATCGTAGGCGGTGTCGATGACGAGGCAGTCGAATTGCGTGCCGCCGGAGGTCACTCCGGCCACGACCTCACCGCTCCCGAGATCGATGAGCAGCGGACCGCCGGAGTCCCCGTTGCAGGTGTTCGAGTCCTCTCCAGGGGCCCCGATCGGGCTCTGGAAACGCCAGCAGACCAGCTCCGCGTTTCCCAGACCCGGAACGGTCCCGCTGCAATCAGTCGTCACGACGCGCCCGAAGCGCTTCAAGCCGAAGTCGTTTGCGCCACCGGCGGTCTGGCCGAAGCCCACGATGGTACCGGACCAGCCGAGCGGAGGGCTCGCGACGGTGTTGACGGCGGTGGGCTCGATCCCGGTGACGGGTGTCTCGAGCGAGAGGACCGCGACATCGAACTCGGGAAACCAGGACGGAAGGTAGCTCGGGTGGCGGGTGATCGCGGTCACGGCCTGGATTCCCGCGTGCTGCAGAAAGACCCAGTAGTGGGAGGGTGTGGCGTCGCCCTCCACGCAGTGCGCGGCGGTGAGAAACGTCTGGCAGCCGATCAGCACGCCCGAGCACCAGCTTTCCGCGTTTCCCTCATGAATCGGTACGCCACCGGCGTAGAGAAGCGCACCCGTCGATGGAAAGTCGTGCGTGTCAATCCCGTTCACGATGCGAGGCCGGGCCGACCGCACCTCTTGTGGGGCCAGGGTGGCGAGGGCGTGATGACGCAGGAAGCACCCGTGTCGCCCGTCCC
>JBHHVJ010000081.1:0-8310 GCA_046754285.1 Myxococcota bacterium | reverse complement strand
TCGCCTGCGTGCGCGTCGACCGACTCTCATGTCGGTCTCCTCGGAGCCAGCCTGAAGCGCGCGGTGGGTCAGGAGCTTGCGGGAGGGGACGGGGGGCTGGGTGCGCTCGGCTCGGGAAGGGGGGGCGGCGCCTCTGCACCAGTCGAGGGGGCCGAGGGGAAGCGCGCCGCGGAGGCTTCGCTGCGGAGCACGCGGCGAATGCAGAAGGCCACCACGCTTCCGACGCAGAGCCAGGAAGCCGCCAGGAGAAGCGCACCCGAGAGCTCGAGGGTCGGGGACGGCATCTAGCCCGGCTCCACGCGGGGCTCGTCTCGGAGCGCGCCGCGCACGAGGAAAGCGAGCGACAGGAAGATGCCGATCATCAGGGCCCGGGCGGCCCAGAGCTGCCAGCGCTCCGTCACGAATCGATCCCCCAACGACTGCAGCGCGAACCCGAGCAGGATCAACGCCAGGAAGAGCGGCGTGACGTAGCGGAGCACCGGGCGCAGCAGGCGGGGCAAAGTGATCTCGGCGCCCCGCGTCATCTCCTCCCAGCCCCGCTCGATCCCGAAGATCCAGGCGAAGATCACGGCCTCTGCCAGGCCGAAGAGCAACAGGGAGAAAGTTCCCGCCCAGAAGTCCAGCTCGTCCAGGACGCCGTCCCACCAGAGAGCGGGCGTCGAGAGGACCAGCAGTGCGAGCCCGACGAGGCCGACACTGCGCCGCCGAGTCAGACCGAAGCCCTCCTGAATGAGGGCCACGGCCGGCTGTGTGATCGCGACGGCGGACGTCAGGCCGGCAAAGAAGAGGAGCAGGAACCACAGGCCCCCGAGAACGCGACCGAGAGGGAGCTGCTGGAAGATCACCGCCATGGCTTGGAAGCCCAGGTCAAAGGTGCCCCCCGCGACGATCTCCTGTGTGGCCACGATGCCGAAGAACACGACCGATGCCGTGATCGCGATCGTGCCCCCGAGCACGATCTCGGCAAACTCGTTCAGGCTCGCCGTCGAGAGACCCGTGAGAGCGATGTCATCGTCCGGATCGAGATAGGAGGTGTAGGTGTGGATGATTCCCCAGCCGACCGAGAGCGTGAAGAAGACCTGACCCGCAGCGGCGAGCCAGACCCGGGGATCGCCGAGCTGCGTGAGATCCGGGTTCCAGACGAAGCCCAGGCCGGAGAGGACGCTCTGGTCCGGACCCGCACCGGCCGGGGGATCGAGCGTGAGCACGCGGACGACGAGCACCCCCGCCATCAGAAAGAGCAATGGGAGGGCCAGCTTTGCAAAGCGCTCGATGCCCCGTGCAATGCCACCGGAAAGGACCCAGAGGTTCAGTGCCAGGGTGATCGCGAAGAACCCGTACAGCGTTGTGCGGCCGGCGAAGTGCTCGTTGGCCGTCCAGCCCTGGAACGCGCCCAGGAACTCGCCGATCTCAGCTCGGCTCGAGAGCCCCTCGTAGGCGCCCGTGAGGGAGAACCACGAGAAAGCCAGACACCAGGAGGTGATCGGGATGTAGTAGAGCGCCACCGTGAAGGGGATGAAGATCCCGAGGACCCCGACGTACTTCGACACGGGGTGGGGCCAGAGGCGATGGAGCATCCCCGCCGTGTGTCCGTGACCGAAGCGTCCGCCGTAGCGGCCGATCGCGCACTCGGCCCACATCAGGGGCAGGCCGATCAGCAGCAGCGCGAGGAAGTAGGGAATCATGAAGGCGCCGCCACCATGGGCCGCAGCCTGGCCCGGGAAGCGCAGAAAGTTCCCCAGGCCAATGGCGTTCCCGGCCAGCGCCAGGACCAGGCCGGTCTTGCTGATCCAGCGGTCGCGGGTTCGGCTCACGTGGCTCTCTTGGTTCCACGCGTCGTCACGGGTCGCAAGCCCGGCCGGGTGGCGCCCCCGGTCGGCCAGGCGGCGCGAGAAGCTCGGCTCCCGCGGAAACGGAGGCCGGCCTCCCGGCGCCGCCGCACCGACGGCTCGTCCAGGCTCCGGGCCTGAATAGAGCCCGATTCGGTTGCTACGCCGTTGCCTGGTTCTCGATGCTGGGCTGAGACGTGCGCTGCTCGCGGCCCGGAAGATCGCTGGCCGGGATGCGCCACTGCTTTCCGATGCGGACGGCCCCGATCTGTCCGGACTCGATCAGGCGGTAGACGGTTCGGGCCGAGATGCGCAGATAGTTCGCTGCCTCACGAACGGTGACCAGATTATCACTCACAGGTGTTCCCCCCCCAGTGTGTGGCGCGCTAACCCCTCGAGAGGCCTTCTGCGGCCCTCCGGGAAGCGATGCGGTGACTGGCTATCAGTCCCGATCAACCGCGCCTTCCGGGCACTTCTTCGACCTCTCGCCCGAGCGCTTGATAGGTAATTTGGTAGATTCGGGGTTGATGACTTTGGTTCAATACAGCCCAGCGAGGCGTGCGCTGGTGCTCGAGCGCGTGGGGCTGGTGGCCGAGCGTGTCCGGGGCATGCTGGCAGAGCTCGGATTCGCCACGGCCGTGGTCGATGCGAGCGCGCTGTTTCACGAGCTCATGGAGGAGCTCGAGTTCGGGCTCTTCGTCGTCGGTGTGGAGCGACCCGAGGAGCTCGGGGAGCTTCGGCTCACCCGATGTGAGCCGCTGGTGCTGCTCGCTCCTCCCCCCTCAGACGGGGGGTGGGGGTCCTTTCGCGTGCTGCTGCCGCACGCCCATTGTGTGGATCGCTCGCTCACCCCGCCGGATGCCCTGCGACACGTGCTTCGCGCCCCGGAGCGACGCGTGGAGACGCCGGCCGATCTCGTGCGGGAGACTTTCGGCGTCTTCGGTCTCTCCGAGCGCCAGCTCGAGGTGCTGCGGGCGGCCTTGCTTGGAGCCAGCAGCGAGGAGATCGCGCGCCGGCTCTTCATCAGCGAGCTCACGGTGCGGAACCACCTCCACGCCATCTACGAGCGTGTCGGGGTCAGTGGACGCCGTGAGCTGCTCGGACGCTTCGTGCGCGGGCTCGTCGGCAGCCCGCCGCCTCAGAGAAGCTTGAGATACGAGATCAGCTCGTAAATCTCCCGCTCGCTCAGCTCCCGACCGCGCAGCCGGAGAACCGCACGCACGGCTTCCTCGAGCGTCGCCCAGCGCCCGTCATGTCCCCACGGGCCCGAATCCGCCAGGCCGCGCAGGGAGGGCGCGTCGAACACGCCGCCGGTTCCGAGATCCGTCGGACGAGGGCGCGTGAAGCTCGGGGGCGGGTGGCAGCGTTCGCATCCCAGCTTGCGAAAGATCGCGAAGCCGCGCTTGGCCGAGAGGGTCGCGGGCTCCCGCGGCCGCCCATCGGGCTCGATGCGCCCGCGCTCGAAGGGTGGGATCGAGAGCACGTAGCTCTCCAGGGCGGCCAGGTCGCGCTCGCTCAGGCGTCCGCCCCCCATCTCCACCTCGAGCATGCGCAGCAGCGTGCCCCGGAGCGTGGCCTGCGAGCCGTCCCAGAGGTACGGCGCGGTTTGCCAGACACCCCGCAGCGGGAGCGTGTTGCGGCCGCCGGGTGTCGCCGGAGCCACCTCGTGGGCGCCGACGAAGCTCGCGGGAATCGCCCCACCGCCGGGGTGGCAGCTTGCACAGCTTCGCGTGCCATCCGCCGAGACGCGGGGATCGAGGAAAAGAAGCGCGCCGCGCTGCACCGCATCGGGGTCGAGCGGAGGCGGCGCGCTGGGTATGGCGACGCTGCGGCAGCCGCCCCCAAGGACGGCCCCCAGGAGCGGTAGGACGATCGCGAGCGCGCGCGGGGCGGTCATGTCGAGGGCGCGCAGGGTAGCGGAAGATCTCCGGTGCGGGGCCTGAGCCGCGTCCCGGCGGGCGTATCCCCGGCGCTCACGAATCGCTCTTCGCGCCGGGCGCCTGCCGAATCAGAAAGGTGTTCAGCGCCTCGGCCATCTCGCCTGCGGTGGCATAGCGATCGGAGGGTCGCTTCTGGCAGGCATGTCGGATGATGCTCACGAGCTCCTCGGAAATGTTCGGGACGAACTCTCGGGGGTCCGGGAGGGGAGCCTTGAGCTGCTTCTCGACCACGTCTTCGCCACGGAAGGGGCGCAGGGTCGTGAGCATCTCGAAGAGCGAGATGCCGAGAGCGTAGAGATCGGTCCGCGCGTCGACCTGGCGCCCCAGGATCTGCTCGGGAGGCATGTACTGCGGGGTCCCCTTGGCCTGCGTATCGCTCTCGGTCCGCGGACCCGACTCGAGCACCTTGCTGATGCCGAAGTCCATCAGCTTGGTCTCCCCCTGCTCCGAGATCAGGACGTTCCCCGGCTTGATGTCGCGGTGGATCACGTTCTGGTAGTGGGCGTACTCGAGCGCGTAGCAGACGTCGCGCGCGATCTGTGCGACCTGGCGAATCGGCAGGGGTCGTTTGGAGCGGCTGCCGGGAACGCGCATCAGATCCCGCACCGTCTTTCCGCGCACGTACTCCATCACGATGCAGGGTCGTCCGTCGATGACGGCCACGTCGTAGACGTGGACGATGTTGGGGTGGTTCATGGCCGCGGCCGCCCGCGCCTCCTGCCGGAACATCTTCACCGCCGTGGCATTGGCGGCGAGATCCGCCGGCAGGAACTTGATCGCGACGGGCCTCCTCAGCTCGCGATCGTGCGCGAGATGCACGATGCCCATCCCGCCGCGACCGATCTCGTTGCGCAACTCGTAGCGCTCGTTGTAGTAGCCGGCAGCGGTGGCTGCGGAGCTTCCCCAGGCGCGCTCCTGGAGCTTCTCCAATCGCTCGGAGACCTCGTGATCGTCTGGATCGATCTCGATGATGGCCTCGAGCAGCTGGAGCGCGGCGGGGTACTCGCCGGCGCCCTCGTGCGCCTCGGCGAGCAGCAGCACCGCATCGATGTCGTCCTTGCTCGCGGGACGATCGGGCGCCACGAGCCGCAGCTTGTCCTTGGCCCGCTCGTAGAGGCCCTTCTCGAGGAAGATCTTTCCGAGCAGCAGCGTGGCCTCACGGAGCTGCGGGGAGTGGGCGGGCACCCCCTGCAGGGTCTCGATCGCACGCTCGTACGACCCCAGCTCGTAGAAGCCGCGTCCCGCGTCGAGCAGGTTTCCGAGCTGCTGGGCGAGCAGGGCGGCGTGGAGCGTGTCCCCGGCACGTTCAAAGTTGGCGCGTGCCTCCCGGTAGGCGCCGGCTCGCTCGTAGCTGGCACCGGCCTGTGCCCAGGCCTCGGCGTGCTCGTACGCCTGGGCCGCGAGCGCGAACTCCTGGACCTCCTCAAAGAGCTCGGCCGCACGGAACCACTCGCCCGCCCCGGCGTAGCACTCCGCCGCGCGACGCGGATCGCCCCCGCTCTCGAAGAGCTCGCCGGCTCTCAACAGGGCGCGCGGCTCCCGCCCCCGTGCCGAGAGCAGAGCCTCGGCCGCCTCGGATCCCTGGCCCGCCATCTCGAAGAGGCGCGCGGCGTTCTCGGCATCGCCGAGGCGCCGCAGATGGTGGGCCGCCTTGCCGTACTCCCCCGCCCGTTCGTAGAGTTCGGCGGCCTCGCGGCGACTGCCCATCGCGTCGAGACACTTGGCCGCCGGTCCCCACGCCCGCGCGGTCTGAAAATAGTGTGCAGCCTCGGCGAGGCGACCCATCTCGAGGTAGACCTCTGCGGCCTTCAGGGGCTGTTTCAGGGAGAGATGGCAGAGCGCGACCTTGTTGCGATTGCCGCTGTTCTGGAACAGGGAGAGGGCCTTGTCGAACTTCCCCTGCGCCAGCCGCATCTCCGCGGCCGCCTCGTACTGGTTCCTCGCGATCAGCGCCTGAACCCGGAGCTCAGGGTCTTGGATCTCCGTGGGCTCGCTCCGCGGAGGGCGCCGCCGCCGCCCGCCCGCCCAGATCGTGGCCAGGATGATTACGGCCCCCAGCATCGGGATGACGAGCGCCGAGTCGTCCAGCGGGAGCGCACGCAGCCAGGAGACCAGGCTCATCACGATTCCGCCCCCGGATGGGGAGAGCTGGCTCAGGTCCTCGGTCAAACGACCCTCCTGTCGGTGCACGTCGAGGCAGAGGCGCACAGGCGCCCTTGCTAGGTTTCGGTCCCGACGCGCTGGGTTTTGAGCCTTGGGATCGATTCTCTGGCCGCCTACTCTCTCGGGCATGGAGGATCTGCATCGCGAGGTGGCGCGTTTCCTGCGGGAGCAGGGCGTCGGGCGGGATGCCGCACTGCTCGTGGCGGTCTCGGGAGGCGCGGACTCCGTCGCGCTGCTTCACGGGCTGCTGGCTCTGGGTCAGCGCGTCGTCGTCGCGCACGTGCATCACGGTCTGCGTGGGGAGGCGGCCGACCGCGATCGGGACTTCGTCTGCGAGCAGGCGCGCAGGCTCGGGGTCGAGCTCCACGTGAGGCGGGTCGACGCGACGCGCCGCGATGGTCGTTCGCCGGAGGCCCGGGCTCGGGAGCTCCGCTACGCCGCGCTGGAAGAGATGCGAGGTGAGGGAGGCTGCGCGTTCATCGCGACGGCGCACACGCGCGACGACCAGGCCGAGACCGTTCTGCTGCGTGCGATTCGCGGGACCGGCCTGGCGGGACTGGCCGGCATTGCACCCCGCTCCGCCGATGGCGTCCTGCTGCGCCCACTGCTGAGGGTGCGGCGCGGTGAGATCCGACGGTACCTGCGGGAGCGTGAGCTCCGCTGGTGCGAGGACGCGAGCAATGCCGATCTGCGCATTCCGCGCAACCGGGTTCGGGCGCAGGTTCTCCCGTTGCTGGAGGCGATTCATCCCGGGGCTCTCGAACGGCTCGCCGCGCTGGCGGCGCACGGCCGTGAGCTCGCAAGCTGGCTCGCGGCGAGCGCCGATCCGGCGCTCACCGCCGCGATCGAGGCGGGCGAGGGGGGCCTTTGGATCGATCCCGATCCGCTGCAGCGTCTCGAGCCCCCTTGCGAGGCACGCGCGTTGGCCGGGCTGCTCTCTCTCGCCGGCTTGCGCGCAGAGCTCTCGTCGCTCCACCTGCGACGGGTGCGCGGCTTCCTGCGTGAGGCCGGCGAGGGCAAGGCGCTCTCACTGCCGCGACGGACCGTGCTGCTGCGCGACGGAGATCGCTTCTGGCTGGGGCCCGAGCCCGGCCCGCGGACTCCCGCCGCGTTCCGTGCGCCGCTGCATCCTCCCACCGGGCTCGAATTGCCCGAGCGCGGCGTCCGTCTGATCTGGTGTCGGGCGGACGCCGCGGCGCGGGACGACGTCGGGGGATCTCCGCTTCTCCTTCCCGCCCCGCTGCCCGGACCTCTCATCGCGAGAAGTCCGGAGCCGGGGGACACGATGCAGGAGAACGCGCGCGCACTTCCGCTTTCAGATCTCTTCGCACGGGCCCGATGGTCCAGAAGGGATCGTGCGCGTGCGGTGGTGGTCGAGCTCTCTCAGCAGGTCATCGGGGTCTTGGGACCTCGGGGTGCGTTGCGTCCGCGACGCGACAGGACGCTCGTCGACGGGCGCGTCACGGACCCGCCGTCCGTCTGGCAGCTGCTCGCTGAAGCGCTTTCCCCCGTCCCGGGGAGTTGTTAGAATCTCAAGGATTTTCGCACCCTTAGTGCTGCCTGGTGAGGCCGGCCGCCGGGCGAAGGAAGGCCCGTGAACCAGTTCTACAAGAACATGATGACCCTGGCGATGGGCATGCTCGTGCTTCTCGCCATCTTCAGCTTCTGGAGCGGTGCCCCCCAGGAGAGCAACGACCTGGACTACTCGGAGTTCATGGCGCGCCTCGAGGCCGGTGAGATCAGCGAGGTGCGCATCCAGGAGCAGACGCTCGAGGGGACGACCAAGTCGGGCCAGAGCTTCCGGACGTTCGGACCGCTCGAGGACGAGAAGCGCGGTACGCTGCTGCGCGAGCACGGCGTCCGGGTCCGCTACCAGCCCCGCGACGACTCCGGCGTCTGGAACACGATCCTGATCAGCTGGCTTCCCATGCTGCTCTTCCTGGGACTGTGGTTTCTGCTCTTCCGACAGCTCCAGGCCGGGGGCGGGAAGGCGATGAGCTTCGGGAAGGCGCGCGCGCGCCTGCTGTCCGAGAATCAGCAGCGCGTCACGTTCCGGGACGTCGCCGGCATCGAAGAGGCCAAGAACGAGCTCGAGGAGATCGTGGCCTTTCTGCGCGATCCCAAGAAGTTCACGCGCCTCGGGGGCCGCATCCCCAAGGGCGTGTTGCTCGTCGGACCTCCCGGCACCGGCAAGACGCTGCTGGCCCGGGCGATCGCCGGTGAGGCCGGTGTGCCGTTCTTCAGCATCTCGGGCTCCGACTTCGTGGAGATGTTCGTGGGCGTTGGAGCGAGTCGGGTCCGCGATCTTTTCATGCAGGGCAAGAAGAACGCGCCCTGCATCATCTTCATCGATGAGATTGATGCCGTGGGTCGTCACC
>JBHHVJ010000080.1:0-8474 GCA_046754285.1 Myxococcota bacterium | reverse complement strand
CCCGGCCTTGTCCCGGCCTTGTACGACGGAGAATAAATTTAGATTCTTCCAATATATCAGTAAGATACCATATGTTTTGCCATGTCTATCATGAGCTTTTCAGCCCGCCCGAAAAGACCCCGGCCGAGCCTTGTGGAAAGCAATTGACATCGGCGCGCATAGGGGCATAATGTGATCAGGCTGCGTCGCACCCACCCCGATCGAGGGGCCCGAAGCAGAGGTCGCTGCGGGCAGCACCGGGCCGTCAGAGGGGCGTCGCAGGAAGGAGAGAGCGAGCTCGGCCAAAAGTTCTTACGGAGAGGCGGTGGTGACGGCATTTCTGCTTTGAAATGTCCAACCTCTCACCCCCCACATGTCAACACCGCCCTCTCCGACCTCTCAAGCGGCTCCCGGCTCCGGCCGGGAGCCGTTCTTTTTGGGGCGCGACCTCCAGCGAGTCGTCACGCCATAGATGTGGGGTCGTCGGCGCTTCAGACGATCAGCCGGTCCACCATGCGGGAGAGCTGCTTGAGGTTGCGGCACTCCTCGGCCACGTCGCAGTGGGGCAGGTACTTGTCCATGACGCTGTCGCCGAAGCCCCAGGCGCCTGGGGCCTCGGGATTGATCCAGATCAGGTTGCGCGCCTTGTTGTGAATCTCGCGCAGGCACCAGACGCGTGGGTCGTTGTAGTTGTTCCGCGCGTCTCCGATGACCAGGACCGTGGTCCGGTGATCCACCGCCGAGAGGTAGTTCTGCCAGAAGCCATGGAACGCCATGCCGAAGTTGGAGCGGGTGTAGGGGTTGATCACACCGCCTCCTTCGAGCGCCTGCTCGATCGCCGCATAGAGCTCGTTGTCTCGGAACAGCTGCGTCACCTCACCCAGCTCCGCCACGAACACGAAGCTGCGGATCTTGGTGAAGGACTCCTGAAGGCTGTAGGTGAACTGGAGCATGAAACGGCAGACGTTCGAGACTGAGCTGGAAATGTCACATAGAATCACCAGCTTCGGCTTCTCCTTCCGGCGTTGCTTGAAGATCAGCTCGAACGGGACGCCCCCGTGCACCAGGTTCCGGCGCATGCTGGCCTTCAGATCGAACTTCCCCCGTCGCTCGCGGCGTCGCCGCAGCGAGATGATGCTCTTGAGCTTCTGGGCCAGACGCTCCACGAGCTCCCGCATGCGTCGCAGCTCTTCCTCCGTGAGGTTGTAGAAGCTCTTCTCCTGCAGGCTCTCCCGCCGGAAGCGCTCGAGGTAGTCGTGGTTCTGCTTGTCGAGCTCGTCCTCGGCGAAGCGGCGGACGGCCCGACGCAGAGCCTGCTGCACGGCTCCGATCAGCTCCCGGAGCTCCTGGAGGCGCTCCTCCGAGATCCCCTGCTCGCGCAGGTGCTCGATCAGATCGTTCAGCTCTCCGGCCGCCCCCTCCAGGTTCATCTGCTCGAGCATCCGCCGGCTGAAGAACCCGATCTGGAGCATGTTCTGGATTCCGCCGAGCCCCGACTGCTCGCCGGCCTGACGAATCAGCTGCTCGAGCTGGGTCGTATCCAGCGTCAGAATCGCCTGGGCGAGCTCCGAGAGATCCACGTCCATGTTCTCGAGCACCTCCCGAAGCGACTCGAGAAGCTGATCGAGGTCGAAGTCGCCCCCCATCCCCATCAGGGCCTGGGCGAGCTGCTCGTTGAGCACGTCGTGAAAGCCGGACCAGAACAGATCGAAGAGGCGATCGTAGGTCGGGATGTCGTCGGAGCGCTTGACCATAGTGGTCCGCAGGGCGTCCTTGAACAGCTCCCGGTCCTCGAGCGGCATCTCGTCGAGCGCCATGAAGGCGTCGAGCGCCTCCGCGACCGAGACGCGTACGCCCGCCTTTCGCAGGAGATTCGTGAACTCGACGACCTTCTGGTGCATGGGGAGGGGCGTGGCGCTCAGTGCAGCACGCTCTTCTTGACGCCGGTGGCGGGCGGGGGCACGGGCTGGGGCGCCTCCGCAGCCCGCTCGGCCGCCTTCTGGGAGAGCAGCTTGCTCAGCTCCGCCTGCGCCTTCTGGATGTCGCCCTGGTGCTTGAGGATGGTGCTCATGGTCTCCTCCACCAGCGTCGCCTCCAGGCCGTCGGCGTTCAGGGCGATCAGGGCGCGCGCCCAGTCCAGCGTCTCGCTGATCGAGGGTGTCTTCTTGAGGTCGAGCGCGCGGATGTGCTGCATCAGATCCACGACCTCGGCCGCCAAGCGCTCGTCGATCCCCGGCACCTTGAGGTTCAGAATCTGGAGCTCGTCCTCGGGAGCGGGGAAGTCGATGTAGAGGTGCAGGCAACGTCGCTTGAGCGCGTCCGTCATCTCGCGCGCGTCATTCGAGGTCAGGAAGACGAGCGGCCGGTGCTTGGCCTGGATCGTGCCGATCTCGGGGACGCTGACCGTGTAGTCCGAGAGCACCTCGAGCAGGAACGCCTCGAACTCAGGGTCCGACTTGTCGACCTCATCGATCAGGAGGAGTACCGGGCTCTCCGACGTGATGGCGCGGAGCAGTGGCCTGGGCACGATGAAGCGCTCGCTGAAGAAGACGTCGTCCTCACGTGCGATCCGCTCCGCGGCCTGCTTCAGCGAGCCGGCCCCCTCGATCACCTCACCGATCTTGTCGCGCAGCATCTGGGTGTAGAGGAGCTGCTTGGAGTACTCCCACTCGTAGAGGGCCTTGGACTCGTCCAGCCCCTCGTAGCATTGGAGGCGGATCAGGGGCAGAGCCAGGGCACCCGCGACGACCTTGGCCAGCTCCGTCTTGCCTACGCCCGCCGGCCCCTCGACGAGCACCGGCTTGCCCAGCTTGAACGCCAGAAACACCACCGTCGCGACGTTCTGGTTGCAGATGTAGTCCTGGTCCAGCAGCCGCTTGCGGACCTCCTCTACCGAGTCGAACATTCCGTCATCCTTCCTCAGACGCCGAGCGCCCGTTCATCCCATCCCGCGCCACGCATGGCCCGGCCCAGAAGATCACGCAGCCACTCCCGCCGCATCCTCTCGTAGCGTATCCCATACTCCACGATCATTCGGCGGTAGGGGTCGGCCGTCTCTCGCGCCCCGCGCTTGAGCGTGGCCTCCAGCGCCTCGATGCGCGGCTCCACGGCCTCGAGCATGCGCCGGCAGTGGAGCGCGACGTCCCGCGGCTCCAGGTGACGGAAGAAGCCGCACTTCTGGAGGAAGCTGTCCTTCCAGAAGAAGTCGTAGCGCGCGGGAGGGCCTTCGGGCTCGGGCGTGGCGAGCCATCGGAAGAACGCCTCCTTGCCGGCGGCCGTGACGCGATAGAGGTGCTTGGTAGGGCTGCGGCGCTGCTCGACGACCTGCTTCTCGATCCAGCCCCGCGCCTCGAGCCGAGCGAGGGCGGGATAGAGCTGGCCGTCGTTCACGCCCAGGCTGCTGGCAAAGATCTCGAGCAGCGTCTTCTTGATGGAGTAGCCGTGCGTCGGCTCGTCCATCACCACGCCGAGCACCGTGTAGTCCAGCGACATGCTCAGCCCATGAGGTTCAGGAGATGCCCGAGCTTGTCGCGCTTCGTCCTGAGGTAGTCTCGGTTCGTATCGTTGGGATCGATCTCGAGCTGGACCCGCTCGACGATCACCAGGTCGTAGCCCTCCAGGCCCGCTCGTTTGGCCGGATTGTTGGTCAGCAGACGCATCTTGCCCACACCCAGGTTGCGCAGGATCTGAGCCCCGACCCCGAAGTCGCGAGCGTCGGCGGGGAAGCCGAGGCGCTCGTTCGCCTGGACCGTGTCCAGGCCCTCCTGCTCCTGCAGGGCATAGGCCTTGATCTTGTTCGCCAGACCGATGCCGCGGCCTTCTTGACGCATGTAGAGCAGCACCCCGTGTCCGGCCCTGCCGATCATGCGCAGCGCAGTGTGGAGCTGGTCGCGGCAATCACAGCGAAGCGAGCCGAAAGCGTCCCCGGTGAGGCACTCGCTGTGCACGCGGACGAGTGTAGGGACGTCGGGACGGATCTCCCCGCAGATGAGCGCGATGTGATCCACATGATCGATCTCGTTCTTGAAGACGATGGCGCGGAACTCGCCGAAGACCGACGGGAGGTTGGCTTCGGCGGCCCGGTACACGTGGCTCTCGGTGCGCATTCGGTACTTGATCAGGTCCGCCACGGTCAGCAGGCAGAGGCCGTGCCGCTCGGCAAAGCGGCGCAGGTCCGGCAGTCGGGCCATGGTCCCGTCGTCGTTCATGATCTCGCAGATCACCCCCGCGGGGCGCAGGCCCGCCAGCCGTGCGAGATCCACGGCTCCCTCGGTCTGGCCCGTGCGCCGCAGGACACCGCCTTCCTTCGCAATCAACGGAAAGACGTGGCCGGGTCGCGCGAGATCCTGGGGACCGCTGCTCGGGTCGATGGCCACCCGGATGGTCTGCGCCCGATCCGCCGCCGAGATGCCCGTGGTCACGCCATGACGGGCCTCGATCGAGACGGTGAACGCCGTTCCGAAGGGTGTGGTGTTGCGGTGGTCGGGGACCATCATGGGCAGGTCGAGGGCCTGGGCACGGTCGCGGGTCAGTGCCAGGCAGATCAGACCCCGCCCGTGCTTGGCCATGAAGTTGATCGCCTCGGGCGTGACCTCCTCCGCGGCCATGCACAGGTCCCCCTCGTTCTCACGATCCTCATCGTCCATGAGGATCACCATGCGCCCCGCGCGGATCTCAGCCAGCGCAGCCTCGGCGCGCTGGACGGCTTTCTGCGGGTCGCTCGGGCGCGTGGGACTCTGAGCGCTCATGCTCCTCCCGGCCTCCGGCGACCGGGATCGGCCGCCTCTTTTGCGGGTCCAGGGGTACCTAAGAAATAGGTAGCCGCGAACCGCCGACGGTACCAGTAGCTGACTGGGGTGTCAATTCGTCCCCCGCGCCGCCCGCCCGGGGACCCGACTGGTAGAGCTGGATCTCTATCTGGTCCTTTGGTTGGTTCTCTGTGCTTCTCTAAAGTGGCACATGAGACCATCCATGAACTCGGTCTCGCCAATCCCGACGCGCGAGGCGAAGCCGTGGCGACGGTCCAGGTGTCGGAACGTCCGCTCGAGGAGAGCCTCGAAGGTCTCCACCACCCCCTCGCCACGCACGGCGACGGCGGGCACGGTCGGGATGCCCGTCCCCTCCCACGCCGAGCGGATCTCCTCCAGTGGCTTGATGTCCTCGAGGTCCCGCTTGTTGAACTGCACCACCTGGGGCACCTGTTCGAGCTCGAGACCGTTGGCCCGGAGATTGGTCCCGAGATCCCGGTAGGAGTAGGCGTTACCGGAGGCGGCCGAGCGCTGGGAGTCCGCGATGAAGGCGACCGCGTCGGCCCCGGCCAACACGACCCGGCGCGTCGAGCGGTGCATGACCTGCCCGGGAACCGTGAAGAGCTTCACCTTGATCTTGAAGCCGGCGGCCGCGTCGAACTCGACGGGCAGGAAGTCGAAGTACAACGTGCGGTCGTCCTGCGTGTCGAGCGTCACCATCTGGCCCCGCGCATCGTGGGCCAGCAGCTTGTGGATCTGCTGGAGATTGGTCGTCTTGCCCGAGAGAGCCGGACCGTAGTACACGATCTTCAGGGTGATCTCGCGCGTTTCCAGGTTCAGCTGCGGCATCGCCTCGACCTTGGTGGGCCCCTAGCGAATATCGGCCCAGGGCGGACGGGCCCTTAGCCGTTCCACCCGCCCTCGACGGACCCGCTCCCGGCCCCAAGCTCCCAAGACGCCCTCCTCCCCCGCGGGCCTAGCGCCGGAACTTCTCCAGCAGGGCTCGGGCGGCCGAGGGCGCCGTGCTGAGGCGTTCCTCGACGGCCCGCTCCGCTCGCTCCAGCTCCGCAGCCACGGCGGGGTCGCTTCGGAAGACCTCCTCGAGGCCCTCACGGAGCAGCCGCCAGAGCCACGCCCGGGCCTGGCGACGCCGTCGACGTTCGAGCAGGCCCGTGCGCTCCTGAACGCGGCGGTGCTCCATCACGACGTCCCAGAGCTCCTCGATGCCGGCGCCCGTGCGGGCGCTCACGGTGAGGACCCGGGGGTGCCAGTGCTCGCTCTGGGGACGCAGCAGCTCGAGCGCCTGCGCATAGGCCGCGCGCGTGCGGCCGGCAGCCCGGCGCTGCTCGCCGTCCGCCTTGTTGACGACCAGCACGTCGGCGAGCTCGAGCACGCCACGCTTGATGCCCTGAAGCTCGTCCCCGGCCCCCGGCTGCAGCAGCACGGCGAAGGAGTCCACCATCGAGGCCACCTCCGTCTCCGACTGACCGACCCCGACCGTCTCGACGAGCACGATCTCAAAGCCAGCGGCCTCACAGACGAGCAGAGCCTCGCGTGTGCGGTGCGCGACCCCACCGAGCGTCTGGCCCGAGGGAGACGGGCGAATGAATGCCTGCTCGAGCTGGGAGAGGCGCGTCATGCGGGTCTTGTCGCCCAGGATGCTCCCCCCGCTCACCGGGCTCGATGGATCGATCGCCAGCACCGCGAGTCGATGTCCCTTCTCGATCAGCTGCAAGCCGAGCGTCTCGATCAGGGTGCTCTTGCCGACGCCCGGCGCACCCGTGACACCCACGCGGATGCTGTCGCCGCTGTGGGGTGCGAGCGCATCGAGCACGCGCTGGCCAAGCTCGACGTGGTCCGCACGGCGGCTCTCCAGCAGCGTGATGGTCTTGGCGATCATGCGTCGATCGCCCGCCAGCACGCCGTCCCGGTAGGCCCGCACATCGAGCCGCGTGGGGCTCATGCGCGGGCTTCTCGAATCGCCTGTAGGACCTCGCGAGCCGCCTGGGGGATCGGCGTACCGGGGCCGAAGATGCGGGCCACACCGTGTTCTCGCAGGAACGCGTAGTGCTGCGGCGGGATCACGCCGCCGCAGACCACCACGATCTCCGACCCACCCACCTCGCGCAATGCTTGCACGAGCGCGGGAACGAGCGTCTTGTGTCCAGCGGCCTGGGTGGAGACGCCCACCACGTGCACATCGTTCTCGATCGCCTGGCGCGCCGCCTCCTCGGGCGTCTGAAAGAGCGGGCCCACGTCCACGTCGAACCCGAGATCCGCGAAGGCGGTCGCGATCACCTTGGCGCCCCGGTCGTGGCCGTCCTGGCCGAGCTTCACGACCAGCATGCGCGGACGCCGACCTTCCTCCTGTGCGAAGCGCTCAATCTCTCTTCGAATCTCCTCGAACGTCTCGTCTCCCTCGTACGCCGAGCGATACACTCCCGACACGCTGCGCACCTCCGCCTGGTGGCGGCCGAAGACGTCTTCGAGCGCGCTCGAGATCTCTCCGACCGTGGCGCGCGCGCGGGCCGCCTCGACCGCACGCGCCAGCAGGTTCTCACCCTCGCGAGCCCCGGCCGCCCGCAGCGCCTCGAGCGCTGCACGGCAACGCGCCTCGTCCCGCTTGCGTCGCAGCTCCTCCAGCCGTCGAATTTGCGCCTCACGCACGCGCGTGTTGTCGATGTCGAGAATCTCGACGCGGTCCTCCTGCTCGGGGGGGTAGCGGTTGACCCCCACCACGACGTCCTCACCGCGATCGATGCGTGCCTGCCGCCGCGTGGCCGACTCCTCGATGCGGAGCTTGGGCAGACCCGACTCGATCGCTCGCGTCATGCCCCCCATCGCCTCGACCTCGTCGATCAGCTTCATGGCCGCGCTCGCCATGCTGTGCGTGAGGCTCTCCAGGAAGTAGCTGCCGCCGAGCGGATCCACGACGTGGCGGATCCCCGTCTCCTCCGCCAGGATGAGCTGCGTATTGCGGGCGATGCGCGCTGAGAACAGCGTCGGCAGTGCAACGGCCTCGTCGAGCGCGTTGGTGTGGAGCGACTGCGTGCCACCCAGCACGGCCGCGAGAGCTTCGATCGTCGTGCGCACGATGTTGTTATAGGGATCCTGCTCCGTGAGGCTTGCTCCGGAGGTCTGGCAGTGCGTGCGGAGCATGCAGGAGCGCGGATCCTCCGGCTCGTAGCTCTCCATCAGGCGTGCCCAGAGCAGCCGCGCCGCACGCAGCTTCGCGATCTCCATGAAGAAGTTCATGCCAATGGCGAAGAAGAACGAGAGCCGCGGCGCAAAGTGGTCGAGGCTCAGCCCCCGGTCGAGCGCGGCCCGGACGTACTCCAGGCCGTCTGCGAGTGTGAAGGCCAGCTCCTGGACCTGTGTCGCGCCCGCCTCCTGCATGTGGTAGCCGCTGATCGAGATCGAGTTGAAGCGCGGCATGTGGGCGGCCGTGTACTCGATGATGTCGGCGACGATCCGCATGCTGGGCTCGGGTGGATAGATGTACGTGTTGCGGACCATGAACTCCTTGAGGATGTCGTTCTGGATGGTCCCGGTGAGCTTCTCCGGCGGAACGCCCTGCTCTTCCGCCGCGACGATGAAGCTGGCGAGCGAGGGGATGACGGCGCCGTTCATCGTCATCGACACCGACATCTCGTCGAGCGGGATGCCGTCGAACAGGATCTTCATGTCCTCGACCGAGTCGATCGCGACACCCGCCTTGCCCACGTCGCCGGTGACGCGCGGGTGGTC
>JBHHVJ010000079.1:0-8923 GCA_046754285.1 Myxococcota bacterium | reverse complement strand
TTTCGGATGCCTTCGATCGGCCAGCCTAACAACCGCACGGAGCGGCCGGCGCTACGCGCCGCCACTGATGCCCGATCCGTTGGGCGGCGAGAGGTTTTCGGTAATGCGCGTCGTACATGTCCAATGGGAGGGCCGCGCACGATCGACCAGGCGGAGGCGAAGCGCGGATCGGGAGACTACGGGATCTACCAGTTCTACGGCCATCATCCCGCGTAGGGGCGAGACGCTCTTCTCTAGATCGGCAAAGCACAGGAACGCAGGTTCGGAGTCCGCATAGCGGAGTACGATCTCCGCGAGTGGGGCAACATCACCGGAGTCCGATTGGGACGTATTTCAGACGCCCGTCGCCAGGCGTCAGCGGAAGATTGGAGCAAGCTGATCGAGCAAGTCGAATCACTGTTGATCTATGCACACAAGCCGAGCTTCAACGCGAAGAGCGTAAGAAACATCAACCATCCCACTCTGCAATCGATTCATATCCTCAACTGGGGTGACTTCGGAAGCCTGCTACCCGAAGTCTCGGCAGAGAGGTTCACCTCGAAGTATTGGCGCCTCGAGAGCTACCAGCCTACGCTGAGGAGGCGTAGGCTCGCCGCCCAACGTGCTGAAGCTGCCACCGCGAGCTGCGCTGCATCGGGGGTTGCTACCGTTCTGGCGTCGGGGTTCGGGTGGTCCGGCGCTGGCGGTCAGCGCCCGCGGCGCAGCTTATCGCTGATCCATTAGAGACCGCGCGGAGAGTTGCCGGTCAGCTCGCCTTTAGGACCGCGACTTCCCTCACGAGGCGTCTCTTGAGACGCGCCTTTTCGACTTCCAGATCGTATCCGATCTGCAGGTTCATCCAGAAGCGTTCGCTCGTCCCGAAGTAACGGGCCAACCTCAGCGCAGTGTCCGCCGTGATTTCACGTTTTCCGTGGACAATCTCGTTGATCCGTCGAGCCTGAACACTGATATCCTTGGCAAGCCGATACTGACTTAACTCCATCGGCTCCAAGAACTCCTCGAGAAGGATCTCGCCTGGGTGAATCGCCCTATGGGCCTTCCTTGTCATATTTCCGTCCTCTAATGATAGTCCGTGATCTCGACGTCGTGGGCGTTGCCCCGCTCCCATCGGAAGCAGACTCGCCACTGATCACTGACCCGGATGCTGTACTGTCCGGCTCGGTCTCCGGAGAGCCGCTCCAACCGGTTCCCTCGTGGCACGCGGAGGTCCTCGAGCACCCCCGCGGCATCGAGCAGCAACAGCTCGGTTCCGTGGACCTTGGTCGCCGTCTCGCGGGATACTTAGGGGCGGAAGCGGGACCGGCCGGCACCGATTCCGGGGGCGATCGGCGTTGTACCCGCGAGCGATCTGCTCTGTCTGCGTACATCGAAGTCGCCTCGTCCGACGATTCGCGGCTCCGGTTCGTCGTTCCGTACGACGGCGAAGTATCCGGTGTTCGCTCTCTTTTGGGCTCCTGTGGCCCCACACCTGGACCGCAGAGGAGAACGCGGTCCGGGTTCTCCTTTCTCAATACGTCCGGTGGCGGCGCTCAGCCGCTGTCGCCAGCTCGTGTCCGTTTCCCTCGACGCCAGGTGCCATGCCGCCCAACACCTATGGGCCCCCCGCCCAGGAACTGTTCGTGGAATACGCGGGCCAGAAGCTCCCTTTCCACGCCGGCAATGCCGACGCTTGCTAGCGCGTCTCGAGGCGGATCGGGATCGCGGCCCTTCCGCCGCCGATCATGGCGTAGAGGTGCCCCGCCCAGCCGTACTTCTTCACCGTCAGCGCGTTGATACGGGCGCGCTCGGCGGGGTCGCGCACTGGAACCGCGCGGACGGCGAGCGTCTTCCCGCCCCGTTCGACTTCCACGTCGGGTCGCACCTCGAGGTCGCGGAACCAGGACGATCCGTCGTGGCCAGCGCGCAGCCAGGCCCCTTCGGCATCGTCCACGATCCAGAGGCGGGTCGTGTGGCTCGCCCCCTCCGCATCGGTGGTGTGCAGCACGACCACCTCACGGCTCTCGGCGCCGACAATCACCAAGGCGACGATCGCTGCAGCCAGCACGATCACGACGCGGATCGCGATGCGCATGGGGATGCTCCTGGCGGTTCCACCCGACATGATTCTAACCTCCGGCTCGCGACTCGACTACGCTCCCTTCGCTTCGCTGCACAGTGCAGAGGTCCCGACTCTGCAGCCCTCGGATACTCTACGGCCTGGGCAAATAGGATGGAGGCCCATCCAACGGTCAAGCTCTCCGGCTTCAGGCGGCATCGGACTCACCCGGAAAGCCTCACCGGGCTACACCCGGAGGTCTGGGATCTCGGGGCTCGATGCATTGGGCGGCGAGTCGTTCATCGGTGACGAAGCGCGACCGTCATCCGGGGAGGAAGCAGCATGGGAATCGAGATTGGCGCGCTTCGAGTCCGGCGAAGCAGCCTGATCCAGGCGACGCCAGAGCGTGTGTGGGAGGAGTTCACGTCCTTTGATCGGTGGAGGGCCTGGTTCGGCCGCGGGCAGCAGCTCGAGGTCTACGAGCCCGTGCTCCGAGGGCGGATCCTGCTCAGCCTAGTGATCGACGGTACGAAACGGCCCTTCGGCGGACCGATCCTGATCTTCGAGCCAGCCCGCGCGCCGTTTCCAATCGCTTCGCCCTCTGGCATCATCGAACCCGCAATCAAGCTGGTTCAGTGGCGGGGCCCGCGCGGCTACCGCTCGATCCCACGCCCGAAGACGAACCGAGCCCCATCCGAGGTTCCACCTTGCACGCGTCCCAGGCCCCGACGACGACGTTCGCATCGAAGCGCGATGCCTGGATCGCGGCGGTGCTCTGGGGCGGTGCGTTGATGACCGGCATCGGAGGCTTCTCGCAGCTCTCCAGCGATGCCCCGGCGGGTACGAGGGGGCTGGTGTTCCTGGCCCTGGTCGCGGCAGCGGGCTTCATGCTGTGGGTGCTGTACGGGACGAGCTACACGTTCGTCGAGGGTCAGCTGCTGATCCGAAGCGGGCCTTTCCGTTTTCGAGTGCCACTGAGCGCAATCGATTCGGTGACACCATCTCGGAATCCCCTGTCGAGCCCCGCCTGCTCGCTCGATCGGCTTCTCATCAAGTGGGCCGATGGGCGGCGTCGCATCCTGATCTCACCGGATCCCAGGGCGGCGTTCCTCCACGCGCTCTCGGAGCGGTGCCCGCACCTCACGCCGGAGGGAAGCGGGCTCACCCGAGCGGGCTGATCCGCGCTTGCGGCGGCCCGGGCTGCTCGGATCGACGGGAGTCGCGGAATCAGTCGACGCGGACGCCGTGCCAGGGGCAGTAGAGCCAGCTCGCGTCGAGGGGCTCCCCGCCCTCGGGGCAGGTGTGTGCGCCCGCCACGGCCGTGAGCGGGGCGTGCCAGCGGTAGCGCAGGGGGTGGGACGCGTCGGCGGCGCGCGTGTAGCGGATCTCGAGGGTGCCGCGCGATCCACCCTGGAGGAGGGGGCGACCGCCGTCGTCGACGTTGGAGAGAAAGAAGATGCGCAGGCCGGGGCCAAGCGGCCCTAAGGACGTGCGCAGCAGGTAGCTGAGCTCACCCGTCCAGCGCGCCACGCGCGGATCGATCCGGTGCAGCAGCTCGATCGGATCGCCGTTGCGACGGACCTCGAGCTCGGGGCCGATCTGCGAGTGCGTGGCCGGCTCGAAGCTTCCGTCGTCCTTGAGCTCCGCGTCGAGGATGGCGATCACCAGGTAGTTGCGAAAGAGCTTGCGGACGTCGTCGATGTCGTCCGCGGACTTCCGGAGCTCGCGAGCCGCATCGATCCAATACTCGACGGGCAACCACCAGATGTGGACCAGCCGCTTCTCGAGCTGGCTCGAGCGCATCACCTCCTGGGCGATCGTGCCGGTGCCGGCCGATGCGGAGGTGCCGAGCGCAGTCACGAGCAGAGCGGCGCCGGCGATACCTGCCAGGCGGAGGCGGAAGGAGCGCATCAGACCCGGAGGGTAGCGGCCCACCGCCGGTACGCCTCCACGGGATCCTCCTCCGCGCCGAGCGTCTCCACGAACCCGGCCACCGTTCTTGAGAGCTCGGCCGCGACGTCGCCTCGCCAGGCGCGGACCAACAGCGCGGGGCTCTCATCCGGCGGGGGCGCCGCGTACGCGAAGCAGAGCTCGCGGCGACTCGCGGGGGGCAGGGCGATGCGCAGATCCAGAGCCAGTCCTCCACTCTTGCCTTCGGGGGGCACGGCACGCACGGCCAGTGAGGCATCGGCGAGCGCTCGCGCTCCCTCGGGTGTCTCACACGAGACGGCCCCCGCTCCCGCACAGGGCGCGGCGCCCTTCACATCCCAGAGCTCCGTGTAGTCCACTCGGACCGGCCTCGCCGCGTGGTTATTCAGACGCACGAGAGCGAGCAGAAGCGGGCGAGGCGTCGTGGGGGCGAAGACCAGGTGCGTCGCCGAGATCGCCCCTCCCGCGAGCATGCGCCGTACCTGCGCGACGCCGAAGAGGGTCGCATCGGGGTCGGCGGTGCGCAGCACGATTCCCTCGCTGACGATCAGAGCATCGATGTCGCCGCCCGCGAAGTGCACGCGACCGGACCAGGTCCGCCCCGCGCAGACCCGATTCGCGACCGGATGACCCTCTGCGGGCGCGTCCGGAACGATGGGTCCCCAGGCAGGATCGTCGTACCCCTGGTGCTCAGACGTAGGTGCTCCCCTTCACGCGGTCCTCGTCACGCCGGATGCGGACGTTGACCAGTGCGGGCTTGCCGGAGGCGAAGGCACGCTCGAGCGCGGGTCCGATCTCCTCGGGCCGCTCGCAGTGCTCGCCGTGCCCGCCCATGGCCTCGACGATGCGATCGTAGCGAGTGTAGTTCAGCCGCGTCGCGACGATGCGGTCCTTGCCGTAGATCATCGCCTGTGGCCTGAGCATCTGGCCCCAGGCTCCGTCGTTCCCCACGATCCCGACGATGGGCAGCTCGAAGCGCACGGCGGTGTCGTACTCGAATCCGTTCAGACCGAACGCGCCGTCACCGTAGATGATCAGCACCTTGCGATCGGGGTAGGCGATCTTCGCCGCGAGCGCGAAGGGCATGCCCACGCCGAGCGTCCCGAGCGGGCCCGGATCCATCCAGCCGTTCTCCCGCATCACCGGGATGACCTTGGCCGCCTGGGCGACGATGTCCCCGCCGTCCCCGATCAGGATCGTGTCCTCGTCGACGAAGTCGCGGATCTCCCGGCACATGCGCAGCGGATCGACCGGGCTCTCGTCCGAGTCGAGCTGGCTCTGGAAGCCCGTCTCGATCTCCCGCTCCTCCTCGCGCAGCTCGTCGCGCCAGGTGGAGAAGTCGAGCTGGATCGACTCCTCCTTCATGACCTGGAGCATCTGCTCGAAAGCCAGCCCGATGTTCCCGACCACCGCTGCGTCAGCCGATCGGTTCTGGCCGATCGCGCTGTTCTCCATGTCGAGCTGGACGATGCGGGCCTCGGCAGGGATCGCCCGGCCGAAGGCGAGGCGGAAGTCGAGCACCGTGCCCGCGCTCACGAACACGTCGCAGGCCCGCAGCGCCGCCTTCCGCACGCGGTTGAAGAACTGCGGGTCGTCGAAGCGCACCTGACCCCGGCCCATCCCATTCGTGAAGGTGGGTAGATGCGTCTCCTGGATAAAGCGGCGCAGGGCGGCCCCGCCGTTGGACCACTTGATTCCCGTACCCGCCATGAGCACCGGCTTCTGGGCGGTGCGAAGGATCTCGAGCGCCGCCCGCACGTCCTCTCGGTCCGGCACCAGGCGTGGCGGGATGGGTCGCATCTTGGGCATCCACACCGCGTCGGGATCCACCGGCGCCATGAGCACGTCCATCGGAACCTCGAGAAAGGCGGGGCCGGGAACGCCCGAGACTGCGTGCCGCACCGCCATCTCGATGTACTCGGGCAGCCGCCGCGTGTCGTAGCAGGCGTCGGCCCACTTGGTGATCGGGCGCATCACCGAGACGTGGTCCATCTCCTGGAGCGAGCCCCTTCGCAGGTTGTTGAACGGGCCCTGACCCCCGATCACCAGGATGGGGCTGTTCGCGCGCCACGCGTTCGCCACGCCGGTCACGCCGTCGGTCACGCCCGGCCCGGCGGTCAGGATCGCGCAGCCGAGGCTGCCCGGCCGCAGGCGGCTCCAGGCGTCGGCCGCGTGCACGGCGGCCTGCTCGTGACGCACGTCGATGATGCGGATGCCCTCATCGAGGGCCCCGTCGTAGATCGGCATGATGTGGCCGCCGCTGAGCGTGAAGATGCACTCGACACCGGCCTGCTTGAGTGCCCGCGCCGCGAGCTTGCCTCCGTGAGCCTCCATGGGATCCCTCCTGCCGCCCGCGCGGCTCGCGCCATTCTAGTACGTCGCCGGGTCCCTGGGACGGAGCCACGTGGGAACGCCTCAGCGGGGCGCCCCGGCGTCACTCCTGCGACAGCGCCTCGCGCAGCTCCGAGAAGCTCAGCCCGACGGCCTCGGCCTCCCGGAGGGCGGCACGGGCCTCGGACAGCCGCTCGGCGTTGAGCCAGAGGTGGATGCGGTTGTGGTGCGCCAAGCGGAGCTCCTCTCGCGCGCACGCCTCTCCCGGACAGCCCTCCAGCTCGTCATAGAGCGCGACCGCTCGATCCAGCGCCTCTCCCGCTCGAGTGAGGTCCCCGAGCACTGCCAGGCCGTCGGCTCGCTGAACGTAGGCGCGCGCCAGCAACCCCGTCGTGGCTGCGTGCGACGGATGCGCCCGATGCAGCCGTTCGAGGGCATCGATGCCCGCGTCGAGCTGGCCGCGCTCGATCAGCTCATAGGCCAGATCGAGCTTCCGCTCCACGCGCACCTGTCGGACGGGCATGGTGTCGACGAGCTCGGGCGCGTAGCTCCGGGCCTCTTCTCGCAGGGCGCCCGCCCGAGCGGGATCACCCTGCCGCGCGGCCTGCTCCACGAGCACGACCGCCAGGCTGCGGCGCAGCGTCCCGTCCTCGGGCACCAGCTCGAGGGCCGCTCGAAGGTCCTTCTCCGCCTCGCGCAGGCCCGGGACACCTCCAGAGTGACGCGACTGCGTCGCTCGCTTCACGTACGCCGCGGCGAGCGTACGCCCCAGGCGCGTGTTCCAAGGCGTACGCTGAAAAGCGTCGCGGTAGGCGCCGATCGCCGTGTCGTAGTCGGCGCGTCTCATCGCTCTCTCGGCGGCCTCGATCCTTGCGGACACGGAGACCTCGTGCCGTGGCTCGGGCACGTCCGGGCTGGTGCAGGCGGCCCCGACGGCGAGCAAGAGGATCGATGTACCGACCCGAGTGGGCCGTTGGATACCCGTCAGCAAGCTCTCTCTCCTACGCGATGTCATTCAACGACCCGAGCGACGCACGCACGCTGATTTTCCCCGATCTCACGTACAGAATGGCGGGGCTCCCGCCGATGAGGTGCAGTGTAATGAGGGCGGATGCGCCGAACCAGCGAAGCGAGCTCGAGAACGAGGTGGAGCTCTACACCTCTCCCTGGGTGAGCGGCACACGAGCCGCCGCCTACTTCGGCCCGATCAGCTCCGAGCTCTTCCTTCAGGACAGTGACGTCGAGGACCGGGCGGAGGCCTGGACCAAGGCGGAGCGCGAGCTGCTGGAGTCGCTGCGCGACAAGGCACGAGGGCTGGGCGCCAACGCGGTCGTCGGGCTCGAGGTCACGCTGGATCCCTTCGCGCGCTGTGCCGACAGCGACGCCACAGGCCTCCGCCTGCACGCCGTGGGAACCGCCGCAAAGCTCGAGCCGCTCTTCTAGAGCCGCAGCTGCGGAGCGGACACGGGCCTCGTCAGGGCCCGACAATCGGGTTCGGCAACGGCTCACCGTGCAGGGCCGCGACAACGTTTCGGGCTGCGATCTCGGCCATGCGAGCCCGCGTCGCCCGGGTCGCACTGCCGACGTGCGGCGCCAGCACGACGTTCGAGAGCGAAGCCAGGCCAGGCGCCAGCCGCGGCTCGTGCTCGAAGACATCGAGGCCCGCGCCGGCGATCCAGCCCCCCTCCAGGGCCCGAACCAGCGCCGCCTCGTCTACGGCTGCGCCTCGCGAGGTGTTGATCAGGACCGCATGGCGGCGCATATGCCGAAGCTCAGGCTCGCCGATCAGGTGCCGAGTCTCGGTCGTGAGGGGCACGTGGAGCGAGACGAAGTCCGCCTGTTCGAGAAGCTGGTGAAGGGGCAGGCCGCCCTGGCGGCGTGTCTCGAGCACCCGCATGCGAAAGCCCGAGGCGCGCTCGGCCACGGCCCGGCCGATGCGACCGGCGCCGACGATGCCCAACGTGCGTCCGCTGACGTCGAGGCCGATCCCCAGCGTCGGGGACCAGCCGCCAAAGCCCCCCGCACGGACCAGCCGGTCCCCCCAGGCGAGGCGCCGAGCCACGGCGAGCAGCAGGCCGAAGGCGAGATCTGCGGTCGCATCCGTGAGCACGTCGGGCGTATTCGTGACCACGATCCCACGCTGCCGGGCCGCCTCGAGGTCGATGTTGTCGGTTCCCGCCGCCATGTTGGCCACGATGCGCAGCCGATCGGCGCGGGCGAGCCGCTCCTCATCGATGCGGTCCGTGAGCATGCACAGGAGCGCGTCGACTCCGCCCAGCTCCAGACCTCCCTGGCGGATCTCCAGCCCTGCGTCCCGCAGCACGCGAAGGCCCGCCTCCGGCAGTGGGCCACTGACACGCACGCACCCCGGGGCCCGGCCCCCTCTCGCGGGACCTTCGGCGCCCGCGGTCTCCCGGGCTCGGCGTGCTCGCTCTCCCATCGATAACCCCCCGTCCCCCGGCCTTCCCGCCCGGATCTCGGACGTGGATTGACCTCGCTCCGGCGCTTCGCATAGTCTCGCATTGCCAGCCCGAGCGGGAATCCTGGCCAGAGGAGCGCCATGTCCGAGCTCACGGTGACCTTCAAGCTCAGCGACCGAGACGTCCAGCACCTGCGCCGCATCATGCG
>JBHHVJ010000078.1:0-9373 GCA_046754285.1 Myxococcota bacterium | reverse complement strand
GGGTGGCCGCGCGCCGCCCGCCCCCCCCCCCCGGCGCTCGGTCTACTGCATCGTGGCCCCGCCCGCGATCCAGCGTCGGATGAGCTCGACGTCGTCGGGAGCGAGACAGCCGCCGGAGCGGCAGTCGGCGAAGCCGTCCGGGAACACCATGCGTGCCGGCATGCGGGATGCGCAGACATCGTTCTGCGTGACCTTCTTGTACAGCAGGCTCACCTCCGGGCTACCGGGGACGACGCGCACCTCGCCGGCGCACTCCCCGCGACCCACACCCGACAGGGTGTTGAACGCGGTCCCCGCCGTCGTGAAGTCGAGGAAGTCACAGCAGGGCTCGTGCGGGTTGTGGCACGTCGCACAGCCCTGCGAGAGGACGCGGCCCCAGAGCTGCCCGAACGAGACTCGCTCCGCCGGCATCCCGGCCGGCAGGCAGAGAAGCTTGAGCGTGTCCCGGTCGCGTCGGTCGCCGCTGGCGGAGTAGACCTTGATGCGCCCCTTTCCCTTGCGGTACTTCGGGCTCTTGCCGCGCAGTGGAACCTCCACGTCGATCACAGCACTGCAACGATCCGTTTCCGTCGTGCCGAGCATGGGGACGAGGTTGGCCGAGAGGGCGTTGTAGAGCCGTCCGAGGTGGGGACGACGGCTCACGGACGTCGACTTGGGTACGCGAATCTCCAGCTGGTCGTAGCGCCCGGGGGCGCAGGTGGTGACGTTTCGATTGTTGACGCAGGCACGAACGTGGAAGGTGCAGCTCCCGAACTGGCCCCCGTCGAAGTCGCAGAGCGGGTCGTTGTCGACGCAGACCTGGTAGCTCGAGATCGACCCGCGCTTGTCGAAGTAGGGCAGGTTCGTGGGGTTGTCGACCAGGAACTCCATGATGCAGGCGTCGGCCCGCTCCTTGCCTACGATCCGCTCGAGCCTGCACGACGGGGAGCAGCCGTCGCCTGCCAGGCCGTTGCCGTCGTCGCAGGTCTCCCCGCAAGCGGCATTGAGGATCCCGTCACCGCACAGCCCCCCGATCTCGATCTGGCAGTCTTCGCTGCAGCCGTCGCAGCTCTCGATGTTCCCGTCGTCACAGAGCTCCCCGGAGTCGAGTACGCCATCCCCGCAGCGGGGCTCGGTGCAGGTGGTTCGACAGGCATCGGGCGAGGTGTCGTCGTTGGCCGCGCCGTCATCACACTGCTCGCAAATGTGGTCGAGGACGCCGTTGCCGCACGACGGGAGAGCTTCGTCGCAGACTGACAGCATCTCGCCGAAGCCGCGGATCGAGTACTGCCAGGAGGTCAGAAACGCGCGCCCGCCGTGCATCTCCGGTCCGAGGCCCGATGAGCGCACATGCTGGATGCGCGGCCCCGGGCCGGCGTCCCAGATCGCCTGGGTCGGTCCCATCGGTGTCCCGTCGTGTGAGAAGACCCGCGCGGCGAGCAGTGGAAGGTTGAAGAACACCTCGCCCCAGCTCACCAGGATATCGCCCGCCGAGTCGAATCCGACGTCCACCTCGCCGCTGAACTCCTGGACCGACTCCACTCGCAGCGGCTCACCGATCGCCGTGCCGTCAAGCGTGAGTCGCTGCAGCCAGATCTCCCTTCCCCAGGGCAGATCCGCCGTTCCAGCCGCCACGAGCTCTCCCCGGGGGCTGCGGGCCAGCGTCTCGACGCGGAAGTCCGGAGCGAAGGGAACGGCAGGCCCCATGGGGGTCTCGTCCGCGGCGAAGAGGCGCAACCACGACCAGGGCTCGCCCTCCGCCGGTCGATAGAGCCGCCATGCGATCGCGAAGCCTCCGTCCGGAAGCCCCGCCGCCGTAGCGGAGCGCAGGAAGGAAGACGTGTCGGCAAACGCGAAGGGTGGTGCGAGGGAGAACCCCATCGGACCCAGCCGCTGAGCGGTCCGGCTCGAAGAACTCACGATCAGCGTGCCCCAGGGCAACCGGGCGGCCGAGGAGGGCCGGTTCGAGCTGGGATCGTTGAGCAGGACGGCCGGAGCATCCCGCCGGATTCTCCCCGCGCCATCGATCGCGCGGCCGACGCTCACCCAGCCGACCTTCTTGCGGAACTCCCGCCAGAGCGCGAGCACTCCGCCGTGTCCGTCCGAGAGGCTGAGCAGAGGGCCCGTTGCGTTCACCTCGCCGATCATCAGGGGGTCCGTGAGTGGGACACCCTCCGGCGACCACCAGTGCGTGACCAACGCATCGCCTCCCCCTCCCAGGGGCTCGCGCCAGAAGAACACCAACGTCCCGTCGGAGACCACGGCGTGATCGAGGTCTTGGATGTAGAAGCCGAAATCTCGCGGGAACTCGAAGGGGGGCACCGTCTCGGCCAGCGGCTGGACCGAAGGCACCTGGCAGTCGCGCGGACAGCTGTTGTCGACGATGTCTCCATCGTCGCAGTCCTCGCCAGGCTCGAGAATCCCGTTCTGGCACACGGGCGTAAGTGAACAGCTTCCCTTGCAGAAGGTGTACACGGCCTCTTCTGCCGCGTCCGAGACGAAGATGCGTGTGCCATCCGCGCTCACGTCCAGGCCTTGGAGGCCGTTCCCGAAGCTGGTGCCCTGGGAGAACGCGAAGCCAGCGAAGACCTCGCTGACGGCTCCCGACTGCGGATCGATCCGAACCACGCGGTCCCCCCCCTGATCGAGGACCAGGAGGGTGCCGCTCGAGGCATCCACCGCGATGCCGCGCGGGGCGTCCAGAGGCTCCGAGGTCGCGATCTGCGTCAGGGTGCCCGTCGCTTCCAGCCGGAAGAGCGCGCCGCTCGTCGGGCCATCGTCGACAAGGAAGATCCCGTCCAGGCCGATCGCCAGATCGATGGGATCCTGCAAGGACCCGCCCCCACTCCAGAGCAGAACCTCTGAGCGCTTGGTCGCGAGTGAGAAGCGCCAGAGGCGATGCGGGCGATCGGAACCGCCGCGATCCAGCAGCAGGGCTTCCCCGGGCGAGACGTGCGGACCGGAGTAGCCGAGCGGCACCGCGGCCAGGGCCCTCGCAGACACGTCGTCGAGGTCGTTGAAATCCCAGAGCCATGACTCGTAGCTCCCCGCGGGGAGCAGACGCCGCACGCGGCCGCCGTAGTAAGATGCCACGAAGACGTCTCCATCCTGTGGGTCCACCATCAGGCCACGAGCCGAGCGGAGGCCAGAGAGCTCCACCGGGGTGCCGTCGGGCTGGAGGCGATAGCCTCTCGATCCCGACATCACGTACACGGGGTTGCCCGAGCCATCGGCCGTCACACCCCAGGCGCTCGGCACGCGGACGTGACGCGTCTGACTCCAGCCCGCCTCGACGATGACGGGCGCCGCGCTCGCCAGCCCGGGCCAAGAGATCAGGACGGCACACGCGAGCCTCAGCAGGCGACCGTGTGCCACTTGGCAGATTCGTGCGCAGACCGAGCTCGGCCCGGGCCGCTCGGCCCCATCGATGTACGGACGGCCCATCGCTTGCTCCTCCCCGTGGCTCCCTGCGCAGCTCGTGTGCAGCCCATACGCAGCATACACTCCCCGTTGAATTTCCATACAGGATTGCCCCGGCGAGCCGACCCGGACCCTTGCACGGGACGGAGCCGTCACGCCCACGATGCAAGAAGCGTACGATCGCCTTGACAGCGCTCGGAAAGGGTGGCGAAATCCCGGCTGGATGAACACCTCCCGCAGCTGCCTGGGATGCGCAGCGCTGGCGGCCGCGTTTCTCGTCCTCGGCCCAGCGCACGGCCACGAGGTCAGGCTGCCTGTCTCGGGCCGAAGCCTGACGATCAGGACGGCCGCCGGACCCGCGAAGCAGCGGGTCAGGTTCGTGACGCGCGGCGAGCCGGTCGCGCTGGGTATCCGGCACGATCCGCGGACCTCTCCCACCTGGCTGTTGTTTCGTGGTGAGGGAGTCAGCGCCGGGGGCTCGGGCCGGATCGATCTGGATCCGACCCTCTGGCGGCCGATCGGAGGCGGCGGAAGGATCCGGGGCTACCGGTACATCGACGAGGACGCGACGCGCGGCGGAATTCGCAGGATCGTCTACCGATCGGGCCGCCTGGCCGTCTATGGCCGGGGACCGAACTGGAGCTGGCAGCCCGACGGAGCCGTGGGCGCGGTCTGGGTCCATTTCGGAATCGAGGACGAGAGCGTCTGTGCGCGCTTCGGAGGCGACGTCAGACGGAGCGGCGCAGGCTTGTTCAAGGCGGCCGATGCGAGCAGGCCCAACGCGTGTCCGGCCTCGCTATGCGGCAACGGCATCGTCGAGCTCGGGGAGGCCTGCGACGACGGCAATCTCGTGGCGGACGACGGCTGCAGCGCGAGCTGCCAGCTGAGCGACTGCACCGGCCCGCAGTTCGATTCCACGTTCGCCGCGATCCAGGAGCTGATCTTCGACGGCCAGGGCTGCACCAACTCGATCTGCCACGGTGCAGACCCGGGACAGGGCGGCCTGAACCTCTCCCAGGGAGTTTCCTACTCCCGCCTCCTCGATGTCCCGGCGACCGGAAGCTCCTACCGGCGGATCCAGCCGGCCAAGCCGCGCGAGAGCGCCCTCTACCTCAAGCTCCTCAAGGCCGTCGATCCCAACGCCACCGACATCGCTGGGGACGCCATGCCGACCGGGCTGCCGCCGATTCCCGCGAACCTGCTCGAGGCGCTGAGACTGTGGATCGAGGGCGCGGCCCCCGAGGCGAGCACGGTGGTGGGCACAGAGAGCCTGCTCGGTGGCTGCTTCCCCGATCCCGTTCCGGTCTCGATTCTCCCCCTCGAGCCGCCGGACCCGAACGTCGGTGTTCACCTCGAGATGCCCGCCGTACATCTGGATCCCCAGTCCGAGACCGAGGTTTGCTTTGCTGCCTACTACGACTTCAGCGCCGTCGTGCCGGATCGCTTCAAGGACCCCAACGGCAAGTTCTTCTACTCGAACGGGGACATCACACGCCAGGATCCGCACAGCCACCATCTCGTGATTCTCGACTCGGGGCTTCGCGCGGCGGATGTCCACGACCCGTCGTATGGGGCCTGGACGTGCTCGGGCGGACCGCGCGATGGGCTCGGCTGCGATCCGCTCGTGCTCGACGACTGCGGCGAGGGTGGCCTCTGCCACGCCGAGATCGTCACAAACACGGCCTGCATCGGCTACGGCCCGCCGGGCGGCTCGTTCGCGGGTGAGGCGCGCGCCGCGATCGGCGGTGCCGGGAACGGGCAGGCGTCTCTCGATCTCGCGCCGGGGCAGTTCCGCAAGATCCCACTCAAGATGATCATCTACTGGAACGCCCACGCGTTCAACCTTACCGGGCTTCCACACGAGCTGAAAGCCTATCTGAACCTCTTCTTCACGGACGACGCACGGGAAGAGGTCGAGCAGTTCTTCGACTTCCGGCACATCTACGTTGCGGCCGGCCAGCCTCCGTACACGCGGAGGACGTACTGCCGCAACCACACCTTTGCGCAGGGGACGCGAGTCATCCAGCTGAGCTCGCACCAGCACGAGCGTGGCGAGGCCTTCTGGATCAACGATCCCGACGGGAACACGATCTACGAGAGCTTCACGTACGGGGATCCCCTCGTGAAGGTCTACTCCCCGCCGCTGGCCTTCGACGATCCCGACCCGGCTCGCCGCACGATCGAGTTCTGTGGCACGTTCAGCAACGGCCTCGACCCGGACGGCTCTCCGAATCCGGACAAGGTCCGTCGCCTGTCTTTCACACCGCCGAATGCGTTTCCCTGCCAGCCCACCGCGTGCACGCAGGGCAGGGTCGCCGCGGCCTGCGGCGGGCCGAGCGATCACGTGACCTGTGACTCGTCGCCGGGCGCCGGCGATGGGCTCTGTGACGCCTGTGCGATCACGGCCGGCGTGAGCACCCAGGACGAGATGTTCGTGCTGACGGGCTGGAAGTCCAAGCCGTAAGCCTCGACGTGCCTTGCTCGTCGACCTTGCGATCATCGGCGTCTACTTTCTCGGCATCCTGGGGCTTGGAATTCGGGCTCGTCTCCGGGAGGGAGGCACGCCCGACCAGTACTTTCTGAGCGCCCGTACGCTCCGCTGGCCCTCCATCGCACTCTCCACGATCGCGACCAACATCTCGGCTGGGCACTTCATGGGCATGGCGGGCTCGGCCTACCTCTACGGCTTTGCGCAGGCGAACCTCGAGATCAACGCGATCCTCGGGATCGTGGTGGCGACGCTCTTCTTCGTGCCGCTGTTCCTGCGTCAGCGGGTCACGACGATCACGCAGTTCCTGGAGAGCCGGCTCGGGCCCCGCATCGCTCTGACGTACTCGCTGCTCATGATCGTGCTGTACGCGTTTCTGTATCTCGGATCGGCGCTCTTCTGGGCCGCCTACGCGATCGATGGCCTCTTTGGTCCGCAGCTGGCGTTGCCGTTCGACGCTCCGGTCGTGCGCCTCTTCGCGATCGCGATGGTGCTGGCGGCTTTCTCTGCCGTCTACACACACCTGGGTGGGCTGCGAGCGGTTGTCCGCACAGACATCGCTCAGTTCGCCCTGTTCCTGGGCGGCGGCCTCGTCGTCGTTTTGCTGGCGCTTCGCGAGCTCGGCGGGTGGTCGGCGCTTTGGACGCAGACGGGATCTCTGATGCACCTGCACCTGCCCGCGGATCACCCGACACTTCCCTGGGTTGGCCTGTTCGGGATGAACCTCCTGAACCTGAACTACTGGGGTGCGAACCAGGTGATCCTGCAACGCGCGCTGGCAGCGCGGGATCTGCGAGAGGCGCAGATCGGACTGCTCGTCGGCGGAGCGCTCAAGTACCTGATGGCGCTGATCGTGGTGATCCCCGGGATCGCGCTGGCCGGGCTGCGGGCGGGCCAGCCCTTGGCGGATCCCGATCAGGCGTACCTGACGCTCGTGCGCTCCCTGCTCCCCGTGGGCCTTCGCGGGCTCGTGCTCTGCGGACTCTTCGCCTCGCTGATGAGCACCGTGGATTCGATCTACCACTCCGTGTCCACGATGGTCTCGGTCGATCTCTACAAGCGCCATTGGAGGCCTGACGCCAGCGATGCCGAGATTGTCCGCGCGGCACGAATCGCGATCGTCGCGACGATGCTGACCGGCCTGCTCTTCGCGTTCATCATGATCAATGCCAAGCTCCAGGACCAGACGTTCGCGCTCACGCACTGGTTCAACGAGCTCTCGTACTACGTCAAGAACGGCTTCGTGCTGCTGATCCTCTCCTCGGTCTTCCTCGTGAGACCCCCTCGTACGCTGGTCTTCGGCGTGCTCCTGGCGAGCGTCGCTCTCTACTACGGGATGAGCGTGGCGTTTCCCATGATGAACTACTTCGTCCGATCCGGATGGGTCATCGCATCGACGTTCCTCGCGGTGGCCCTGCCCACGTGGGCTTGGCACGGCTTCCGGCTGCCCGACGCAGAGCGCGTCGAGCTTGCGCATCGGTTCATCGGGCCTGTCGCGTGGGGGCTGCTGGCGTCGCTCGCGCTCTGCCACGTCGTCTTTCACTGAGGCCGGCGGTAGGCCCGAAGGGGGGAGCTTTCGGGAATCCAAGAGCCAGCCCCGCGGCGTGTCGCGGGCTCGATCACCCCCCGACCCGCGGCTCTGGTAGAGTGCGGCCGGGCCGTGCGACCGCACCCCCACTCAGGACTCTCAGCCAGGAACGGGAGGCGCGACATGCCCTCGCTTCGGTACCGGATCTCTAGGCTCGGCGCCGCGCTGGCTGCGGCGACTCTCATCATCTCGAGTTCCGCACCCGCCCGCGCCTGCTCGGTCTGCCAGCCCGGTGATCCGCTCTTCTCCGCTTCGGATGTCTCGGCTCAGCGCCAGGGCTCCTTCTCGCTCTACCTCGAGACCCAGTCACTCAGCAAGAAGAGCGGTGCGCTTCCGCACGAAGACAATGCGGAAGGCCACGAGCACGCGGAGGGAGGAGAGGCTCTCGGCGAGGAGCCCTCGGGACGGGACTCGGAGCGAAGCTACACGAGAGAGACGTTCCTCCTTGCGAGCTGGTCACCAACGGACCGTCTCACGCTGTCCGCCCGCGTGCCTTATCGGTGGATCACGCTCGAGGAGGATCCGGCCGGCGGACGACGGTCGAGCCATCGCAACGCCGGCTTCGCGGACCTGAGCCTGCACACGACCGCTGTGCTCTGGCGTGACCGCAGCGCGCTTCCGACCGCTTGGGTCGAGGGCCGGCTGATGCTCAAGCTCCCCACGGCGAAGAACGGCGAGCGTGTGGACGGGGAGTTCGACCCCCACCTCCAGCTCGGAACCGGCTCTCTGGACTGGGGCCTCGGCCTGGCTGCAACCCGGCGCTTCATGAGTGGCTCCCTGTACGCGAGTCTCTTCTACCGTTTCAACGGCGATGGCGCACGGGACTACGAATACGGCGACGTGCTCCTGATCAACCTCGCGTTCACCAGCGACGCGTTCTCACTCGGCCGCGTACCCGGAGTCTCGGGGCTGCGGGGCGGCGCCGAGCTCAACTTCCGCTACGCCGGGAGCGACAGCTTCCACGGCAGCCGCTACCGGCACAGCGGGGGCGCCCTCCTCTATGCCACCCCGTTCCTGGAGCTGCAGCTCGGCGGCGACCGGCTCCAGCGAGCCCCCTGGCTGCGCCTCTCCGCCCGCCTTCCGGTCGCGACCGGCGGCCTGCACGGTCGACAGAGTGAGCGAGGTGTCTACACGGCCGGGCTCCGCTTCGCCTTCTAGGGCAGCCCGCGGCGAAGCGACGCCCCCTGGATGCCCGCAAAGGCCTCGCAGAGGGGCTGGCGGCCCGGAGCGAGGGGGGGTGTGGCGAGGGAGCGGCGGATCACGACGACATCCAGGATGTCGCAGCTGCTGGGCGGGCCGATCACGTTGCAGCGCTCGGGGAACGAAAGGCCCGGGCCGACTCCCGCCAGGGCGCCCCGGAGCTCGTCGACGTCGTTCTGTGCGACCTCGTCGGTGCCGTTCACGTCGCCGCAGAGACTGGTCGGCCGGGCGGCGGTGCAGGCCTCACAGACGGGCTGGCGGCCCGGAGAACGCGGTGGGAGAGCGAGCGAGCGACGCAGGACGACGACGTCGAGGATGTCGCAAGTTCCGGGCGGGCCGATCACGTTGCAGCGCTCGGGGAAGGTCAGGCCGGTTCCGATTCCCGCCAGGGCGTCGCGGAGCGCGTCGATGTCGTCGGGTGCGGCCTCTCCATCTCCGCTCACGTCCCCGCAGAGACACGTCTGGCAGTCGGCCGTGCACGTGTCGGCGCCCACGGTGTTTCCGTCGTCGCACTGCTCGATCGGGTCGACGCGGGAGTTCCCGCAGGCCCAGATGGGCACCCGGGCCAGGGTCGGCGGCGGAGTGGTCCCGAAGGCCGGGTTCAGAATCGCGTGCGCCCGATCGGCCACGACCGCCGTGCAGGCTACGTTGCGTCGGCTGGCCACGATGCGTCCCGAGCCGTTGGGCAGCGTCGGAGG
>JBHHVJ010000077.1:0-9591 GCA_046754285.1 Myxococcota bacterium | reverse complement strand
GGTCGATGCCCGGCGGGTGCTCGACCGCTGCGAAGAGGTCGTCGAGAACGACCTCACCCCGCTCCAGCGCCGCATCTTCCACCTCAAGCATCTGAGACGGCAGCCCATCCGGGCCATCGCCGTCGCGCTCGGGAAATCCGACGATGCCATCAAGGCCAATCTCTACCGGATGCGCCGGTCCATCGCGGACCGGGTCCCCGGGTTGGACACCCTCCTCGGCACCTGATCGCTCCCCCATCCACCCATCCGCGCCTCTCACCCGGAGTCGATCCGGGAACGCATCCCGCATCCCCGCGGGGAGAATTCTGATGGCGATTCCCCGGTTCGCCTGACACGCACGCCGCCCGGAAGCCACATAGGGGGTGAAGGGCGCTTCGGCGCCCGGACTGGGAAGGGCCAACGCCGGGAGAGACGCGTTGAGCCCGATAGACGATCCGAAGCGGGAAGCACGCAGTGATGAAGCGCTGGTCGAGGGGATTCGCTGTGGCAGCGAACGGGACTTTGCGGTGCTGTACGAGCGGTACTACGAGCGCATCTACAACTTCTCGTTCCTGAGGCTGCGCAACCACGCAGATACGGAAGAGGTGGTGCAGGAGACCTTCACCGCGGTGTTCCGCTCCATCGGCGGCTTCCACGGCAGGTCTTCGATCCTGTCGTGGGTCTATGGCATCGCCAAGAACACCGTGAACAACCACATTCGGCGAAACGTCGCACGCCAGCAGCGGGTGGACCGGGCCGAGCGCGAGCTCGTGCGCAACCATACGTGGTCCTCCGCGAGCTGTCCGGAGGATCAGTTGACGCTGCAGCGATGTGCGGAGTCGGTGCGCGACCAGCTCGCCGCCTTGTCCGACTGGCAGGCCGAGATCTTCAAGCTTCGCCACGTCGACGACCTCTCGATCGGCGAGATCGCGGCCCGCACCTCGCGGTCGAACGACGCCGTCCGATCGAGTCTCTGCCGGGTGAAGCGGCTGGTCGTCGAGGCGGTCGAATCCGGATCGCCGAAACGACCCGGCTCCTCCATCGAAAGGAGCCTGGCGTGAAGCGGAATCGAAGCGCTTCGAATCGGGCTGGCGGGACGCGTGGGGCCGGCGCGAGCGGCGGGGCCGTGGTCGACGAGGGCGCCCTCGAGTGCTCGCTCGAGGAGCTGCGGGAGTTCATCGAGGCGGATCTGGTGAACGTCCACGCGGATCTCGAGTTCAAGCACAGCCTGCGGGAGCGCCTGTGGAACCTGGTCCAGGCCCGCAACGCCCAGCGAGGGCGCGGCCCGAGTAGGCGCTGAGCGGGTACCGTTCAGGCCGGTGAGCCATCCGTTCCGGCGAAAGAACCTGAGCCCACGCCTCGTCCCGCTCTACGCGCTCACGGCCGCGGCTTTCGCCCTGGCGGCGCCTACGCCCGGAGGATTCGCGGTCGGAGGCGGCCTGGTCGCCGCCGGAATGGGGTTGCGGGTGTGGGGCGCTGGGCACCTGGTGAAGACGAACTGCCTGACGGTCACCGGGCCGTACGCGCATCTCCGCCACCCGCTGTACGCCGGGACCCTGCTCGTCGGGATCGGGTTCGCGATCATCGCCGGGGGCGCCGTTGCCGCCGCGGGCCTGCTGCTGCTGCCCCCCTTCTTCCTCGGCTACTACCTGCCCTACAAGGAGCGCATCGAGTCGGCGCGGCTCGAACGGCGCCACGGTGCCGCCTACGGCTGCTACCGCGCCGCCGTCCGGCCCCTGCTCCCGAGCTTCGCGCCCTGGCGATCGGCGGAGACGGTGGGCGAGGAGAGCTGGAGCGCCGAGCGCTTCGCGGACAACAGCGAGGTCGGGACCGTCCTCGGCGTGAGCCTGGCGCTCGCGCTGCTCGCGCTGCGCGCGGTCCTGCCCGGGTGAGCGCCGCCGGGATCACGCGGGCGAATCTGCCCCAGCGCACCCTCGCATGCCTCGCCCGAGGCGGCTGGAACAGCCCCGACGTGCTGCTCGTCGAGTCCGACCGCGGACGCGCCGTCGTGAAGGACTTCGCCCCCCGCCCCTGGTGGCTGCGGGAGACGTTCGGGCGTTGGCTCATTCGCCGGCAGGCGGAGGTCCACCGCGTTCTCGAGGGTCACCCGGCCGTGCCGCGCCTCTTCGGGTGTCTGGATCGTCTGGCTCTGGTCGTGGAGCACCGCCCCGGAACCCGCTTCTCCTGCCGCCGCCCCTGGACCTTCACTCCGGAGTTCGTCGAGGCACTGCGCGCCGCCGTGAACGGCCTGCACGCGCGCGGCGTCGTCCACCTCGACCTCTCCCATCGCAGCAATCTGCTGGCCTCCCCCGACGGCCGACCCGTCCTGATCGATTTCGACTCCGCGCTCCACTTCGAGAAGGGGAGCTTGCGCGAGCGCCTGCTGCTCCCCTGGCTCCGCCGCATCGATCTGCGCGCCCTCGACAAATGGTCCGCCGCCGTTCGCTGCAACTCCCCCTCCGACGGGTCAGGGGGCGACGTCTGAAGGCGGCCGGGGCGCCAGGCGTCCGATGAAGTGCCGGAAGGTCTCCAGGGTGAGCTCGGCGTCCGCCATGGCCCGATGCTTCACGGCACCCTCGAGCAGGCCCGCCGTGGTCGCGGCCTGCCGCAGCGAGAGCGCCGAGACCTCCTCGCCGGTTACCAGCGACCAGGTGTAGAAGAGCGTGGCCAGGTCGATCACGTGGTAATCGAAGGGATAGGGTACGTTGCAGCTGCGGTAGGCGCGCTCCAGGAACTGTACGTCCATCCGGACGTTCTGCCCCGAGGGCACTGCCACAGCGTTCGCCGGCAGCAGCAGGGCGACCTCCGAAACGACCTGGCGCACCGGTAGTGCGTCCTTCCACCGCTCTTGCGAATATCCGCTGATCTGGGCGGCTTCCGGCGTGATGCGGTGCGGCCGGGCCTGGACCTTCCACTCGGCGCGCGTGAGCTCGACCAGGCGGTAGTCGGTGAGGATCAGCGCGATCTCGGTGAGGTCGTGGAGCTCCGGGTCGAGGCCACCGAACTCGCAATCCATGAACGCGAAGACGAAGTTCGGCAAATGGGGGGACCCTGGGCCGCCGGCGCGGTGGAAGCTGTGAAAGACGTGGTGCTCCCAACGGGAATCGAACCCGTGTCTCGGCCTTGAGAGGGCCGCGTCCTGGACCGCTAGACGATGGGAGCTCGCTGCAAAGCCGGCGCAACGTAGCCACTGAGGGGGCTGCCTGCCAGTCGCCGGAGCCTCTGGAGAGTGACGCTCTCCGTCACTCCAGTGGGCGAAAAACGTCTCTTTCCCGTCATCTGCGCGTGTCGGCACCCCTGCGGCGGCGTTGGGCCGAAAATAAAAGCCCGAATTCGAGACTCAGGTTCCCGCCCCGCCTGCCGATCCGTGAAAGAGACTCGCGGCGATTGGCACACCCATTGCTGTGTCCAGCGCCCGACAACTGGTGATCGAGTGACCATTACCGGGCCGAGGGACGGCACGCCGGGTCAGCGAAAAGCGATTCCGGCCAACGCAGATGACGCTCGAGAACGAAGGAGACCCATTGTGAAGAAGCTCCACACGCGCAAGGGCGGCTTTACCCTCATCGAGCTGATGATCGTCGTCGCCATCATCGGAATCCTGGCGGCCATCGCCATTCCGAACTTCCTCCGCTTCCAGCTCAAGGCCAAGTCGAGCGAAGGCAAGACCAATCTGGCCGCGATCCGCACCGCCGAAGAGTCGTACTTCGCCGAGTACGGTGTGTACGTCTCCTCGTTGCCGTCGCCCACCGCGATCGGCAACAACCAGAAGGTGACCTACGTGCACGCGATCGCCCTCAAGGGCTTCGACCAGCTCGGCTGGGAGCCCGAAGGCCAGGTGTTCTTCAACTACTCCGCAGCCGTCAACGGCAACAACTTCACCGCGGCTGCGGTGGCGAACATCGACAACGCCGGGAACCCGCAGTACTGGGGCTACTCGACGGATGGCGTCGTCACGGCCAAGACCCACGCTGCCGGCACCTGCCCGGTGGGTGGCCTGACCGCCGAAGTCGTCGGCCCGTGTGACACGGTGTCCGGCCAGAGCGTCTTCTAGGCAGACCGAGCATCGGGAGGGGGGCCGCGTCGCGGCCCCCCTCTTCTTTCGTTGCGAGAAGGGGAAACGATGCGACGGCGAAACGACAGCGGCTTCACGCTGACCGAGCTGATGATGGTCGTGGCGATCATCGGAGTGCTCAGCGCGATCGCGATTCCGAACTTCCTCCGCTACCAGGCGCGCTCCCGCCGCTCCGAGGCCTACGCGAACATCGTCTCGATCGTCCGCGCCCAGAAGAGCTTCTTCGCCGAGCGCGACGGCTACCACGACTCCCTCGCGCCCTGGCCCGACTTCGCGCTCAACGGCGGCCTCGGCACCAAGAAGCAGCTCTGGGACGACGACTCCGAATCGAACTTTGCCGACCTCGGCTGGCACCCGGAAGGCCAGGTCTTCTACTCCTACGAGGTGAATACCAGCACGAACTGCGGCGGCTGCGAGCTCTGTTTCACCGCCACAGCGTACGGTGACGTCGACGGTGACGGCTTTCCCTCTGCCGTCATGTATGTGGAGCCGCACAATGAGGGCGGCGTCCAGAAGGAGTGCAAGGCGCTGCTATTCGGGTTCGGGACCCCGACCCGGATCTCGGGTGCGGCGGTCTACCACGAGGTGGAGGTGAACCGCCAGACCGACGAGTACTAGTCGGTCCGGTCGTTGCTCTGGCTTGGTCTGCGCTTTGGGGGGAGCGTGAAGCGTCCGAAACTCCGATGGCTGCGCTGGCTCATGATTGCTCTCGCGCTGGGGGTGACGGCCGGCGTGCACCGCCTGATGGATACCGCGTCGAAGATCGATCAGGACCAGCTCTTCGTTCCCACACCCGAGTACGCGCGCCTGGCGAGCTTCGGCTTCGACGCGGTCGTCTCCGACTACTACTGGATCCAGACGCTTCAGCTCATCGGTGGCGAGTACGGCAACGTGGCGGTACACGCGCAGCAGATCGGCGAGCTCGTCGATGTCGTGACGACCCTCGATCCCTGGGCCGGACCGGCCTATCGCCTCGCCGCGGTCTGGCTGACGGACAGCGAGGAGAGCGTGAAGACCGCCAATCGGCTGCTCGAGCGGGGCATCGCCTACCAGCCGCTCGATTGGCGCAATCGCTACCACCTGGGCTTCAACCACTTCTTCTACCTCGAAGAGAACCTTCGCGCTGCGGAGATCTTCGAGGAGGCGCTGCCCCTCGAGGGCGTGCCGAACTACCTCGGCGCCCTCGTGGCGCGGCTTCGGATGAACCACGCCGGCCTCGAGATGGCCGCGGGTTTCCTGGCCGAGCTCGTCCGAAACGCCCAGGACGAGTACGCCCGGGCCGAGTACCTGAAGGCGCTGGACGAGATCGAAACCGAGCGCCGCGCCCGGTATCTCGACGCGGCCCGCGAGGAGTACTGGCGCCGAAACGGCGCGGACATCCAGGAGGTCGCCGACCTCGTCGCTGGCCCGACGCCGGTGCTGCCCGAGCTGCCGTCCGCCCACCCGCACTTCGATTTCTTCGAGTGGGTGCTCGACGATCGATCGGGGCAGATCGTCTCTTCCTTCTACGGCTCTCGCTACCAGCTCCACGTCACCGAGCGAGATCTGGCCCGCCGCGAGCGCTGGCGCAAGGCGAGCGCGACGCAGTCGGGAGAGAGCTGATGGCATCGAGCGGCAACGACATCGTGCGCGTCAACGAGATCGTCAAAGACATCCGCCCCGGCTTCGGATTCCGCACCAAGCGGGTGCTCCACGGCATCTCCTTCAGCGTGCGCGAGAACGAGATATTCGGCTTCGTGGGGCCGAACGGGGCGGGCAAGACGACGACTCTGAAGGTGCTGATGGGGCTGATCCGGGCGACCTCGGGCAACGCGACGATCCTCGGCCACGGGGTGCACGAGACCGCCTTCCGGCGCGAGGTCGGATTCCTCCCGGAGAATCCGTACTTCTACAGCTTCCTGACGGGCCGTGAGATCCTCGTGTTCTACGCGAAGCTCTCGGGTGTCGGACGCGTGGGCCGCGACCAGCGCGTCGCGGAGCTCCTGGATTGGGTCGGGTTGACGGCTGCCGCCGACGCCCGGCTCCAGACCTATTCGAAGGGGATGCTGCAGCGTCTGGGAATCGCCCAGGCCCTCGTGCACGATCCCAATGTCGTCTTCCTGGACGAGCCGATGAGCGGCCTCGATCCGATCGGCCGCGTGGAGATCCGCGACCTCATTCTCCGGCTCAAGGCCGAAGGCAAGACCGTCTTCATGAACACGCACATCCTCCACGACGTCGAGATGGTCTGCGATCGCGTCGCGATCATCGTCGATGGGCGCATCCGGTTCGACGGCTCCGTCGACGAGGCGCTCTCGGGAGGCGAGTCCGAGGCGGACATCGTCGTGGCGAACCTCTCGCCAGAGGTCGCCCTGCTCCTCGAAGAGGGCTTCGCCGCGCGGTTGCGCGGACTGGGTGACCGCACCGAGGTGCGCGTCTCCGAAAAGGTCGTGAGTGCCGTGATCCAGCTCGCGCTCAATGCGGGTGGAGAGGTCGTGTCGGTCAATCCGCACCGGCGCTCCCTCGAGTCCGTCTTCCTCTCCACCGTCGACGCCGACCGCTCCGAAGGGGATGCGTGATGTCCATCCTGAGAATCTGGACGATCGGCACCAACACGATGCGTGAGGCGGTCCGCAACAAGCTGCTCTACACGCTGCTCTTCTTCGCGATCGCGCTCATCGGCGCCGGTGTGGTGCTGTCCGCGCTGTCGTACGCCGAGGGCGAACGCATCCTCCAGGACTTCGGCTTCGCCGCGATTCGCCTGTTCGGCGTGGCCATCGCGATCTTCGTGGGCGTCAGCCTCATCCATCGCGAGGTCGAGCGGCGGACGGTCTACACGATCCTCTCGAAGCCGCTGTCGCGTGCCGAGTTCCTGCTCGGGAAATACGTCGGCCTGGTCGTCACGATCTGGATGCAGATGGCGATCATGGTGCTCGCCTTCGTGATCGTGAGCGCGGTGACCGGGGCTCCTCTCACCGCGGGACACGCGCTGGCCTTCGGGTTGACCGCCATCGAGCTGGCCCTCGTGGTCGCGGTCGCGACGCTCTTCAGCGCCTTTACGACGCCGATGCTGGCCTCGTTCTTCTCCGTGGGGATCTGGATGGTCGGTCACCTCACCCGGGACCTGAGGGACATCGGAGCCGCGTCGAAGTCCGAATCGATGCAGCAGGCGACCCGGCTGCTGCATCGGGTGATGCCAGACCTCGAGAGCTTCAATTTCTCGGTCGGGGCCGCCCACGGCCTGGCCTTCGGCCCCTCGGATTTCTGGCTCCCCCTCGTATACGGCGCCGGCTACATCACCTTGCTGTTGATGCTCGCCATCGCCATCTTCGAGCGCCGCGACTTCCGCTGAATGCGGGCCGCCCATCCCGCGGCTAGCCTCACCCCATGAGCTCGCTGGACGTCTTCCAGCCCGCGTCCCTCGCACTGGTCGCGTCGATCTTCGGTCTCGTGATCGGTTCCTTCCTCAACGTCGTGATTCACCGCGTTCCCCGCGGCGAGTCCATCGTGACCCCGCGATCGCGCTGTCCTCTCTGCGGGCACGCGCTTGCGGCTTGGGAGAACATTCCGGTGGTCTCCTACCTCGCGCTGCGCGGACGCTGTCGCGGTTGCGGCGCCAAGATCTCCATCCGCTATCCCGCCGTCGAGCTCCTGACGGGCCTGGTCTTTGCCGCCATGGCGACGCGCTACGGCGCCGTGCCGATGACCCCGGTCTGGTGCGCGTTTGCCGCCGCCCTGATCGCGGCCGCGGCCATCGATCTCGACCACCACATCATTCCCGACGAGATCTCCCTGGGCGGGCTCGCGGCGGCGTTGATCGTCGTACCCGCGGTCGGGGTGCTGTCGGGCCAGGCCTACACGTCTGCCCTGTGGCGCTCCGTCGCCGGCGCGCTGCTCGGCGGTGGCATGCTGTGGGCGGTCGGATTCGTCCACGCGCGGGTGTCGGTCGCGGCGGGCCGGGAGTTCGCCCATTGGCCCGGAGAGGGCGAGGAGCATCCGCGACCCGGGAGCCTCGACTACTGGATCTGGTTTCCGGGGCTGGGATTCGGAGACGTCAAGCTGCTGGCGATGATCGGCGCCGTGCTCGGCCCCTTCGGCGTCGTCGAGACGATTCTCGCCGCATCCCTGGCCGGCCTGGTCGGTGGCGTCGCCTGGGCGTTGCTGCGGGGCAACTGGACCGCGCCCTTCGGCTTCGGGCCCGCGATCGCCGTGGGCGGACTGCTCGTGGTGCTGGTGCCGCACCGCACGCCGTTCCTCGGTTGACCGCGACGCCTCGGCCCGCGCAGCACTCGGCGTCGCTGGATCCCCGGGGAGGATTCGAACCTCCATTGACAGGTTCAGAGAGTGTCCGGTCGGCCTGAAAAACGTTGAAACGGCAGGAGGTTAAGCGAAAGCGGCCTAGCGAGGGTGTTCTTTCTTGTCTATTCGTGCCGAAGTGACCCCAGAGTGACCCCACCCAGCGCATGCCCGACACGTCTCCCGAGTCACCAACGGAACGCAGCGGTGGCTGGATCAATACCGTATCAACGAAAACCCAAGATTGTGCCGAAAGATCGCCGAGTGTACGTCGGGATCGTATGCGCTGCCGCAGAGGGGGTGGCGATGACGGTACGCGGCCGACCTCGTATCGTCAGCATCGGAACCCTCCGTGGTGTTTTCTGCCTTCGATGACGGCGGAGTTGACCGCAATCTTGGAAGTTCGAAGCCCCGGGCGATCGAGTTCCGAGAATCTCCGACAAGTCCTCTGGGAATCGCGGATTCGCTGGTGGCGCAGTCCCCGCGCCGCGATGCCGCCTACGGGATCTGATCGAACTGCCCGCTGAGCACCGTGTAGACCGCGGCCCCCGGCTCGGGAAAGGCGTTGGTGCGGTTCGTGGTGGCGCCGACGAGCTGGCCGTACCAGGCGCCCTCGACGAGCCGCATCCCCGTGACGCTCACCGACTGCGTCCCGGCGGCGTCGTTCGCGGCGGCGCTCTCGGTCGAGAAGGGCATCACGTAGTCGTAGCTCTCCCCGGCGCCGTGGCTGCCGCTCAGCGTCGCGCGCACCGTGGCGGTGAAGCTGATCCGGCGACCGTCCGCCGTCGGCACGATCGTGCCAGATGCGGGGGACGCGATGGTGTAGTCGAGCGTGCCGCCGTTCGCTGGCAGCGCCACGGGCGTGATCGACACGTCCGCGGGCGCAATCGTAAACGGCACCGAGCCGTCGGCTGACGGCGTCCCGAAGTGGAAGCGGATGAACGAGCCCGACTCCGGCAGCAGGATCTGCTGGTCTCCGAAGAAGATGAACGACAGGCCGTCGAGCGTGAAGGTGCCGACGGTCACCTCGGCGCGGGCCAGGCCCGCATGGCCGAGGAGCCCGAGCCCCACCAGGGCCGACAGAGCGAATCGGTACGTCATGGCCGTGCCTCCTTGGCCTGCTTCTCGGAGATTCCCGTCCCTGCGATCTCCGGCCTGTTCGCGCGGCGGCGCACCCGCCGCGCGAGAATCCAGCCTACTCCACCGCCCGCCGCGATGGGAAGCCCGAGCAGGGCCAGGCGTTCGGGTAGGGTCGGGGGCGA
>JBHHVJ010000076.1:0-9764 GCA_046754285.1 Myxococcota bacterium | reverse complement strand
GCGGCCGCTGAAAGGGGGCGGCCATCGGGATCCGCTAACGACAGGCGAAACACCCCGACGTCCGTCTCGTCGACCGTGTCGTCATCGTTCACTTCCCCGCAGAGCTCGAGAAGGCACGTCGGCGAGCACCCATCACCCGTTAGATTCTGCCCATCGTCACACTCCTCACCCAGGTCCCGCTGAACAATCGCGTCTCCACAGAATTCCCGTACGCAGTAGACGCTGCAGCCATCCCCGCTGAGGGAGTTTCCGTCATCGCATTCCTCTCCCGGTCCCAGTCGTGCGTCGCCACATTCGGGTGCGGGTGATACCGCACCGGCGAGCGAGACATCGAACGATCGGTTGCTGCCGTCGATGAGAACGTAATCTACGACGAGATGGTGAGTGCCCGTTCGCGTCGGAATGGCGGTCGCTCGTGAGTCAGTCGAGACGGGATCCTCGATGTCGTCTCCTTCCGCGAGCAGAATGGGCGAGGCGGCATCGACGGCGTCGAGGAGGTAGAGGATCGTACCGACGCTCGAAGGGGGAAAGAGGCGGCTCGCGAAGGTCTCGGCCACGAGGTCGAGACCGAGGGTAGCTTGAAGGCTGAAGATCTGCGGCCCGCCCTGGACACCGATCACGGCGTGCGATGATCCAGACCCGGGGCCAAGACCGGGCTGATCGGGGGAAGGCGGCGCTCGACCCTGAGCTCGTAGGTGAAACGCGCGCCGCCGACCAAGGCCGGAGAGGGTCCGCGATTTCGTACGTCTGTGATCAGGCTAAAGTACGACCTGGGCCGCGGGATGTAGAGCTGCCGTGTGACCGCAGAGAGCGGCGCGGGGGCAGATGCGAGGCGCTCATAGGACCCGCGGCCGTCCTCAACTCGGAAGAAGGGCTGCAGGTCCGCCTGCGTCGACGTCAGCGTGATCTGGAGGACAGCCCCCGCTCCTACGTCAAGGACGTAGGCGTCCACGTCGAAGCTTGTGCCCACGACGACCCCCACCGTTCCAAGGACAGCATCTCCCAACGCGATCGGCTGTGCCCGGTCGACCGTGTCGTTGGTCCGGGCGTTGAGTGCCTCGAGTTCCTCCACGACGTCCGCACGAGCGGGCGCGAGGGGGAGCACGGCCCAGACGAGCCACGCCAGCAGCAAACAGGAACGGGGAGGGGGGTCTCAGTCCTCACGCCGATCGATTCCTTGCGCAGACATGGGTACGGCGTGTACCAGCCCCTCCAGTGTACCACGGCGGGGAAACCCAGAAGCGGGCATCGGCGGCGCACTGGGGCCAGGCAGATGGAGACGCTAGGTGAAGAGGTACCCGTTCCTCTTGCACGTCTTGCAGATCGTATCGCGCGTGTCAGAGCGGCCCAGGATCTCGCGCCGCGCCTCTCGGTAGAGCTCGCCGTTCCAGATGGCTCGGAAGGACTCATCGTGGATGTTCCCGTAGGCGTGCTTCTCGCTGTACACGCTGCAGCAGGCCAGGACGCTTCCGTCCCAGTGGATCGCCGTGTCCTTCCAGGGCAGCCGGCACATCGGCTCCCGCTGGGCCGCCTTGGCCTCCCGGTCGTAGGCGCAGTACTCGTCGGCGGCCGGCAGCCAGTGGCCGTCACGCTCCAGCGCCGCCTCGGCGGTCTCGAAGATCTCCTTGCCCATGTCCGTGCGTGCTACGTTGAGCTGGAGGGTGATCCCGAGGTCGTCCGCGAGCTTGCGGGCAATCGGAATCTCGTGCTCGTTGTGCGAAAAGACGTGGAAGAGCCAGATCACGCGCGTGTAGACTGCGTCGAGCTCGCGCTTCTTGGCCACCAGCATCCGAATGTTGTCGAGGACCTTCTTGAAGTCCCCACCGCGCCGGTAGATCGCATAGCTCTCGGGAGTCGCACCGTCCGCCGACACATAGATCTTCTTCACCCGCGCACGCAGCAGACCCTCGGCCAGCTCGGGTGTCAGGTCGTTGAGGTGGGAGGAGATCTTGACGGACACGCCGCGGGCGTACGCGAGCTCGCACATGCGCACGAGGTCGCGGTTGAGCAGCGGCTCACCCCAGTTGTAGAGCCGGACGGTGATCAGATCGCGGCCGAGCTGATCGAGCAGCTTCTCGAACGTCGCGTAAGGGAGCAGCCCTTTGCTCGAGCCCGGGTCGCGCTGGCCCGTGGGGCAAAGCGGGCAGCGCAGATTGCACACGTTCCCCGACTCCACGGTGATCTTCGTGGGGCCGTACGGCAGCCGCACCAAGTGGAGATGCGGCCCCAGCCGCTCCATCGCCAGGTTGTAGAGCTTGCGCAGCGTCAGGAAATGGAGCTCCTGACGCAGAATCCGGAGGCGCACGATCAGACGAGGCACTCGTCCCCTTTCGCAGGCACGGCGGCGGACCGCCGACTACTGGGTCATGTAGCGCTTCCAGGCGCGGTATTCACGAACGGCCTTGTCGTTCGTCTTGACCGCCGGGTAGAAATAGCGAACCGCGTGACCGCAGGTCTTGCAGATCTTGTAGCAGAACTTGAACCCGTCGATCTCGCGGATCGTCCCGACGACCTCACGGTTCTCGTCGGTGCAGCACTGCTTCGGCCGGGAGGGGGAGATGATCACCTTGGGGTAGTCGTTCCGCGGCTTCTCGTCGTCCCGATAACGGATGATGTTCCGCAGGTTGCGCTGCGGCTTCTGCTCGGCCGGCCGCAGATTGCTGCCGATTCTCTTCACTGAACCCAGCCCTCCTCTCTTGCGTGGGACGGCTGAAGGGCGTTCAGCAGCCCGCTGTAGTCACGGTACTTCGCCTCGCAGGGCGGCCCATCCGCATGCCAGTAGCGTCGCAGGCGAGGCCCGAGCGCCAGGACCGCGGAAGAGCGGGTTCCGTAGCCCGGCGTGTGAATACAGACCGCCTCCAACGCCCCGACGGAGCTTTCGTGATCTCGGAGCACACGCACGAGGCCCTCCCAGAGCTCCGGGAGTGGCCCGGCGAGGTCGAGGCGTCCCAGGGCCTCGCGGATGCGGCGCAGCTTGCCGCACACCGGATCCTCGGGATCCCGGTTGCCGATCACGTGTACCCCGGGCTCCAGCGGCCGCGTCTCAAAGCCCCGCTCGTCCAGCCGGGTCAGGAAGCTCTGGTGCCCGTCCCCGTAGAAGATGTGAAAAGGGTTGTACTGCCCCTCCAAGCCTGCCCTCATTCTCTCCGCCGCCGCCTCCGCCGTGGGCGCTTGCAGCACGTCCAGCACCAGAAGACCCCGGGACCGCCGGTTGGCTCGCCGCAGCGCTGTGGCCCGGTTCGTCAGCCCCGCAAAGAGCCCACACGCATTGACGCCCATCCACGTACCGCCCGCCTCGAGATCCTGGGGAGCCACGATCGGCATCCCGGCACCCGCCCTCCCCGGCTCCGCCAGAATCCGGGCCGGCCGCGCGGCCGGACGTGCGTAGTACTCGTCCCGATTGGAGGCCACCAGGAGCGGGAGGCCCGGGACCACCCGGTCCAGCACGATCAGTGTGCACATCGGCCTCACCTAGATCAGGGCGGGGTAAGGGCCGGTCTTCGAAGGCGACCGGAACGTGGCTCGCTGAGTTGTATTGTACCAGCCTGGCCGCCGTCGCTCAAGTCCCCGACTGCCCCGGGCTTTGACAAGCCACCGATTTTCGGTCGTTTTCCGGCTCAGCCGGCCGGCGCCAGGCGAATCGTTGGCCGCTCAGCCTCCTCCTCGGGGGGCTTCTCCGGCTCGCTCTCGGTCTGGGCGGGCTCCTCGGGGTCCTGCGGCGGGCGGAAGCCCAGGCCGTACGACTCGAAGATCGGTGTGAGCACCGCGGCGTGATCGGCGAGGGTCCGGCGCACCGACTCGAACCCGTGCCGCACGGCGTCGGCGCGCTTCCAGAAGGTGAGCGGATTCAGATCAAAGAACTGCTCGTCGGTCTCACGGGACTCGATCACGACGATGTCCCCGCGGAACTGCTCGTCGTGCAGGTAGGTGCGCAGGCCGAGGGCGAGCCGGGTGTGGAGCAGCGTGCGGAACACCTGGTTGATCACGGTACGGAAGCCCCGGTCCGCCAGGTAGTGGGCCCGGCCGTTTCGCGGCCGCGTCTCGTTCAAGAAAGGGCGGAACGGGTTGTAGCAGATGATGAGGTCCGCCCCGTGCTCCACCGCGACATCGATGTTCGCGGTGCGGCGGACCCCGCCGTCGACGTAGTCCACGCCATTCAGGCGCGCCGGACGGAAGAAACCGGGCAAGGCGCTCGAGGCCTGGACCGCCTCCGAGATGGTCAGGCCGTGATCGTTGCCGGGGCCGAAGACGATCCGCTCCGCGGTGTCCAGGTTCGTGGCCGTGATGTACAGGCGCCGTCCCGTCTCGCGGTACAGGTCGGCGAATCGGTTGGGCATCCCGATCTTGGCCATGTTCGACGCCAGCCAGCGCTCCAGCGAGGAGTTGTCGAAGAGCCCCGAGGGGAGCAGCGAGCTGAGCGAGGGGATCTGCCGCTTGGGCGAGACCTCGTCGAAGAGCTTCAGGAGGACCGACTCCAGGCGCGTGTAGGTCGGCTCGTCCACGAAGCGACGGACCCGAGAGCCAAGACGCGAGGGCAGCTCGGGCAGCACCGAGATCAGGTCCACCACGAGGCCCGGGAGATAGCCCAGCATGCGGGCCGTGAAGACCGCGGGGCGGCTGATGAACTCCCGCAGGTTCGGGCTGTAGAAGTCGATGGGGCGGAGCTGCGCCAGACGGCTCGACGTGCCTTCGAGGGCCCCGATCATCTCGTCGGGTGTGATGCCAGCCGCGAGCGAGGTCGCCAGGAAGGCACCGGCCGACAGGCCCACATAGCTGTCGAACTCGGTCACGCTGCGGTCGACGAGGCACTCGTCGAGTGCCTTGAGCCCACCGACCTTGAAGGCGCCTCCCGAGACGGCGCCCCCCGCCAGCACGAGCGCAATCTTGGGGTTCTTGGGGGGGCGATGCCCGGCACTGCGCTGAACCAGCGTCAGGCCCACTCCATCTTCCCTTCTTCCGGCTCCCTGGGCAGCAAGAGCATCACCTCTACGGGGGAAATCGGCGCAGATCCGGGGGGACTCAAGCCGCGCTGACCCTGCGGCGAGATCTACACAGTATGGACGGTATGGGGCCCGAGCCGCTTGTCAAGGCGGCGCGGAGCCCAGGCCGGGCTCAGGCCCCCGACCGGCCTCGGAGAAAATCTGAAAATCGATTATTTTCCATGGACTTAGCTGAAGATCGGAGTTGACCCACGGCGCCCTGAGAAGTAGCTTCGAGGCGGGTGATCTATGCCCGGCGGCGCGGGATCCGAGGTCGGCACCTTCGGCTCCCCGCGTCCCGTTGAGAGGGGTTTGGGTTACTCCACAGATGTCCGAATAGACCCGGAGGGGGGAGAATCCAAAGATTGATGGCCCACCGCAGCATGCCGATGCGGGGCGCCCTGGCCGCCGAGCTCGCCGAGGCGCTGCCCCCGTTCGACCCGTTCGCCTCGCCCTCCCGGCGCCGCGAGGAGCGGCGCCTCTTCGCCCTCTCGCTGCTGATCCACTTCGGCCTCTTCCTGCTGCTCGGAAACCTGCTGCTCGGTCAGGTGATCGAGCAGGAGGAGGTCGTGATCGTGCGCATGCTCGAGCCGGAGAAGCCCGTCCCCGAGCCGCGCAAGCAACGCCGCAAGGTGCTGGCGCAGCGGCGCATCGACGCCTCCGTGACGCGCTTCACCGAGCTCGCTCAGCCCGAGGTGCGGCAGCTCAAACCGGTTCCCGTGCTCGACCAGGCCCGCAAGGTGGAAGTCGACCCCACCCAGGTCACGGAGGCACCCAAGCGGGTGGAGCGGCGTGAGGTGGAGACGCGCAAGGTCAGCGTCTTCGCCGAGGTGGAGACCCACGCCCAGCCGATCAAGGTGGACCGCATCAATCCCGAGGTCCGCAAGATCCAGGCGGCCCGAGCCAGCGGCGGCCCGCGCCGCCTCGAGGCCTCGGGCCCCGTCACGAGCGCGCAGCCCGTGGAGCTCCCAGCCCCGGTCGTGACCCGCGGAGAGCTCTCGGCCAACGCGATCGACGGAACGACCGACGGTCCGCGGATCGCCGCACTCGAGGCCGGCGTCTCGGACCGCATGCTGGATGGCCGGGGGGAGCGCGGCCGCATCGGTGGCATCGAGAAGGAGTGCGCCAGCGATCCAGTCTGCCAGGCCTACCTCGAGATGATCAAGGAGCGTGTCTACAGCCGCTGGCACACCCCACCGGAGGTGGCTTCCGGCCGGGCGATCTTGAGCTTCCGAGTCGATCGCGGTGGCTCCGCCCACGGAATCAAGCTCAAGCACATCGACGATCCGGCGCTCGCAGAGAGCTGTCTGGCGGCGTTCCGGCATGCGAGCCCGTTCCCTCCGCCACCTCCGGAGATCCTCTACCTCACCCAGCACTCCATCGCCGCCACATTCCTGTACGGAAACTGATGCGGGCGGTCGCTGCTTTGCTGCTGCTCACCGGCGTGCCGTGGCTGCCCGGAGCTGCGCAAGCCGCACGAATGACCCAGTTCTTCGACGAGAACGAGGACCTCGCGCGCGTCGAGCGCGATACCAACGACGACGGGCGGGTCGACCAGTGGGAGTTCTATGCGGGGGGCACCAAGCCCATGCGCGTGGAGAAGGACGAGGACTTCGATGGTCACGTGGATCTCTGGCAGTTCTTCGACGGCCCGCAGCTGATCCGGCAGGAGCAGGACACGGACCGAAACGGGAAGATCGATCTCTGGATCGAGCTCGACACGCAGGGGCGCCCCTCCCGTCAACTCGAGGATACGACCGGCGACGACATCCGAGACCAGATCGTGATCTACCGTGAGGGCCAGAAGCGGGAGCTCCAGAAGGATCCAGACGGCAACGGCAAGCCCAATGAGATCGCCCGCTTCGAGAACGGGGAGATCGTGGAGCTCATCGTGGACTCGGACGAGGACGGACGGCCCGAGAAGCGCGCGCTCTTCGCACCCGGGGGCCAGAAGCAGCTCGAGGAGCAGGATGGCAACCACGATGGCCGCTTCGACTTGCGCATCATCTACGAGAAGGGCGTGCGCGTCCGGACCGAGACGGACTCGAATCACGACGGCCAGATCGATCGAATCGCCTTCTTCGAGGACGACGCTCTCGTTCGCGAGGAGCTCGACGCCGAGGACGACGGCCACCGCGAGACGGTGATCTACTTCGAGGACGGACGGCAGGTGCGTCAGGTCCGTGACCGGAACGGGGACGGCCAGCCGGACCTGGTGGTTCACTACGATGCCGCCGGGGGACGACTGAGCGAGGAGATCGACGGCGAAGACGACGGTCGCATCGATACACGTCGCGAGTACGAGAACGACGTGCTCGTGCGCGAGACGCGTGACATGGACGAGGACGGCCGCCCCGAGCTGACGGAGCACCACGAGGATGGTGAGCTCCGCTTGCGCGAGTCCGACACCAACGCGGACGGCGACGTCGATACCTGGGTGCACTTCAGCGAAGGTCTCCGCACGGCCCAGGAGGAGGACCGGGACTTCGACGGCCGCATCGACGCCCGCTACCGCTTCCACGGGGACGAGCTCCTCGAGCAGCGCGAGGACACGAACGGGGACGGCCACTTCGATCTACGCATGGAGTACGCGGGCGGACAGCCGGTCCGTCGCGAGGAGGACCGAAACGGGGACGGCCGGGCCGAGTTCGTCGAGTTTCTCGCCGAAGGGGAGCCGATCCGCCAGGAAGTGGACGAGGATCACGATGGCCGCGTGGACCTGTGGAACTTCCTCGCCGCGGGCAAGCTCGAGAAGCAGGAGCGGGATACGACGGGAGACGGCGAGCCGGATCTCTGGATCGAGCTGGACCCGGAGACCGGTGAGCGGCGCCGCGTTCTTGCGGACACGAATGCGGACGGGCGGGTGGACACCTGGACACGGCTGGAGCGGGAGCGTCGGAGCAGCCAGGAGTCCGACACGAACCTGGACGGCCGGCCCGACCGCTTCGTCGAGCTCGTGGATGAGAAGCCGGCCTCACTGAGGGAGGATCGCAACTTCGACGGCGAGACCGATTACCGGGCGGAGTACGGTGCGGACGGAAAGCTGGTGCGAGACTCCGCCGACGATGACTTCGACGGGATCTTCGAGACCGCAACGCGGTACCGGAACGGCGTGCGCGCCGAGGTGGAGGTCGAGCGCGATGCGCGCGGCCGTCCACGCGGAAGGATCTTCTACGACGAGAGTGGCAAAGTGCGCGTCCGGGAGGAGCGGGATGAGGATCGAAACGGAAAGCCCGAAGCCGTCAGCTTCTTTCAGGACGGCCGTCCACGGCGCCAGCATCTGGATGCCGACGGGGACGGCACGATCGACCTCTGGATCGAACTGGATGCCGCGGGACGCCCGGCCCGGGAGGAGATCGACACGAACGCAGACGGGACGGCGGACGTCCTCAAGATCCACCGGGATGGCCAGCCGGTCGTGCAGCGTGAGGACCTGAACTTCGACGGCGAGTACGATCAGCGAACCGTCTACGCGGCCGGTGAGCCCGAGAGGATCGAGACCGATACGAACTTCGACGGGCGCTTCGACACCGTCGTGCATCTCACGCGTGGCGTACGGCAGCGACAGGAGGAGGACACCGACCACGACGGAAACCTGGACACGGTCTCGTTCTTCGAGAGCGACGTGGTGACGCGGCAAGAGGCGGACACCGACGGCGACGGCCAGCCGGACACCTTCTCGTACTTCGAGAAGGGCCGCATTGCGCGGGTCGAGCGAGATACCAACGGGGACCAGAAGATCGATCAGATCGCGCACATGGATCGCCGGGGTGAGACCCCGCTGCGCGTGGAGCGCGACACGGACTTCGACGGCCGACTCGATGCCACGATCCAGCTCGAGGGCGGCCGCCAGGTCGCGCAGGAGCTGGACAGCGATGGCGACGGAAGGACCGACCAGTGGCTGGAGCTCGACTCGTCCGGCCACGTGACGCGGAAGCGTCAGGACACGGACGGAGACGGAAGGGCGGACATCGTCGTTCGCTACGACGCGAACGGGCAGCCGGTGGAGCAGATCGAGGACCCGGACGAGGACGGAACACCGCTGCGCGTGACACGCTTCCAGGCGGGCGTACCTCGTACGATCAGTGAGGACACGAACGGCGATGGCTGCCTCGACCGAACGCAGGAGTTCGGCAAAGAGGGCGCGCTCAAGCGGGAAATCCTGGACACCGATGGGAACTGCAAGCCCGATACGTGGACCTATCTCGCCGGGGAGGCGGTGATCCGTCGCGAGGTCGACACCAATCGGAACCGGATCATCGACGTCTGGGAGTACTTCGAGAACGGGCGGAAGCGGGTCCAGGCTGAGGCGCGCGGTCGCTGCAGGAAGCCGAACATCGTCTTCCACTTCGCGCCAGGCGGCGAGCGCATCGTGCGACAGGAGGAGGACCGCAACTGCAACGGCAAGCCCGATCGTCTGACGCTCTTCGACGAGCGGAACCAGCCGACCTTCCGCTGCACGCCGCGGGAGAGGCTGCGCTTCCGCGACGGTCAGGTGGAGCTGTCGCTCGAGGACACGACGGGAGACGGCTGGGCCGACCGCAGGCAGCTCTTCCGCGACGGCGCTCCGATCCGGCTCGAGGCGGACACCAACGGCGACCGGAAGCCGGACGTCTGGATCACCTACTCGGGGGGTCACGCCACCATCCAAGACGAGGACACGGACTTCGATGGACGCATCGACGCGCGCTTCGACCTGGCGACCGACGCGCCGCTTCCCGTCAACGGCTCCTCGGAGCCGCCCTCAGTGGAGCGCTACGAGCGCTTGCGGTGCGGGGATTTCAG
>JBHHVJ010000075.1:0-9800 GCA_046754285.1 Myxococcota bacterium | reverse complement strand
ACCGCCTGCGGAGATTGCGTCGACGCCTGCCCGAAGGATCTCTTCGTCCTCATGCCCCTCGAGCAACACCTGATCGTGCAGTGCAGGAGCGAGCTCGAGGGCGAAGAGGCAGAAGCGCTGTGCGCGGTCGCGTGCAACGGCTGTGGCAAGTGTGCCCTCGACGCTGCGGAGGGGCTGATCGACATCGTGGGGGGCCTCGCCGTCATCGACACCACGAAGTCCGGGCTCGAGGCGCCCGACGCCACGAAGCGTTGTCCGACCAACGCGATCGTCTGGGTCGAGAGTGCCCAGCGATTCGCCCAGCCAGAGGAGCACACCGAAGCGCCCGCGACCGTGGATTTGCAGGCGTCAGGCTTCTAGGGCGGAGACAGATCTCTAATGCGTGAGCGACGAGAGCCCAGCAAAGTGAAGTACCCGGGGATCCAGAGCAGCGACGACGGCAGCGGGGCCGTGGTGGGCGTGGAGACGGCCGCCAGCGAGGCGGCCGGCGCGTATCCCATCACCCCCTCCACACAGATGGGAGAGGGTTGGGCCGCCGCGGTCGCCGAAGGCGTGACGAACGCGAACGGCCGCAGCTTGATCTTCTTCGAGCCCGAGGGCGAGCACGCTGCGGCCGGTGTGATGGCCGGGTTGAGCATGACGGGCCTTCGCTCGACCAACTTCTCGAGCGGTCAGGGCATCGCCTACATGCACGAGTCCCTCTATGCGGCGGTGGGCAAGCGATTGACGTACGTACTCAACATCGCCTGCCGGGCCATGACCAAGCACGCGCTCAACGTGCACGCGGGGCACGACGACTACCACGCGGTCGACGACACCGGCTTCTTCCAGCTCTTCGCGAAGGACGTGCAGGAGGTCGCCGACCTCAATCTGATCGCGCACCGCATCGCCGAGCTCTCCCTCAACCCGGGTATCTGCGCCCAGGACGGCTTCCTCACGAGCCACACCATCGAGACGTTCCGCCGGCCCGAGCGCGAGCTGGTGAAGGAGTTCCTGGGCGATCCCTCGGACCTCATCGAGTCACCCACGGCGGCGCAGCAGATGGTCTTCGGGGAGACACGGCGCCGGATCCCCGAGCTCTTCGATTACGACTATCCCGCGATGCTCGGCGTGGTACAGAACCAGGACAGCTACGCGCAGGGGGTCGCGGCCCAGCGGCCCTTCTACTTCGACCACATCGAGAGCCTGGCCGACCGCGTCTTCGCAGAGTATGCCGCGCTCACGGGGAGGAAGTACGCCCGTGCGTCCGGCTACCGCCTCGAGGACGCCAAGTACGTGATCGTCGGGCAGGGCTCGCTCGTCGCGAACGCGGAGGCGGTCGTCGACCACCTGCGCGAGACGAGGGGCCTCGAGGTCGGCGTGCTGAACCAGACCATGTTCCGCCCCTTTCCGAGCGATCTCGTGACGAAGCTGCTGCGCGGAAAGAGGGCCGTCTGCGTGCTCGAGCGCACCGACCAGCCCCTGGCCGCCGACCTACCGCTGCTCCGGGAGATTCGCGCCGCCATGGCGAAGGGCATGGAGAACCAGCGCGCGCGCACGGGCGTGCCGCACGAGGGCATCGCAGCCTGCGCGCCCGATGAGATCCCCGAGTTCTACTCCGGCTCCTACGGGATGGGCAGCCGCGACCTGCAACCGGCCGACCTGATCGCCGCCGTCGACAACATGCTGGAAGGCGGCGCCGGGCGCCGGCAGTTCTACCTGGGGATCGACTTCATCCGATCGGGCACCGACCTGCCGAAGCTCGAGATCTGGCAGCAGCGGATCAAGGCCGCCTACCCGGGCGTCGGCGAGCTGGCACTCGAGCGGGGCCCCGACGTCGACCTCATCCCGAGCGGCGGGATCTCCCTGCGCATCCACTCGGTGGGCGGCTGGGGCGCGATCACGATGGGCAAGAACCTGGCCAGCACGGCGAGCGCGCTGCTCGGGCTCTTCATGAAGGCCAACCCGAAGTACGGTTCCGAGAAGAAGGGACAGCCCACCACGTTCTACGCGTGCCTCGCCAAGGCTCCCATTCGCACCAACTGCGAGCTCAAGCACGTGAGCGTCGTGCTGGCGCCAGACGGCAACGTCTTCCACCACTCCGACCCGCTCGCGGGCATGGGTCGCGGCGGTGCCTTCATCATCCAGAGCGACCGCGGCGCCGAGCAGCTGTGGAACGAGCTTCCCGAGCGAGCTCGCCGCACGATTCGCGAGCAGGAGATCGAGGTCTACTGCCTCGACGGCTTCGCGATCGCACAAGATGAGGCCTCGAGTCCCGAGCTGCGCTTCCGCATGCAGGGCGCCGCCTTCATGGGCGCCTTCTTCCGGACATCTTCGCTGGTGCAGGCCGCCGGCCTCGAAGAGGAGCGCCTCTTCGATGGCATCCGTTCCCAGCTCGAGAAGAAGTTCGGGCACCTGGGTCCGCGGGTCGTCAGCGACAATCTTCGGGTGATCCAACGCGGCTATCAGGAGGTGCAGCGCGTCGACACCGGGATCGAGGTGGCGAGCGTGGACGATCCAGAGACGCCGCCCGTGATGCCCGAGATCCTCGACGGTGCCGGCTGGCGCGACGGCATCGCGAACCCCGGCCGCTTCTGGGAGCAGGTGGGCTCCCTCTATCAGCTGGGCGAGGATCCGATCGCGGATCCCTTCACGGCGCTCAGCGCCATGCCCGCGGCCACGAGCGCCATGCGCGACATGACCGAGATGCGCTTCTCGGTTCCCGAATTCATCCCGGAGAAATGCACGGGTTGTGGCAAGTGCTGGACACAGTGCCCGGACACCGCGATCCCGGGCGTGGTCAACACCGTGGACGAGCTGCTGAGGGCGGCCATCGAGCACGTGAAGGGCCCGGATCTCGCGATGAACCGGCTCAAGCAGATCGTCAAGCACCTCGACAAGGAGGCGCACAAGATCCTCACCGGCGTCCCCTTCCACAACATCGGGGAGGTGCTCTCGCTCGCGTACAAGAACGTGATCCACAAGCTCGATCCCGCGCCGGAGCGGCGCGCCGAGCTCGATGCGGAGTGGGCCCCCGTCTACTCGGCGCTGGCCGATTTCCCCGTGGCCAAGACCGGCCCCTTCTTCGATCTGCCGGAGCGCAAGCAGAAGGGCAGCGGAGGTCTGCTCTCCGTCACCATCAACCCCGAAACCTGCAAGGGCTGCGACATCTGCGTCGAGGTGTGTGCCGACGACGCGCTGCGCACGATCCGGCAGACCGACGAGCTGGTGGAGCGGCTCCGCAACAACTGGGCGCTCTGGAAGAAGCTCCCCGAGACGAACGACCGCTACGTCAACATCTCCAACCTCGAGGAGGGCATCGGCGTACTCTCGTCGCTGCTCCTCAAGCAGCGCAACTACCTGTCCACCGTGGGCGGCGACAGCGCCTGCATGGGCTGTGGCGAGAAGACGGATGTCCACCTCGTGCTCTCCGCAGTCAACGCGCTGTTGATCCCCCGCGTCGAAGCCCATGTTCGCGAGCTCGATGAGCTGATTGCCGGCCTCGACGCCAAGGCGCGCGGTCTCGTCGCCGCAGAAGCCGACCTCGAAGCGATCGCGAAGGACGACACGGGCGGTGCCAGCTTGCAGGCCGGAGGCGAGCACCAGACCCGGGTCGCGCGGATGCTGGAGATGTCGCGAGAGCTCCAGGATCTGCGCTGGCGCTATACCGAGGGCCCGAGCGGCAAGGGGCGATCGAGGGCCGGCTTCGCGAACTCCACGGGCTGCAGCTCGGTGTGGGGCTCCACCTATCCCTTCAACCCCTACCCCTTCCCGTGGGCGAATCATCTCTTCCAGGACGCGCCTTCGCTGGCCATCGGCCTCTTCGAAGGACATATGCGCAAGATGGCGGACGGCTTCGTCGCCGTGCGCCGCGCCCGCTTGGAGCTCGCCGGGGAGTACGACCCCGAGACCCACGAGGAATTCTTCACGAAGTTCGACTGGGAGCAGTTCACGGACGACGAGTTCGCCCTCTGCCCGCCGCTGTTCGCAGTGGGCGGCGACGGCGCCATGATGGACATCGGCTTCCAGAACCTCTCGCGGCTGCTGGCGACCAACAAGCCGATCCGGGTGCTCGTCGTCGACACGCAGGTCTACTCGAATACCGGCGGACAGGCGTGCACGAGCGGCTTCCTGGGTCAGGTCTCCGACATGGCCGGGTTCGGCCCGGGCCAGCACGGCAAGGAGGAGCAGCGCAAGGAGCTCGCCCTGCTCGCGATCGCGCACCGGGGCGCCTTCGTCGTGCAATCCTCGCAGGGGGCGCCGTCCCACCTGATCGGAAACGTCCTCAGAGGATTGCGCGCCCGACGGCCCTCGATCTTCATCCTCAATACACCGTGCCCTGTCGAGTGGGGGATCGGCGACAGCGCGGCACCGGACGCGGCGCGCATGGCACTGGAGAGCCGCGCCGTCCCGCACCTCGTCTACGACCCCGAAGGCGGACCCGAGCTGGCGGATTGCCTCGACCTCGAAGGCAACCCGGCCCTGGAGGACGACTGGCCGACCTACGAGCTCCGCTATCGCGAGCGGGATGGCGACGGTGCGTGGGAAGACCGGACGATGACGATCCCAGTGACGACCGCGGATTGGGCGATCCACGAGGCCCGCTTCAGGAAGCACTTCCATCCGGTGCCCACGGAGGGCTCGGACACGGAGTGGGTCCCCTTCCACGAGTACCTCGAGATCTCTCCCGCGGATCGCGAGGGCAAGTCTCCCTTCATCTACACGACAGACGCCGATCAGCAGCTCGGGCGACTCGCCGTATCGGCGGAGATCGTGGCCTTGGCCGAGGAGCGCCTCGGCTTCTGGCACCGGCTTCGAGAGATGGCCGGAGTCGTGATCTCGTCGGTGGCCCGAAGCACCGCGGAGGCCGAGGCCGCAGCCGACTTCGATCGGAAGAGCGAGGCGCTGCGCGCGGAGTACGACACCAAGCTGACGGACCTCAGGGCCCAGTACCCACAGCTCGTCGCGCGGCGCATCGCCGAGGGCCTGCTTCGCAGCGGGGCCGACCTGACGGTCGCGCAGATTCTCGAGCAGGCAGACGCGCTGCCGGCGCGCACCTCCGTCGCCGCACCGGTTCCGACGGCGGTCGAGGCCCCCGAAGTGCCGACGGTGGAAGAGCTGGTGGCCTCCGCTCCAACTCCCGCGTCGACCCCGACGGCGGCCGCGGTCGGGTTCGCCGAGGAGACCGCCGGGGAGGCCGACGACGATGACGACCTCCGCATGGAGCCCTACATCGACACCGAGCTGTGCACCAGCTGTGACGACTGCATCAAGCTGAACAAGCAGATGTTCGCCTACGACGAGAACAAGCAGGCCTACATCGCGGATGCACGCCTGGGAACCTTCAAGCAGCTCGTCATGGCCGCGGAGGCATGCCCCGCGGACATCATCCATCCGGGGACACCTCTCGACGCCAACGAAAGGGATCTCGACAAGCTCATCGAGCGCGCAAAGCGCTTCAACTGACTCGATCGTGCCCAGGAAATCGACATTTCAGAGTGGCGTGCATCCGGGCGATGCGAAGGAGCTGACGGCGGCCAGCCCGATCCGCCGCCTGCCCTTTCCCGACGAGATCGTCCTGCCCCTTCAGCAGCACACCGGGGCGCCCGCGGCCCTGATGGTGCGCGTCGGGGACCGCGTCGAGCGCGGTGACATGATCGCCGCCGCGCAGGGCTTCATCTCCTCACCGGTTCACGCCTCGGCTGCGGGAAGGGTCGCCGCGATCGGACCCTGGCCGCATCCGAGCGGTTCGTACCAGACCGCAGTGCGGGTCGCCGTGGACCGCTACGCCGCACAGACACCGCGCCGGCGCCTGGTGCCGCATTGGGAGGATCTGCCGCGCGAGGAGATCGTCGCAGCGGTGCAGCAGGCCGGTGTCGTGGGGCTCGGCGGGGCCGCGTTTCCGGCGCACGTCAAGCTCTCTCCTCCCTCCGACCAGGTGATCGACACCCTGCTGGTGAACGGCTGTGAGTGCGAGCCCTACCTCACCTCGGACCACCGCGTGATGGTCGAGTACAGCGAGCGCATCTACCTGGGCATTCGCATCATGCTGCGATGTCTGGGGATCCAGCGCGCCGTCGTCGGGATCGAGCACAACAAGCCCGATGCCATCGAGACGATGCGGGCAGCGGCGCCCGCGGACCTCGACATCCTGGTGCGCGGGCTCGAAGCCAAGTATCCCCAGGGCGCCGAGAAGATGCTCATCAAGGCGCTGCTGGATCGCGAGGTTCCTTCCGGCGGGCTTCCCGGCAAGGTCGGCGTGGTGGTCCAGAACGTGGGCTCGGTGGCGACCCTCGCCGAGGTCTTCGAGACCGGCCTCCCCCTGATCGAGCGCATCGTGACCGTCACGGGCCCCGGTGTTCGCGAGCCGGGGAACTGGATCGTGCCCGTCGGCACCAAGCTCCGCGATCTGCTGGCCGGGAGTGGCGGCCTCGCGAACGGCGCGAGCGAGATCATCTTCGGCGGCCCGATGATGGGCATCGCCGTGGCGAGCCTGGATGTGCCCGTGCTGAAGGGCACGAGCGGCGTACTCGTGCTGAGTGAGGGCGAGACGCCCCCGAAGGAGAGCTACCCCTGCATCCGCTGCGGCCGCTGCCTCGACGCCTGCCCGGTCTTCCTGAACCCCCAGCGCCTCGGCAAGCTGGCGATCAACGAGCGCTGGCCGGAGATGACCTCGCATCACCTGATGGACTGCATGCTCTGCGGCTGCTGCTCCTACGTGTGCCCCTCGAACATCCCGCTCAGCCACCTCTTCGCCACGGCGAAGACGGCGCTGCGGCGTCGGCCGGCGGCATGACGGCCCCGATCCGGATCGTGAGCGCCTCGCCCCACATCAAGGGGGGAGACAGCACGCCGGCGATCATGTGGTCGGTGGTGGCGAGCCTCGCGCCGGTGGTCGCGAGCGCGATCACCTTCTTCGGCCCGAGCGCGATCCTCGTCCTGGCGGCGAGCACCGCGGGGGCCCTGGCGCCGGAGTCGCTGCTGGGAGGCGGGGGAGTGAGGTCGCTGCGCGACGGATCCGCCGCCATCACGGGCCTGCTGCTCGGACTCACGCTGCCGCCGGGCATTCCGCTCTGGATGGCCTTCCTGGGCGGCGCCTTCGGGATCGGCTTCGGCAAGCTGGTCTTCGGCGGTCTCGGCCAGAACGTCTTCAACCCGGCGCTGCTGGGGCGCGCCTTCCTTCAGGCCGCGTTTCCGGTCGCCATCACCACCTGGCCGGTCCGCCCAGAGAGCTGGTGGAGTCTGCGCGGTGACAACCTCGCGCTTCCGCTGATGAGCCCCCAGGTCCCCGAGGCCTTCTCCGGCGCCACCCCGCTCGGGTTGATGAAGTTCGAGCAGACTGCGACGCCCAGCTGGGACCTGATGCTGGGCACGACGGGCGGCTCGCTGGGCGAGACCTCTGGCCTGATCATCCTGCTCTGTGGCCTCTACCTCGCCGCGCGCAAGCATCTCGATTGGCGCATCCCGGCGAGCGTCCTCGGCAGCGTGGCACTGCTCTCCGTCATCCTCCACGGGCTCGACGCCGCGCGCTACCCCGGGCCCGTCTTCATGCTCTTCTCGGGCGGCTTGATATTGGGAGCCGTCTACATGGCCACCGACATGGTGACCTCTCCGGTGACCCACCGAGGCTGCGCGATCTTCGGGGCGGGGATCGGCGTGCTGGTGGTGGTGATCCGCATCTGGGGCGGGCTCTCGGAGGGCGTCATGTACGCCATCCTGCTGATGAACGCCCTCGTGCCGTTCATCAATCGCGCCACCCAGCCGCGCACCTTCGGCGCGCTCGAGGCGGGGAGGGAGCCGTGAGCGAAGCCGACCCCGGCGCCGGCACGCTCCCCACGGCCGCCGAGCAGACCTCGCCGCTCCGGATGGTCGCGACTCTCGGCGGCGCGGGCGCGCTGGCGGGCCTGCTCATCGTCGTGGTCTTCACCGTCACGCTCGGCCCCATCGAGGCGTACAAGGCCCGGGTCTTGCGGCGCGCGGTGAGCTTCGTGCTGAACGATCCGGTGCGCTACGACACCCTCTACGCGACGTCGGAGAGGGTATTCGAATCGCCTCCGGACGCCGCGGCGGCGGCCACCGCCGAGAAGATCTACATCGGGTTCGACGCCGACGGCGAAGCGACGGGCGTGGCCGTCAAGGCCGCGGCGGCGGGATTCCAGGACACCATCACGCTCATCTACGGCTTCGATCCCGCCACCGGGAAGCTGCTGGGGATGAAGGTGCTCGACAACCGGGAGACGCCGGGCCTCGGCGACAAGATCGAGAAGGACCTCGCGTTCGTGGCCCAGTTCGAGCAGGCGGTGCCGCCGCTCGAAGCAGTCAAGCGCGCGACCGGAACCCCCGGCGAGATCGACGCGATCACCGGCGCCACCATCTCCTCGCGCGCTGTCGTGCGCATCATCAATGAATCGCTCGCGCGCTTGCGCGCACCCATCGAGGCGCACTTCCTGGAGGCTTCGCGATGAAGGAGACGACGCAGCAGGAGGACCTCCTGCGCGGAATCTGGCGTGAGAATCCGGTCCTGATCCAGATGCTCGGCCTGTGTCCTGCGCTGGCCGTGACCAACAACGTAGAGAACAGCCTGGCGATGGGACTGGCGACCCTGTTCGTGCTGTGCGGATCGAGCCTGCTGGTCTCGCTGGGCAAGCGCTTCATCCCGGGAGAGATTCGCATCTCGGTCTACATCCTCATCATCGCCACGTTCGTCACGCTGGCGGACCTCTGCCTCCAGGCCCTGGTGCCCACCATCCACAAGGCGCTGGGCGCCTTCATCGCGTTGATCGTCGTGAACTGCATGATCCTCGGCCGCCAGGAGGCGTTTGCGTCGAAGAGGCCCGTGGGCAGGGCGCTGCTCGACGCGCTGGGAACCGGCGTTGGCTTCTCCGTCGCGCTGCTCATGCTGGGGGCGGTGCGCGAGGTGCTGGGCAGCGGAAGCTTCCTGGGCGTGCCTCTCTTCGGCCCCTCGTACGAGCCGTGGATCGTGATGATCCTGCCGCCCGGTGGCTTCCTCACGCTCGGGGCGCTGCTGCTCGGCCTGGCGTGGTGGCAGGAGAGACGCTCCGAGCGTGCCCCGGCGTCGCCGACCGAGAGGGTCGAGAGCGCGGCGGCGAACATCCCGTTGTCGGGCAGCCCGACCGCGCGAGGAGGAGCCCGATGAGCGAGTTCTTCTGGATCTTCCTGTCCGCCATGGTGATCAACAACTTCACGTTGGCGCTGTTTCTGGGCCTGTGCCCGTTCATGGGCGTGTCGGCCCGGATCGAGACGGCGCTGCGCATGGGTGCGGCCAACATCTTCGTGCTGGTGCTGACCTCGTTGACGGTCTCCTTCCTGAACGCGTTCATCCTCGAGAGGGCCCCCTATCTGCGCATCATCTCGTTCATCGTGGTGATCGCGTCGCTGGTGCAGATCGTGGAGACGGTGATCAAGAAGATCAGCCCCGCGCTGTTTCGGGAGCTGGGGATCTACCTGCCGTTGATCACGACGAACTGCGCCATCCTCGGCCTGGCGATCTTCCAGACCAATCGCGGCTACGACGTCATCGAGGGCCTCGCCTTCGCCCTCGGCGCCGGCATGGGCCTCACCCTCGCGCTCGTCCTGATGGCTTCGATCCGCGAGGAGACCGAGCTGGCCGATGTCCCCTCCATCGCACGGGGCATGGGCCTCGTCCTCATCATCGCCGGCAGCCTCTCTCTCGGCTTCATGGGCTTCGCCGGCCTGTTGAGCGCGACATGACGGCGGTGCTCGCCCCGGCGCTGCTGGCCCTGTTGTTCGTCCTCTTCGGGCTCTCTCAGCGGGGACGCTCGCCCGGCCGCTGCGCGGCC
>JBHHVJ010000074.1:0-9984 GCA_046754285.1 Myxococcota bacterium | reverse complement strand
TGGACGCCTCGGTGGAGTACGCCAAGGAGCGCGTGCAGTTCGGCCGGCCCATCGGGTCGTTTCAGGGGCTGCAATGGGAGCTCGTGGACGCCGCCCTGGAGCTGGAGCGCGCGGCCGCCGCGGTCTCGTACGCGGCGATGTGCGTGGACGCCGACGACGCCGATCGCCACAGGGCGGTTCACGGTGCCAAGGCCGAGGCCGGGCTCGCCGCCCGTGCCTGTGCCCGGACCGGCCTCCAGGTCCACGGAGGGATCGGCTACACGTGGGAGCACGACCTCCATTTCCGACTGCGCCGGGCCTACGCGGGCGACGCCTTCATGGGCCCTTCCGGCTACCACCACGACCGCCTGGCGGAGTTGCTCTTCGACGAACGACACGGCCCGTAGAGGCCCGGAGATCCGATGCCTGGATCCGCGTCAAGGTCCAGAGACCAAATTGACGGTGCGTCAGATTTCGTCTATTCCACCACATCGAGCGCGAATGCGCAGCGGGAACGCTGGCGGGAAGCCCGCGCCCGCCGCCGGTCCAGCCGGGGAGAAGCATCGATGGCGAACGGAAATCGGGTCTTCGTGATCGGGGTCGGAATGACCCGCTTTGCCCGCTGCGAGAGCGACATCAGGGAGCTCGGACGGGCCGCAGCCAAGGACGCACTCGGCGATGCCCACGTCGCCTACGATCGGATCGAGCAGGCCTTCTGCGGGTACGTCAACGGCATGAGCACACTCGGCCAGCAGACGCTCTACGGAATCGGGATGACCGGCATCCCGGTCTACAACCTGCACAACAACTGCTCGACCGGCTCCACGGCGCTCTTCCTGGCCTACAACGCGATCCGCTCCGGTCAGAGCGAAGCCCTGCTCGCACTCGGCTTCGAGAAGATGCAGAAGGGGCCGCTCGAGAAGCAGCTTCCGGGCCTCGAGAAGATCGCGGAAGACACCGAGAAGGAGAACAAGGCCCCGATCGCGGCACGCATGTTCGGCGATGCCGGACGCGATCACATGGAGAAGTACGGAACCCGGCCCGAGACCTTCGCCCGGATCGCCGTCAAGAATCACCGCCACTCGGTCAACAACCCGCGCTCCCAATACCAGGAGGCGTACTCGCTCCACGAAGTGCTGGCATCGCGCGTCGTCTACGATCCGCTGACGCTCCTCCAGTGCTGCCCGACGAGCGATGGGGCGGCCGCGGCGGTGGTCGTCTGCGAGGATTACCTCGAGGCCCATCCGCATCCGGGTGCGATCGAGATCCTGGGCATGGCCATGACGACCGATCGGATGGACGACTTCTCACGCGGGCGAATCGGCATGGTGGGGATGGGGATGACCGAACGTGCCGCATACCGGGTCTATGAGCAGGCCGGGCTCGGGCCGGACGACGTGCAGGTCATCGAGCTGCACGACTGCTTCAGCACGAACGAGCTGATCACCTACGAAGGGCTCGGTCTCTGCTCCGAAGGGGAAGGCGAGAAGCTCGTGATGGACGACGCGTGCACCTACGGCGGCCGCTGGGTGGTGAACCCGTCGGGGGGGCTGCTCTCGAAGGGCCATCCGATCGGGGCGACCGGTCTCGCCCAGTGCGCGGAGCTGGTGTGGCAGCTCCGGGGGCAGGCCGAGAGGCGTCAGGTCGACGGCGCCGCGGTGGCGCTCCAGCACAACCTCGGTCTCGGGGGCGCGTGCGTGGTCGCGATGTACGGGCGCGGTCACCTACACGTAGTCGCGTAGCTGGAGGATCTGCAGGCCCGGGAGCTCGGGCAGCCTCCGGTCGTTGGTGACGAAGACGGTACAGCGCGTGGAGAGCGCGGCCGCCAGCTGCAGGGCGTCGGGCGTGCGCAGGCGGTGGATCGCTCTGAGCTGCGCCGCGGCCCGTAGCTGTGCGCGGTCGATGTCCAGCAACCGGACGTTCCGGCCGCGTGTCAGCAACGCCTCATAGCGATCGGCGAGGTGGAGCTGCCCCGCTCGGTACGGGACGACCAGCACCTCGAGGAGGGTCAGGGCCGAGGAGACGATCTCGATGTCTCCGTCATCGGCCGCTTGGAAGATGGAGGCCACGAGGTCGAGGTAGTCGCGGTTCTCCTCGATCCAGTAGATGAATGCCACGGCGTCGAGCGCCGCCGGCCCCTCACCGACCTCATCGATCAGTCCCACGCACGCCGCTCCGCGTCCACGTGCGCCGCGGCGCCGACGTCCGACCAGAGTTCCTTGCCGAGGCCCTGAAGCTCGAGAATGGAGAGGGGCTCCGGCTCCTCGAGCACCCGGGTGAGGATATGAGTCACCTCCTGAGCCATGGAGCGGTGGTGTCGCCTCGCCCGGGCCCGTAGCTTCTCGTAGAGGCGCTCGGGCAGATTCTTGATATTGAGAGTCGCCATGGGTTCCTCCTGAATTCCTCCATAATGGAGGAACCCGTTCCCGAGCGCAACCCGGTGGCTGCATTCGCGGAAGCGGAGCGAGCCATCGGACCCGCGCGGCCAGCCTCGGCCGAGCCCGAGCCGCGGGTGTTCGGCTGGAGGCTTGACAGAGCGCTCGTCGCGCTCGCCACAATGGGGCATGGGACGGGGAAGCTGCGGGGCGCGGCTGATTCGGTCGTACGCCGCCCGGCTGAGCGTCGGGCTCACCTGGTGGATCGTCGCCGTCGCTGACGCGCGAGCGGTGCTCCCGGTTCTGGAGGCGCTGGAGCCGAGCTTCGCGGCGCCCGGCGACAGCGTTCGGCTGCTCGGGGACGCCTTCGACCCCTTCCTCCAGTACAGCGTGACGGTGGCGGGTGCTCCCGCCAGCGTTCTGGAGGTTCAGCCGGGTTTCCTGCGCTTCGAGGTCCCCTCCGCTGCGCAGACCGGACCCGTCGTGCTGCGCGAGGGCATCGACGGCGAGCCCGTCACGCACGCGCGCTCGCTCACCGTGCTCCGGGAGATCGGAGCGCGCTTCGCGGCGTCGCTTCCTATCGATACGAGCTCGTACGGCGTGGGTACGATCTACGGCGATGACGAGGGCCCAGGGCCCGCTTTCCGCGTGCGTGTCGCACGCGGTGAGCCCGACCTGGTCATCGGGGGCGTGACCGCGGCCGACCCCGTGCTGCTCGCGGTCGCCAGCGAGGACGTATCGGAGGTCGAGCTCGGGGCCGAGAGCACCGCGCTCGGCCTGGTCTTCATGCTGCCCGACATCTTCGATGCCGATCCGGCCGAGGCCGCGCGCAGGCTCGCCGTGCTCGCCGCGTTGCCCGAAACCGCTGCGCTCGAGCAGCTCATTCACGACGAGCTCGAGGCTGGCCGTGATTACGTGGCGAGCCCGCGGCTCGGGGACCGGGTCGCGGCCGCGGGCAGTGCGCTCCTCGAGCAGCTGGAGAGCATCGCCTCGAGCCGCACCCTGGCCGCCGCCTCCGGCGAGCCGGCCGCGGGCAGCGTGCGCGACGACTTCGTCAGCCAGGTCCTGGGCTTCGCGACCGGCCAGCCTCGGGATCTGCGCGAGCTCGTGAACCGGCGCCTCCTCAACCGGCTCGACGTGAAGCGGATCGCCGGGACGAAGAACGACGCGAAGGGCGTCCCGATGCTGCGCTTCAAGTACGACGTCGCCCCCTTGGCCCAGATCGGGCCGCTGAAGATCACCAATAATCCGCTCGACTGGAGCGCGAGCGTCTACGAGCTCGACCCGTCCGCCTTTCCCGGCGGGAAGAGCGACGTCGATGCTCTCACGGCCGACTACGTCAGCGCGTACCCGCGGGCCCGCGCCAGGCCGATCTCGAGAATCATCGTCGGCTCCTCGAGCAGCCTGGACAAGCTCGACATCTTCAAGCTCATCAAGGACTCGATCAGCAAGGTCTTCATTCCGGATCCGGAGCTGCGCGTCCCCGCCGACCGTGCGGCGCTGTACATCGTCCGCAAGCACGGGGGCGCGTACTTCCCCGATCAGGATCCTCTGATCGCGAACCTGCCCTCCGGCCGCCGCGAGGCCCTGCGGATGACCACGCTCAACATCGTGCTTGCCTCCTTCGATGCGCTGAGCGTGTTCCTGAAGCTCTCGGACATCCTGAAGGATCGCGAGATCCTGTCGATCGCCATCTCCATCACCTCCGCGGTCGACAAGGGGCTGGCGAAGCAGGTCATCGGGGGCTCGGTCGACCCGCAGCTGATGAAGACCATCCTCACCGAGTCCCTGAAGGCGACCTTCGAGGCGCTCTTCGACAAGGTCAAGGACGGGGTCTCCAAGGGTCTGCTGAATGCTCGGTTCCTGCCCATGGTGGGCAAGGTGGCGGTGGCGCTGGTGGACGTCCCGGGCAAGATCGCCGCAGGTGTGAACTTCGCGAACCGAACGCTCGCCCTGACGAACTTCCCCCACCTGCCCAACGTGAACATGGTTCAGGCGGTGGAGAGCTCCACCGTCGTGGTCGGGAACCCCTGGAGGCCGGAGATCACCAGCTTCTCACCGACCTCGGGGCACCGCGGCGTCGTTGTGAAGCTCCGCGGCCGGAACTTCTCGGCAGTGCCGGCGCAGAACATCGTCGAGTTCAACCCACCGCTGAGCACCGATCCCAATCGCATCGAGACGGCCCGGGCGACCGTGCTCACGGCCGGCCCGAGCGAGCTCTCGGTTCAGGTTCCCGAGACCGCCCGCAGCGGCTCGGGAGAGATCACGGTCCGCGTCCCTGGAATGGGAAGGAGCTCCACCTCGCGGCTCGCGCCGCCCTACCAGAAATTCCGTGTTCTCCCCGACCCGATCCTGACTTCGGTGGAGCCAGCGACACCCGTGGCCGGCAGCATCCTCAAGCTGGTCGGGCAGAATTTCTCGCAGCATCTGCTGCGCAACCAGGTGATCATCCGGACCCAGGGCTTCGACAACCAGCTCAAGCCGATTACCGTCACGCCCACTCTGATTACCGTGCGCTGGCCCGGGATCAATCTCGCGAGCACGATTCGGGTGCGGATCACCGATGACGTCAACAACGTCTTCCGCGACACCGCGCAGCTCCCGGTGACCCCCGAGCCGGCGCAGGGTCAGCCCGGATCGCTGATCGCGGCGAACAGCTTTCTCGATAACACCCTCGCAGACGACTTCGTGACACTCCGCGAGGCCATGGGCTGGGCCTCCGGCACGCTCCTGCGGCTTCCGACGGAGAGGGAGGCCAGCTTCATCAACCCGAACTCGCTCGATCCCGACCTCTTCGGCGACGGGCTGGCGGACCGGATCACGACCTCGAATGTGCCGGGCGGCACGATCGTGCTCACGAGCCCGCTCCCGCCTCTGACGAGCTTCGATACGCTCGGGCTTCCGCCCGTGCTCGACGCCCGCGGCGTGCCCGGGCCGGTCCTGCGGGCGGTCGGAGCGAGCTTCATCGACATTCACGTCACCTTCCTCACCGGGACACTCAAGGGAGGGGGCGGCCACGGCCTGCACCTCACCGATGTGAGCTTCTCCCGTGTCTCCGATCTCCACATCGAGGACTGTGGCGGGGACGGTATCCGGCTCGACGGAACCTCCTCGTTCAACCTCCTCAAGGACGTGACGGTCGTCCGCTGTGCCGGAGACGGTGTGCGAATGACGGGAGCCGAGGTCGCGTTCAACCAGTGCCTGGCCGAGCTGGATGCGTTCTTCGACCCGAACGGCCTCAGCATCACCGTGCTCACCCACGTCCGCGACAACGGGGGCTACGGCCTGCGCGCCGAGGCGGGGGCGAGCTTCAACGTGCTGGCCTGTGGAGACGTCGGAGGGAATGGGCTCGGCGGCGTGGCGATCCTGGACGGCACTTCCGTACACAACGCGGTCGGCCTGCCGGACGGGAGGCTGCCCTTCGGAGTCAGGCCTCCCTCCCGTGTCGCTCTCCACATTGACGGCAATCTGGGCCACGGCGTTCACACACAGGCCGGGAACACACGCATCGGCTTCCTGCGCGTCACGGCGAATCTCGGCGACGGCATCCGCCTCGAGGGCGCGAGCTCCACGCAGAACCGGGTGGCCCACGTGGACGTGGGCTATGACGAGGACGGGACGCTGGCCGGCAATACGGGCCACGGGATCCACCTGCGCCAGAACGTATCCGAGAGCGTGATCGGTGAGTTCTTCAATCCGGATCCCGCTGTGTCGCTGAGTCACGTGGGAGGGAATCTCGGACACGGCATCTGGCTGGAAGGGGGCGGTGTTCACGACATCGTCATCGACGGCACCCACGTCGGGATCACGCAGGGTGGAATTGGAGGTCCCCGCGATCCGCCGCGTGCCGCTCCGAACGGCATGAGCGGCATCGCGATCACCGACGGCTCCCACGGGAATGAGATCGGCACCCTGGGGCGCGGCGTCGTGGTCGTGAACCACACCGTGCAGCCGGGTATCCTGATCAGCGGTCCCACGACTCAAGGCAATGTCGTGGCGGCCACCCACGTGGGCACAGTCCCCCTGAGCGGCAACCGCGTCCTCGCCATGCCCAACGGGATCGGCATCCACATCGCCGACCAGGCCTTCGCGAACGTGATCGGGCTGCGGGGCCGATCCTCCGGGAACATCTTTCGGACCAATGACGTCGCGGCCGTCCTGATCGAGTCGGGGACGGATCCCCTCAAGAGCTTTCCGAAGGGAGCGACGCGCACCGGTGGCAACGTGGTGCAGAACAACACCTTTGGAGACTTTCAGGGTGGGAACGAGGTCGGGGTGCTGCTCCGGGGCTCGGCCGTCGCCAATCGCATCGGCGGGACGGGCTTCGATGAGGAGAACTTCTTCTCGGGAAACCGGCGTGCGGGCATCGAGATCGACGGCGTCGTTGCGACGAGCCCCGCGGCGGGCAACCGCATCATCGGCAACGTGATCGTGGACCACTTCGACCCGGACGCCGCTGCGGTGGATCCGCTGCTCCAGACTCCGCGTGGGGTGGGGGTGCTCGTGGGCGGCGGATCCGCGGATCAGGTGATCGGTGGACCCGGACCCGGGGAAGCCAACCTCATCCTCCGGAATCAGGTGGGGTGCTACGTGGAGGGCAGCCAGGGCATCGAGATCGTCGGAAACGAGATCGGCAGCGCTCCTTTCTTCTTCTTCGATCCGAACTTCTTCCCGGGATTCTCGCGGACGGACGAGGGCAACGAGCTCGGCGGCGTGATCCTGAAGGAGTGCATCGACTGCACGGTGGGCCCCGGTAACCAGCTCCTGGCCAACGGACACGGCCCGGCGGCGGAGACCTTCGGCGCGGTCACGGTCCACCGGGGGAGCGGGAACCGCGTCGTCGGCAACACGATCGGCGTGCTCGCCGATGAGAGCCAGCACGTCGGGAATGCGCCCTTCGGTGTCCTCCTGGACGACTCGCCCCGGAACCAGGTGGGAGACTTCGGAGTCGACGGACAGAACGTCATCGTCGACAGCAGCGGGCCGGGCGTGGTCGTGCGCGGGCCGCTCTCGCTGGGGAACCAGATCGCGGCGAATCTGATTGGCGAGACCCGCGGGGGCGATGCGATTCCAAATCAGGCTTCGGGTGTGCTCATCGAGGGAGGTGCCTCGGGCAACACGGTGGGCGGAGAGCTGCGGGTCAGCGTGGGCGGGAGCCGGCTTCCGCCCACTCCCGCGGGCAACCTGATCCGGGCGAACGGGCAGGATGGCGTGCGGGTTCAGGGTGCCGGGACGCTGGGCAACACGATCACGCACAACAGCATCTTCGGCCACGTGGGCCTCGGCATCGAGAACCGTCTGGGAGGCAACCGCGAGCTTCCCCCGCCCACCCTCACCGAGTTCGTGAACGGTCGCGTCCGGGGCACCGTCGATAGCAGCGCCGTGCCGGACGGCAGCCGGGTGCAGGTCTTCAACGACGAGGCGAGCGAGGGAGAGGTTCCAGTGGGCACGGGAAGCGTGTTTCGCGGCGCCTTCGCGCTGCGCGTCGCGCCGCTCGCGCTCCCCGAGCTCACCGCCACGGTCACGCACGCGGGGACCGGCGACACCTCGGAGTTCGGCAACCGCCTCCAGTACCCGGCGGGGGTCGACGTGCGCAAGGCGCTCGAGGTGCGGCTGCCGTCCGTGACCGTCGCTCCGCGGAGCGACGTCCCCGTGCTCCCGCTCCAGATCCGCGCGCTGAACCTGGCCGCGACGATCACGCGCATGGGCTTCGAGGCCTCCGGAGATCTGAATGACGCCAGCGACATCATCGGTGTGAGTCTCTATCGCGACGAGGACGCGGACGGCCAGATCTCTGCGGCGGACACCCAGCTGGCCGGCCCGGGGACTTTCGACGCCGATGACGGCAGCGTCTCCCTCCAGCTCGAGGGGGCGGCCCTGAGCACGATCGGCGCCGAGAGCTGGCTGCTCGTCTACGACCTGGCGAGCGGCATCCCCGCGGGCCGTCAGTTCACCGCGAGCCTGACGAGCGCGATGGCCGTCGAGGCCCGGGCCAGCCTGGGAACCGGGAGCCCCCTGCCGGTCTCGGGGATGTTTCCGGCCGTCTCGGACACGATCCAGGTGCGCGCCGGCCTCAGCGACATCGACGGCGACGGCTGGCCGGACGCAGAGGATGACTGCCCGGTCACCGCCGACCCGGATCAGCTCGACAGCGATGGAGACGGCATCGGGGACGCCTGTCAGTGCGGCGACATCGACCGCGATGGGCTGCTGCGTCCTTCCGACAGCGCGGCCTTCCGGGCGCACCTGGCCGATCCCGTGGCGACACCGCTGTCCCCGGAAGCCCAGAGCAAGTGCACCGTGATCGGCGTGGACCGCCCCTGTGACCTCCTCGATGTGGTCGTGATCCGCCGCGCTCTGGCGCTGCCGCCCCGTCCCCCCGCTCCCGCCCAGGTCTGCCGGGCCGCGACGGGAGCTTGAGAGGACGCTCTACAGCTTCGTGCTGGCCGCGCACCGTGTCGGCGAGCCCTGCCGGATCGGGCTGGGGCCGAGGACGCTCGGCCCTACCAGCCGTTCCCGATTCCCTTGTCGGTGTGGACGATCGCGAGCTGGAGCAGCCGCTCCTGATCCAGGAGTGCGCTGCGCGCCACGCTGCCGGGTCCACGGGCGCGGTTCGGCTGCGCGGCGGCACGCTTCCTCCCGACCCGTTGCGAGATGAAGTCGCCTCCGCGCTGCTCGATCTGCTTCTTGGTCATCATGGCGGCCTGCTTCCGCAGGAACTCGCCGACGTCGATCTTCGCGGGGATCGCGGCCCTCTCGAAGATCTCCTTCACCTGGCCCGAATCGAACAGCTTGTCCACGGCCGGTCCCGTGAGCTTGAGCCCGCCCGTACCCAGGGCCTCCACCAGGGTCTTGCCCTCGACCAGGGAGGTTCCGGTCTCCCAGCCCGCTTCGACCACCAGCAGCACACCCTCTCCGAGCTTGCTGAGCTCGGCGCCGCTCGCCTTGGCCTTCACGGGGATGAACCAGAAGATCATGTTTCCCGTTGCCTCGAGAGTGGCGGCGCCCAGGCTGCCGGTGTCCTGGAACTTGGCGACTCCCTTCAGTCCCGAGGAGACCCCGACGACGGCCGCTGCCGCGCCGCCCGAGAGGAAGGTCGCGCCCACCATCAGCGTGCCGGCCGACGTGTCGCGCACGAACTTGGCGGCCCCGATCTGGGTCTCGTAGCTCTGGACGGACTTCTCGATCTCCCGGCTGTTGCGTTGCTGCGCGGAATGCAGCCTGTTCAGGAACCGCTCCTTCACTCGACCTGTCTCCCTGACCATGTCGCGAAGGTGATTCGCCTCGGTCCGCATGTTCCTCTCGCTGCGGTTGATGAGGTTGACCACCTCGATGGCCGACATGACCTGGGACATGTCGCGGACTCGGTCCCAGTCGACCTCGACCCACTCGACGTCGGGCATCGACCAGCTGAACGGGTTCCACCAGCGCGTCTCAGACGCCTTCTTCGTCTGCGCACTCTCCATCTGCAGCTTTGCGGTCTGGTGTGACTTCACGAGCGCGGCGACCGTATCCCAGTCCACGACGTAGGTTCCGGTGCCGCCGCTCCAGGGCTCATAGGCCATGGACGATCCTCCCCCCCCCCCGCAAGCCGGCCCCCTGGGCCGGGCGAGAGGGCCTGCCCCTCCCG
>JBHHVJ010000073.1:0-10425 GCA_046754285.1 Myxococcota bacterium | reverse complement strand
ACGCTGGCCGGCGGGCCGACGTGGCGCGTCCGGGTTGCCCAGCCGGCGGCGGTGCCGCGGCTGCGGCGGTGCGTCGAGGAGGGGGGCGGCACCGCCTTCGAGGCGGATCTGCGCTTCCCCTACCGATACCTGATCGATCATGGCCTGCGGGCTGCGGTCACGATCCACGGAGACTCCGAGCGACGCCGCGATGGGCTTCGCTACTTCCATGATCCCGAGCTCGAGCCTGCGGACCTCCGGCCTCGTCTTCGCACGCTCTCTCTCGACATCGAGACGACGCCCGATGCCTCCCGCGTGCTCTCCTATGCGCTGGTCGGCTGCGGCGTCGAGGAGGTGGAGCTCGTGGCGTCGGATGCGGTGGTGGGGGCTGGCGCGCAGCCGGACGAGCGAGCTCTGGTCGCCAAGCTGGCGCAGCGCGTGGCCGAGCTCGACCCGGACGTGCTCACCGGCTGGAACGTCATCGACTTCGATCTGCGCGTGCTCGAGCGGCGTGCGCGCGCGCTGGGCCTGAGCTTCGAGCTCGGGCGAGTGAGCGGGCCTCTGCGCATCGAGCGAGATCCGCGCTTCAGCCGCCAGCCGCGCGCCGAGATCCCGGGCCGCATGGTTCTCGATGGGCTGACTCTCGTGCGCGACGCGTTCATTCCGCTCGAGGACTACCGTCTGGAGACCGCAGCCCGGACGCTGCTGGGCCGGGGCAAACGCATCGAGCCGCACGCGGAGGGCCGCGCCGAGGCCATCCTTCGGCTCTATCGAGAGGACCCTCCGGCCTTCGCGGCCTACAACCTCGAGGACGCCCGCCTCGTGCTCGAGATTCTCGAGCGTGAGAATCTCCTGGAGCTGGCGATCGAGCGCAGCCTGCTCTCCGGCATGCAGCTCGATCGGGTCGGAGCCAGCATCGCCTCGTTCGACCTGCTCTATTTGCCCGCGCTGCGCCGGCACGGATGCGTGGCCCCGTGCGTTCAGGCGCGGCGATCGGGGGCGCGCGTGCAGGGGGGCGCCGTGCTCGACTCGGCGCCGGGCTTCTTTCGCAACGTGGCGCTCTACGACTTCAAGAGTCTCTACCCCAGCCTCATCCGCAGCTTCAACCTCGACCCGCTCGCGCACGCCGAGCCAGGAAACGACGCGATCGTCGCTCCCAACGGAGCGCGCTTCTCGCGCACCCGAGCGATCCTGCCCGAGCTTCTCGAAGACTTCTTCGCGCGGCGCGAGCGGGCCAAGCAGCGGGGAGATCGTCATGCGGACCTGGCGATCAAGATCATGATGAACGCGCTCTTCGGCGTGCTCGGATCGCCGGCCTGCCGCTTCTTCGATCCCGATATCGCCAATGCGATCACCGGCCTCGGACAACGGATGCTGCAATGGACGCGGCAGGCTTTCGAGGCGGCCGGGCACCGTGTGCTCTACGGCGACACGGACTCGGTCTTCGTCGCGCTCGATCCTGAGGCCGAGGAGGCGGCGGCTCGGGCGGAGGCTGAGGAGCTGCGGGAGCGCGTGCAGGCGGTGCTCCTCGCACGCATCCGGCAGTGCCACGGTGTCGAGGCCCGTCTCGAGCTGGAGCTCGATCGTCTCTACCTGCGTTTCTGGCAGCCGCGCGTGCGCAGCGGGCGGCAGGGCAGCAAGAAGCGCTATGCCGGCTGGGCCGACGGTCGACTCGAGCTCGTCGGCCTCGAGGCGGTCCGTCGCGACTGGCCCCCAATCGCCCGTCGGCTCCAGGTCGGCCTGCTCACGCGCGCCTTCCACGACGAGCCTCTGCGACCTTTTCTGCGGCAGCTCGTCTTCGACGTCGAGGCCGGGAAGCTGGACGAGGCTCTCATCATCCGCAAGGGGATCCGCAAGGGATCGCTGGAACGCTACACGGCGACGACACCTCCACACGTGCAGGCCGCACGCAAGGCGGGAGGAAAGCTCGAACGCGTCGTGCGCTACGTGATCACACGCTCGGGCCCCGAGCCGGTTCTTCCCGGTGCGCCGCTTCCGGGATCCCTCGATTATGACCACTACGTCGCCAGGATGCTGCGGCCGCTCGCCGAGGCGATCCTCGAGCCTCTCGGCGAGAGCTTCGACGAAATCCTCGGCCGGCCTCGTCAGCTCAATCTGCTGTGAGCTGACGCGAGTCGGTCACCGCGACGCCCGAGACCGTCTCGACGTGGGCGATCACGTTGTGTGAAGCCTCGTGGTCGAGACCGGTCTGAATCTCACCGCTCGCCTCACCGCTCCACGAGACGAAGCTCTGCTTCTGACCGTCCAGTGCGATCCAGCCCGTGTCCAGCCCCTCCGAGGAGTTCGCGTGAACCCGCACGCGTGCCCGCCCGAGCCGGTACGTGCGCTCGAGCACGACGCGGGGCGGACGGACGGAGACCTCGGCCTCGGGAAGGGGCACGTCGATGCGCCGTCGCACCCAGGGACCCATCAGCGTGACCGATACGTATTCGACCTCGCCCGAGAGCAGCAGCTCCTTCTCTACCGTGCCTCCCGCCTCGATCGACTCGACCGTGTGACTCGCTCCGGGCACGTCGATGCGCAGCTCGCCGAGCGGGGAGCGGCCACGGTTCTCCACGGCGACCTCGATGCGCTCCTTGCTAAGCCGCCCCACGCGGATCTCGAGGTCGGGAGTCCGCGGTGCGACCTGAAGGACCAGGTCTTCGTCCTGGAGGGGAACGGCGCCGCTCGCCAGGTGCAGGACGACCGGATGCTCGCGGACCGCGATCCCGTGGGGCGGGCTGAGCTCGATCTCCCCGGAGACGCTGCCCCCTGGCTCCAGAGTTCCCAACGCGACGAGCTTGTTCGACAGGTACTCCGTGGGCGCATCCAGCGCCAACCAGAGCCGCGGGATCACCCGCTCAGCGGGGTTCTCGACCTGAACGCGGAGCGTTCCCGGCTCCCCGGCGCGCAGCGTCTCGAGCTCCCAGCGCACGCGCAGCTCGATCGTACCCAGATCGTCGTCGGATGACGGGGGCTCGCGCCACTCGACTCCATACGGCTCGAGCGCCTCTCGAATCCGCTCGTCCGCTTTCTGGCGAAGTTCCCGAAGGGCGACGTCTCGTTCGCGCGTGAGCAGCGCGCGGCCCACTTCGATGGGGAAATCATCGTCTTCTTCGGGATCGCGAACGTAGGGGAGGCTGTCGGGATCCACGTGGGCGAGCCGGCCGAGTCGCTCGGTCGACACCGGGAAGAGCGTGATGTCCGGATCGAGCCCCTTTTCGTGGATGGCGCGGTCCTCGGAGAGCAGGTACTCCGCCACGGTCAGCTTGAGCAGCTTCTGATCGGGAAGCGGCAGCACGCGCTGCACGACGCCCTTCCCGAAGGTCGTCTGACCCACGAGCTGTACGGAAGGCAGCGGCGCGAGCGAGCCCGCGACGATCTCTGCGGCCGAGGCCGTGGCGGGATCCACGAGCACGATCACGGGGAGGTCGAAGAGCACCTCGGGGCGGGCCTGCGTCCGATTGCGCGCCTGCCGGCTCTCGGGATCCCGTCGCTCGACCACGCGCACGATCGTCTGCTCCGCCAGGAAGAGGTCGGCGAGCTGGGTCGCCGTCTGCATGCTGCCACCCGTGTTCCCGCGCAGGTCCAGCAGGAGCCCACGAAGCTCTCCGAGCGCGAGCAGCTTGTCCCGGAACTCCCGGACCGTGGCGCGGCTCATCGTCTCGATTCGTACGTAGCCGATCCCGTCCTCGAGCAGGCGGGCCTCCACGGTGGGGATGCGGACCTCCCCGCGCACGATGTGCAGATCCAGCTCGCGATCCTCTCGCAGCACACGCAGCGTGACCGGCTTTCCCTCCGGTCCCCGGATCCGCCCGACCGCTTGCGAGACGGTGAGGGGCTGGGTCGACTCTCCGTCGATCGCCAGAATCGCGTCGTCGTCCCGCAGACCTCCCTTCGCCGCCGGGCTGTCGGGAAAGACCTTGATGGCCAGCAGCCGGCCGTCCCGCCGCCCGATGCGAGCGCCGATCCCGTGCAGCTTGCCCGAGAAGTGGATGCGGAAGTTCTCGGTGCTGCGTCCCGAGAAGATCGTGCTGTAGCGGTCGAGCGCACCCAGCGCCCCGCGCATGGCGAGCATCTCGAGATCGAAGTCCTCGTGGGCTCGAGCCTCGCGAAGCTCCTCGCCCAGGTTCGCCTCCACGAAAGCCAGCGCTCGGCCGAGCAGCGCCTGGAAGCGCTCCGGGTCCAGCTCTCCCTCGAGCGGCACACGGGCCCTTGCCGTGCCGACGTAGAGCACGCCGTCCCGCCGCCCTTCCTCGAAGCGCACCGCGTTGAAGCTCCGCTCCAGCGCATCGAGCGCTCCGACCAGCATGCGCCGGTCGATGCGGTCCGGATGCAGATAGACCGCCTGCGCGCGCCGGATCGCCTCGGCCGCGATCTCGCTCGCCGGCTGGGCGGGCGGCAGGCCCGGTGTCGCGCAGCCCGTCAGCAGCCCGGCCAGCACGATCGCGAGCGGCCGCGCCCTTCCTCGTCTGAGTGTCGTGATCTTCGCCGTTTCCATGCCCGGCAGTCTAACCCCTTCGCCGCGGGGCCCAAAACCCGCCCGCAACCCCCTCGCAACTGACCGGTGACTCGCTACAATGCGCCCGGGCGCGTAGCTCAGCTGGTAGAGCAGCGGACTCTTAATCCGCCGGTCCGGGGTTCGATCCCCCGCGCGCTCACCAGGGAACGGGCGGGATGGCCTGCCTGTTTGCGCTCCCCCTTCGTTCCACTTCTGCGCACACGGTGGGTTGGTGTCGCAGAGTGCGGTTCGGTGACGCGAGGCGAACAGCTCAATCACCGTTCGGCAACAACGGTGGAGGCGGCTGCGATCAGGTCACGGCCCATCCTCTCGATGCTGAACTTCTGCTCGGCGCGTACGCGGGATGAGGCGCCCATCTGTCGGCGGAGATCCGCGTCTTCTACAAGACACGCGATGGCCGCGGCCATTGCGGCCACGTCGTGTGGTGGGACGAGGAATCCGTTCTCTCGCCCGACCAGAGCTGTTGCGCCTGCGACGTTGCTACAGATGAGGGGCAGACCCGCGCCCATGGCCTCGATGGTTGCGAGGGGCATCCCCTCCCATGTAGAGCAGCTGAGGTACACGTCCGATGCGAGAAGCAGCTCGGCGACGTCCGACCGTCCGACCAGCAGACGTACGCGGTCCTGGAGGCTGCGTCTGGCGATCAGATCGCGCAGCTCGTTTTCCCGCTCGCCGTAGCCGATGATCGCGAATCGAAGCTTTGGGTGGCTCCGGGCCAGACGATGGGCGACCTCGATGACTCGGTGCTGAGCCTTCTGGAGGGTGAAGCGACCGACGTTGACGACGACGACGTCTTCCGGGCCTGCCTGAAAGAGGGCTCGAATCTCGTGCCTGCGGGGCAGAGGGCGCCGGCCCAGGGCTGTCAGGTCCACACCGTTCTCGACCACACGGATCTTCCGTTCCGGCAGACCTGCCTGGCGAAGATTTTGCGCGACGTCCTTCGATACGGGGATCACGAGATCCGCGATTCGGGCCAGCGGAGCGACCCAGCGGTAGCGCTCTTGCGGCCATCCGTGGGCGACCTCCACGACCGGAAGGCGCGTCCACAGCGTGGCCAGGCGGGCCACCCACGTCGTAGCGAGGGAGTTCGCGATGACCAGCCGTGGCTCATACAGCTTCACGAGCCGACGCACGCGAAGTGCTGCGAGCGGCAGTCCAGACCGAACATCCGTCAGCGGAGTGGGGTGGTATCGGACGTCAGGTGGGAGGCGATCCACGAGTTCACCTGGCGAGGACGCCACGATGACCTGAATGCCGCATCCGCTCAGCCAGCGGGAGACGGCCACGACCCACATCTCAGCACCGCCCACATCCAGTTGGTTGGTGAGGATCAGTAGGGGGGAGATTGTCGCAGCAGGATGCAGAGCCATCCGACCGGGACAAAGCTTCCCTCCAGAGTCGCTCATCCAGGGCATCGCTGTCGTAGGCGCGATCGCCGATCCGAATCGCTCCCCCGGAGGGGAGAGAACCTCGCCTGTACGGTCGGGCGTTGCATTGTCCGGATGGGTTCTAGAAGGCGGGTGGGTCCGGGTTGCGTCGTGCGAGCACGTTCTCCATGCGCTCCCGGAAGCGGGCGTCCGTCTCCGGGCTCTCCGGAAGGATGTAGAAGGCGTCGGCCACCAGGCCTGCGAGGCAGGTCTCGGCGACCTCCTCGGGTGAGGTCGTCTCGAGCGTCCGGCCCGCTTGCTGCGCGAGTGTCTTCATGGTCTCGAGCGTCACGGGCGGTGCGATCTGTGGCACCTCGCGCGTGAGCCCGGCGGGTCGATTGCGGGCGGCGCTGAAGATGTTCGACGCGACGAGGTGGGGGCCCGGGTACAGCACGGAGGCGCGGATCTTCGCTCCCCGCTCGGTGAGCTGAAGGTGAAGCAGCTCGGTGAGGGCGCTGACCGCGCTCTTGCTCGTGGCGTAGATGGGCGTACCGGGGATCAGGAGCAGCCCGCCGTTGCCGGAGGACGTGTTCACGACGTGCCCCTCCTCTCCGTGAGCGAGCATGCCGGGCAGGAAGGCTTTGATTCCGTGAATGACGCCCCAGAGGTTCACGCCGAACGTCCAGCGCCAGTCGTTGAGCGGGAGCTCCCAGACGGGCACGTCCTCGAGGGCGCCCACGCCCGCGTTGTTGCAGAGCACGTGCACCCGTCCGAAGGTGCGGACGGCCTCGGTCTCGAGCGCCTGGACCGACTCAAAGCTCGCCACGTCCGTGACGATGCCACGCACTTCCGCGCCGGCCGCTTCGAGCTTCTCGACGGCCGCACGCAGTGCCGGGGCCTCGACATCGGCGAGCACGAGTCGCATGCCCTCGCGGGCCAGGCGATGGGCGAGGGCGAGACCGATGCCGCTCGCTCCCCCGGTGATGACTGCGGTGCGGCCCCGGAAGGCTTTCAAGCGCCCGTCTCGATCTCGATGCCGTCGGCCGAGACGTCATCGTAGCGACCGTGCATGAACGGGAGCAGCCACGCCGCGGGAACACTGCGCAGTACGCGGCCGTTGCTCCGGGTGCGTCCCACCTCGTACTCCATGCGTCGCATCCTCCGTACCGGGAGATCCGCCACGGGATCGAAGGGTGACTCGCGCAGCACGAGCTCGGCGTCGTCGAGCGAGTGGACCTCGTGGTGTACGTGCTCCCACGCCAGCCGTACCAGGAGGGGATCTCCCTCGAGCTCGCCGCTCCTCTCGCAGGAGGGAAAGGCCTTGAAGCAGTAGCCGTACTCGGTGAACTCGCGAGCGGGAAGCGTCGCGCCGAGTCGGCCCTCGACCTCCAGATAGGGAATGCCCATGCGCTGCACGCGGGAGGAGACGTGGTTCCCTTCCCGCCGGAAGTCGATCTCGGCGATCTTCTTGGGCTCGCCGTAGGTCTCTCGGCCGGGAACCACGGCCTGCTCGGTCGTCATGGGCATCGTGATCAGGTACGTTCCCTCCACCCCGTCGTAGGACGCCCGCACGCCGAAGATGGCCGATCCGATCTCTATGGTGAGCTCGGGGCTGATCTCCATGGCCACGTGGGAGAACGTCACACAGACGAGCGGCTCCTCACACGGCTCCAGGGGCTTTGGCGTGACGGTGGCGGTGACGGCGGCGTCGGTCTCGTAGACGACCCGGATCGAGCGAACGGTGCTCGAGAGGAACTCGGGGTTGGTCTGGGCGGCTCGCTTGAGCTGCGCGGGCGTGCGGACGTAGCGGAGTTTCGCCATGCGGGATCTCCTAGCGCTTGGAGACTTGGAAGGCCCGTTTCTCGGGACCGATGCTCGCGACGAGTGGTGCGAGCTTCTCGGTATCGAAGTCGAAGAGGCTCGCCGCGTTCCCACCGAGGATCTGCGCCACCTCGGACTCAGGAAGCCCGTGAAAGGTCCCGATCATCTGCTCGTGCGTATGCGGCCATGTGCCCTCGGGGTGCGGGTAGTCCGATCCCCAGAGCAGGTTGTCCACGCCGATCGCATGACGCAGCTCGGCCTCGCGCCGCGGCATGCAGGAGGCACCGAGGAACACGTTGCGAGAGAAGTACTCGCTCGGCTTCATGCGGAGATGACTGGTGTAATTGCCGAGCTTGGCGCTGTAGGACGTCTTCTCGTAGCGAAAATCGAGCAACGTAAGGTACTCGCGCACCCAGATGGAGGTGGCCTCCGTCACCATCACCCACAGGTCGGGGTGCCGCTCGAAGACGCCGCCCCAGATCATGAAAGTGATCGGTCGCGCGGTCCACCACGCGACCTCGGAGATGTAGATCCCGACCATGCCGGGCTGCTCCCCGTAGTCCTCCATGGGAGCCGCGCCGGAGTGGATCGTGACCACGAGGCCGAGATCGGCGCACGCAGCCCAGAAGGGATCGTAGCGGGGATGGTGATAGGCGGGTTGGTCCCCCCAGCACGTGGGGATCAGTACGCCTCGCAGGCCCGCCTCCCGAACACGGGGCAGCTCCCGCACGGCTTCGTCCACGTCCCAGAGCAGCGGCACGATCGCGATGCCCGCACGGCGCTCCGGCGCGAGCCCACAGAACTCCGCGAGCCAACGATTGTGGGCACGGGCACCGGCCCATTGCAGCTCGGGGATCACGCCCTGGGTGGGGAGCGACAGCCCCGCACCGAAGGGAGGCATGTTCATCTCAGTGATGCCATCGGGAAAAAGAATCTCCCCCGCGATTCCATCCGCGTTGAGTACGGCCACGCGCTGCTCGTGGTCCCAGGCGCCGGTCGCCCCGATTCCCGCCTCCGCTCGCCAGCGCTCATTGAACTCCGCGACCAGGAACTTCGCGGCGGCCTTGCGCGTCTCCTCGATCTGGAGCGGGAGGGCCGCGTCGAAGGCCTCACGGTATCGTGGATCCAGGTAATCGCGGTAGCGCTCCGGCGGAAGACCCGCGTGGCCGTCGGACGAGATCACCAGATAGCGGTCCATCGTCCGGCTCACTCAAGTCGCGCTGGAGTAGAACTGCCTCGCCCAGCGGCGGAACTCGGCGAGGAACGTGTCGGCCTTGCAGAAGACCGGCTGCGCCCGGTGGATCTTGTTGGTCCAGATGCGCCAGTCGTCCATGACCCCGTTGGTGATGCCGCTGAACCACTCCTCCCCGGCTACGTCCACCATGTTCTTGGTCGCCGTCAGCAGCCAGCGGCTCACCGTATGGTGGCGGTCCAGGGGTGAGGTGGACGAGAACATGTAGAGCCCCACTCCGGGGATGCCCACGGACTCGACGCTGGAGAGCCCCAGTCCCCAGGTGTCACGGATCAGCTCGAGCTCGAAAGTTCCGAAAGGCGTCTCTTGCGTGCTGCGGCTGCGGGCACGCAGGAAGCGCCCGTCCTCGCCGAAGCTGATCTCGGTCGGGGGAACGGCGGTCATCGAGTGGACGTACTGGAAGTGGACGGGATCGAGGTTGTTCTCGGCCATGTCCTGCATGTGCACCGGGACCTCGAGCTCGAAGGTCCGAGGCTCGGACCACTCGGGAGCGTCGAGCTGAGGAATCTGCGGGATGTCCCAGTACGGTGGCTTCTCCTCCGCGTGGTGCCAGACGAAGATCATGCGGTTGCGCTCGAGGACGTCCCACGCACGGACCCGCGCCTTCTGGGGGATCTTCTTGCAGTAGGGGATCTCGATGCAGGCCCCGCTGGCTCCGTCGTAGCGCCAACCGTGGAAGGGGCAGCGCAGGCTCTCGCCGATCACGCGACCCCCCTCGGCGAGGTGGGCGCCGAGGTGGGGACAGTAGGCCGAGAGAACCCTGGGCGTGCCCGCGCGAGTGCGAAAGAGTGCGAGCTCCCGCTCGAAGTAGCGGATGCGCTTGACGTCACCCGGAACGAGATCCTTGCTCCAGGCCACTGCGAACCAGCCGTTGGGAATGCCGGGGACCTCGTCCATCGCTCGCTTCACTTCTTGCTTGACGCCGGAGCCCCACGAGCCCCGCGCCCGCGGCGCGGGGCTGGACCCCGGGGCGGCCGCAGGGCCACCTCGCGTGCCCCGGCGGCGTTGTCCGCGAGCGGGCTCATCGTCCCGATGCTCCACTCCTCCCTTCTACCCCAGGACACCGGAGCGGTGCAAGCGCCCCGATCCCGCCCGCCTAGACCCGGGCCAACGCCGTGCCCCACAGACCGATGCGGCACAACTCGGCCAGCAGCCCATAGGCGATCCAGGAGAACCACAAGCGCAGCTGATGGGCGCGCATCGTGTGGCTGCTCGTCCGGTCCGCAAAAAGATCGAGCTGCGGCTCCCAGGCCACCGCCTCCAGCGCACCCGCCGATGCGTCGAGGTTCGAACGGCGCAGCTTCGCGCAAAGCAACACCTCCCCGCAGAAGATGTACGGCGGCTGGTAGCAGTAGCTCCGGTAGTACCCGCGGAAGAACGCCCCTCCCGCTCCCCATGCAGCGGTCATCCGTGGCATCCAGATCCAGCACGATCCGCTCCGGGGCCCTGAAGTCCCGGAAGCAGCTGGCGAACCGCTTCAGGAT
>JBHHVJ010000072.1:0-10501 GCA_046754285.1 Myxococcota bacterium | reverse complement strand
TAGAACAGAGCGGGCAGTCGGAAGCTCACGTGCGGGTCGTTCGCGAGCAGGGCGCCCTCCCGCAGTGCGCGGCCGGGTCCGACGACGAAGCCGAGGCTCCCGGCGTGCGCTTGCAGGCCGATCGCGCGCGCGGTCGTCTCGATCGTGTCCCCAAGGCGAAGCAGCGATCCGATCAGCTCCGGAGCGGTGTCGAGCGGGCGGACGGGGAAGAAGTCCTGTGCGGCCACCCCGCCGATCTCTCTTACCAGCCGCTCGAGGAGCAGGCTGGCATGCAGGGACCGGTTGAGCAGCCAGGCGCGCAGCCGTAGCAGAGCGAGGCTGTCGGCCGGCGTCCAGGGCTCCGGCTCAAGCACAAGCCAGCGCAGCTCCAGCGGCGCGCGTGCCTCGCCGCTGCGAATCTGCTCGATGTAGAGGTTGATGCCGGCCACATAGGCCGAGAGCACGTCGCGCGTTGTGCTCGACAGCGCCTTGGCCTCTTCGCGGGCCGCACGCGCGAAGCCCAGCACGCGAGCCAACCGATCCTGCTCGAGCGTCGTGCGGCCGAAGAGCTCCGACAGTCGGCCGCTGGCGGTGCGGCGCAGCAGCTCCATCTGCCAGAGGCGGTCCTGGGCGTGCGCGAAACCGAGCCCGACGTACGCCTCCTGGAGCGTGTCCGCGCGCACGTGTGGCACGCCGTAGGGGTCACGCGAGACGCGCACGGGAGATTGGAGCGCGTCGGTCTGGAGCTCGCCGAAGCGTGGGGGCTCCGCGCTGGGCAGCAGGCGTAGAAAGCCCGACCCCACGGTGACGGCGAGCGCCCCGGCGACCGTCAGGGCGGCAGCGACGTGCCGGCCGCGGCGGCTCACCGCTCCCGCATGTCGGGGGGAAGACCTTCCAGGACCACGTGCGCCACCGCGTGGGTCCGCGTCAACGACGCCGCGAGCCAGGCACGCGCGAACCCGCGCGCCTCCACCAGCTCGCGGGCGCGCCCGCTCAGCTCCAGCTCCAGACCGAGAGGGCTCTCACGCGTCTCGAAGTCCCGCCAGGCCACGCCGTTCCGCCAGCCCGTGCCCAGCGCCTTCATGCCGGCCTCCTTGGCGGCGAAGCGAAGCGCCAGGTGCGCGGTCGCGCACCGGCGCCGGCGTTCGCAGTCTCGCGACTCTCGCTCGGTGAAGACGCGCGTCTGAAGGCGGCTGCCGCGCCGTGCAAGCGCACTCTCGAGCCTGGCGATCTCGACGACATCAATTCCCGCACCGAGAATCACGGCCCCGACTCTAGCACAGGCCCGACGCGCCGCCCCCGCGTCGAAAAGACGCGAAACGCCCGGTTTGACGCGGTTTTCCCTCCTCGGTAACCTGCGCGCGGAAGGAGATCCCCATGGTCGCAGCTTCCCGGGCACGTGTGGGCATCAACGGCTTCGGACGCATCGGGCGCTGCCTGATGCGCGCAGCGACGGGCGCCTCCGAGCTGGACTTCGTGGCGATCAACGATCTCACCGACGCCGCGACGCTCGCGCACCTGTACCGCTACGACTCCGTCCACGGTCGCGCGTCAGAGACCGTCGAGGTCGACGGAGATCGCCTCCAGATCGGCGACCGGGAGATCCGCGTGATCGCCATTCGGGAGCCCGCAAAGCTTCCCTGGAAGGAGCTCGGCTGCGACATCGTGATCGAGTCCACGGGCCTGTTCACGCGACGCGCGGACGCCGCGGCACACCTCGAGGCAGGCGCCCGCAAGGTCATCATCACTGCTCCGGCGACGGACCCCGACGTGACGCTCGCCCTCGGCGTGAACACCGATGTCTACGACCCCCAGCAACACCATCTCATCTCCAACGCCTCCTGCACCACGAACTGCCTCGCACCCCTGGCCAAGGTTCTGCTCCGGGAGTTCGGAATGCGGCGCGGGTGGATGACGACCACGCACGCCTACACGAACGACCAGCGCATTCTCGACCTCCCCCACAAGGATCTGCGCCGTGCCCGCGCAGCGGCAATCTCCATGATCCCGACCTCCACCGGCGCCGCACGCGCCGTGGGCCTGGTTCTTCCGGAGCTGCAGGGAAAGCTGGACGGCATCGCGATCCGTGTTCCCACGAGCGACGTCTCGGTAGTGGACCTCGTCTGCGAGCTGGACCGCAAGGCCAGCGCGGAGCAGCTCAACGAGGCGTTTCGCAAGGCGGCGGAAGGTCCGCTGGCGGGAATCCTCCGCGTCTGCGACGAGCCTCTGGTCTCGATCGACTTCCGGGGCGACCCCCACTCGTCGATCGTCGACGCGGCCAACACGAAGGTGCTCGACGGGACCCTCGCCAAGGTCCTCGCCTGGTACGACAACGAGTGGGGATACGCGAACCGCGTCCTGGACCTGACCCGGCTGATCGCTGCGCAGCTGTGAGCCCGATCGCCTCCGTCGTCGATCTGCGCCTGCGCGGGCGGCGGGTCTTTCTGCGCGCGGATCTCAACGTGCCGCTGCGCGATGGGGCGGTGGCCGACGACACGCGCATCCGGGCCTCTCAAGAGACGCTCGACTTCGCACGCACGGCGGGGAGTCGCGTGATCCTCGCCTCGCACCTGGGCCGGCCCCGGGAGGAGAGGCAGCCAGAGCTCTCGCTCGCCCCGGTCGCACGGGAGCTGGGTCTGGAGTTGGTGCCCGACTGCGTGGGGCCCGAGGTGGAGGCCCGGGTCGCAAGGCTGCGCGATGGCGAGGCCCTCCTGCTCGAGAACCTGCGCTTCCATGCGGGCGAGACGAAGAACGACCCGGAGTTCTCCGCGGCACTCGCGCGCCTCTGCGACGCCTACGTGAACGATGCGTTCGGCGCCGCACACCGCGCTCACGCGAGCATCGCGGGGATCGCGGCGCTGATCCCCGAGCGCGCCGCGGGCCTTCTGCTCGAGCGCGAGATCCGGGCACTCACCCGCGTCCGTGACCACCCCGAGCCCCCTTTCGTCTGCCTGCTAGGAGGCGCCAAGGTGTCGGACAAGCTGGCCGTCCTGGAGTCGCTGGCACGCCGCGCCTCGGTGCTGATCGTCGCCGGAGCCATGGCCTACACGTTCCTGCTGGCCCGCGGAGAGCCGGTCGGTCGGTCGCTCGTCGAGCCCGAGCGCGTCGACGCCGCGCGTCGCCTGCTCGACGGTCCGGCCGAGATCGTGCTGCCCGTGGATCACGTCGTGACGCGGAGCGCGGACGAGGCGGAGGGCGCGGCCGTGGTGACGCGGATTCCTTCCGACCGGGTGGCCCTGGACATCGGACCCGCCAGCATCGCGCAGATCGCGGCGCGCCTGAAGGGGGCAGCCACGCTGTTCTGGAACGGTCCCGTGGGGCGGTTCGAGCGGCCGCCCTTCGACGCGGGCACCCGCGCCGTGGCGAAGCTGGTGGCGGAGAGTGGAGCCTACACCGTGGTGGGCGGCGGCGACTCCCTCGCGGCCATCGCCGCAGCCGGGGTCGGCGATCGGATCTCCCACCTCTCGACAGGAGGCGGGGCCTCACTCGAGTTTCTGGAGGGTCGCACCCTGCCGGGGATCGCGGCGCTGGAGAAGCCGGCGTGAGGCGTCCCATCCTCGCCGCCAACTGGAAGATGCACAAGACGGTCGCGGAGGCGCTCGACTTCGTGGGCAAGCTCCTCCCCCAGCTCACGGGCCTCGACGAGGAGAGCGAGATCGTGATCGCCGCCCCCTTCACGGCCCTGCGGGCCGTTCGCGACGCTCTGCTCGGCAGCCCGCTTCAGCTCGCCGCTCAGAACCTCCACTCGGCACGCGCCGGCGCCTTCACCGGAGAGATCTCGGCAGCGATGCTCTCGGAGGTCGGCTGTCGCTACGTGATCGTGGGTCACTCGGAGCGGCGCTCGCTCTTCGGGGAGTCCCCGAGCTGGGTCGGCGAGAAGCTGCGCACGGCCCTGGCCCACGGCCTGCGTCCGATCCTGTGTGTGGGCGAGAGCCTCGAGGAGCGCGAGGCGAGCCGCACCTTCGACGTGCTCCGCAGCCAGCTCGATGCGGCGCTGGAGGGCAGCGACGCCGAGCAGGCAGAGGAGATCGTGATCGCGTACGAGCCGGTCTGGGCGATCGGGACGGGCCGCAGCGCGACTCCAGACCTGGCCCAGCAGGCGCACGCCTTCATCCGGGAGCGGCTGGCACAGCTCTTCGGGGATGCCGCCGAGCGGATCCGGATCCAGTACGGGGGATCGGTCAAGCCCGAGAACATCGCGAGTCTCATGGCGCAGCCCGACATCGACGGCGCGCTCGTGGGCGGGGCAAGCCTTGACCCCGCCAGCTTCTGCGCGATCATCCGCTTCCGATCCCCCTCGGAGGAGCCCGCCGGGTGAGTGTCTTCGTCGCCATCGTTCACGTGCTGCTCTGCCTGCTGCTGGTCACGATCGTGCTGCTCCAGCACGGCAAGGGGGCCGACATGGGGGTTGCGCTCGGTGGGGGGGGCAGCCAGACGGTCTTCGGCGCCCGCGGCGCAGGCAACTTCCTGACTCGGCTCACCGCGGGCACCGCGATTCTCTTCATGGTGACCAGCCTCGTTCTCTCCTACTCCTCCCGTACGCCGACGGCCAGCGAGCTGCTCCAGGAGGCGCTGCCCGCGGAGAGCCCCGCGGCGCCGGCGCCTCTGGCCGAGCCGTCCATCCTCGAGGAGGAGGCGGAGCCGGCCCCCGAGCCCATGGCGGACCAGGAGAGCGACGTGCCCAGCGGCTTCGAAGAGATTCCGACCCCGACCGAAGCCGCCCCGGAGCCGAGCCCCGCGGGCGGGACGCCCTGAGAGCGAGCGGAGATCAGCCCAGGTGGTGGAATTGGTAGACACGCAAGGTTGAGGGCCTTGTCGGCATATTTGCCGGTGCTGGTTCGAGTCCAGTCCTGGGCACCACCCGCCACCGGAACACCCGTTGCAGCAAGGGCATGGGGATCTCGTACCGGCCGCTGAAGGACGTGCGCTCGAAGCGCTTGATCTCGAGCTTGCGGATGGAGTCGCAGGGCAGGCCGCCCGCTACGGTGTCGGTGCGGCCCCAGGCCCCGGGCTCCAGCTTGGCGAGAAAGGCATCGCCTCTGTGCAGCACCAGACCCTCGGATCCGAACAGGGCATAGCGGACTCGGGTGCGGACCGCGAGACGCGAGGTGTTGTGGAGCAGGAAGACCAGGCGACAGCTCGCTCCGGCATCACGCTTGACCACGCTGAGATTCAGGGGTGGACCGTAGCCCAGCGTGTCCAGGATCTTGAGGGGCAGGCAGCCTGACAGGATCAGGCAGAGCGGGATCCAGTGGCGCAGCTTCGGCTCTCCTCTCTCCGCGCTGGTCCGGGTGTCAGCGCAGCGCTCTGTAGCGGCCCCGCAGGTAGACCAGCGGGGGCGTTTCGGAGGACGCGGCGGAGACCACCTCACCCAGGTAGATCATGTGATCGCCGGCCTCGATCGCGCGGACGACACGGCAGTCGAGGTAGGCGACCGCTCCCGGAATTCGCGGGCACCCGGTCGCACCGTCCTCACACTCGAGGCCATCGAAGCGCAGCTCCTCGAGCGCCTTGTCCGCGAAGCGTGCGGAGAGCGAGGCCTGGCTCTCGGCAAGCACGCTCACGCTGAAGACCCCCGACGCGTCGATGAGTCGCAGGGTGTTCGACTCGCGGTCGGCACAGATCAGGACGAGCGGAGGATCCAGGCTGACGGAGGAGAAGGCGGAGACGGTCATCCCCTGCCTCTCGCCGCGGGCACGCGAGGTGACGATCGAGACCCCACTCGCCCAGCCGGCCAGGGCTCGACGGAAGGCTCCAGAGTCCACGGGCACGCGCTCAGATCCTCCAGGCTCGCCTCGCCCGCACACGTCCGAGCCCCCGCGCGCCCTCGGCCGGTCCGGTGCGGCGATCTCCACCGAACGGAACCGGAATGCTAACCGATCGACCCGCTGCTCGGGGTTCGCACGAGCACGAAAGCCAGATCCCCCACGTTGGTCCGCGTCGGTCCGCTGACGAACAGGTCGCCAGTCGCGCCGAGGAAGCTGTGGGAGTCGTTTCGTCGCAGATGCTCGCGTGCATCCAGGCCCAGCCTTCGCCCGCGCTCGAGCGTGGAGCCATCCACCAGCCCTCCCGCGGCACGGGTGGGGCCATCGCTCCCGTCGCTTCCCGCGAAGAGCGCCGTCACGCCCGCTCGGCCGTCGATCTCGATCGCGAATGCGAGTGCGAGCTCCTGGGCTCGACCGCCGCGCCCGGAGCCCTTGACCCGGACCGTGGGCTCCCCGCCGGCCAAGACCAGGCGGGGGACCGAGCCCACGTTCCGGAGCGCACGCTGAGCCAGTGGCGAGGCCAGCTCACGGGCCTCGCCGTAGAGCATCTCGCCGAGCGACTCTACGTGAAGCCCCAGCGAGCCCGCCGCTCGCGCCGCGGCTGCGAGGGCTTCGGCGAGGCGAGCGACGATCCGAAGCCCTCGCGCTCGAAGAGCGGATCCCCGGGCTTGGGGGTCTCGGATCGGCGGCCCGCTGCGCCCTCCTCCAAGTGCGTGAGCACAGCGGACGGCACGCTCTCCGTCACGCCCGCCTCGTGCAGCACGCGCAAGGCCTCGCCGAAGCAACTCGGATCGGGGCAGGTGGGACCCGATCCGATCCACTCGGGCCGATCGCCCGCCACATCGGAGATGGCCAGCGTGAGCGAGCGGCAGGGCCGTGCGGCCCGCAGCAAGCCTCCGCCCTTGATCTGCGAGAGGTGCTTGCGAACCGTGTTGAGCCGCTGGATGTCGACACCGGCGCGGAGCAGCTGCTCGGTGACCTGACGCTTCTCGCCGAGACCGACTCCCGCCACCGGCAGGGACCAGAGTGCGGATGCGCCTCCCGAGAGCAGCACCAGCAGCTCCGCGCCATCGGGCAACACCGCAGCGAGCTCCAGCGCGCGCGCGGCGGCGCGGACGCCGTCCGCGTCCGGCAGAGGATGTCCGGCCTCCTGGAGCTCGATCCCCTCCACCGGGAGGGCGTCGCCCCGCTTGGTGACCACGCTTCCTTCCAGGAGCCGCTCGCCCAGGACGGCGCGGGCCCCACGCGCCATCGCACACGAGGCCTTGCCGGCGCCGAGCAGCAGGAAGGGCCCTGCTCCCGGGGAGGCGTGCAGGAGCGCTCTCCGCACCGCCGCCTCCCCCTCCACGGCCGCGATCGCGCGCCAGTACAGCTCGACGACCCGGGTTCGGTCCGTCAATCGGTCTCTTCGGGAACCAGCACGATCTCGATGCGCCGGTTGCGCGCACGTCCGTCGGGCGTGTCGTTCGTGGCGATCGGCTGCTGATCGGCGAAGGCGACCGCCGAGAGCTTGCGGGCATCGAGTCCCTGCTCGATCAGCAGCCGCACGACCCCCGCGGCCCGCGCGCCCGCCAGCTCCCAGTTGGAGGGAAAGCGCTCGGTGGCGATCGGGACGTCATCGGTGTGCCCCTCGACGCGGATCCGGTGGTCGGGAATGGCCTTGAGCTGGACCGCGAGCTTGCTCAGGACCTCTCGCCCCTCGGGCTTGATCGTCGCACTCCCCGAGTCGAAGAGGATCTGCTCGAGTGCCCGGACCTGCAGCCGTCCCCGCAGGCGATGGATCTCGAGCTTTCCACTCTCGAGCTCGTTCTCCAGCTGCTCGACCAGGTTCTGGTAGGTCCCGGCAACCTCCTTGATCTCCGCCTCGCGCTGCTCGCGCACCCGACGCTCCCGCTCGAGCTGCGCCGACAGCTCGGCGTTGCCCTTGCGCATGGCCTCGATCTCCGCGAGCAGGGCCAGCCGCTCCTGCGAGAGGGACTCCCGTTCGAGGGCGAGCGTCTCCCCGGTGGTCTCGAGCTCATCGATGCGGCGCTGGAACTCCTCGTTCTGGAGCTCGACGAGCTCGAGCTTCTCGGCCAGCTGGCGCGCATGCTCGACCTCCGCAAGGTACGTCGTGCGCTGCACAACACAGCCAGTCGCCAGCGCGAGCATCGGCACCACGAGGAGGTGGAAGCCGTGCTTCGTCCTCGGCCGGGCACGATCCGTGCGGAGGGCGAAGCTCCGCCTCCGACGTCGCGTTCCTGGCCCGCGCATCTGGATCAAGCGCGGGACTCCAGATCGAAGACGATCTCCAGCACTTCTTCGATCCGCTCCACGCGATGGATCTCCAGGCCGCGCAGCAGGTCTGCCGGAACCTCGGCCAGATCCTTCTCGTTGCGAGCCGGCAGCAGGATTCTCGACAGCCCCGCGCGCTTGGCGGCAAGCGCTTTCTCCTTGATCCCGCCGACCGGGAGCACCCGCCCACGCAAGGTGATCTCTCCGGTCATCGCGAGGTCGGGGGGGAGCGCGCGATCGAGCAGCAAGCTCACGAGCGCGACGAGGATCGCCACGCCCGCACTGGGGCCGTCCTTGGGCGTGGCGCCGGACGGGACGTGCACGTGCAGCCGGCTGCGTCCGAAGATCTCCGGATCGAGGCCGAGCTCGTGGGCCCGCGATCGAACCAGGGAGACCGCGGTTTGGACGGACTCGCGCATCACGTCGCCCAGCGATCCGGTGATCTTGAGCTCACCGTGGCCAGGCATCCGTGTCGCCTCCACGAAGAGAATCTCTCCGCCCGCCGCCGTCACGGCGAGGCCCACCGCCACACCCGGAATCTGCACCCGCCCGGCGACCTCAGGCTCGTAGCGCGGCGGCCCCAGCAGCGGGTGCAGACTGGCGATCGTGAGGCGCTCCGGAATCTCACCCTCCTCGACGAGCCGGCGTGCGAGCTTGCGTGCGATCTTTCCGAGCTCCCGCTCGAGCCCGCGCAGGCCGGCCTCACGCGTGTACCCCCGGATCACCTCCTGCAACGCTTTCTCATCGATCTCGAGGGGACGGTCGGCGAGACCGTTCCGCTCGAGCTGGCGTGGCCACAGGTAGCGCTCGGCGATCTCGAGCTTCTCCTCCTCGGTGTAGCCGGGCAGCTCGATCACCTCCATGCGATCCCGCAGCGCCGGCGGGATCGGCTCGAGCAGGTTCGCCGTCGCGATGAAGAGGACGCGGGACAGATCGAACGGGACCTCGAGGTAGTGGTCGCTGAAAGCATGGTTCTGCTCTGGATCGAGAACCTCGAGCAGGGCGGAGGAGGGATCCCCTCGGAAGTCGGTTCCGAGCTTGTCGATCTCATCGAGCATGAGGACCGGGTTGCTCGTACCGACGCGGCGCAGCGTCTGCAGGATGCGCCCCGGCATGGCCCCGATGTAGGTGCGCCGGTGTCCGCGGATCTCCGCTTCGTCGCGCACGCCGCCCAACGCCATGCGCCCGAAGCGTCGTCCCATCGCGCGGGCGATCGAGCGACCCAGGGAGGTCTTGCCGGTTCCCGGGGGCCCGACGAAACAGAGGATGGGACCGCGCAGGTTCTTCTTCAGCTTGAGCACCGCGATGAACTCCAGGATCCGCTGCTTGACCTTCTCGAGCCCGTAGTGGTCCTCGTCCAAGATCTCCCGGGCGCACGCGATGTCGATGGCCTCCCGCTCTTCCTCGCCACCCCAGGGAAGCTCGATGATCCACTCGAGGTAGCTGCGCAGCGTCCCCGCCTCGACCGCACCGGGCGGGAGCGCCGCGAGCCGCTCCAGCTCCCGCTCCGCGTGCTCTCGGACCTCTTGGGGCAGCTTGATCTCCTCGAGCTTCTGGCGCAGCTGCTCGACCTGCTCGCTCGGGCTCTCCGCCTCTCCGAGCTGGCGCCGGATCGCGCGCGCCTGCTCGCGCAGCACGTACTCACGCTGGCTGCGCGACAGCTCTTGCTGAACCTGGTCGCGAATCTCCGATTCCAGCCGCCGCACCTCCTGCTCACGGGCGAGGTGCTCCGAGAGACGCTCGAGCCGGACACGCACATTCGTCTGCTCGAGCAGCTCCTGGCGGTCGGACAGGGAGAGCCCGAGGTTGGCCGCAACGACGTCGCTGAGTGTGGCCGGATTCTCCAGGTTGGCCACCAGCATGCGGACAGCGTCGGCGATGTTGGGGGAGTTCTCCGCGAGCTGGCCGAACTGGGTCGTCACGTTCCTCTGTAGGGCCTCGAGATCCAGGCCGGGGTGGATCTCCTCCTCGAGAGGCTCGATTCGCGCGCGCAGGTAGGGCTGGGTCGCCAGGTACTCCAGGATCCGCGCACGCTTGAGGCCCTGAACCCAGAGGCGCTGGGTGCCCTCCTCGGTCCGCAGCATGCGAAGAATGCGCACCGCGGTTCCGACCTCGTGGAGATCCTTGGGTCCGGGCTTGTCGTTCTCGGGATCGCGCACGGCGACCGTGATGAGCAGCCGATCCCCCGCGAGCGCATCATCGACGAGCTGACGCGCCCGCTCGGTGCTGGCCAGCATGGGTTTGACGAGCGACGGGAAGAGAACCGTATTCCGAAGGGGAAGGATCGGCAGCTCGCTGGGCAGACGCTCGGGCGCGCCCGTCTGCTCCTCCCCGGGCTCGGGCGGCCGCTGGGTGGGCTCCTCACTCATCAGGAGTCCACCGGGATCCGACGCGCGCGACGCCGGGCCCGCGCGAGCTCCACGGTCAGGATGCCGTTGTCCAGGCTCGCTCGGACCTGCGCCGGATCGAAGGGCCGGGCCAGA
>JBHHVJ010000071.1:0-10828 GCA_046754285.1 Myxococcota bacterium | reverse complement strand
CACATCCCGGTGATCGCGCGCGCCGAGATGCTCGCCGAGCTCATGCGCATGAAGTACGGCGTGGCCATCGCGGGCTCCCACGGCAAGACCACGACGACCTCCCTCGTGGGCGCCATCCTTCAGCACGGCGGCCTCGACCCCACGATCATCGTGGGTGGGCGCGTGCGCAGCCTGGGAAGCCATTCGCGGCTGGGCGACGGCGACATCCTGGTGGCCGAGGCGGACGAGAGCGATGGGTCCTTCCTGCATCTGGTCCCCACCGTGGTCGTCGTGACAAACATCGATCACGAGCACGTGGATCACTACGGCAGCTTCGAGGCGCTCTGCGAGGCGTTCCTGGCCTTCGCGAATCGCGCGCCCTTCTACGGCGTCTGTGTCCTCGCGCTCGACGATCCCCATGTTCAGCGCTTGCTTCCCCGTGTCACACGCCGCGTGCGCAGCTACGGCCTCTCGGCGCAGGCGGAGATCTCGGCCACCGAGCTCCGCTCCGATGGGTTGCGCACGCGCTTCGTCGTCACGCTCGACCGGAAGCCGCTCGGCGAGGTCCGCCTGCACATTGCGGGGAGGCACAACGTGCAGAACGCGCTGGCCGCGATTGCCGTGGGGATCGAGCACGATGTGAGCTTCGAGAAGATCCGTGAGGCACTCGAGGCGTTCAGCGGCGTCGAGCGGCGCTTCGAGGTCTGTGGTGAGCGGGACGGCGTGATCGTCGTGAACGACTATGCCCACCACCCCACCGAGATTCGCGCGACACTCGCCACCGCGCGCGAGGCGCTCGGCCGACGCGTGGTGGCCGTCTTTCAGCCTCACCGTTACTCGCGCACGGCGCAGCTCGAGGACGACTTCGCACGCGCCTTTCACGATGCGGACGTGCTGCTGCTGACCGAGATCTACGCCGCGGGCGAGACGAAGCTCCCGGGTGTGGAAGCGAGCCGACTGGCCGAGGCGATCCGAGAGCACGGTCACCGCGAGGTCCAATTCGTTCCGGACCGGGCTGAGCTCCTTCCGACCCTCCGTGGGCTCACGCGTGCGGGCGACGTGCTGCTCTTTCTCGGCGCCGGCGACATCGGGCAGCTCGCGACCCGCTACCTCGATACCGATTCGGGAGGGCAGGACGATTGACGCGCGGCTCAAAGATCGGCTCCGCCGCCTGCTCGCCGAACGCATCTGCTTCGACGAGTCCATGGCCCGGTACACGTCGCTTCAGGTCGGCGGGCCCGCGGACGCTCTGGCACGACCCGCAAATCGCGAGGAGCTTCGCGAGCTGCTCGAGCTCTGCCACGCGCACGCCACCCCCGTACGCGTGCTCGGCGCAGGCTTCAACTCGATCGTTCCGGACGTGGGCTTCCGGGGGCTCATTCTCCGGCTCGCAAGCCTGCGGGAGATCCGGACGCGGGACGATGGCACGCTCGAGGCGGAAGCCGGCGCTTCCCACACGAGCCTCACACGTGCTTGCGCCGAGGGGGGCCTCGCGGGCCTCGAGTTCGCGGTCGGGATCCCCGGTACGGTCGGAGGCTGGCTGGCGATGAACGCGGGAATCGGCACACGAGAGATTAAGGACGTCGTGACGCGCATCCAGTTCCTGGAGCGGTCCGGGGGCGCTGTGCACACGATGGACGCCGAGCAGATCCGCTTCCGCTACCGGACGCTCGAGGTCCCCGCCGAGGTTGTGTTGACCGCTGCGTGCTTCGCGACCCGCCCGGAAGATCCCGTGGCGATCCGGGAGCGAATGCGCGAGCACATGGAGGAGCGGCGCAAGACGCAGCCCGTCGATCAGCGCTCGTGCGGATCGGTCTTCAAGAACCCACGCGGGGACTTCGCGGGGAGGCTCATCGAGGCCGCCGGCCTGCGGGGTGCGCGCTCGGGCGGGGCGGAGATCTCGACCGTGCACGCGAACTTCATCGTCAACCGCGGAGGCGCGACGGCCAGCGACGTGCTCCGGCTGATCGACCGGGCACGATCGGAGGTGGCGCGGCAGTTCGGGGTTGAGCTGGAGCCGGAGGTCCGCGTGCTGGGAGCAGAGTCATGAGTCGGGCCTCCGCGCCTCGCCGCCTTCGCACCGGTCGCGTGCTCTGGCTGGGGCTCGGCGCGCTGGCGCTGGGCGGGCTGGCCCTGGGTGCTTCCCGGGGACCCGAGGCAGCGGCTTGGACCCTTGCACAGCTTCGTGCACCCCGTTTCCAGCTCCGCACACTCGAGTTCCTCGGTCTCCACAGCCTTGCAGCCGAGGAGCTCGCCGTACGCTCGGGTCTGATCGGAGGCGTTCCGTTGATCGACATCGCCGTCCGCTCGGTTCGGGAGCGTGTCTGCACGCACCCCCGAATCGCGGCCTGCAGCGTCGCGCGGATCCCGCCCGATCTTCTCGTCTTCGAGATCGAAGAGCGCGTTCCCGTCGCCCGCCTCGCAGAGCGCGAGCTCGGCGTCGCGCTCGACGGTGGGGTCTTTCCGCTCCAGGAGAAGGAGGCGGCCGGTCTGACCGTGCTTCGTGGGCCGGTCGAGCCGGCGCTACCGCTGCTGGAGGTGGCTCGCCGCCTCGGCGTGGAGCTCGGGACGCTGCTCGTGCGCGACGCGAGTGATCTGCGTTTCCAGCCGCGCGGCCGGGACATCGAGGTGCGCGTGGGAACGGAGCCCGAGCGGAGCCTGACGGCGTGGCTCCGCCTCGCAGACAGTGAGCGGCTCCGCGCGAGCGCTGCGCACGAGGTCGATCTCCGTTTTCGCGGGCACGCGGTCCTGCGAGATTTTTCGAAGACCAAGACCGGGGGGGACGAACAGAATGGCACGCAATGAAGAGCTCGTCGTGGGGCTCGACATCGGGACGACAAAAATCTGCGCCGTCGTGGCGCAGCTCGAGGAGGAGAGCATCGACATCATCGGGATCGGCAGCCATCCCTCCAAGGGGCTGCGCCGAGGGGTGGTGATCGACATCGAGGCGACCGTATCGTCGATTCGCAAGGCGATCGAAGAGGCCGAGCTGATGGCCGGCTGCGAGATCAACTCGATCTACGCCGGGATCGCGGGAGGCCACATCGAGGCCCGCAACGAGATCGGCATGGTGGCGATCCGGGACCAGGAGGTGAAGGACGGCGACATCAAGCGAGTGATCGAGCAGGCACAGGCGATCGCCATTCCCGCGGACCGTGAGGTCATCCACGTGATCCCTCAGGAGTACGAGATCGATGGTCAGGGCGAGATCAAGCAGCCGCGTGGAATGTCCGGGGTCCGTCTGACAGCCAAGGTCCACATCGTGACGGCCGCGGTCACAGCGGTGCAGAACATCATCAAGTGTTGCAACCGCGCGGGCCTGAACGTGGTGGACATCGTCCTCGAGCCTCTCGCCTCGAGCGAGGCCGTACTGGCACCGGACGAGCGGAGCCTCGGCGTGGCGCTCCTCGACATGGGCGGGGGGACCACGGACTTGGCGGTCTTCCAGGACGGCTCGATCAAGCACTCGGCGGTCCTCTCGCTCGGGGGGCACCACCTGACCAACGATGCGGCCGTGGGTCTGCGCACGCCCTTCGAGCAGGCGGAGCGGATCAAGCGTCGCTTTGGTTGCGCGGCCCCGCGCTTCCTCAGCGCGGACGAGCTCCTGGTGGTCCCCAGCGTCGGAGGACGCGCCCCGCGCGAGGTCAGCCGAAAGATGCTGGCCGAGTACCTCGAGCCGCGCATCGAGGAGATTCTCACGCTGGTGCGGGAGGAGCTGGTGCGGGCCGGGCTGCTGAACAGCATCCCCTCGGGGCTCGTCGTGACGGGGGGCTCAAGCTCGCTGGAGGGGCTGCCCGATCTGGCCGAGGAGGTCTTCGAGCTTCCCGTGCGCAGGGGAATTCCGCGCGGCGTCGGTGGCCTGGTCGACCGCATCCAGGGACCGGAATTCGCCACCGGCGTCGGTCTGTCGCTGCACGGCTCGAAGTCGCGCGCGCGGCCGCGCTTCCGCGTGTACGACGGGTCCGCGTTCCGCAAGGTCCGGGCCCGCATGCGTGAGTGGTTCTACGGAGAGCCGAGCTGACGGGCCCGGCCGGAGACATATCGATTCAGGAAACCAAGACCAGGGGGGAGCAAGAATGATCGAGTTTGCAAACGAGAGGGAGCATCAGGCAACCATCAAGGTGGTGGGAGTGGGAGGCGGCGGTAGCAATGCCATCAACACGATGATCAAGGCCGGGCTGAATGGCGTGGACTTCCTGACCGCCAATACCGACGCTCAGGCCCTGTCCGAGAACCTGGCAGCCACCAAGATCCAGCTCGGAGATCGGGGGCTGGGTGCGGGCGCGGATCCCAACGTGGGACGCATGGCCGCAGACGCCTCACGGGAACGGCTGCACGAGGAGTTCGCCAACGCTGACATGGTCTTCGTGACGGCCGGGTTCGGTGGGGGTACGGGCACCGGCGGGGCTCCGGTGATCGCGGAGGTTGCCAAGGAGGTGGGTGCCCTCACCGTGGCCGTGGTGACGAAGCCCTTTCTCTTCGAGGGAGCGGTCCGCAAGCGCCAGGCCGAGGAGGGGATCGATGCGCTGCACGACGTGGTGGACACGCTGATCACGATCCCCAACGATCGATTGTTGCAGATGGTGAGCAAGGACACCGCGCTGACCGATGCCTTCGCGCTCGCCGATCAGGTTCTGCTCGATGCCGTCCAGGGGATCTCGGACCTCATCACCGTGCACGGGATGATCAACCTCGACTTCGCCGACGTGCGAGCGATCATGAACGAGATGGGCATGGCCCTGATGGGCACGGGTCGCGCCAGCGGTGAGAATCGCGCCACGGTCGCAGCCCAATCGGCCATCTCCAATCCGCTGCTGGAAGATCTGTCCATTCATGGCGCGCGAGGCGTGCTGATCAACATCACGGGCGGGCCGGACCTCTCGCTGCACGAGGTTCACGAGGCTGCCATGCTCGTGCACGAGCAGGCGCACCAGGACGCCAACATCATCTTCGGCTCGGTGATCAACCCACAGCTCGACGAGGAGGTGCGCGTCACGGTGATCGCCACGGGCCTCGCGGGGGCCGCGCGCCGCTCTCGACGCGAGGAGCCCAGCGCGCGCCTGGACAACGTGACGCCGCTGCGGCCGCAGCGCCGCGAGGAGGCGGGTCTGGAGGACCTGACGGATCTGACGTCGCCGCCGGTGGCGAGGAGCGAAGACTTCCTCTCCCCCTTCGAGGAGGAGTACGACGTTCCCGCCTTCATCCGGCGCGCCCGGCACGAGGAGCAGATCGGCTGAGGGGGGTGAGCACGAAGGACGGGGAGCCCGGGCTCCGCGCGACGGCTCCGCTCGTGCGGGGCCTGGCGCTCCTCCTCGGGCTCACCACTCTGGCCTGCACAACGACGAACGCTCCCGCACCTCCGGAGCACCGGCCGGGCGTCGGGGAGCTCGATCGCGTGTCTGAGCTGCAGCACCCACAGCTCGACCCACAGCACGTCATGCTCCAGCCCGAGGGGCTCACGGTCGAGCAGAGCTGGCTGCTCGATCTCTACACCTTCTTCCACGCGCGAAACTACCGCGCCTATCGGGTGGTGCTGCCGGACGAAGAAGCCGACGACGCCATCGCTCACCTGCTGCTGCCGCCCGGACCCGGCCCGCACCCCGCGATCGTCGTCTACCCGATCCTCGAGGGCAGCCACGTCGTCTCGGAGGGACTGGCCAAGGCGTTGGTACGGCGCGGGTTTGCCGTCGCGCGCCTCGAGCGGCGCGAGCTCGATCTGGCCGAGGCACGGGACGTGGAGACCCCAGCCCGTGTCTTCCGTCGGTCCATTCTCGATGGACGGCGCCTGATCGACTGGCTCGTCTCGTACCCCGAGATCGACGCCGAGCGGATCGCTGTCGCGGGTGTCAGCACGGGTGCAATCCTGTCACTGACGCTGCTGGAGGTGGAGCCGCGAGCGCGCGCCGGCTTCTTCCTGATGGTGGGCGGAAATCTCCCGGCCCTGCTCTACGACTCCAGCGAGCGGCCGGTCCGGATCTTCCGTGAACGGCTGCGAACGCGCTACGACCTGGGTACACGCGAGGCCTGGATCGAGTTCGTGCGACCGCACCTGGAGCCGGTGGACCCCCTCACCTACGCCCACCGCATCCAGCCGGACCAGGTCCTGCTCATCACGGGGCGCTTCGATCGCGTGGTCCGACCACGCTACACGCGGCAGCTCTGGGAGACACTGGGACGACCCGTCTGGCGTCGCTTTCCGACCGGCCACTACCAGTTTCTCCCGTTCTTCTGGTGGGCCGCCGCCCGGGGAGCGGACCATCTGGAGCGCTACTTCGCGCGCAGAGCGCTCGGCCCGCAGGCACCCCTCCCCGACGGCGGGTAGCTCTCGCCGACCTACGCGTAGGCGCCGGCGATCAGGGCCATCACGGCCACGTAGCCAGCGACGAGCAGGAGCACCCTGCGCAGGCGCCCCGGGCTCGAGACCTCGATCTGGGTGGACTGGCTCATCGACACTTCCTTCGGCGCGCAGGGCCCCCGGCTATAGCGATGGCCTCTGCGGCTTGGCTCCCCGGGTACAATCGGACTTCGGGCGCGTGCGTGACGTGAGCGGCGTCACACCCGACGCCCTCAGCCCTGTACCAGATCCGCCTCGCCGAAGAAGTAGGCGATCTCCTGGGCGGCGGTTTCCGGGCCATCCGAGCCATGAACCGCGTTCCGTTCGATGTCGGTGGCAAAGAGCTTGCGAAGCGTTCCGGGATCCGCCTCGTCGGGGTTCGTGGCACCCATCAGCTTGCGGTAGCGCGAGATCGCATCATCACCCTCCAGGACACTCACGACGACGGGCCCGGAGCTCATGAACTCCACCAGGCTGGCGAAGAAGGGCCGCTCCCGGTGCACGGCGTAGAACCCCTCGGCCTGCGCCCGGTTCATCCGGAGCATCCGGAGCGCGCGGATGCGCAGGCCGCTCTCTTCGATCCGCTGGAGGATCGCGCCGATGCGGCCGGCGGCGACCGCGTCGGGCTTGATGATCGAGAGGGTCCGCTCCATGGCGGGGGGAGCTTAGCAGCTCTCCTGGAGCGCGGCGATCAGAGCGGGAACCCGCTCGTGAACCTGCGTGGGCACGCGAAACGTGGTCATCCAGCGCAGCACCTCGAGATCCGCGGCCGTGACCTCGCTTCGGCCCGCGAGCAGCGCTTGGCCACGGAGCAGCTTGACCGCCTTGACCAGAAAGCTCCGGTCCGTCAGCAGAGAGTTGCTCTCGTCGCAACCGTGCTCCTCAACGAGCACGCGCAGCAGCTCGAGCAGTGCTTCTTTGATCGGAACCGGCAGCGCGATCCCGGGCAGCCGATCGTAGAGCCCATTCAGACCCTCCCGCGTGAGAACGGGCTCCGGCTCCGGCTGCTCGACCACGGTTCCGTCCGCGAAGCGGTCGATCAGCGTGCGGGCCTGGGCCCGATCGCCCGACTGGAGCAGTCCGGGTACGCGGAGCTGCAGGGCGAAACGATCGAGGTTCGCGGGATCGAGCGGCTCGTTGTAGTACTCGTCCCCCTGCGGGTTCCCCGTGGCGATCGCGCAGAGCAAGGGGATCGAGCGATCGCCGTGCTTTCGCTCGTTCAGCACTCGGAGCAGGACGTTCAGCGCTTCGCCCGGCGCGCGCGAGATGTCATCGAGCACGCAGACCTCGGCCACCAGGAGCCCACCCGGCTCGATGCGCTGGCGAATCCGCTCCCCCTCCCCCAGAGGCTGGCGCTCCAACACCAGATCTCCGAGCAGGTCCGACAGCCGCGTGTCTCGGTGGAGCTGATGAAAGTAGAAACACAGGCTCGAGCCGCGCGCCGCCACCTCTGCCATGCGCGTCTTCGCGCTGCCGGGGGGCCCCTCCAGGTAGACGTGCTCGCGGCAGAGCAGGCCCAAGAGCAGCACGTGCTTGGCCTCGTCGTGGCCGACCACGTGCTCGTCCATGAGCTTTCTGAGGCTCGACAGTCCGAGGTCCATCGGTTCGCGCTCCCGCTCCACGGCTCTCCTCCCGCAGTCTGGTGTCCCGCCTCAGAGTCCCCTGGCAAGCCGGCCGGTGCAAGCGAAGGGCCGGCCGTGTATGCTGCGGGTCGTGGAGCCGCCCCGAACCCCCCTGCGCTCACAGGACCCGGCAGGGCCACCGACGACCGCGCGGCGTCGTTCCCTGCGGATTCGCGGCTTCTCGCTGGATCTCGGACCCCACGGCCACCTGCTCGCCCAGCACATCCTGGAGGCCACGACGATCGGGGTCTTCATCCTGGACGCCGACTTCCACGTCCTCTGGGTGAACTCCTCTCTCGAGCGCTTCTTCGGGCTGCGCCGTGCGCGGATCATCGGCCAGGACAAGCGTCTCCTGATCCACGAGCGCATTCGGCTGATCTTCGAGGATCCCGACGGCTTTACGCGTCGCGTGCTCGCGACCTACGAAGACAACAGCTACGTGGAATGCTTCGAGTGCCACGTGCTACCCAAGGGGCGGCGTCAGGAGCGCTGGCTCGAGCACAACAGCTACCCGATCACGGAGGGCCCCCACGCTGGAGGGCGCATCGAGCTCTACTACGACATCACCGAACGCAAGCGCGCCGAGGCTGAGCTCACGATTCTCCGCTGTGGGCTCGAGGCCCACGTGCACAAGCGGACCGAAGGTCTGCGCGATGTGATCCGCCGGCTCAACGATGAGATCGCCGAGCACCGACGCACCGAGCAGGCCCTGCGTGAGAGCCGGCAGCACGTCCGGGCCCTGATCGAGGCCACGCAGGCCGTCGTCTATCTCAAGGACGCCTACGGTCGGTATCTCGAGGTGAACGAGAGCTTCCTGCGCTCCTGCGGGCTCCGCAAAGAGCAGGTTCTCGGACGCACCGATCACGACCTGTTTCCGGACGAGCAGGCGGATGCCTTCCGGCGCAACGACGAGAAGGTGCTGAGCCGAGGCCGTCCGCTGGAGTGTGAGGAGGACTCCTGGGACGGGACGCGGCGGACGACGTTTCTCTCGATCAAGTTCCCGGTTCGGAACGAGGCGGGCGTGGCGTACGCCACGGGAGGCATCTCCGTCGACGTCTCCGAGCCCAAGCGCATCACCGATCAGCTCGCCGCCAACGAGGCGCGCCTGCGGGCGATCACGGAGAACGCCACCGATGTGATCGCCGAGCTCGATCCGGCCGGCCGCTTCGTGTACGTCACGAAGAACTGCGAGGAAGCCACCGGCTACAGCCAGGAGAAGCTGCTCGGCAGCAAGATCGTGGAGCTGATCGATCCCGACGATCTCGAGGCGTGCCGGGCCTGGTGGGATGCTGGGAATGGCGCCACCGCACCGGGACAGGTCACGGCCCGGATCCGGCACCGCGATGGGAGCGTGCGCTGGATGGAGGGGATGGGGCGCCGCTACAGCACCGGTACCGGGTCGGAGAACATGGTCGTGATCTTCCGAGACGTCACACGACGCCGCAGGCTGGAGGACCAGCTCCGACGCGCCCAGCACCTCGCCTCGCTCGGGACGCTCGCCGCGGGCATCGCCCACGAGATCAACAACCCCGCCAACGCGATCCTGACCGCTGCCCAGTTCGCCCTGATGATCGAGGGAGGTCCCGAGGCACGTGGCGAGCTGCGCAGCTCGCTGGAGAGCATCGTCGCTGAGGCCGAGCGTTGTGGCCTCATCGTACGGAACGTGCTCGACTTTGCGCGACAGGAATCCGGCGAGCGTTGGCCGGTCGACCTGAACCAGGTGGCGGCCAGCGCGGTGGAGCGCGTAGAGGCGCGCGCCCGCGAGCGCTCGGTGGGCATCGATGCAGCCCTCAACCAGGACCTGCCTCGGCCCACCCTCAACCCCCTCGACATCGAGCAGGTTCTGGTCAACCTCCTCCACAACGCCGTCGATGCAAGCCCGCAGGGCGGACGGGTCCAGCTGCGCACCGCGCTCGAGGGAGAGCGGATCCATTTGATCATTCGGGACGACGGCTACGGCATGACGCCCCAGGTCCAGGCACGAATCTTCGAGCCCTTCTTCACGACCCGAGCCGCCGAGGGTGGGGTCGGACTGGGCCTGAGCCTCGTGCACGGGATCCTGCGATCGCACGGCGCAGCGATCGAGGTGGAGAGCGCGCCGAACCAGGGTACGGAGGTCCGCATCCTCTTTGGCGTGGACGGCTGAGGGCCGCGGCCCCGGTCAGCGACGCCCCGAGGGCCCCATGCTGAGGGGCTTGAGCTTGAGCTGGAGCTCGGTCTGGGAGTGCACGCCGAGCTTGGCGAAGATCGACTGCAGGTGATTCCGTACCGTGTTCTGGCTGATGCAGAGCTTCGCGGAGATCGTCGAGACCCGGTAGCCGCGGAGCAGCTCGCAGACCACCTCGCGCTCGCGAGTCGTGAGCTGCGCCAGCTCCGCCAGGTTGGTCTCCTCGGCCGGCTCCCCCAGGATCCCGGTCGAGAAACCGAGCTGCTCGAGCTCCCACGCCATGCGTTCGAGGGCGGCCTCCACCTCGTGGAGCCTCCGTTGCTCCTCGCTCCGCTCGCTGCGGCCCTCGGCACGAGCGAGCACCTGCATCACGCGCGCCCGCAACTCGGTGAATCGGACGGGCTTGACGAGGTACGCCGCCACGTGGAGATCGATCGCCGCGAGCGCCGTCGGAAGCGATGGGTAGCCGGTGACCAGGATGACTGGAATCTCCCGCGCGATCTCTGCAAGCTCTCTCACGCCTTGGAGCGTCTCGTTGCCCTGCATCCGGATGTCCATGAGGGCGACGTCGGGCGCCCGCTCGCGGACCACGCGGAGTGCGTCCCGCGCGTCCTCGGCACAGAGACACTCGTAACCCTCAGCTCGCAACATCGCGGCGGCCTTCTCCCGGAAGATAGGCTCGTCGTCCGCAAGCAGAATTCGGGCCGCCTCAGCCATGCCGCGCCC
>JBHHVJ010000070.1:0-11375 GCA_046754285.1 Myxococcota bacterium | reverse complement strand
CTCCGGAAGTCCCCCACGAGCCCGGCGTAGAAGTCCCCGATCCGCCGGGCGGAGTGCCCGAAGGGGTTCTCCGCGAAGTACAGATGGAAGTAGAAGCCGATCGGAGCCCAATCGTAGGCGGGGTTGTCCGACACGAAGACCTTGCGCTCCCTCCCGAAGGCCTCCAGCCACTTCTTGAACGACTGAAACGTTTCCCGCGACGAGTCCTTGCCGTGGAACGTCTTGCGGGACTTGAACTCCACCGCTCCGAACTCCCGCAGATTCCAGCCGGTCGGGGTGGGGTTGGCCCCCTCCGTGTCTACGAAGATCAGTGGCATGGCAGCAACTCGTGGTAGGGGGGTTGGTGGTATGCACCGTAGGGTGTGGCCCCGGCGTAGGAGCGCGATCCTTCCGATCTTGCTCTTGAAACGTAACGACTCTCGTTGCCTTCGACGAGCAAGATCGTAATCCCCCCGATGCCTCAGCCGTCACGCGGCTGTGAGGACGCCATCGGCACATCGGGGAGGTCGAGTGCGCGGATCGTGGCCATTGGAATGAAGAGGTGGTTCGGATCGTCCTGCAGCTCGATGAAGGACCGCTCGAGGTAGAAGCGGCGGGCGTCACTGTCGATGGCGTTTACGACGACCGCCATGGATCCGGAGTCGGCGCTGAGCTTCGCAGCACGGGCGAGCGCGTTGTATAGGAGCTTCTTGCCGAGGCCCTTGCCCTGGAAACGCGAGTCGACGGCCATCCGCCCGAGCAACGTGGCAGGGACCGGGGTGACCCGGAAGCGCCTCTTCAGGTCCTCGGGGAGGTCGGCTGGATGGATGGTCGTGTTGGAGAGGCTGTAGTAGCCCCGGACGATGGGATCCGCTGGGTGGTGGATGACGAAGATCGCCGCACTGCGTGAGCGCTGCGCAGGCGACGCGTGCTTGTGGAGGTAGTCGTCGAGCGCCTTGTTACCGCACGAGAAGTCCGCTCGGTCGTGGCAGCTTCTGTGGAACGGCTCGATGAGCCAGTCGGCGTGCACGGTCCAGGCTCAGCGGGAGTCCAGCTTGCCTTCGTCGATCTCCCGCCGGTACTCCTCGGCCTCGCGGAGGAGCGGGTCGCTGGGCTTCACGCCCCGCTCGAGCGCCTCGAAGAAGCGGAGGGTGTCGCGCTCGCTGAGCTCGAGCACCTGAGTTTCTCGGATGACCTGCTGCGCCTTCTCGACCAGGACCTCTCGCACGAACTCGGCCGGCTTCAGATAGCGAAGCGCGGCCGCCCGCTCGACCAGGGCCTTCAAGCGCTCGGACATGCGCACGTCCATCCGGGTGCGCTCGTCGCCCTCGTTGTTGCTGCCGTTCGTGGGGGTCGTGGTCATGGTTCATCCCTGCTCGTCACGTTCATCGTGTCGATGATCCTAGGTTATTGTCCGTCATTTGTCCACACAATTCGTCCGTCACCAGTCCATACATCGGCCCAAAGCTCCAGCACCTTGACCAGACCTGCTCAACTGGGCCGAAAGCGATGCCAGCCCTGGGCCCGAGGGCAAGAATCTACATAACTGGTTGATTTTACTTTGGCTTTCGCGCAGCCCGATTACATCGTGCTCATGTCTGTGGACCTACCCGCAGTTCGGATTCGAGTTCTACCTGGAGGACGTCGAGGATTCGGGCGGCTCGTTCGACCGTGATCGACCGGTACTCGTTGCGCTCGTCGCGCGACACCTGTGATTCGTGGACGTCGAGCCGGCTCGCCAGCTCGCGCTGGCTGATGTCGCGATAGACGCGAGCAGCGATCAGTAGTCTCCCCAGCCCATGGAGATTGGCGATGCGGTCGAAGCTTCCCCGCTGAACTCGCTCGTAGGCCTCGACTTCCTCCTGGAGTTGAAGGTGAAACGAGCGAAGCGGGTCGAGCGCGCGCTTCATCTCGTCTGCGGAGAGCTCCAGGTCCTTCATCCGTGCCTCGTGCTCGGCCAGGCGCTTCTTCTCCTCGAGAAGCCTCTTTCGCGACTCTTCGTATTCCGTGTCAGTCCGAATCATGGTCTACCTCCGGATCTTGACGATCCCCTTCTGCGTGCGGCCGCTCGGAAGTGGCCAGCGAGAGGTTCGAAAGAACGCCGGGAACTCCAGCGGGTTCCCGTGTGGATCGCGTCCCGCGATGAGACCAGAAAGGTGCGGATAGAGCTCCACCCGGTACTGGTGCCACATCGGAAGTTGGCTCTTCGGATATCCGCGGTAGGACCGGCGCTCTGCTGGATCCCATGTCCACACGCGATTCGGATCCAGCTGGTTCAGTCGGCCCTGGAGGTCGCCGGAGACGAAGTCGTTCCAGTTGCACGCGAAGTAGCCGTCGATATCGTTCGGATGGTCCTTGTCTTCGAGAAACGAGCCGTCGATGTAGATCTCCGTGACGCCGGCCTGCCAGAGCTCTTCGACCAGGATCGCGAGGTTGTCCACGAGCCTTGCTCGCCAATCGGCGTACCAGTTCGGGTAGTCGCTCGACGACATACGTCAATTGGTAACGCATGCGCCGGGAATTAAAATAGGTGAATCTCCCCCAGCTCAGGCTGCCCGCTTCGGCGACCAGGCTCGACGACGACGCGCCCCCCGCAGGTCGATCCCCTGGAGGATCAGCGCCAGGTCCGAAGCCCGGATCTCCACGCAGGCCTCCGTGTCCCCCTCCTCCGAGAAAAGATGGAAGCGGCCCCGCTCGAGCCGCTTGTAATAGAGCGCGAACCCGTTCCCGTCGTACCAGAGGATCTTGACCCGATCGGCCCGCCGGTTCACGAACACGAACAGGTGCCCCAGGTACGGGTCGTGCGCGAGCGTGTACTGCACCGCCGCCGACAGGCCATCGAAGCCTCGGCGCAGATCGACGGGCTCGGTCGAGAGGTAGATCCGGACCGCAGGCGGGAGGTTGAGGATCACACCCGCTCCAGCGCCACCACAAGGCGGACGAGCTCATCGGCGTCGAAGCCGCGCTCGACCCGCACGCGGAGACCGCGTGCGAGCTCGATCTCCATCGTCGTCTTTGCTTCGCATGCGGGAGCTACCTCCGGGACGATCCGCACGGCGCGAAGCCTCACCGGCGCCGCCTTCCGTGCCGGCTTGCGCGCGAGCTTCGCGCGCCAGCGGCGCACCCGCTCGTAGCCGATCCCCTGCTCGCGGCAGTAAACGGGCAAGAGCGTTCCGCTCTCACGCCAACTCGAGAGAAACGCTCGTGCTTCCGCCTCCGTCCAGTGCTGCTGCCAGCGCCCGGTTCCCGCTCGCTTCGATCGCTTCACGCCCCCGGCCTCCAGAAGCCAAGGTGCGATCGCGCGATGCTCTGCTCAACATGGGGATGAGCGGTCGGTTACCTCGCGGCAGCCTCGGCCACCTCCCGCTCCGCCTCGTTGAAGATCGAGAGCTGATCCGGGCAGACCTTTTCGCTCTTGCGTCCGAACCGCTGGTGGCGGAGTAGTCGCACGTACTCGCGCAGCTGTGCAATCTCGGCGTCGCGTGCTTCGAGCTCGGCATCGCGCTCACGCAGGGTGGTGTCGCGTTCTTCGAGTTCGTCAGTGCGTCGGAGAAGCAAGGCGCGAAGTGCTTCGACCGTGTCCGGGAGCTGCTCCGCGACGTCCACCACAACATACATCTTAGACACTACTCTGCGCGTTACAAGGTGGACTCGTAGAAAATCTCCTCATGCGGACGAAGACGAAAGAAGTCGATGCCGTCGAGCAACCAACCAATCTCCCGACGTCCGACAACGATCGTATCCTCGCCCTCGTCTGGCCAAGGAAAACGATCCTTCTCGAGCCGCTTCAGCCATAGCGCGAAACCGTTGCGATCCCAGTAGAGAAGCCGCGCGCGGTCGCGCCTCCGGTTCGTGAAGGCATAGACCCGCTTCGCGAACGGGTCCGCTTCCATCTCCTGCTCCACGATCAGCACCAGACCATTGATCTGGCGGCGGAAGTCGACCGGCTCCCGGTGGAGCCACACCTCGACCTCCTCGGTGACCGACATCATCCGAGCTGACTCACGGCACTGAGAACTTCGGCGAGCTCGGATCCTGAAGCGCCTTCCCATTCGACCAGCACCCCGTTCGGTAGCCGTACGCGGTAGCGGGGCCCTCGCGTGGCCGGCACCTCGACCCGGGTGAACCCGCCACTCGGCCGCGACTTCGCCTTCGTAGACCGGGGCGGAGCCGCATCCAGCGCCCCGATTGCTCGTAGCCGCTTGCGCCCCTGGTAGAATGCGTGGATCGACAGCCGGTGCTTCCGCGCATACTCCTTCGCGGATAGATCCGACTTCTCCCACAATCCCTGCTGCCGGAGCCAGTACCGGTCCCGATCCGTCAGCGTCGCCGCCTTCCCTGCCATGTCCTTCCTCCTCGGGAAGGATGGTCGCGAGTTGGGGCGGTCAGCGAAACCTGGGGATTACGCATCGCTTACGCTCAATCACCTGGGCCTCTGGGTCGACGACCTGGCTGCGGCGGTGGCGTGGCTGAGGGCGCGCGGCGTGCGGTTCACGCCGGGGGGTATCCGGAAGGGCGCAGCGGGTCATGAGGTGTGCTTCATCCACCCCAAGGGCAGTCCGGATGCGCCGCTGGGTGGTGGGGGCGTCCTGATCGAGCTCGTGCAGGCTCCTCCCGAGGTGATCGAGGCCTCGCGATCCAGGGCAGACCGGTAGGCATTCCTCCCGTGATCCCGACAGCGTGGGAATGAGCCGTGAGCGGTCATGGGAAACTCGCATTCTCCGCGGCCATGCTCTGCCTCAGCGCAATCCTGGCGCTCCTCGCGGGTGAGTTGGTGGTAAGGATGATGGGGCATTACCGTTGGACGTACAGCCGAGCGTTTGCCAACGAGCCTACGATGCACGAACCGGATCCGGTTCTCGGCTGGAGGAACAAGGAAGGGAGGTATGAATATCCTGCCTATGTGCAGGACGGAGAAAGCATCACCATGACCATTCTGGCCGACGGGAGACGCGTTACGAGCACGGGTCCACCGGGTGGAAGAAGGAAGCTCGTTTTCATAGGTGGGTCTTACGTTCGAGGATCTGCAATATCCGACGATGAGACGTTTGCCTGGAAGATTCAGGAGCGATACTCATCCGTCGACGTCGTGAATCTCGGAACGGGCGCCTATGGGACCTACCAGTCTCTGTTGCTCCTGGAGAGATTCCTCTCGGAGTCGCCACCCGTATGGATGGTCTTGTACGGATTCACCTCCTTTCACGAAAGAAGAAATGTGGCCAGTTCCATCTGGATGAGGACCTTGGCCCATTATTCGAGCAGAGGCCTGGTCAGCGTTCCGTACGTCACCATCGGCGAGGACGGCGAACTGATGCGACACCCCCCAGCGCGCTATCGGCCGTGGCCACTGGCCGAGTACCTCGCCAGCGTGGACACGCTGCAGGAAAGGTTGGGGATGCTCAGCACCAGAAAAAGGGCGACGAGGAAAAGAGAGGCTACCAAGAAGTTGCTGTCGGTGATGAGGGATCTCTGCGGGAAGAATGACGCTCGATTTGGCGTCGTCCTGCTCGGGGTCCATCCACGGGCACGGGAGGAGTACACCGATTTTCTGCACCGGAATGGCATCACGGTCATCGACTGCGTTCATCCCTTGACCCCCGAGATGTCCGTGCCCGGTGAGGGACATCCCAATGCCCGTCTCAACGCCCTCTGGGCTGACTGCATTGGAGAGGCCATTGGAGACTGATCTCCCAGGGGGGAAAGGCGCGGCAACTCGAGAGCCCGAGGCGCCTACACGAAGCTATCCCACTCCCCGCACTGGGGGCAGCGCCAGCGAAAGGATTCCAATAACATCAGCGATATCAACCAGTTAGAGCAGCCTGGCCCGTGATTTCCTTGTCGCTCACGTGTCGCTCGGGCTCGTTCGCCATAGTGCGTGCACTCCGAGAACCGCAGACCCGAACCGCTCGTGCGACGGGCCCGGATGCGTTACGGAGCGACCGCCGCCTCGCAGACCTGGGCGATGTCGGGCGGCAGGGCCGGCCCGTCGATCACGCGCCACAGCACGGTCACGTCGAGAACGTCGCAGTCTCTGAGCTGGCCGATCACGGTGCACTTGGTCTGGCCGGCCGCGGGCAGAGCCAGCGTGATCGGGTCGGCCGGGGCATCGCGGAAAGTGTCGACATCGAAGCCGTCCACGACGCCGTCGTCATCAACGTCCCCGCACTGACAAGCGTCGCCGATGCCGTCGGGCAGACTGCCCGCGCCGACCCCGGAGATATCTTCCTGGAGCGGGTTGAGAGCAAAGGGGCAATTGTCCAGGAAGGCCTGAAAGCCGTCCCCGTCGATGTCCAGTGTAGGGAAAGCGCCGGCTACGATCGGCCAGAAGCCCGGCACCGCTGTCATCAGACTGCTCGGGTCGGTGCTGCCGCTGAAGCCCAGTGCCTCGGACTGACCGATCGAGCTACCCAGGGAGCCGATCCCGGAGCCCGGGACCGCCGGTGTGAGGCGCGCGGCGCCGCCCCCATTGAAGTTGCTACCGATCACGAGGAAGTTCTCACTGGAGAGGTCCACGGCGGCCGCAGACGTCGCCAGAAGAAGTCCGCCAAGCATCGCCCCTGCCCAGCCCATCCGCACCCCTGACCGCCTTGTCATGATCCCGCTTCCGCTCTTCATGTGAGAACAATCCCTCGCAGCCGTGCGGATCCCGGAGCCTCCGATCCTGCGGCGCAGACCCATCCTCCGTCTCGATTATCCTGCTGCGCCGGTGGGTCCTCAAGGAGAGACTGCAGGCTCCCGGGGGCCTCCGCATCCGACCAACGCCTGCCACAGGAGACCCGGACGCCACTGCTGACGACTCTCTGCGTCCGTGTGGGGCTACAGCGAGGGCACGCGCCTGGTGATCCTCTACCGCCCGATCTCCAGCGGACTCTCAGGGAATGTCGGGTGAGAGCAGGTAACCCAGGCGCGGGTTGCTGCAGGTCCGGGAGCCGTCCCAGCAGTCGCAGACGCCATTGCAGCAGGTCCAGACTGGTAACCCGATCGGAGTCACAAAGCAGATGTCCGTGCCGCAGGTCGAGCTCGTGGTCAATGCTCCGGCATTCGAGCAGACGCCTGCCCTGGTGTAGATCGCGACCTCCGTGCCCGAGATCTCCGAACGGCGGACGGCGCTGCTGCCGATCTCTGCGGAGCCGACTGTACCGTCGGCGATCTCGGAGGCTCCCACCGCGCCACTCGCGATCTTTCCGGAGCCCACTGCGTTGCTGCCGATCTCTGCGGAGCCGACTGTGCCGTCGGCGATCTCGGAGGCTCCCACCGCGTCTGGCCCGATCATTCCGCTGGTGATTGCCTGGGCGGGAATCGAGAAGGTCGTGCCGATCAGGCCTAGCCCGGACCCCGCGGAGTACAGGTAGCGCGCATCGGTCTGTGCCCAGTCCAACGTGAAGTTCAGTCCGGGACAGTGCTGCCCGGGAGGCGGTAATGGGAGACAGGCCGGGCCCAGCATCACCTTCATCACTCCGCTGTAGGCGCCGTATACATTATGGGTGTCGTCGTCCGTCTCGCAGATCACCGAGCCATCGGGCGCGATGGAGCGAATTGCCGAGCCCGCACCACAGGTGCCAGCCACGCGCTCCTGGAGGTCGCTCCGCCCCAGACCCTCCAGGAGCCCTGCCTCTCCGGCTCGTTCCGCGAAGCCCGCCTCGGTTGAGCGATCGCTAAGGAAGGCATAGGGCACGCTGGTGAGCCTCTGGAGGGGACTCATCTTCTCGCCGTCGATGGCGATCTCGACGAAGGCCTCGCGTCCCTCGAAGACTGCTGGGCCGAGCTCGCTGAAGCAGCCGCCGCCAGGGTCACCGGCGCCGATCTCGACGTCAAAGACGCCGTCCACGAGCAGTACGTCGCTGTGCCTCTCCTCGTAAACTACCGGGCATGGACTGCCGGGTGCCTGGTCCAGGATTCGGAGCTGGATGGACACCGTTCCCTGCTGCGGCGCCCCAGTCCTGTCGAGGACCAACCCCTGGTAGTGGGCGGCCTTGGGGACATCGGCCCAGGCCATCCCGTTCAGCAGCACCAGGATCAGCAGGGCCGGCAGTCCGCGCGAGATCCGGCTGCGCAGCGCTGCCAGCTGAAGAGATGAATATCGGGGAGAATCGTACATCATGGCCTTGTCTCCTGGGGTCACCCAGACGCCGATGCCGACATCTGGTGCGGTCGGGAAGCCTCCCGGAGTATAAGACAGAGTATAAGACAAATAAGCGCCCATTTTGGGGATTTTCGAGGTACCGATAAGGGCGGATTCCGTTCAGAGGCGAGGATCGAGGGGCCGGGCACCCTACAGCGCGGTCCTCACCTATCCCCACCCCAAGATCGTCGATCGAATCCCCAAGAGCGCTGCCCCCAGCCCGCGGCTTAGTTCAAAAAGTCCTATGGGCAGCGCGGCCGATCCGGCCCAGACCCTACCCGCTCACCCGCTCGGCCGCGCTACCCATAGAACCCTCTTCATTACGTCTACTGATGAGAGGCCCTCAGGAGGGCTTCTCTTCCCTCCCAGATGCCCCCTTCGCGTGTGTAGTTTCTGGTTCCAATACCCACTCTTTTCTGGATATACTGGTCTGGCAGCTGCGCGTTTCGGAGCAAGGTGAGCGCTGATTTCGGTCATCGTGAGCAGCCGTTTCGGTGATCGTGAGCATGGTGGTATACCCCCACCTGTCGTGAACAGCGGGGGTGGAGAGCGGCGCGGGACAGTCCGGTGAGCCTGAGGCCCCAGGAGGGGGGCGATGGCGGGCACGAGACTGTCGATGCGGAAGACCCGGGAGATTCTGAGGCAGAAGTGGGTCCAAGGGCGGACCCACCGGGAGGTGGTGCGGAGCCTCTCGGTGAGCATGGGGGCGGTGGCGGGCGCGCTGAGCCGCGCCGAGGCGGCGGGTCTGGACTGGGCCACGGTGGAAGGGCTCACGGAGGCGGAGCTCGAGGCGCGGCTGTACCGGCGTCCGATCTACGCGATCGGTCCGCGACCGATGCCGAACTGGTCGTGGGTCCACACGGAGCGGCAGCGGCGAGGGGTGACGCTGGCGCTGCTGCACGTGGAGTACCGCGCGGAGTTTCCCGGGGGTTACGGCTACACGCAGTTCTGCGAGCACTACCGGCGTTGGTGTGGAAAGCATCGGCTCACGATGCACCAGCTCCACCGGGCCTGGGAGAAGATGTTCGTGGACTACGCGGGCCAGAAGCCCGCGATCGTCGATCCCAGGACCGGGGAACGGGAGAGGGTCGAGCTCTTCGTCGCCGTGCTGGGAGCTTCGAGCTTCACGTACGCGGAAGCGACCCGGACGCAGCGCTCGCAGGACTTCATCGCGAGTCACACGCACGCGGTGGAGTACTTTGGTGGTGTGGCCGAGGTCACCGTCCCCGATCAGCTCAAGAGCGGCGTGACGCGGGCCTGTCGTTACGAGCCCGGTCTGCAGCGGACCTACGCGGACTGGGCCGAGCACTACGGCACGACCGTGATCCCGGCGCGTCCGAGGAAACCTCGCGACAAGGCGAAGGTTGAAGTCGCCGTACAGCTCGTAGAGCGCTGGCTCCTGGCGCGGATCCGTCACGAGGTCTTCCACTCGCTGGCCGCCTTGAACGCACGCATCCGCGAGCTCCTGGAGGCGCTCAACGATCGACCCATGCGAGCCTTTGGACAGAGCCGCCGAGAGCGCTATGCGCTCCTCGATCGTCCCGCGCTGCGGCCCCTTCCCGGGGAGCCGTTCCAGTACGCCCAGTGGAAGACCGCTCGCGTCAACCTCGACTGCCACATCGAGTTCGAGCGGCACTACTACTCCGTCCCGTTCCCCCTGGTGCGGGAACCGGTCGAGGTCCGGGCTCGGACGCTCACCGTCGAGGTCTTCCACAAGGGGGAACGCGTCGCCTCTCACGCGCGCAGGGACGAGCCGGGCTACAGCACGGAGCCCGCGCACCTGCCCAAGTCCCATCGTGCGCACCTCGAGTGGACGCCCTCGCGGCTGATCCACTGGGGTGGCTCGATCGGTCCGCACACGCAGGCCCTGGTGACGGCCATCCTGGAGGAGCGTCGTCATCCCGAGCAGGGCTACCGCTCGTGTCTGGGCATCCTGCGGCTGGCCCGCCAGTACGGCCCCGGACGCCTGGAGGCGGCCTGTCGTCGTGCGGTCTCGGTGCGGGCCCGCTCCTACCGCCATGTGCAGTCGATCCTGCAGCACGGACTCGATCGGCTCCCGCTTGAGGCAGAGGCCGAAGTCCAGGCCAGCCTCGCGCTCGTCCATCCGAACGTGCGCGGGGGGAAGTACTACCACTAAAGGAGGAACGAGAGGATGCTCAACGAACCCACCCGAGAGAAGCTCGGGGGCTTGAAGCTCCCGGGCATGCTGCGTGCCTGGGAAGAGCAGCGAGAGGATGCGAAGATCCAGGAGCTCGCCTTCGACGAGCGCTTCGGATTGCTGGTCGATGCCGAGTGGCTGGAGCGGCACAACAAGCGCTTGGCCCGACTGCTGCGAGAGGCGAAGCTCCGGATCCCCGGGGCTTGTCTTGAGGACACCGAGCCGCGGCGGGGACTCGAGAAGAAGCGGCTGCGGGAGCTCGCGACGTGCAGCTGGATCGAGATGCATCAGAACATCGCGATCACGGGCCCGACCGGCGTCGGCAAGACGTACGTGGCTTGCGCCCTCGCCCAGCAGGCCTGCCGCAAGGGCTACCGGGCGCTCTACCGTCGCGCACCGCGGCTCTTCGACGAGCTCACGCTCGCCCGGGCGGACGGCACCTACCCGCGGCTCCTGGCCCGGATCGCCCGGATCGACGTGCTCGTGATCGATGATTGGGGACTCGTCCCGGTGGCCGAACGGGAGCGTCGCGATCTGCTGGAGATCATGGAGGACCGCTACGGACAGCGCTCGACCGTGCTCTCGAGCCAGCTCCCGATCGAGAAATGGCACGACCAGCTGGGCGAGCCCACGGTCGCCGACGCGATCTGCGACCGCCTGCTCCACAACGCGCACCGGATCGTGTTACAAGGAGACTCGAGGAGGAAGCCCATCACCCAACACTGAGGACGGATCCCGCACCGCTCGGCTGCTCGCCATCACCGAAACGCGTGCTCACGATCCGATCTGGCTGCTCGCCATCACCGAAATGCGCACTACCTCGCCTACTTGGTTCCCCTTCGCTCCCTGCACCCGATGGCTGCCTGGATCTACGCCAACCACATCTCCCTTATCCGCTCGGGACGATCCCTGAACAGTTCGTTGGAGGGAAGACCCGGGGCGTTCAAGCAGCTAGTCGCATGGATTGCTCCGCCGCCGCCGCGCGGATGATCTCGCCCTATGTTCCTGCAATACAACGCTAGCGCGCTTCGGCTCCTGCACGCGACAGCCCCACGCCGCCCAACGCTTTGCCGATCAGCGGCCGGCCGAAGGCCGGTCCGTCTGCATCGGCTTGTT
>JBHHVJ010000069.1:0-12273 GCA_046754285.1 Myxococcota bacterium | reverse complement strand
CCGCTCCCTTCTGGCGTCGCCCGAGCGCTGGCCGCGTCCGGCCATCCTCCCGCCGCTCGAGAGCGAGCAGGAGCGCTTCGCGTGGGTCGACCGCGTGGCCGAGACGATCGGGGCTCGGCGCATCCCACGCGATGTCCGCACCGAGCGGATCGATCGGGTCCTCCTGCATCCCGTCGGGGGGCTGCTGCTCTTCGCGGCCGTGATGGTCTTTCTCTTCCAGAGCATCTTCAGCTGGGCCGTACCTGCCATGGATGCGATCGATGGCGGCTTCGGCCTGCTCGGCCGGATGTCGCGCGCGGTGCTCCCGCCCGGTCTGCTCACCGACCTCTGGACGGACGGCATCGTGGCAGGCGTCGGCTCCGTGCTGATCTTCCTGCCCCAGATCCTGATTCTCTTCACGCTCATTCACGTGCTGGAGGACATCGGCTACATGGCGCGCGCGGCCTTCGTGGTCGATCGGGTCATGGGCTGGGTGGGGCTGCAGGGACGCTGCTTCGTCGCGCTGCTCTCCTCTTACGCGTGTGCGGTGCCCGGCATCATGGCGGCACGCACGATCGTCTCCCCACGCGACCGGCTGGCCACCATTCTTGTCGCGCCGTTCATGACCTGCTCCGCGCGGCTTCCGGTCTACACGCTGCTGATCGCTGCGTTCATTCCTGCACGAGATGTTCTCGGTCCGCTCGGTCTCCAGGGGCTCACCCTGCTGGGCCTCTATGCGCTCGGTACGCTCACGGCCCTGGCCAGCGCCGCGGTGCTCAAGTCGACGCTGCTGCAAGGGGAGCTGTCCACCTTCTACCTCGAGCTGCCCCCCTATCGGCTGCCGACGGCGCGGCTGCTCGCGAGCCAGGTCTGGGGCAGCGCCCGGGCGTTCCTGCGTCGGGCTGGAACCATCATCCTCGCGGCGTCGATCGTGATCTGGGCCCTGCTGGCCTTCCCGCGTGCTCCCGTCGATCCGGACCGGACGCCCGCCGAGCAGGCGCGCACCCAGCTCGAGGTGAGCGTGGCCGCACACGTCGGCCGGGCGATCGAGCCCGTGATTCGGCCTCTCGGCTTCGACTGGAAGATCGGGGTCGGTCTCGTGGCGAGCCTCGCCGCACGTGAGGTGATCGTGGCCACGCTCGCCCAGATCTACGCCGTCGCGGATGCCGGCGATTTCGACGGCCTGCGCCAAGCCCTCGTCACCGACGTGGATCCGCGTACGGGCGAGCCGACCTTCACACTCGCCACCGCTTTGGCGCTGCTGATCTTCTTCGTCTTTGCACTCCAATGCACCTCGACGATCGTCGTGATGGCCCGCGAGAGTGGAAGCTGGCGCTGGCCCGCTCTCGCCTTCAGCTACATGCTCGCCCTCGCCTACGGCGCGAGCCTGCTGACCCACCGGCTCGCGAGCGCGTGGCTCTGAGGCGCTCGAGAGCTCCCCGAGATGCCGATCTTCTCCCTTCGCTACGACCTGCGCTGTCCCGCCTTTGGCGACGCGACATCGGAGCGGCTGTTTCGGGCGGCGCTCGATCAGTGTGAGTGGGCGGACGTGCGCGGCTTCGCGGCCGTGATCCTCTCGGAGCACCACGGCTCCCCCGACGGCTACCTGCCTTCGCCCCTGGTCTTCGCCGCTGCGATCGCCGCTCGCACGCAGCGGCTTCGGATCACGATTGCGGCGCTGATTGCGCCGCTGCACGACCCCGTGCGCATCGCCGAGGACCTGGCCGTCGTGGACGTGCTCAGTGGGGGCCGCCTCGTGCCGGTGCTCTCGGGTGGGTATGTCCCCTCGGAGTTCGAGAGCCTGGGCCGCCGGCTCGCCGATCGGGCTCAGCGCATGGAGGAGATCGCCGGCTTCCTCGAGCAGGCGTGGAGCGGAGAGCCCTTCGAGTGGCGGGGCCGGCGCATCCGCGTCACCCCCCGGCCGGTTCAACGGCCTCGACCGCCGATCCTCTTCGGCGGCAGCTCCAGGATGGCGGCACGACGGGCCGCTCGCCTCGCCGATGGCTTCCTTCCCTCGTTGCCCGAGCTCCACGAGCTGTACCGCGAGGAGTGTCGGCGGCTCGGGAGACCGGATCCCGGTGCGCTGCCCCCGGCGTTCGGCGCAGGCTTCCTGCACCTGGCGGAGGATCCCGCGGCGGCCTGGAGGCAGATCGCGCCCCACGCGCTCCACGAGAACAATGCCTACGCACGTTGGATCGAAGCCACCGGCGGCTCCGGCCCCTACCTGCGCGCCGAGAGCGCGGATGAGCTTCGCCGCAGCGGGCGCTATCTCGTGCTCACGCCCGAGGAGCTCGTCGATCGCCTGCGTGCGCTTGCACCCGCGACCGCGGTGACGCTCCATCCGCTGATGGGCGGCCTCGACCCCGATCTCGCCTGGGAGAGCCTGCACCTGCTCGAGTCGAGGGTGCTACCGGCCGTAGAGAGGCCCCGAAGCCACACCTAGCGTGCCGAATGGCGAGCACGCCCGTTCCTCCGGTTTCCTCCCAAGCTCGTGGCGGTACAAGTGATCGCGTGGCGGTCCGTGACGCGATCGATGCCAGAGTTGCCTCTATCGTGGGGTGCAGCTTGAGCGGGGTCTCGCGCACCCGACGGAAAGGGCTGTCCACCACAGGCCATCTCCGTCTGCTCGGTGTGCAGGCTCGCGTTCAAGGCGAGAGCCATGCTCTCCGATGACGAGGTGCAGGCTGCTGCTCCCGCTGCCGAGCCCCTTCGGGATGCAGGCGCTGGTGCTCGTGAGCGCGCAGCGAGCTGCGATGACAAGCTCGGCCCGGTACTCTTCCTATGGCTGGAGCCGGTGCACGAGGAACGGCCGGCAGAGGTTGGGCTGCGATCTCACTCGCAAAGCGTGGAGGAGTGAATAGCGGTGAAGGACGAAACCTCTCGCACTCGAGAAGCAACTGGCCAGACCAAGCAGAGCCTGCGCGTGAGGGCTCAGGAGTTCGGTGTCCCACCGATTCACGACGCCCTCGTGCTCGCCCTCGAGGCACCGATCGGCTGTGTGGCGATTCGAAAAGCCATCAAGCTGCTGGCAGCTGGGGACTTCGATCACATCGAGGTGGAGGACGACGTGATTGCCGATGTGATCATCCGAAGCCCCTTGCTGCGTCGCATGCCGCGGGAGAAGTTCTTGGCTTTCATCATGCGGCGGATCAAGCCCTTGATGACCAGGACCGAAATTCTCCACCTCGATATCGAGCTCGAGATCACCATCGAAGAGGAGGAGCTCTGATGCGCCTCGTGGCGAGAAATGCGCTGAGCAAGGAGGTACATCGTGTGTCGGCCGACTCGCGACGCAGTGACGAGCGAACGCGGGCGAAAGGCGCCCGTGTCTACGCGGTCTTCTCCCCCGATGAGCCCGAGCAGTTCCTCGGGCTCGTCGGGGCCGGGGCGATCCACAGCGCGGAGGGGCGGATCTTCTGGGACCTGTTGCCCAAGCGGTGCGTCGAGCCGGTCCTGCCGGACACCCCTCTCGACGATATCTTGCGCCAGATGGATAGGGACGCCGTGGAGGCGGTCCCGGTGGTCGACGAGGCCGGCTCGTATCAGGGAGTCGTCACACTCGAGGAGCTGCTCAAGAGGCACCTGGAGAGCGAGCGCAGGCTGCTCGCCGAGGCGCGGCGCCTTCGTGAAGAAGCCGATCGTGAGCGAGTGAGGATTGAACGGTGGGCCGCGCGGGTCGATGAGCTGAATCAGGCCTTCGGAGAGCTCTTCCAGCTGATTGCGGAGATGGGCATGGAGGAAGAGATCCTGCAGCGCGGATCCGAGGCGTTGGCCCAGATTCTGGATGCTCGATACTGCGGGGTGCTGATGCGGGACGGGGGCGATCATGTCCCGCAGTTCATCCAGTGCGGCGTCACACTGGAGGAGGCGGAGAGAATTGGGACAGCACCGCAGGGTAGGGGGCTGCTCGGCATCCCGCTCGAGCAGGGAATCTCTCTGCGCATCTCGGATCTCTCCCGGGACCCCCGGTCTTGCGGGTTTCCCGAGGGCCATCCACGTATGCGCTCGCTGCTGGCCGTGCCCATCGCGAGTGGGAGCGACGTGTTCGGGAATCTCTACCTCGCCGAGAAGCGGAGTGGCGAGCCGTTCACCGAAGACGATGAGGTTGTGGCGCGGGGTTTCGCAAGTGTGCTCGCCCTGGCGACCGATGCGGCGAGACAGCAGGCTCAGCGAGGACGGGCCGAGCGGAAGCTGGTGGAAGCTCAGAAGCTCGAGTCGGTCGGACGCTTGGCCGCCGGCGTTGCTCATGAGATCAACACGCCGGCCCAGTACGTGGGAGACAACCTGCGCTTCCTCGATGAGTCCTTCGGGGAAGTTGCGGAGCGAATGCAGGTGCTCGGCGAGCTCGTCACGGCTGCCGAGGCGGGGGAAATTCCTTCTGCGGTTCTCGAGCGGGCGAGGCAGAAGATTAGCGGTGAGGATGCGGAGCTCCTCCTCGAGGAGGTGCCGGCTGCGATTCGTGACTCGATCGAGGGGGTCGACCGTGTCACGACGATCGTCCGGGCCATGAAGGAGTTCGCGCATCCCGGCACGAAGGAGAAGACCCACGCGGATCTCAACGAGATCATCCAGGGAACGGTGACGGTCGCGCGGAACGAGTGGAAGTACGTCGCTGACGTCGAGACCGAGCTCGACGCTGCGCTGCCGCTCGTCCTCTGTCTGCCCGGAGAGATCGGTCAGGTGATCCTGAACCTCGTGATCAACGCCGCCCACGCCGTGGCCGATCGGTGGGGAGAGAGCGGAGACAGGAAGGGTCGCATCACGATCCGCACGCTCCGGGAAGAGGGCCGGATTCGTGTGGAGGTCCAGGACGATGGCACTGGAATTCCCGAGGAGCTGCGCGGGCGCGTCTTCGATCCGTTCTTTACGACCAAGGAGGTCGGGAAGGGTACGGGGCAGGGTCTCTCCATCGCCCACTCGGTCATCGTGGAGAAGCACGGTGGGTGTCTGGACGTCGAGTCGGAGGTCGGACGGGGTACGACGTTCATTCTGCACCTTCCCCTGGAATCCGGCGTTTCTTCGGACGTGCCGGCCGCCTGATCGCACTTGAGCCTGCGTGCCGGCGCCGCGGAGTCAGTCGCTGCTCGTCACGGGTGGGTGCCGCTTGATGGTGAGGGGGCGGTCCGGCGGGAGGTGGACGCGATCTCCGTGCTCCTCGCGGATCATCGCGATCATGGGCAGGAGGATGCGTGCGAGGATCTTCACGTCGTCCAGAGCGTCGTGGCGGCGCAGGCCCTCCGTCGAGACGCCGAACCGCTGCACGAGCGCCGTCGTGCTCCAGCGTGCCTCCGGCTCGCCGAGCAGGGCGGTCGCCAGGACGACGGAGTCGAGGGTGGGGGGAAGCGTGACGGGCAGGGCGTGACGCGCGAGCTCGGCTTCGAGGAGGGGGACGTCGTACTCGAATACGCTCTGGCCGATCCAGAGCTCGCAGCCCCGCGCCGCCTCGAGGTGGGCCGCCCAGGCCTCCGGAAGACTCGGGGCGTCCTTGAGCATCGCGAGCGTGATGCCGGTGAGCTCCTCGACCTCCCGGGGCATCTCGACGCCCTTGCCGGGGTTCACGTACTGTACGAACGCCTCGTCCTCGAGGATGCGACCGCGCTCGATCGGGAGACCCGCGATCTGGGTGATCCTCGCCTGCGCGGTGTCCAGGCCCGTCGCCTCCAGGTCGAAGACCCAGAGCCTCCGTCGCGAGAAGCCCGGCAGCTCGAGATCGGAGACCGCGTACCGCTCGTCGTCGATGGGCTCGATGCGCAGGATGGGATGCTTCATGGCCGCGCCAGCTGGCCGAAGCGCTCCACCAGCCTCGGAGGTCCAGCGGCCATCAGCGGCTGGAGCAGCACGTCGCTCTGGTTGTAGGTCCGCACGCCCCCCGCGAGCGTTCGGAAGGTTCCCCCCGCTTCGCGCACGAGGAGATCGCCCCCGCAGACATCCCACTCACTCTTGGGTGCGGCCGAGATCCAGAGGTCCCCGCGGCCCGCCGCGATGTAGGCCAGCTTGAGCGCCACGGATCCGATCGGCTGGAACCGCCCGAAGAGCTCGGCAAAGGGATCCATCTGGCCCCGCTTCATCTCCGTGCGGCTCGAGAGCACGGTGGCGCGCCCGAGGTCCTGCAGCCTCGAGACCCGCAGACGCTTCTTCCCCAGGTGGGCTCCGCCGCCGGCTCGGCCCCAGAAGCACTCGTCCGTGAGCGGCTGGTAGACCACGCCCACGACCGGATCGCCACGCACGACGAGCGCGACCGAGACCGCGAACTCCGGGATCCCCGCGATGAACTCCTTGGTGCCGTCGAGCGGATCGATGATCCAGACGCGCTCGGCGGCCAGGCGCTCGGAAGAGTCCCGTGTCTCCTCGGACAGGATCGAGTCCTTGGGGAACGCCTCACGCAGCAGCCGCACGATCGCCTTGTTCGCTTCGAGGTCCGCGTGCGTCACGGGATTGTCCTCGGTCTTGTCCCAGCTCTCGCGGGCGCCTCGGCCGTGGTCCGCGATGATCGCGCCCGCAGCCCGGGCGGCCTCCCGGGCGACCTCGCTCTCGCGTTCCCAGCTCAAGTGCGTGAACCGGAACTGCCGCTGCGGCCCTTGGTGCGTCGCCGTCGCCGTCGCAGCTTCGGCTCGCAGATGTCGCAGCGGCCACAGGGCCGCGGCTCGCCGTCCTCGAAGTAGCGACGGATGTGCATCACCCGACACTCTTCCGTGTTGGCGTACTGGATCATTCCCTCCAGACGGCGACGATCGGCCGTACGCCGCTCCTCGTTGCCCCTGGACAGCAGCTTGACCGCGTCGGGCACCTCGATCGACCCGACCAGGCGGAACGCGCCTTCCTCCTCGCGAATCAGATCGGCGTCACGCAGCCCTTCGAGCACGGCCTTGGTGCGCGTCACCCCGACCTCGGTCGACATGGCGAGTACGGCGGGCTCGACGGCCCGACCGTCCTCGCTCCAGGCCTTGAGCCCCTCCAGAACCTTCTGGATCTGGGAGCGGCTGGCCGGCCCCTCGGAAAGGAAGTGACGCTGAATCGAGAGGTCCTCGGGAAGCCAGAGCAGGATGCAACGGGCGGCCAGGCCATCGCGTCCGGCGCGGCCGGCCTCCTGCACGTAGGCTTCGAGAGAGCCCGGGACCTGGTAGTGGATCACGTAGCGGATGTCGGGCTTGTCCACGCCCAGACCGAAGGCGCTCGTCGCGATCATGACGATGCGCTTGCCCGAGGACATGAAGCGCTTGTGTGCGTGGTCGCGCTCCGCCTTGCTCAGCCGTCCGTGATAGATCTCCGCCGGGATCCGACCCAGCTTGCACAGGGCGCCGAGCTCCTCGACCTCCTTGACCGTGGCGCAGTAGACGATCCCCGGACGCCGCAGGCGCCGCAGGAACTGGATCAGCTCGCGGCGCTTGTGCTCCTCCGAGTCGCAGGGGACGACCTCGAAGCGGAGGTTGGGCCGCGCCACCGGGCGGACGACGATCTGCGGATCGCGCAGGGCCAGGCGCCGCACGATCTCTTCGCGCACTTGCGGCGGCGCGGTCGCCGTGAGCGCCAGAATCGTCGGCCTTCCCAGATCCTCGGCCAGCGCACCGAGCGCCAGGTAGGAGGGGCGGAAGTCGTGACCCCACTCCGAGACGCAGTGCGCCTCGTCGATCACGAGCAGCGAGACGGGGTTGTCTCCGAGCCGCTGCTTGAAGCCGGCTCCGGTGGCTCCCTCGGGGGTGATCAGGACGATCTTCTGCTCTCCCTCCTCGAGCAGCGTGAGGGCCTCCTCGCGCTCGGTGGGCGTCAGGGAGCTGTCCAGGCGCAGCGTCTCGATTCCCTGGGCGCGGAGCTTCTCGAACTGGTCCCGAATCAGAGCGATCAGTGGCGAGACGACCACGGTCAGGCCCGGTAGCAGCAGGCTGGGCAGCTGATAGGTGAGCGACTTTCCGCCGCCGGTCGGGAGCACGGCCAGCGTATCCCGTCCATCGAGCACGCTCCGCATGATCTGCTCCTGACCCGGGCGGAAGTGCCGCAGGCCGAACTCACGTCGGAGCAGATCGAGCATCTGCCGGAGCCGCTCGTCCGGCACGCCGCCGCTCCGCCTCCGGCGCCGACGGCGACGGGCCCCACCCCCTCGGGCGGCGCCCTGGCCCGCCACGTCCGCGCTCACGTCCCCAAGCGCGGGATCCGTTCCCCGGCCGTTCTCGCCCGTTCCCGAGCCGCCTCTCCGCGAGCGCCGCCGGCGCCGTGGTCGGCGCGGCTCGCTCAGGGAATCCGTCTCACCCCGACCCGAATCCAGGACACACCTCCGGCAATAGGAGCCACCGCCCCCATTATATGCGCTCGGACGCACGGCGCCTCCCCTACGGAGGGCCGCCAAACCCAGCCCAGGGCAGCCCACGGGGCGGGCGATTGCACCCGGGCACAATGTACAGCACATTGCTGTACCAGATGAGCCCCCCAAGCCGCAAGCAGCGCGCGACCTTCCGGCTGGGCGCGGATCTGGCCGCTGCCCTGCGCCAGCTCCCGAACCAGACCGCCTTTGTCGAGGAGGTGCTGCGAGAGGCGCTCGGGAGGCTCTGTCCCCACTGCCACGGGACGGGGCAGGCGGCCGCGGTCCACCTCTCGGTCTCGGACTTCAAGGGTCTGCGACTGCCGCGCCTGGATCGCGCGTCCGCGGCCCAGCTCAAAGCCCTCGTCCGCCTCGGCCGTCAGCTGCTGGCGACCGAGCTCGAGCTCGAGGCGTCGGAGCGCGACCAGGATCTCGCGTTCCGGCTGGCCCGGGAGAATCAGCTTCTGCTCTGGGGACGGATCCCGAGGGGCCGACGCGGAAGCCCAGAGATCAGACTCGCGCACTAGAGGGACGGAGGAAGCCCATGGCCACGATGATCACCGAGGAATGCATCAACTGCGGCGTCTGCGAGCCCGAGTGCCCCAACGAGGCGATCAGCGAGGGTGAGGAGACGTTCGTGATCGATCCGGAGCTCTGCACCGAGTGCGTGGGCTTCCACGCCACCGAGCAGTGTGCGGAGGTCTGCCCCGTCGACTGCTGCGTGCCTGACCCGAACAACCCCGAGGACGAGGCGAAGCTCTTCGAGCGGGCCAAGCAGCTCCACCCCGATCAGGCTGAAACCCTCGATCTCAGCGAAGAGACCTCGCGCTTTCGCGCGGGCTGACTGGATCGGCCCAGCGATCCGCGCGCGGCTCAGTCCTCGAGCAGGGTCGGCGGGCCGAGCCGCAGCCCGTCGTGGGGCACGATCAGCAGGCCCGCGTTGGGGACGCCGCGTGCCCGCTTCCAGGAGCCGGCGCTGTGCGCCCAGACCGACTGGATCGTGCCGGCGTGGCTCACGATGACCACGGGGCTCGCGGGATGTCTCGCAGCGATACCGAGAATCGCCGGCACGGCGCGCGCCTGGACATCGATCAACGTCTCGCCTCCAGGCGGGCGCCACTCCCATCGAGGCAGGCGATCGAAGCCCGGTGAGGAGAGCGCAGCCTCGTAGGGCTGCCCGTGCAGATCTCCCATTGACTGCTCGCGCAGCTCCGTCTCGATCTCCAGGGCCGCCCCGAGCCCCAGCATCTCCGCCACGATCGCGGCCGTCTGCCGCGCGCGGCGGTAGGGGCTCGAGATGACGCTCACGGGACGAAAGCCGCTGCGAATGCGTTCTCCGGCGGCGCGAGCCTGCGCCTCGCCCTTCGGTGTGAGCGGGGCGTGGTGCGTCCGCGTGAAGCGGCGCGTGGCGTTGCCCAGGCTCTCGCCGTGGCGCAGGAGGATCAGCTGGCCCTTCACGCCTCAGGCGCTGATCGGAAGCTCCGACCGCGCGGCCTTCCGGATGTCGGTGAGCACGCCGATGCTCCGCCAGCGATCCTCGGTGCGGTCGGTGATCAGGCCCAGCCGCAGCAGGTTCGGTATCACGGTGTGCATGTACGCGTCGCTGTTGAGCTCGGCCCAGTTGGGAAGCTGGTGCATCGTGCTCAGAAGCTCGTCGGGATTGATGCCGTAGCGCGGGCCCAGCACCCGGAGCATGTCGAGCTGCTGGTTGGCGTTCAGCGCCTCGAGAACCGAGAAGGCCCAGTCCTCCATCCGCTCACGCTGCTCGCGGCTCGCTCTCGTGACGCAACGCCGCATGGTCAGCACACCAAAGGCCGCGTGCCGCGCCTCGTCTTGCTGGACCCGACGCAGGATGTCGGCAAAGAGCGGGTTGCGCGTGACGGAGAGCATCGTGTCCATGATCCCGACCGCCATCCCCTCGAAGAGGGTCTGCATACCGAGGCACTTCATCTCGTAACCTTCGACGGAGAGCAACGTGTCGAGCAGGATCTTCAGCGTGGGACCGATCGGGTGGATCGTACCGATCTTGCTCGAGAGGAAGCGGGCCAGGACCTCGTTGTGGCGGGCTTCGTCCGCCACCTGGTTGGCGGCGTACCACTTCTCGTCCGTCGTCGGGCAGAGATTGGTGAGCTGTCCACAGAGCTGGAGCGCGGCCTGTTCGCCGTGGAGGAGCTGCGAGATGACGTAGCCGACCTCGTCGAAGAGAGCCGCCTTCTGCGTGGCCTCGTCCTTACCCAGGAGCGCACAGGCCTGGGCGAGCAGGGAGGCGCCGGGCTCCATCAGCCAGTCAGCGGCCGTCACGGGGAAGTCCCAGTCCAGGTCGGTCGTCGCGTTCCACTGGTTGCGCTTGCCCTTCTCGTAGAGCGCACGCAGCTCAGCCACCTCGCTGCCGTACTCCCACTGCCAGTGAACCGCGGTCGGGCTGTCCACCTGCAGATGGCCTCGGATGCGCTCGATCTCGTCGGTGTCGACGAAATCCACCAGCTCGAACTCGCCGAGCATGCGGCGATGGTCTGCGATCAGCTTGTCCATCGGGATCCTCCTTGGGCCGGAACGCGGCAGAGTACGCGCCGGCAGAACTGGTCGATGTGTTGCTTCTGACGGCGCACCTCAGCCGCCGAGTAGATCGGGTGGCCGATCACCTCCTCGCCGAACTCGCCCGACGCGAAGTGGTAGACCGTCATTCCGATCAGCGTCTGGATCGTGTGCGAGATGGAAACCGGGTGCAGCTCCCCGGACTCGATGCCCCCGGCCAGAATCTCGCGCACGCTGCGCAGCGTGCGCTCGAGAATGCGATCCAGGTGCTCCTGTTCCTGTGGCTCCACCACACCGGCCTCGAAGAGCGCGCGCAGCAGCAGCGGTGCGTAGCTCGGATGCTCGGCGAGGCAGTCGACGACCGCGTGCAGCCAGGCCTGGAGCCGGCCCGGTGCGGGGCCCGACCGGCCCGCCGCCGTGTGCACGCGATCCGCGATGCGCTGGAGGATGCGCTCGAGAACCGCGACGTAGAGCGCGTGCTTGCTGGGGAAGTGATGGAAGAGCGACGACTTGCCCAGCCCCACCCGCTCCGCCACCTCACGCAGCCCCACGCCGGCGAAGCCGCGCGCCGCGAAGACGGCCTCGGCCGTGTCCAGGATCTTCTCGCGGCTCGAGGGCACGCCCTCGGCCGGCAGCTCGGTTCCGATCCCCAACTCCCCTCGACTCCCCGCGGCTCCCGTGGTGCCCAGTCGGGCCTGCGCCGCCGACGGGGCATCCCTCCCGCCGTGACTCAGCGCCGTGACTCAGCGCCGTGGCCCAGATGGCCCGCCCCCGCACCCGCTCGCGGGGCCCGACCGACCGGTCGGACGAAGCCTACCCGCACGCCCGCTATGGGTCAAGACGCTGCGCGTCCTCCGCGCATATAGTGCGTCCCATGGACGTGTGGCCCGACCCTGAGCGCAGCGCACAAGCCATGAGTCGGCTGCGGAGGGCGCTCGACGAGGCGATTGCGGGTCAGCACGAGGCGAAGCTCGGCCTGCTGCTTGCGTGGCTCGCGCGCGAGCACGCGCTTCTCGTGGGGCCACCGGGCTGTGGCAAGTCCCGGCTCGCCGTTGCCCTGATGCGCGCCGCGGGAGGGGAGAGCCGAGCCGTCGGCCTTCATCGCGACTCGACCAGCGAGGAGCTGCTCGGACCCATGCAGATCAAGTGGGTCCGAACACCTGGGGGACGGGGCCTGCGGCTCCGGCGGCGGACCCTTCCAGGCGAGCTCCGGCCGGCCGAGCTTCTGCTCCTCGACGACCTCGGCCGGGCTCCACGGGAGACGTTCCACGCGCTCCTGCGCGTCCTGGATGCGCGGGACCGGCCCGGGCCGCCACGGCAGCTCACCACCGCGATCGCGACCCTGCACCCGCTCGGGCTCGTGTCCCATGCGGACCCGCTCGAGCCGGCGCAGCTCGATCGCTTCGCGGTTCAGCTGCGTCTGCGGGGCCTGATTGCCGACCAATGCTGGGGGGACGCGCGCCGCA
>JBHHVJ010000068.1:0-13319 GCA_046754285.1 Myxococcota bacterium | reverse complement strand
GGTGTATGTCGTCCGCGTGTACCGGCGCGCAAACGGATTCGCGCTCCGGGGAGGAGACCCCCTCAGGGCGCCACGGGCCCGGTCACTTAGGCGCTGCTTTGCCCACGAGGTACACACGGCATGAGCCGTGCAGCTCCGGCTGATCATGACCGCGCGTGGTGCAAGCCTCTCTGGACTGCTCAGCCTGGCCCTGCTCGTCTTTCCGGCCTGTCAGGGCATGCGAGGACTGAACGCAGCTCCAGGACCGGGTTCGGAAGCCGAGCTGACCCTCACGCGGATCGTCGCGTCTCTGGAGATGCATCTTCACGAGGACACCTACCGTCTGGGGCGTCCTCGAACGCCCGATGGGCGCGACGTCTACGCGGTCGCTCTCTGGCAGCTGGACCGCCTGGCCCACGAGCGCGCGCGCAGTGCAGATCGCTGGGAGAACGTCGACATCGTGATCGAGTTCGCTCGGGCTCGCGCGCTCGAGCGCCAGCGTCGCTTCGCGGAGGCGGCCGAGGCCTACGAGGCGGTGGCCCAAGCGGGCTCCTTTCTGGCCGGGCCCGCGGACTCGGCTGCGCGGGTCATGCGCCGCTTTGCCGAGAGCTGCGGAAGCCTGAGCTCCCCTCTCCCGATCGCGCGAGAGCTCGACGCACTCGAGAGCTGCGTAGGCCGCTGGAGAGAGCTGAGCTGGCGGTATCGGCGTTCCACGTACGCACCCCTCGTGCTCGAACAGCTCGAGGCCTGGGAGATGCTGCGGGTGGACCGCATCGCGCGTAGCCGCAGCCTCGAGGAGGCGCTCCAGGCGGCGGCCGGTCTGGTCGAGCGTCATCGTGACTCGAGCCTCTATGCGCGGCACCTGATCCGGCTCGGGGATCTGTACGCTCTCGCCGCGCGCAGGGAGCGCCTGCGCGCGCACGCGGGTGTGAATCCGTTCGACTCGTCCCGATACGAGTCGCTCATCGATCAAGCGTTTGCCGCCTATGAGCTGGCCGGAGAGCAACGACAGCCCACGCTGAGGCAGCAGGCAGAGACCAAGATCGCGGCGCTGCTCGCCTACCACCAGGGGATGCTGAGCGATGCCCGCTAGGGGCTGGGGAGTCGGAGTCCGCATCGCGCGCAGCCTCGCGGGGGCGGGGCTGCTCATTCTCCTCTTGCAGGGAAGTGCCTATCCGTACGCCGCCTCTTCGACCCGTGAGGCGGCCAATGCTCTCATCGAGCCGAAACGTCCGACGGCCGAGCGTGCCCTCGAGCGGGCGGACCGGCTGCTGAAGGAAGCCTCTCTCCGGCGTCGAGCCGCGACGGTCGGCATCCTGCTCGATACGGCGTGGAGCGCCCTTACGCCCCTCTCTCCCCGAGCGTGGTTGGGAAGCACCCGTCGGATTCTCTCCCACCTGAACCAGCTTCGTCGTCGGTCTCCCGAAGAGGATCGCGCTCTTGAGATTCTGGAGGCAGGGATGCGGACGGGTGCGGACGGCACGCAGATCGCCGCCCGCTACCAGGCTCTTCGCGCCCGCGAGGTCGAGGAGCTCGTGGCGCGCTGTCTGGCCCGTGCGGAGCAGGCCCTGGCCATGGGAACGCCGAGCGCCGCGCAGCGGGCGCTCGACCGCGCCCGCGATCTCGGTGCGTCCGCCAGCCGGATCGAGCCGCTCGAGCGCCGTGTCCGTGCCGCGCAGGGTCATCCGGGCTCCGCGGAAGCCGCTCCAATCGCGCCCCCGCGGCCCTGGGAGGCGGCCGTCGCTGCACGGCTGCTGCTCGGCCGCTACAGCGAGGTGGCCGCCTCTCCATCCCCTGGCGAGCCGCCCGACCGGGTGCTGGCGCGCGCCGTGGCGCTTCATCTCACCGGACGGAACCAGGCCGCGGGTCGGCTGCTCGACGGCCTCAGCGAGCAGGAAGGGACGGTCGGGAAGCTGGCAGCGCACTGGCTCGAGACGCGTGTGACTGTGGCGTCGGGACACGACGGTTCGCAGGAGAGTCTGGCTGAGCGACGGCAGCCGCTCCAGGAGATCGCCACGTTGCTCCGCGTCGAGCCTCAGCGTCCACACGACCTTCTGAGCTCTCTGCAGCTCGTGGCCGCGGTGAGCGAGCGAGCTCTCCGTCTTCCCGAGAGCGCGCCGCGAGCCGTGCGCAAGACCGCGAAGCGCTTCGTCAAGGAACGCACCGCGTCGTTGCGTCGCAGCCTCGTGGCCCGGACACGCAGCTGGATCGGTCGTGAGCGGGACGTCGAGGTCCCGACGGACACGCACTGGGAGGATGCCGTGCTGTCGTTGCCGAGAGCCTCCACAAGGTATCGACCGCTGTCCCCCCGACGGCTGCGCATCAGCCACGCGGCGCTCAAGCAGCTGCTCGCCGAGCGCGAGAGCTCGCTGGATGCCGGGCTCCTCGAGGCGGATGCCGTGCTCCTCGAGGCGACGGCGGCACACCGCGTGGGTGCGCATGCGCGTCTGCTGCGCGCCGAGGGCCGCGCTCTGCTCTCGTCTCTGGCGCGAGGGATCGAAGAGGGGTGGCTGGGCTCTGAGCGAGATGGCCAGGGAGCCCTGCTCGAGAACGTACGCGCGCTCGACCGCGCCGTCGCAGCCGGCGCCGCACTTCGCTTGAAGCCCTGGCTTGGCGCGACCCCCTCGCTCGGCCCGGCACTCCAGAAGGCTTTGGTCCAAGGCCAGGAAGCGCGCTTCGAGACGGTTCGCCTCGAGCGCCACCGCAAGAGCCTGAAGCTCGCCGGTCAGCTCCTGGGCCGCTCCATGCACTGTCCGGCGGACCTCGTCTGCGTCGACCGTGTGCGCCCGCTCCGGGCGAGCTTTCGGGCCCGCGTTTCCCTCATGGACACGCCACGGCTGGGCACGCGCGCGAGCCTACACGGCGCAAGCCTCTCGATCGACCTTCACGGGGCCCAGCCCCGGGCCTCTCTGCTCCTGCCGGTCACCCGCTGGCTCGGCCTCGTCCGCTGGCTACCCATCGAGGTGTACGTGGAGGTTGATCCGATGGGCATCGCGTTCGGACCCCGCTACGCCCCCCATCTGCGGGAGGCCGAGCTTCATCACTAGCGGGGTATCGGCGGGCGGAGCCCGCCTGCCCGCACTGCGCTCGCCTGCGGCTCGCTGCGCGCACCGCTTTCGCGGTGCTTGCGGTAGCGGGGTATCGGCGGGCAGAGCCCGGGGTCGTCTCAGAGGAGGGTGCGGAGGGCCGCGAGGAGGCGGTCGACGATCTCGGTTCTCGCGTTTTCCCCCATCAGGCCGATGCGCCAGACCCTGCCCGCCAGCTTCCCCAGCCCGCCTCCCACCTCGATCCCGTGCTCCGCGAGCAGCCGTGCGCGCAGCCCGGCCTCGTCCGCGACGGGGGGCTGAACCGTGTTGAGCATCGGCAGCCGGTGCGCGGGATCCACCAGCATGCGAAAGCCGAGGGAATCCAAGCCGAGCACGAGGTGACGGTGCGCCTCGAGGTGGCGCGCGATCCGCGCCTCCAGGCCCTCTTCCAGGATGCGCTCGAGGGCCGCGTGCAGCGCGTAGATCATGCTGATGGGTGCCGTGTGGTGGTAGACGCGCTGCGCCCCGAAGTAGCGGCCGATCAGCCCGAGGTCGAGGTACCAGCTCTGCACCGGCGTGCGGCGTCGCTCGAGCTTCTCGAGCGCGCGCGGTCCAAAGGCCAGCGGGGCGAGGCCCGGCGGAGCCCCCAGACACTTCTGGGTTCCGGAGTAGGCGGCATCGATCTCCCAGGCATCGAGCTGCAGCTTCATTCCCGAGAGTGAGGTGACGCAGTCCACGACCACGAGCGCTCCACTGGCACGAGCCGCCGACGCGACCTCACGAATCGGCTGGGCCACGCCCGTCGAGGTCTCCGCCTGAACGAGCGCGACGAGGTCGGGTCGCTGCGTGCGAATCGCGCGGACCAGGCGTTCCGGCTCCACGATCGTCCCCATCTCGGACTCCACGCGGAGCGCTCGAGCTCCGGCACGCTCGACGATCGAGACCATGCGCTCACCGAAGACCCCGTGAACCGCCACCAGGGCACACTCGTCCGGCTCGAGCAGGTTGATCAGGCACGCCTCCATGCCGGCGCTCCCGGTGCCCGAGATCGGCAGCGTCAGCGCGTCACGGGTCTGGAAGAGCTCTTGCAGCATCCGCTGAACGTCGTCGAGGATGATGAGAAACGCGGGATCGAGGTGCCCGAGCAGCGGGCGCCCGAGCGCCTCGCGGACCGATGCGCATACGTTGCTCGGACCGGGACCGAGCAGGAGTCTTTCCGGGATCTCCAACGTCATCGCGCGGCGATTATAATCGAGTGAAGCCCGCGGAAGGAGGAGTCCATGGATTGTCTTTTCTGCAAGATCGGCGCGGGAGAGATCCCGGCAAGCATCGTCTTCGAGAACGATCGCATCCTCGCCTTCGAGGACATCAATCCGCAGGCGCCTACGCACGTCCAGATCATTCCACGCAAGCACATTCCGTCGACGCTCGAGATCGCCGAGGGGGATCGGGAGCTGCTCGGTGAGATGGTCCAGGTGGCGGCTCGGCTCGCGCGTGAGCGTGGCGTGGCGGAGGAGGGGTTTCGCCTGGCGATGAATACGGGACCGGCGGCCGGTCAGAGCGTGTATCACCTGCACCTCCACCTCCTCGGTGGCCGTAGCTTCGGGTGGCCGCCGGGCTGAGGGAGGGCTAACCTGATCGCATCTCGGTGAGAGTCCCATTCGAGGTCTGAGTGCTTCGTCTTCTCCTGCTCGCTCTCTTCGTCCTGGCCGCGGTCGTTGCGGTCGAGGCGCGTTGGAACGGAGACAGCCGTGCGCTCCAGCTCCGGCTTCGCGACGAGAAGGAGATCGCCGGTCTTCTGCGGGATCGTGCGCTCGACCTCGGTGAGCGTGCACTCCGTGCCGCCCGCGATGTCGCGCTGCGTGAGCGTGAGGCGGGTGAGTCAGAGGGCGAGCCAAGCACGCCGGCGGTCGGCGCACCCGCGCGCAGCGCTGCCGGGGATCAGCTCACCGATGAAGATCGCCGGGAGCTCGACCGGCTGATCGAGGAGAAGACCCGCGAATCCCGGAATCGTTCGCCTGCGCGAGCAGACTGAGAAGGACGAGGAGATCCGGCTCAGCCCCTGGGCGTGCCGGGCCGCTCGCTCGCGTGGGCGGCTGAGGCTGGAACCGCCCCATCGCTACCGAACGGCGTTCCAGCGAGACCGGGACCGCGTGCTCCACTCCACCGCTTTCCGGCGGCTCCAGTACAAGACACAGGTCTTCGTGTACCACGAGGGCGACCACTTCCGCAGTCGTCTCACCCACACACTCGAGGTGGCCCAGATTGCGCGCACCGTGTCGCGTGCCCTGGGTCTGAACGAGGATCTCACTGAGGCCATCGTGCTCGCGCACGACCTCGGCCACACACCGTTCGGTCATTCCGGAGAGCGCGTGCTCCACCGACTGCTGGGCGAGCAGGGAGGCTTCGAGCACAACCGCCAGAGCCTCCGGGTGGTGGACCTCCTCGAGCCCAACTCGCCCCATCACCCGGGCCTTAACCTCTGTCACGAGACGCGCGCCGGTCTGCTCAAGCATGGCAGCGAGTTTCCCCGCTACTCGCATCCCGTTCCCCTGCCCGACCTGCTCGCCTGGCCCTGTCTCGAGGCACAGGTGGCCAACGTGGCCGACGAGGTGGCTTACCACGGGCACGATCTCGAGGACGGCCTGCGCTCCGGGCTTCTCGAGTGGGACGCGCTCGGTGAGCTCGAGCTCTGGCGTGCGGCACTCGAAGCTGTGGGGGGCGAGCCCGCTGCGAGCCCTCACCGGCTGCGGAGGCTCGTGATCGTCCGCATCATCGATCTGCTGGCCTCCGACCTGATCGAAGCTACGGCCCAGCGCGTCGAGAGACTTGCCATCGGCTCTCCCGACGACGTCCGAACGGCACCCGAAGCGTTGGCGGGCTTCTCCCCCGAGATGTCTGGCCACGTGCAGGCGTTGGCGGAATTCCTGCAGCATCACCTGTACCGTCACCACAGAGTCGCGCGTATGGCCGCGAAGGCCGAGCGGATCCTCGAGGACCTCTGGAAGGCCTACCTGCACGACCCCCGTCAGCTTCCGCCTCAGGTCCTGAATGCCGATGTCCGCGCCGAGGAGCCCCCGGAGCGGAAGATCGCGGACTACCTTGCGGGAATGACGGATCGCTTTGCGATGGAGGAGCACCGAAAGCTCTTCGACCCTCACGCGCGCGTATAGGCTGCGCTAACCTCGCCGTCCTGGAGAGAGCTGTGAGGGCCGCGTGAGAAGAAGAGGAGGCCGCTGGGGAGGACGCTCCCGGGGAGGGTCGAACCGCCTGCTGGACAAGGTGCGGAGCCTCCGGGGTCTCGCGCTTCGAGAGCTCCGTCCGCTGGGCTTCGGCCCGCTGCCGGCGGGGCTGGCTCTCGGGGTCGGCAGCTTTGACGCCGGTGGCTCGGTGGTGGTGGTGGCCTCCACACGCGATGGGCTCGACCTCGTCGGTTGGGCGGAGGTCGCGGCGCGGCTCGCGGGAGACCGGGCTCGCGACTACGAGCGGATCCTCGCTGCACCTCTGCTCTCGGCCCCAACCTGTGCCGCGGCGGCCCGTCTTGTGTCGAGCGGTCGCCGCTTCCGGCTCGCGGTTGCGCCCGGGCTCGCGGAGCCCGGTGAGGATCTGCTCTCACAGGAGGGCCTCCCCTCCGAGGCGGCGCGGCCGGCGTGGAGCGCCAGCCCGGAGTCCCTGCATGCCCGCATCGGGCATGTGCTCGCCGGAGCGACCGCGGTAGCCTGCTGCGGGGAGCTGCGGCGTTTCGAGGACGTACACCTGCTCTACATGCGTGGCACTCTCGCGCTGCGAGCACGCATCGAGGGGAGTGGCGTCGAGCTAAGCTTCATGGCGCCCGAATCCCGCCAGATCCACGTCACCGACGCGAACTTCTCCCGCTGGGGTACCGAGCTGCACGAGAGCGTGATGCAGCTGGCGCAGGATCCCCGCCTGCTCGATTCGGAGGCCGCCGCGCGCGAGCGTCGTATCGAGGGCGTGGCGGCGGAACTCCGCGCCCGCGTCACCGCACGCTGGATTCCCTGGAACCCCGACGGCGTGGCTCCGGTGGAGTGGGCCGGTGTGCTTCCGGATGGCTCCCCTGTGCTCGGGGTGCTGCGCACAGCGCTGAGCATCGAGCACGGACCTGGTCTGATGGCCGCCTACCATTTGCTCGAGGCCGAGCGCGAGCTCTGGATTCCCGGCTCGTCGGGCGCTCCCCGTCTGTGCCTGAGCGCCGAGACCGTGGATGACGGGCTCCTCGGGCTGCTGGCGGACCTCGGTGTCGAGCTCGAATCCGTGCGGGGGACGGAGCCGGAGGCGATCGAGCGCGAGCTGGCGGCGGAGCGGCGGGGCCGAAGAGGTGCACGCCGGCGGCGGCGTGGACGAGGTGGGGAGCCGGCCGACGCCCCACGGGCGAGCGAGGACGCAGCCGAGGACGCGGAGATCGATGCCACGGACCGCGCGCCAGAAGAGGAGCGAGTCGCCGATCGGGAGGAGCCGCCTGCAAGACGGGGTCGCTCACGTCGGGGGCGGGGACGACGGCGCCCGGCCGATGCCGTGGAGATGGAGGGCTCGACTCTGGAGGAACCCGAGGCCCCGCCGGGAGTACCCACCGAGCTCGCCGAGCTGGAAGCGGAGCCTGCGGACCTGTTCTCGGCCTCCGCGCCCGAGGAGCCGGCGGGCCCCGCTCCGGAGGAGGACCTGGAGCCGGAGCTGGACGAGGAGCGCATCGCTGCAGCCGCCGACACGCTGGTGGGTGAGTTGGAGGACGAGGAGGAGGGCCCGGTGGCGGGTCTGGAGCTGGAGGCGGCCCAGGGCGAGCCGGACGACGATACGGGCGTCGAAGAGGAGCCCGATGCCGAGGAGGAGCCCGCTGAGGACGACGAGCCCGCCGAGGAGCTACCGCGTCGCAGGAATCCGCGCGCGGCGATCGTCGCACATGCCGACTTCGACTCGATCCTCGCAGCCTTGGTGCTGGCACGCGACCGCAGGAGCGTGGTCTCGTTCCGTGTTCTCCGCCAAGATGACCTGATGGACTTCTTCCGGGGGCCGGCCAACGATCTGGCCGAGAACGTCGATCTGCTTCTCGTAGGCCTCATGGCTCAGCCGACTCCGATCGAGGTCATCCAGACCGCGGAGCTCTTCCGGGGACGTCTGCAGTGGTTCGATCATCACGACTGGCCGATCGAGGACGTGGAGCGCCTTCGGGACGCGATCGGCCGCAACTCGATCCTCTTCGAGCCGGGGGCGGCCAGTTCTCTTGCGGCCGTCGTGAAGGTCACCGAGCGTCGCAGCCGCTTCACCGACAAGCTGATCGATCTCGCCGGCCGGCGCCTGTCGGAGAGCGACATGATCAAGTGGGGCTATCGCGTCGTGGGCCTGCTGAAACGCCTGGCGGCCAATCCCGGCGAAGCCCGACAGGAGATCTCGCCGGTGCTGGCCGGCAAGCCCGGGGAGCTCTCCGATCCCGGCGAGGTCCATGCCCAGGAGGAGAGCTGGGTCACGGAGAACGCCCCGCGCGCGGTGCACTTTGGGGAGTACCAGATGGTCGTGCTCCGTGTCCCGCCCGACCTCGACGCCGGAGAGGTCGGACGTCGCGCTCGGCTCGGGGCCGGGGCCCGCCTCTCGCTGGTCAGCCGTGAGGATGATGACCTCGTCGTCCTCGGCTGCAACGACGAGAAGCGGCACATCAACATCCTGGCGCTGGTGGATCATCTGGCTGCCAAGCTTCCGTGGGCCGAGGTCGCCGTGGGCGGGGATCGAGTCGGACGCCTGCGCATCGAGGAGCTCTCGCAGCATCCCGAACGGATCGATCAGCTGATCGGGGAGATCGCTCGAAACCGCTCCCTGCTCTACGGCTGAGGATGTTCTCGCTGCGCATCGCCGAGATCTACCGCTCCATTCAGGGGGAGTCCATCTTCGCCGGCTGGCCCTGCGTCTTCATTCGCCTGGCCGGTTGCGATCTGCGCTGCGTCTACTGCGACGAGCCGCACGCGCTCTCAGGGGGCGAGCGTCTGGAGCTCGCGCAGGTTCTTGATCGGATCCGACCCTGGAGCATTCCGATGGTGGAGCTCACGGGCGGCGAGCCCCTGCTTCAGCCGGCGCTACCCGTGCTGATCGAGCGCCTGCTCGCCGAGGGGTATCGCGTTCTGCTCGAGACCGGGGGCCACCGGGACATCTCCGGCCTGGACCCACGCGTGCACGTCATTCTGGACGTGAAGACCCCCGGAAGCGGGATGCACGAACACGCGGACCTCGAGAACCTCGTGCGCTTGCGCGAGGGGAGCGAGGTCAAGTTCGTGCTCTGCGATCGGCGGGACTACGAGTGGGCCCGAGAGCTCGTGCGCGCTCGCGGGCTCGAGGCGCGATTCCACGTCGCCTTCTCGCCGGCGCATGGCGTCCTCGACCCCCGAGAGCTCGTCAAATGGATGCTCGACGACGACCTGCACGTGCGCCTCAATCTCCAGCTCCACAAGTACGTCTGGGGCTCCGATGTGAGGGGCGTCTAGGACGGTCAACGTGGATCGATCGACGCTCGTCTCGGTCTCCTAGGGGGAGGGGTCCGGGAGCGTGAAGCGTGAGAGGAAGCGCCAGGCCCGTTCGGAGATGACGAGCTCGTCGTTGAGGTAGAGGACGTGGCCCCGGCCCCGGTCGACGGCCCGAACGCTGCATAGACCCACCTCGACCGCAGCCCGGCAGCTCCGGTCGAGGCGGCAGCCGGCTGAGCCATCGGGCTCCGGGAGGGCCTCCGTGCCGCAGCCATCGAGATCGCGCCAGTGCGCGAAGTCCTGCTCGGCTCCGAGCAGGCCGGCGCCCCCGTTGTACGGGACCACGCGGTCGGTGCGCCCTCGGAAGCTCAGCACCGCGATGGGTCGGCTCGGCCGGCAGCGCGATGGATCGCGAAAGGGCAGGGGGAAGGCGACCGCGGCGACGGCGGCGAAGACATCGGCGGCGTCACAGGCGAGCCGCTGCACCATCGCGGCCCCGTTCGAGAGCCCCGTGGCGTAGACGCGACGTCGATCCACGCGCAGCTCTCCTGCGATCCGGGCGAGCACCGCGCGCAGAAAGCCGACGTCGTCCACTCCGAGCGCGCGAGCGCGTCCGCAGCAGAGATCCCCCGCGTTCCACGAGCCGAAGCGACCGGCTGGATAGGCGACCATGAACCCTGCGTCCTCCGCGAGCTCGCGAAAGCCCGAGAGCGAGATCTGTCGCTCGGGCCGAGAGCCGAGGGCGTGCAGGTCGAGGAGAAGCGGAAGCGCCCGGGACCCGTCGTAGGCCTGCGGTACGTGGACGAGGACCCGTCGCTCCACGTCCTGCCAGCGCACGCGCAAGCTGTGGGATCCCGGTCCCAGGGCCGGGGCCGAGCCCGCGGTCCCCGCCAGCACCAGCAGCGCCACCAGGGGCCCGGCACCCTCGCAGAGCCTCCGCAGCGCCACGGGAAACCCGTCTCCCTCCGGCACGCTTAGCGCCAGAGCTGGCCGCCGCCCTCGCGAAATTCCCGGGCCTTCTCCTGCAGCCCCGTCTCGATCGCCTCGTCCGTGGGAAGCTCGCGACTGCGTGCGTAGTCGCGCAGCTCCTGGGTGATGCGCATGCTGCAGAACTTGGGGCCACACATCGAGCAGAAGTGCGCGTGCTTGGCGCCCTCGGCGGGCAGCGTCTCGTCGTGAAACGCGCGTGCCGTCTCGGGATCGAGCGATAGGTTGAACTGGTCCTCCCAGCGGAACTCGAAGCGCGCTCGCGAGATCGCATCGTCGCGCAGCTGGGTACCCGGGTGTCCCTTGGCGAGATCCGCCGCATGGGCGGCGATGCGGTACGCGATCACGCCCTGCCGGACGTCCTCGCGGTTGGGCAGCCCGAGATGCTCCTTCGGTGTCACGTAGCAGAGCATCGCGGTCCCCAGCCAGCCGATCATCGCTGCGCCGATGGCCGACGTGATGTGGTCGTAGCCCGGTGCGATGTCGGTCGTCAGGGGGCCGAGCGTGTAGAAGGGTGCCTCATGGCAGACCTCGAGCTGCCGCTCCATGTTCTCCTGGATCCGGTGGAGAGGTACGTGCCCCGGGCCCTCGATCATCACCTGTACGTCGTGCTCCCAGGCCAGCTTCGTGAGCTCGCCGAGCGTTTCGAGCTCGGCGAACTGGGCCTCGTCGTTGGCATCCGCGATGCAGCCCGGCCGCAGCCCGTCGCCCAGCGAGAAGGCGACGTCGTAGGCCTTCATGACCTCGCAGATCTCGTGGAACTGTGTGTAGAGGAAGTTCTCGCGGTGGTGGGCCAGGCACCACTTGGCCAGAATCGAGCCTCCGCGTGAGACGATTCCCGTGACTCGGTTCGCAGTGAGCGGAATGAACGGAAGTCGCACGCCCGCGTGCACGGTGAAGTAATCGACGCCCTGTTCCGCCTGCTCCACGAGCGTGTCGAGGTAGAGCTCGGGCGTGAGATCCTCCGCCACCCCGCCGACCTTCTCGAGCGCCTGATAGATCGGCACGGTTCCGATCGGGACCGCCGAGTTGCGGATGATCCACTCACGCGTCGTGTGGATGTTCGGACCCGTCGAGAGATCCATGACGGTATCGGCTCCCCAGTGTGTGGCCCAGAGCAGCTTCTCGACCTCGTCGTGGACCGACGAGGTCACGGCAGAGTTGCCGATGTTCGCGTTGATCTTGACCAGGAAGCGACGGCCGATGATCATCGGCTCGCTCTCCGGATGGTTGATGTTGCTCGGCAGGATGGCCCGTCCGGTCGCAATCTCCCGCCGTACGAGCTCGGGCTCGACCCCCTCGCGCAGGGCCACGAACTCCATCTCCGGCGTCACCTCGCCGCGGCGTGCGTAGTGAAGCTGCGTGACGGTGTGGCCCGGGCACGCGCGCAGCGGGCGTTCGACGACGGCGGGGAAGCGCTCGGCGAGTGCGCCACGGCGGCCGTCATCCTCGGGACGCACGCCACGGCCCGCATGCGCCTCGACGTCCCCGCGCTCGCGAATCCAGCCGGCGCGCAGCTTCGGCAGGCCCTCCCGAAGATCGAGCTTGAGATCGGGATCGGCATGGGGACCCCGCGTGTCGTAGAGCCTCAGCGGAGGCTCGTTGGACGAGCTCATCTCGACCTCGCGCACGGGGACCCGCACGTCGGGACGCGACCCGCGGAGGTAGACACGCGATGAGTTCGGGAACGGGAAACGTTCCTGCATTGAAGATTTTCCCTTGCTGGTGGCGAGCCAGGCAAGTGTAGCTCACGCGGAGAGCTCCGACACGACGTCGGTGGTGGCGGTGGAGGGACTCGAACCCCCGACTCGACGGATATGAGCCGTCTGCTCTAACCAGCTGAGCTACACCGCCGCAAGAGGTTGAATGATAGCAAATCGGACCTCGCTTCGCTCGGCGCGCCGCCCGCTTCCCGCTACCCGCCGGCCGCTGGAAAAGACTGAACCGTGACCTGCAGTGACGTCTCGAAATCTCTGAGGAAGTCCGCGTTGGGGGGGAAGCCTTCGATCCAGAGGAGCCTGTTGCCGGAGACAATGAACACCAGCCGGTCGCGCTGCCGGCGGGGGACGCGCGACTCGCTCAGCAGCCGCTTGGCCCTCTTTTCGGGGCGGCCTTTGATCCGGTACCGGTCGCCCGGCAGGCGGTTGCGGGCGATGAGCGGGCCGGGGGGCGGGGAGAGGAGTGCGGTGTTGGCTGCCTGCTGTCCGTTGCTCGAAGTTCGCAGGATTTCGATGCTGACCGCCTTGCCGATACCCGGCAGGCCCGTCGTGCCCGGAACCTGCAGGGGGACGGAGAAGGGCTCCACGTCATCATCGGGCCGGTACAGGACCAGCGCGTCGAACTCGCGTTCGGCCCGGAGGCCGGGGAGATCGACGCGGCGGCCGGTCTGTTTCACGCTCAGCCCCAGCACGGCGTCAATGTGGCGGAGCGTGATCGACCCCAGATTGCCGCGTACGCTCCGGAGACACTCGCGGACCGCCGCGCGGCGCAGCATCTCCGGGGCGCTCTGCAGGGTCTCCAGCGGGATGCGGGCCGGATCAACGATTCCCAGTTCGTCGACTTGAGTCGAGATCCAGCGGTTCAGTCCGGCCATGAGGTCAGCTGTCCCGGCCAGCGTTTCGGCGAGATTGGGATTGAGACGCCCGGCGACCAGCGGGAGCAGCTCGTGTCGAAGCCAGTTGCGGTTCGGAGTGGTGTCGTCGTTGCTGGGATCGTGCCTCCAGTCCTGTTCGAGCCGTTGCAGCTCCTGAATCAGCTCTTCCCGGCGGCACCCCAGCAGCGGCCGGATGACGGTGGTCCCGTCCGTGCGCCGCTTCCACGGGATCGATGCCAGACCCGCCGGTCCGGCGCCGCGGAAGAGATT
>JBHHVJ010000067.1:0-13776 GCA_046754285.1 Myxococcota bacterium | reverse complement strand
GGTCTCCGAGAACCGCGACGCGCTCGGGCACGGCACCCAGGGCGACGAAGCGCGCAGCATCCTCATCGCTGCGCGCCGCGATGCGATCGACCTGCGAGAGCACGCGGCGGACGAGCGGCGCCGCTCGCCGGTAGCGTGGGTAGCTGCGGTCGGAGATCCGTGCGCTCAGAATCACGACCCGTCCACCCCGAGCGCGCGTGGCCCGGATCAGGTTTGGCCAGATCTCCGTCTCGATCAGAGCCAGCACCGCGGGGCGCACACGTCGCACCGCCCAGGCGGCCAGACCGGGGGCGTCGAGCGGGGCCAGGCGCACGCGCAGGGCGGGAAAGAGCTCGCGCAGTCGATCGCGACCGCGTGTGCTCGTGGTGGTGAGAAGCAGGGGCAGGCCCCTTGCCTCCAGCTCACGCACCACCGGAGCCGCGGCCTCGGCCTCGCCGACGCTGGCCGCGTGGATCCAGATCGGCGTGCCCTCCACACGGGGCAGGGGCAGGAAACGCTTCACCAGCGCTCGACGCCTTCGCGCGGAGACGAGCGCCCACGGCAGCCAGAGCGGAAGACCCAGGCTCAACGCCAGCAGCCACAGCGCGTCGTAGATCCAGATCACGGAAATCCTCTGGGCGGCAAGACTAGCCGCTCTTGGCCACCTCGAGCACGGCTTCCGCGGCGCGGCGGGACGCATCGGGGGGGCCCAGCCTCCGTGTCGCCGCACGCAGCTCCGTCCGCATCCGCTCGCGCGCGTCCGGATCGGAGATGAGAGGGGCCAGCAAGGCCGCGAGCGCCGCGGGGCGCGCAGCTTCCTGAATTCGTTCGGGAACGATCGCCATCCCGGCGATCAGATTGATCAGACTGGTCGACGGGACACGGGCCAGCCGCCGGAAGAGCTCGAAGCTCAGCGGGTTCGTGCGGTGCACCACCACGTGCGGCACCCCGAGCAAGGCGGCCTCGACGGTCGCGGTTCCTGGCGCCACGAGCAGGCAGGTGGAGAGCGCCATCAGCGCCTGGGTCTGTCCCCGGACGGCTCTCACGCAGGCCGGCAGCTCCAGCCGGGCTCCCGCAAGCGTGGGCGCCACGAGCAGCAGGATCTGCAGCTCCGGCTGGAGACGATGGAGCAGTCGCGCGGTCTGGAGCATCACGGGCAGATTGCCGTGGAGCTCGTTGCGCCGGCTGCCGGGCAGCAACGACAGAATCGGCCGATCCGGAGACAGGCCGAGCTCACACGCGAGCCGTTCGGGTCGAGACTCCCGTTGCAACGCGGCCATCCGCTCGACGAGGGGGTGGCCGACGAAGCGAGCCGGCACCCCGAATTGGCGCAGCAGCTCTTCCTCGAAGGGGAGGATCGCGCCCACGCAGCTGACGCGCCTGCGGAGCTTGCGCACACGTCCCATGCGCCAGGCCCAGACCTGCGGGGCCACGTAATAGAAGACGGGGATGGCGTGTCTCCGGGCGACGGCCGCAAGAGGGAGATTGAGGTCGGGCGAGTCCACCAGCACCGCGACGTCGGGCCGAGCCCTCACGAGACCACGACGCAGAGTCGTGTAGGCCCGCAGGAGGGCCGGGAGGCTGCTGAGGACCTCGACCAGGCCCCCCACCGCGACCTCGCGTTGCGGAACGAGCGAGCGCATGCCCACCGCCTCGAGCGCCTCACCACCCAGGCCGAGGACCTCGAGCTCTCCGGTCCGCTCCCGAAGCGCGCGCACGAGAGCCGCGGCGTGCAGGTCTCCGGAGGCATCGGCGGCAGAGAGAAAGACCCTCAGAGCAGCTCCTCGACGGGCGGGAGGCTCTCCTGGATGCGCAGCGCGAGGTCGAGAGCACGGTAGCCATCCTCGCCCGTCACCTGCGGGACCTCACGCCCGCGAACGGCCCGGACGAAGGCGCGGGTCTGCTCCAGAAGCGCATCCGAGACGTCGAGCTCCAGGTTCTCCGCATGGATCTTCGCGCTCTCGCCCGTTCGCGGATCCCCTTCCCGACGCACGACCGTGATCTTTCCCCGCCCGAGATCGATCGAGAGATACGCGTCGGCCTGAAAGACGCGGATCTTGCGCAGCTTCTCGAGCGAGACCCGGCTGGCCGTGATGTTCAGGATGCACCCGTTCGTGAAGCGCACGCGCGCGTTCGCGATGTCCTCGGTGGTCGAAAGGACCGGAATCCCCACCGCCTCGACGCGCTCCACGTCGGCACCGGCCAGGCGCGCCACGATGTCGAGATCGTGGATCATCAGGTCCAGCACTACGCCCACGTCGGTCCCCCGCGCCGGGTAGGGGCCGATGCGATGGGCCTCGATGAAGCGCGGCCGCGAGAGCAGCGGAAGCACCCGACGGAGCGGGCTGCTGAAGCGCTCCACATGTCCGATCTGCAAGATGCGCTGCCGGCGGCGCGTGATGTCGATCAGGGCCCGGGCCTCCTCGCGCGTCGAGGCGATGGGCTTCTCGAGCAGCACGTCGAGACCGGCGCCGAGCAGACGCTCGGCGATCGCGCGATGCTCGCGCGTGGGAACCGCCACGCAGGCCGCATCGGCCCCGCCGCAGACCGCCGCGAGATCCGAGAGTACCGGCGCATCGAGCTCGTGTGCGACGGCTCGTGCGCGCTCCGGATCCAGATCTTGCACACCCGCCAGCCGGATCGCACCCTCCCGCGCGAGCTCGGCGAGCTTGCGCGCGTGCCGCAGGCCCATGTAGCCGGCTCCGACGACCGCGATGCGGGGCGGGCTCAAGAGGGCTCCGCCAGCAGGCCGACCAGGCTGAGTCCGGCGCGCTCCGCCTCGGCGAGCGTACGGGCCTTCTCCAGAATCAAGCTCTGCCCGGCTTCGAGCCCGATCGCCGCCAGCGCACAGCGCCGGGCGAGCTCGATCGTCTGCGGACCGATCGCGGGGACGTCGAAACGTAGATCCTGCCGCGGCTTGGCGGCTTTGACGACGACCGCCCCAGGCCCGCCGAGCTCCGACCCGCGCCGGATCGTGGCGTCGGTTCCCTCCATCGCCTCGACGGCCAGCACGGTCCCCTCCCGCACGACGACGCTCTGACCAACGTCCGCATCCCCGAGCACGCGTGCGACGCGGAGGCCGAGAGCGAGATCCGCCTGGCAACGGGGATCGGGGGGCGGCCCGGCCAGACGGCCCGCGCGGCTCAGCCGGTCCTGGATGTAACGCGTGGATTCGATCACCGGGAGCTTCTCGGCCTCGAGCTCCTCCGCCAGAGCGCGCAGCAGAGCGTCATCACCGCGCACCCGCACCCGCCCGAGAAGCGTCATCGCCCGGTCGTCGAGCTGCAGGGTCCCCGGATCCCGCAGGGCCTCGCGCTTGGCCACGGCCCCGGCGAGGATGACATGCTCGGCCCCCGCATGCTTGAGAAACGCGATCGTGCGCGAGAGCTGACCCAGCGGGGTCCAGAGCAGGGCCGAGCAGGGCTCGTGCGCCAGCGCGGGGTCGGCGTTGCCCTCGATGGCCACCATGGCGACCCCGACTCCGTGCTCCCGAGCCCCCTCGAGGACCTCGAAAGGGAGTCTTCCGCTTCCCGCGATCAGCCCGAGCGTCCGACTCATCGTCGTGTCGGACCTACTGGGCCCGGCAGAAACCGCGCTCCGATTTCTCCAGGAAGGCCACCATCTGCTCCGCCTCGCGGGAGCCCGGCAGCTCCTGGCGAACACGCGCAAAGGCCTCGTGCGGCGGGAGACCCGAGCGGAACAGGATGCGGTAGGCTCGCTCGACGGCCTCCATTTGCGCGCTCGAGAATCCGCGGCGCTCCATGTTCACGCGGTTCACCTTGATCACTCGGGCCCGAAAACCGTGCGCGATCACGAAGGGCGCCACGTCCTGACTGATCGCGGCGAGCGCTGCCAACATGGCGGACTCGCCGATTCGGCAGAACTGGTGGGAGTGAACGGAGGCACCGAGCACGGCGTAGTCCTCGACGCGTACGTGACCGGCGAGCTGAACATTGTTCGCCATCACGATGTGGCTTCCGATCTGGCAGTCGTGCGCGATGTGAACGCCGACCATGAGCAGGTTGTCATCGCCTACGGAGGTCAGCCCCCCGCCGGCCGCGGTCCCGGGGTGCAGGGTGCAGTACTCCCGGATCGTGTTCCGCCCGCCGATCACGAGCCGTGTGGGCTCACCGCGGTACTTTTTGTCCTGCGGCTCCTCTCCCACGGAGGCAAAGGGGAAGATCGTCGTCTCCCGACCGATCTCGCTGTGTCCGGTCACGTGCGCGTGCGGGCGCAGCACCACGCCCGCGGCCATCCGAACGTGAGGACCCACGATGGCGTAGGGCCCAACTTCGACGGTCGGGTCGAGCTCGGCCGCGGGATCCACGACGGCCGTCGGGTGAATGCGGGTCACGAGAGCTCCTCCCAGTCTACGATCGCGGCCGTGAACGCGGTCTCGGCCACGGTCTCGCCGCGGACGCTGGCCGTGCCCTCGAAGCGGAAGATCGTCCCACGGCGCCGCTCCTGCTGCACACAGATTCGCAGCAGGTCCCCCGGCACGACGGGCCGACGGAAGCGTGCACGATCGATCCCCAGCAGCGCGACCCCATGGGTCCGATACTGCGGCTCGTGATGGACCACCCACACACACGCCGCCTGCGCGATCGCTTCGAGTATGAGCACTCCGGGCATGATCGGACGGTCCGGGAAGTGTCCAGCCAGCAGGGGATCGTTCGCACTCACGAGCTTCTCCGCCACGATCCCGACCTCACCGATCTCGGCTACGCGGTCGATCATCAGCATGGGCGGGCGATGCGGAAGCAGCGCTCGAATCTGTTCGATGCGGAGCGGTGGCTTGTCCACGGAAGGACCCGAAATGCTTACTTCTTCTTCCGTTCGTTCAATCTCTCGATCACCAGATCCGTGATGTCGAGAGCGTCCGCGGTGTAGAGCACGCCGGGGCTGGACTTCTCCAGTACGAGGGCGAAGCCCTTCTGCTCCCCGAGCTCCCGAACGATCTTCTCGACCTCCGCTAGGAGGGGCTGCATGAGCTTGCGCTGCTCGAGCTCGAAGTCGTCCTGCGCCTCGCGGATGCGGCGCTCGAGATCACGCTGGCGCTTGATCAGCTCGAGCTTGCGGTCCTGCGCGGCGGTGGGCGAGAGCACGTACTGCTGCGTCTCGAACTCCTCCTGAAGACGCTTCAGCTCGGCCTCCTCGGGCTCGATCGCCTTCTTCTTCTCGTCCATGAGCCTCTTGAGAGCCTTCTCGGCCGCGCGCCCCTCGTTCGAGGCGATCAGCGCCCGGCGGCCGTCCACGACCGCGATTCGCGCTTCCTCGGCACACACCGGCCCGCTCGGCGCGCTGCCGAGCAGGCCCGCGAGCACGAGCCCCAGGCCCAACGTCCGGATCTTCATGGAGCCTCCCTCTCCCCTCCCATGCGCAGACAGGTGTCGCCTATTGTGGCGAAAGACGGGGCGAGAAGCCGCCCCCCCCAGAGGCCGGGCGCGAGCCGTCCCCCCGGGCGATTCCTCAGCCTAGAACCGAGAGCCGCCCATCGAGAACTCGAAGACGGAGCCGTCCTCGTCCTCGAGCCGATCGAGCGGGAAGCCGAGCTGCACCATGATCGGGCCGAAGGGGCTGAACCACTGCACCCCCGCTCCCGTGCCGAAGCGGAAGTCGGCGGGGTTGATCGATTCATTCTCCGCAAAAGCGTTGCCCATGTCGAGGAAGATCAGCCCCATCAGGCCCAGCTCCTCCGAGATCGGGAACTGCAGCTCGAAGTTCAGCAGGAACATCTTGTTCCCGCCGATCACATCCGTGAGGTCGAGGTTCTCGAAATCGTCGATGTCCTTGTCCGTGATGTCATTGCACCCATTCGTGCCGTCAATGCAACCATCGCTACCGAGGACGCTGACCCGATTGCTCGGGCGAAACAGCACCTCGTTGGTACCAGCGACGTCGAAGCGGTTGAGGATAGTCCGACGGGGGCCAACCGAGCGCTGCTTGAAGCCGCGAAGCTGGAAGGCGCCGAGGCCGCCCAGGAAGTAACGCTCGGACAACGGCAGCTTGAGATCGGTGTCGATGTTGGTCAAGGCCTGCAGTTGCCCGTTGCTCGATGCTAGAAGTTTCTGACAGTCGAGGCTGAGACACTCGGGCAGGTCGAAGTCGGAGAGGCTGTTCAGCGGAACCGCCCAGCCGATCCGGCTGTTGACGACGAAGGTGGACTCGAAGCCCAGCCAGCGCCTGACCGGCAGGAACCAGGTGGTGCGGCCCTCGAGGCGCAGAAAGCTCGTCAGGCCGCCGACGCCCGCGAACTCGATGCCGACGCCCGAGATCTGGCCTTGCTTGGGAAAGCGGATGTCGTCACGCGTGTCGCGCAGGAGCGAGAGCGAGAGCATGCTCGTGGAGGTCGAGCCCTGGAACTCCTCGCGCTGGAGCATGGAGGACGCCTGGAACTCCTCGATTCCGGTGATCTCGCGCTGCGAGAAGGTGTAGCCCGAGCCCGCTCGCGTCTCGCCTTCGTCGAGCGGGTAGCCCACGTTGAAGCTGAAGCCCATGATCTCCTGGTCGAAGTCCAGAAACTCACGCTTGCTGGTCTGCAGGGTGCCGCTGAGGCTCGCCATGCTCCCCATGAAGTACGGATCTGTGAAGCGCAGGAAGAGGTTCTTGTTCTGCGTGCCCAGATCGACGTTCGCGACCAGCCCGTAACCGCTGCCGAAGAGGTTCTCCTGACTGACCGAGGCGTTCACGAGGAAGCCATCGGTGGAGCCGAAGCCGGCCCCGAAGCTGAAGCTTCCGGTGGGCCGCTCGACCACGTCGACGTCGACCCCGACGAGGTTCTCGTCCTCCAGGACCTGCGTCTGCAGATCAACCTCCTCGAAGAACCCCAGACGGCGCACACGCGCGCGGCTGCGTTCGAGCGCTCGCGCCGAGTAGAGCTCCCCCTCGACCAGGCCCAGCTCGCGGCGGATCACGTGGTCCCGCGTCCGTGTGTTGCCATGCACCTCGATGCGGTCCACGAAGTAGAGCTCCCCCTTGTCCACCTCGAAGAGGCAGGCCACCGTGCGGTCGTCCTCATCCACGCGTGTGCGGGGGATCACGCGGGCGGAGAAGAACCCACGATCGGAGTAGTACCCCCGGAGACGCTCGACGTCCCCGGTCATCCTGGCTCGACTGAAGAACTCACCCGGGCTGAGCTCGATCTGGGCGCGAAGCTCCTCCTGATCCATGCTCTCGTCCCCGGTCAGATCCACCTCCCCGACGCTGTAGCGGGGCCCCTCCGTGATCGGCACCACGACGACCAGACCGTCGTCCGTGATCTCGACCTCGGGCTCGCCCACCCGAACCCGGATGTAGCCCTCGTCCATGTAGCGTCGCTGGATGCGGTCGAGATCCTGAAAGAAGAGGGGCTCGGCGTAGACGCCCGAGTGATCCCAGTAGTGCGTGACGAGCGACTTCCAGCTCCAGGCCCGTGTCTGCAGCCCCTTGCGCAGCTCGTCGTCGTCGAGGTGATCGTTCCCGCGGAATTCGATGCGCCGCAGGCGGAGCTTCTGACCCTCGAGGATCGCGAAATCGACCGCGACGGCCCCCTCTCCGAGGGGATCGATCCGGTGCTGGACCTCCACACGGTGGAAGCCCTGCGCCTTGTAGAACGCCTCGATGCGCGCCTCGTTCTCACGGAGCAGGGGGTAGTCGATCGTCGAGCCGACGGTCAGCGTGAGTTGCTCTTTCAGATCGTCCGCACCCACGTTCTCGTTGCCCGAGACACTCACCTGGCGAATGATCGGGTTCTCCTCCACGAGGTAGGTCACGATCGCGCCCTCGGGGGAGGCGCTGGCGCCAACCTGTACGTTGTGAAAGAAGCCGAGCTCGTAGATCCTGTGCACGTCCTCGGCGACTCGCGCACGGCTCAGGGGGCCCCCCACCCGTGTGCCCACAACGGCTCGGATGGCATCGGCATCGACCCGCCGATTCCCCTCCACGCGGATCTGCGCGACGACCGCGGGCGACGAGCTCGGCGCTGGGGGCGGTGCCGCGGACACGTCGGGTGACTCGGGCCCGGCGCGCGAGAGACGCGGGGCCGCCGACGCCTCCCCGTTCTCGGACTCCGGCTCGGAGTCGGGCTCAAGCGGCCCTTCGGGGCCGAACGCGGGGCGTGCGAAGATACGGTCCGAGGGCGCCGGGGGGGCGGGAAGGAGCGCGGTGCGGACGCCTTCGAGCGCGCGCCCGAGGGCTCGAACGACACCCTCCTTCCGCTCGGCCTCGTAGACCAGGTGAGAGAGCATCTGCGACGAGTCGGTCGCGACCACGCGCACGTCGACGGTGTGGCTCGCCCCCGAGCGAACGACGCGGGCGAAGACCAGATGGGAACGGCCCCCCTCGACGGCGCGACGCCGCAGCTCCGCCATGCGGTCGCTCGCCTCCAGCCCGATCGTCATCCAGCGTTCGAGCAGCACCCGATCCCCGACTCGCAGATCGCCGCGCGCACCGAGCTCACGCGCCCAGCCGTCGAGCCATGCGCGCTGTGCACGCTGCGCCGGCGCCGACACCTCGAGAGCCAGCAAGAGGTCAGGAGCCTGTGCGGCTGAGGGCACAGGGACGGCCCCCGCACCGAGCGAGCTCGCAGCGGGGACGGTGAGGAGGAGAGCCAAGAGAACTCTGCCCAGGACCCCGCACCGAGCTTTACCCATCAGTCCGTCCTCTTGGAGAAGCTTCCGCAGCTGAATTGCGTATCGGGCTCGAGCCCTTGTATCTGCAGGGATGGAGTTCCCCCGTCGCCCCGCCAGGATACCCGCTCCCCATATTCTGTGGCAATCCCGCGTTGCAAAGTGTCGCGGAATCCCCCCATGCCAGAGCCGCCGGGGTCAGGGCTCGAGGCGTCCCCCGGCCAGGTACCCCCTCCGAGCCATCCGGCCCGCGAGCTTCTCGTTGTGCGTCACGAGAACCAGGGCCGTGCCGAGCCGCTCGTTGAGCTGCAGCAGCGTGTCCTCGACCTGCCCCGCCGTGTCGGGGTCCAGGTTCCCGGTCGGCTCATCCGCCAGCAACACGGGCGGCGAGAGGGCCAGGGCGCGCGCGATGGCCACGCGCTGGCGCTCCCCGCCCGAGAGCTTGCCGGGTCCGTGCCGGCGGCGGTCGCTCAGCCCCACGGCCTCGAGCAGCTCCCGCGCGCGCCCGCGCGCCTCTCGGCGCGGCCAGCCCGCCAGCAGACAGGGCATCATCACGTTTTCCTCGGCGTCGAACTCCGGCAAGAGGTGGTGAAACTGAAAGACGAATCCGAGCTGCCGGTTCCGGTGCCGCGCCAGGGCCGCCGGATCGAGTCTGTAGAGATCGACCCCGCCGTAGAGCACGCGCCCCTCGCTGGGGCGCTCGAGGCCGCCGAGGATGTGCAGCAGCGTGGACTTGCCCGCGCCCGAGACTCCCAGGATCCCGATCGACTCGCCCGGCGCCACGCGGAGGTTCACGCCCCGCAGCACCTCCAGGTCGCCGTCGGGCGTCGGGAAGCGCTTCACGACCCCCTCCGCGCGGAGCTCAGTCATACCGCAGCGCCTCCGCCGGATCGAGCCGCGCCGCCTGCCAGCAGGGAAGCAACGTGGCCCCGATCGAGAGCACCATGGCAATCGCCGCGATCAGCGCGATCTGCTGAGGAACGATGTCGTAGGGCAGGTTCTGGAGCTGGTAGACGTTGGCCGGCAGCACGTCGAAGCCGACCGTGCGCTCCACGACCTGCTGAACGCGGTCCAGGTTCCAGGTGATCACCAGGCCCAGCGCCAGACCCAGTCCCACACCCGCGACGCCGATCAGAAAGCCCTCGATCGCGAAGATGCGCTGCACGCCGTCGTCGGGACAGCCCATCGTCTTCAGGATGGCGATGTCGCGAGACTTCTCCATGATCATCATGATGAGCGTGGCGATGATGATGAAGCCGGCAACGACCATGATGAAGGACAGCAGCACGAACATCATCACCCGCTCGGTCTTCAGCGCGTTGAAGAAGCCCGGATAGAACGTCTTCCAGTCGCGCGCGAAGTAGAGGCCCCCGAGTCGCGCCACGACGGCATCGGCGATCGCCTGGGAGCGGTACGGGTCCTGGGTGCGCACCTCGATCCCCGACACGACGTCGCCGAGCTTCATGAATCGCTGCGCCGCCGCGAGGCTCGTGTAGGCAAAGCTCTCGTCGAACTGGAAGAACCCGGCCCGGAAGACTCCCGCCACGCGGAAGCGCTGCATGCGCGGAGCCGGACCCAGAGGCGTCGGAGGGCCTCCGAGGGGGGAGATCAGGATGATGGGATCGCCCACACGGAAGAAGAAGCGATTGGCGAGCTCGGCCCCCAGGATCACACCCGGCAGGGCCAAGAGGCCCTCGGCTTCGGGGGACGGGTCGAGATCCGTCAGCGAGCCCGCGACAAGATCCTCGGCCAGACGCGTCACGCCGCCGACCGTCGAGGCATCGATCCCCTTCAGAACGATGGCCTGGATCTCCCCCGAGTTGGAACGCAGAATCGCGTCGGTCTGGAGAAAGGGTGAGGCCCCCACGACCCCCTGCACCCGCACGATCCCGTCGCGAATCTCGCGGTATCCGTCGTACGGACCGAGGCGGGAGTGCACGACGAAGTGGGCGCGCGTCCCGATGATCTTGCCTTCCCAGACCCTCGAGAAGCCGTTCATCACTGACAGCACGACGGTGATCACCGCGACCCCGAGGCCCACGCCGAGCACGCAGATGACCGTGATGATCGAGATGACGGTCTGACGACGGCGCGCCACCAGGTAGCGCAGGGAGATGAACCACTCGACGGGTCGCGCCCGCCGGTGCGCGACGAGGCCGGCGATCACCAGCGGCCACAGGCCCAGGGCTCCGGCGGCGAGCGTGCCGGCGCTCAGCGCCAGCGCCGTCCGGGCGACGGGCTCGAGGGGGGGAGACGCCAGCGAGATCACGAAGAGGAGTGCGCTGACGCCCCAGAGAGCGGCCAGCGCGAGCCGCAACGGTCGGTACACGACGGGCCAGCGCAGCAGCCCGTAGGCGATCCCCCCCCACAGGAGCTGGGCGGCCGGGAGCGGCCAGAGCGGCCGAGCTCCCGCCGCGAGGCCCACGGCCGCCACCGCCAGCGTCGCCAGGGCCAGGGCGACCCCGGCCACGCGCGGCGGCCGCACGAAGCGGAGAAACTGACCGAGCACCAGCGCCGCCGAGCCCGTGAAGAACACGAACATCGCGGCGAAGGCGAGCGCCACCAAGGCCACGAGGCTGGCGGAGACGACCCCCAGAGTCGGCTGCAGCCAATCAGCCATCCGCGTCCCGAGGCCGCAGATGGGGAAAGAGCGTGACCTCACGCAGGTGTGTGGCGCCCGTCAGCACCATCGCCAGGCGTCCCACACCCAGCCCCATGCCGCCCGTCGGCGGCATGCCGTGCTCGAGGGCGCGCAGATAGTCCTCGTCGATCGGATGCGCCTCGTGGTCGCCGCGCTGCGCCGCGGCGGCCTGCTCCCGGAAGCGCTCCCGCTGGTCGTCGGGATCGTTCAGCTCGGAGAAGGCGTTGGCAATCTCCATGCCCGCGATGAAGAGCTCGAAGCGCTCGACGAAGTCGGGCCGGTCCTCGCAGCGCTTGGCCAGCGGCGAGAGGGCCACCGGGTAATCGACGACGAAGGTGGGCTGGACGAGCTTGGGCTCGACGAGGAGCGAGAAGAGCTCGTCCACCAGACCCGCCCAGCTCGTGGCCGCTTCGGGGTCGAGACCCTCCAGGCTCCGCTGGCGGACCGCCGTCTGCAACGTCTCCAGGCTCCGCTCCCGCTCGATGTCGATGCCGCAGGCCTCGATGAGGAGCGCGCGCATCGAGCGCCGGGGCCAGGGCGGGGCCAGATCGATCGGAACCCCCTCGCGCTCCACGCGGGCTCGACCGAGCACGCGCTCCGCGCTTCCGACCACGAGCACCTCGACGAGCTCCATCATGTCGCGGTAGTCCGCCCAGGCCTGATACGCCTCCAGCATGGTGAACTCGGGGCTGTGCTTGCGCGAGATGCCCTCGTTGCGGAAGTCTCGCCCCAGCTCGTAGACCCGATCCAGCCCCCCGACGATCAGCCGCTTGAGGTAGAGCTCGAAGGAGATGCGCAGGTAGAGGTCGCGGCCGTAGGTGTGGTGATGCGTCGTGAAGGGACGGGCGTTCGCGCCGCCGTAGATCGGCTGGAGTATCGGCGTCTCGACCTCGAGAAAGCCGCGCTCGGCGAGCAGCTCTCGGAGCGCTCCGAGCAGCCGACTGCAATGCAGGGCGATCTCTCGAGCGCCGCGATTGACGAGCAGGTCAAGATAGCGCTGGCGGTACCGGGTCTCGAGGTCGACGAGGCCGTGCCACTTCTCCGGCAGCGGCCGGTAGCTCTTGGCCAACAGACGAATCTCGCGCACCTCGAGGGTGAGCTCGCCGGTCCGCGTGCGCAGCAAGCCGCCCCGCGCCCAGACGAGGTCGCCGAGGTCGAAGAGCTTGAAGCGGCGGTAGCGGTCCGCCCCGACCTCGTCGCGCTGGACCCAGAGCTGGAAACGCTCGCCCTCGCCCCGGAGGCTCACGAAGGCGGCCTTGCCGAAGGAGCGCAGAGCGACGATGCGACCCGCGACGCAGAGCTCGGTCGGCTCGTCGGCGAGCTGCTCAGCGCTGCGCGAGCCGAAGCGTGCGAGCACCTCGGGGATCGGCGTCGGCCGCTCGGGCACGCGGGCCGGAAAGAGCGTCTCGCCACCGTCCCGGAGCTGCTGCGCACGCTTGCGACGTGCCGCGAGAATCTCGGCCTCGCTGGCCACGGTCAGTTCCCCGCGTACTGAAGCAGGTAGGCTCGAATCATCGGGTCGATCCCGCCTTCCAGCACGGCCTGTGCGTTCCCGATCTCGACGCCCGTCCGATGATCCTTCACGCGCTGCGAGGGATGCAGCGTATAGGAACGGATTTGGCTGCCGAAGTCGATCTTCTTCTTCTCACCAGCGAGCCGATCGATCTCCGCCTGCCTCTCCCGCCAGGCTCGCTCGTAGAGTCGCGCGCGCAGAACCTTCATGGCCTGGGCCTTGTTCTTGTGCTGACTCCGCTCGTTCTGGCACTGCACGACGATTCCGGTCGGATTGTGTGTGATGCGCACCGCGGAGTCGGTGCGGTTCACGTGCTGGCCTCCCGCGCCGGATGCACGATAGGTGTCGATTCGCAGATCCTTCTCGTCGACCTCCACCTCGACCAGGATCTCGCTCAGGTCGATGCCTCACGCGTCCTCGCCCTCGACTGCCAGCAAGTGCGCCACGGCGCGGACCATGCCCCGGGTTGCGGGCGTGTCGGCACACGCCACGGACTTACCGACCCGCCTCAGGCCCAGGCCCCGCAGCGTGGCGCGCTGGCGCCGGGTGCTCCCGATCGGGCTGCGGGCGAGGGTAATCTTGAGCAATCGTCTCGCCGCCATCTCAGGAGCTCAAGTCTGCCATCTTTTGCCGGCGCGCCGCGGCGATTTCCTCCGCCACGCGCAGTTCCGTCAACGCAGCGATCGTCGCGTGCACCACGTTGTACGGGTTGGTGGAGCCGATGCACTTGGTGAGCACGTTCTGGATGCCGGCGAGCTCGACCACGGCACGCACGCCGCCGCCGGCGATAACCCCAGTTCCCGGCGCTGCCGGCCGCAACATGACGCGGCCAGCGCCGTAACGGCCGACGATTCCGAATCGGATCGTGCCCTTGACGACGGGGACCCGAATCAGCGACTTCTTGCCGCGCTCGATGCCCTTGCGAATCGCTTCCGGCACTTCCCTGGCTTTTCCCAGCCCCACACCGACGCGCCCATTGCTGTCGCCGACAACGACGAGAGCGCTGAAGCTAAAGCGCCGCCCGCCTTTTACCACCT
>JBHHVJ010000066.1:0-14752 GCA_046754285.1 Myxococcota bacterium | reverse complement strand
CGTCGACAGCGCACACCTTCGATCCCGCCCGGCGCGGGGGCTCCGCAGACGACACACGATCCTCCTCGCCCACGCACGACTCCAAAGCTGACGGCTCGTGCTCCTTCGCCTCCCGCCGACACCCGATGTGCGCCTGCCGTCCGCCCCAAGGCCGCAGGCTCTCCCATCGACGACCGGTTCGCCCACCGCGCAAGCCCACGACCCCCGAGAAACAACCCGCATGCAGCCCATAGGACCCGATCGACAAACGAAGCGGGCTACGATCCCTCGTGAACGCTTATTCCAGGGCTAGGGATCTTCTCGGCGCTCTACGGCGCTCTCTTCCTCATCGTTCGCCGCGCGGATCGGATCCTGAAGCGGCAGTACCGGGAGATCGTGGAACGTGAGGCAGATCTGGAGCTAGAGAAGCAGAAGGCGGAAGCGGCGGCCCGCGCGGAGAGCGAGTTCCTCGCCGAGATGAGTCACGAGATCCGCACCCCGATGACCGCGATTCTGGATCTCACGGAGACGCTCGCCGCGAGGGGCCTCCCCGACGGCCGTGCAGCAGAGCAGCGAGAGGCCATCGACACGATCCGACGCTGCGGGGACCACCTGCTCCAGGTCGTCGACAGGATTCTCGACCGGGCCCGACTCGAGGCGGGACGCGTCGAGATCGAGCCCGTCCCCTTCTCGCCGATCGCCGCCGTGGAGGAGATCCTCGCCCTGATGCGGCCTCATGCCGAGGCCAAGGGGCTGAAGCTGGAGCTGGAGATCGACAGCTCCACCCCCGCCGCCGTGGAGAGCGATCCGATGCGGATTCGCCAGATTCTGATCAATCTGGTGGGGAACGCGATCAAGTTCACCGACTCGGACGGGGTCTGCATCACCCTGGGCCAGCCCGTCGACGCCCAGGGAACGGCATTGCAGCTCGAGGTGATCGATTCGGGGATCGGGATGAGCCCGGCCCAGATCGACGCAATCTTCGAGCCGTACGCACAGGGCGATCAGCGACTGGGCTCCGGGCGCGAGGGAGCCGGGCTCGGCCTCAGCATTTGCCGTGGCCTGACCCTCCTGCTCGGGGGGACGATCGAGGTCGAGAGCGAGCCCGGCCGGGGTAGCACGTTTCGGGTCCAGCTTCCCTGCCGCGCGGTGGACGCGTCACGGATCATCGCAGGGAGCGGACGGCTGGCGCTCCCCGGAGGCTGCGGCCAGCCCTCCGTTCTGGATCGCGTTCGACCGCGCCTGCACGGCCCCATCCTGATCGCCGAGGACAACGCCGAGAGCCAGCGTGTGATCGCCGGGACGCTCCGGGAGGCCGGGGCGGAGGTGAAGGTTGCCAGCGACGGAGAGAGCGCTCTGAAGATGGTGCGGGAATGGCAGCAGCGGGGGAACCCATTCCACGCGGTGCTGATGGGATATGGAGATGCCGGTGATGGACGGCCGCGAAGCCACCCTGGCCCTGCGTCGGTCGGGATACGTCGCACCGATCATCGCCGTGACGGCGCACGCCTTTGCGAGCGACCGCGAGCGGTGTCTCCAAGCGGGCTGCACCGACGTCCTCGTCAAGCCGATCGACCGGAGTGAGCTCGTCGAGGTGATCGCGCGCCACGTGGCATCGGCTTTCCCCGATGCGATGGCCTGAGGATCGGGTCGAGGGAAGGCCGTCTCCTCGATCGGGACCGCGCGCGCAGGGTGGTCCCCGCGGGCCAGTGCCGGGCGAGGCCGAAGGCTGTGAGCTCTTGCCACGATCGTCCGGCCGCTCGCCGCGCAGGTCCCGCGAGAGGAGGAAGCTTGGGCAGCTCGTCGAAGACTCGGCAGGCAGAACACGCCCGGCACGGTCGGAGTAGCGCCGCAGCCGAGGCTCCACATCTGGTATGATGGCTGCCAACCCGTTGCGCGGGTGTTGGGGACGGCGGGCCGTCCTCCAACCGGTGCCGTTCCTGGGACCTGCGTCTCGGCCGAGAACAGGCCATGTGCAGTGACAGTCTCTCTGGGCCGATCGGCCGGGTCCGTGATTCGATTCATGCGACCCGGAGGGTGGGTCTCGCTTCGCTCGTCGTGGTGCTCGCGCTGACCGGCTTCCCCCGCCCGCCCGGGGCCGCACCACGCTTCGTACCGGGATTCGTTCCCGACTGGGACCAGCCTTACCGCTACAGCCCGCCGGGACCCGGAACGCCGGGCTCCGGCGATCCCTTCGACGCCTGGTGCGCGCCGACCTCGGCCGCCAACGCGATCGGCCACCTCGAGAACGTCTACGGTCTGCTCGCCGGGGACGGCCTGGTCTTCCCCCTCTCGTTCCCCTTTGCGGGTCCACGGCCCTGGCATGACTGGAGCGCGGACGCCGGCCGCCCTCCCCCCGGCCCCGCGCCGGCGGCCGTCACGGACATCGGCTGGTACATGGACACGAACGGTGGCGGAGAGGTCGCATTCGCAAACCCCCCTCACGTGGGCACGTTGGATCGGGACGTCCATGCCGGGCTGCAGAGCTTCATCGACCGCGTCCGGCCGGGCTTCCTGGCCTCGACGCGAGGGAAGACCCTGGCCCTCCGCGGGCGGCCTCCGGGCCCGGCACCCTTCCTCGCCCCGCACCCGCACGGCGACCACGCCTCCGCCATCGGGGCGATCTTCGACGAGATCGAAGCTGGACGGACGCTCTTGGTCACCTGGCGACACTGGTCGATCAGCCCTCTCGCGTTTCCACCGCTTCCCCCCGCGCTCAGCACGGGGGACGAATCGCGTTTCGGCGGCAGCTTCTACACTTTCAACCCCGTGGGAGGCTCGCTGCCGGCCGATCCCTGGGAGAACGACGAGTACTGGGAGGACGGTGCCGAGCCGGGCCTGGGCCTCGGCCATGTGACCACGGCCGTCGGCTATCTCGCTGCAGGCGATCCAAAGAATCCCTCACCGGGAACCGACTGGGTGATTGTGCACGACAATGTGTCGGGTACACCGCGAAACGTCCTGGTGCCGTTCACGGTGAGTGAGTTCAACGACGTCTGGCGGATGCACACGACCCTGAGACGAATCTGCGGTGACCTCGATGATAACGGGAGCATCGGCGCACCCGATGCGGCGGCGGTTCGTGATGCGCTCGCCGGCCGGCCCCAGCGCTTGCGCCCACCCACCCGCTGCAACGTGATCGGCCCCGCGGACACCAACGACGACGATGGCGACGGTGTTCCCAACGACTGTGACCTCCTCGATGTCGTCGTTCTCCGTCGTGCGGCGGCAGGCCTCGGACCGGGGATCGCACAGGACTGCGCGCTGGAGCCCGGGGATGGACCGCGACCGTCCCCGTCCTGTCCACCCCTGCCGGGACCCTCCTTGCCCCGGCTCCCGAACGACTGCGACGGCGACGGCCTGACCGATTTCGCCGAACGGGACGTGCATGGGACGAACCCTTCGGCGGAAGACACCGACAAGGACGGGCTCACCGACCTTGCGGAGCTCCTGGCCAGTGGGACGGACCCCTCGAACCCCGACAGCGACGCGGACGGCCTCGGGGACGGAGAGGAGCTGCAACACGGGACGGACCCTTTCGATGCAGACACGGATGCGGACGGGCTCTTCGACGGGGACGAGGTGACCCGGGGCTCGGATCCCCTGGATCCCGATAGCGATGGGGACGGCATCCCGGACGGAGACGAGGTCTTGCGCGGCCTCGATCCACTCAGTTCGGACAGCGACGGGGACGGCATCCCCGACGGGGACGAGCTCAGCCTCGGCACGGATCCCGCCCGCGCGGACACGGATGGAGACGGCTTGGGTGACGGGGCCGAGGGTTTGGCCGGTGGCGACCCCCTGAACGCCGACACCGATGGCGACGGGCTCGACGACGGCGTGGAGCGGGGCCTCGGTACCGCCCTGAACCTGGTTGACACGGACGGGGACGGCGTTCCCGACGGGGCGGAGGTGGGCGGGGGGACGAGTCCGCTGCACACCGACAGCGACGGAGACGGCCTTCGCGACGGAGAGGAGATCGTCGACGGCTGGAACGGATATCTTGTCGAGCCGGGTGAGATCGTCCCGCTGAGCTTCTCCTCGCTGTTCCGGGCCTACGTCGAGCTCGTCCTGGGAGACTCGCTTCTCCCGCCGGCTTCGGTGACGATCACGGTCGGCGACGCGAGCTGCACCGTGCGGGTCGGCCCCGATCCCCACTGGTACGCCTGCGGACCCGGGGACTTCGGGGGCGGTCCGGTCGTCGTTCAGGTGGCGGCTCCGCCCGAAGTGCAACGCGGTGCGACCCTGCTCGTTCCCGTCGACCTGCGAAGTCCTTTTCCGAGACCCACGCTGGCGAGCCGCTCCGACTCGGATCAGGACGGGCTGGTGGACTCTCGCGAGAGCGCCCGGGCAGCCGTCTGGACCGAGCTCGAGGACGTCGACTACGACCTCAGCTCGGCCGTCGAGGAGTTGAGCACGAGCGCGTCGAACGGGGTCCGGCTCGCGATCAGCCCCCAGTCATTGACGACCCAGATCAGCTTCGCCGTCGTCGCGGGTGGCAGCGATCTCGCACGCACCCGCCTTCCCGTCGGCCCCCGGTACGGCCTCTACCTGCGCGCGGCGGGAGACGGCTCGAACACGCGGATCGACGTGGAGATCTGGCCGCTCGTCCCGGACGGCCTTGGAGGCCGGCAGCCCGCCCCCGCGGGTTCCGAGACTGTCTGTACGCTCCGGCCGCGCGACCTCTCGAGCTGGATTCCCTGCGCCAGCTCCTTCGAGATGACACCGGACGGTGTTGAGGTGCGGGTCTCGGCACGCTGGCTGGGTGGCCGGCCACCCAATCAGCCGCTCACCCTCGATCGCTGGGTGATCGCGCCGTTCCCTCCACCGACACCGATTCCGGACGGCGGTCTGGGCGCTCCGGCCAGCGAGCTCGGCGACTTTCCTGTCCCGCCCCCTACGGGTCAGGCGATCCCGAGTCGTCCCGTGCTGCCCGGGAACCTCACGGACCCCCTCGATGCCGACACGGACCGTGACGGCGTGCGGGCTTTCATCCCCGGCTCGCCCGTTCCGCCCGGTCCGCTCAGCGACGGCATGGAGCGCGACGTGTTCGGCACGAACCCGTTCAGCATCGATACGGATGACGACGCCGACCTCTACGACCTGGGCGTGAACCTCGTTCCCGGAGGCGATGCGATCTACGACGACTTCTTCCCTCCGCTGTCGGAGGCCGATCGCCTCGACTCGACGGATCCACACCCGACCACCAACGACTTCGATCGTGACGGCGCGCGGGTCACGATCGACAACAACGACTGCGATGCGGACATGGATGACGATGGGGCACGCGACGGCTTCGAAGACGCGGGCGGAGCCGTGGGCACCGACGGCGATACGGTACGCGACGACGTGGAGATGCCACCCGAGAGCTGGAGCGAGACGTCTGCCACGAACCCGGACAGCGACGGGGACGGCATCGCGGACGGGGTGGAGCTGGGCCTGATCGACTCCCAGAGCCCGACCGACACCGCGACGGACCCGGTTCTCGATCCCTGCCCCAAGCCCCCCCTGCCCCTCGATCCGAGCTGCTTCGGGTTCGGGCTCTACGTGCCGATCCCCTACCAGGGTCCGCCGGCGGGACAGCTCGATCCAGTCTTGGTCTGCCGGCCGGGCCTCGAGTTCAGCGCGGGGCTCAAGGACTATCGCTCCGACCCGCTCGATCTGGATTCCGATGGCGACGGGATCCCGGACGGGCTCGAGGACCGGAACGGGAACGGTCGGATCGAGACCGGGGAGACCTTCCCGAACCGCGCGGACAGCGACGGGGACGGCCTTGGCGACGCTCTGGAGGACACGAACCTCAACGGGGTGGTCGATCCCGGTGAGACCTCGGCCTCGTCCCCCGATACGGACGGCGACAACGTGCCGGACGGGATCGAGTCCGCCGACTCGCGCCTCGATCCCCTCGACCCGGACACCGACGGCGATGGGCTCCGGGACGATGTCGAGCTCGCTCTCTCGACGGATCCCAACGACCCGGACAGCGACGACGACGGTCTGAGCGACCAGGCGGAGACGGTGTTGGGCACGAACCCACTGAATGTCGACTCGGACGGAGACGATCTCGGCGACGCCTACGAGGGCACGATCGGTACGGATCCTCTCGACTTCGATACGGATGGCGACGGCCTGCGCGACGGTGCCGAGGATCCAGTCCAGGGGATCGCTCGAAGGGCCACGGCGTCGTCGGAGTGCGATCCCAACCCCGATGCGCCCGCCGAGCTGAGCTTCGCCGGCCATCCGAGCGATCCCGATACGGACGATGACGGCTTCAGCGACGGGGAGGAGGTCTGCGCGGGGACGGATCCGAACGGCGCTTCGTCCGTGCCACCCCTGGACCTGGTCGTGACCACCCCCGCGACGATTGGCCCCGGGCTGGTCTTCACAGGGGGGGCCGCACGCGTGAGCGCCGAGGTGCGCAACGACAGCCGGCTCGGCGTGACCGTGCGCGCGCGTGCGGTGGGCGCGACCGAGAGCGGAGCCATCATCAATGCGGTCGCCCCACAGCCCGTGCACTTCCTGCCCGGTGAGTCACGAACCCTCGAGGTGCCGCTCGGTCCGATGAGCGAGGGCTTCCACGTCACGCTTCAAGTGGAGGACGTCGGCGCGCGCGAGGCCGACACGACCAACAACCATACGGGGACGGTCTCGGCCGCGATCTTTCCCCCGGGGATCGATCTCAGCATCCGGGACGAGGACATCGCGGTGATCGACACTTCCGCGCAGTCCGCACTGCTCGAGGTGACGATCACGAATCAGGGGGGCTCCCATCACACAGGCTGTACGCGCGTCGGCTGGATCGTGCGCGATCCGGACGCTCCGGGTCAACCTCAGATCGGCGGCCTTCCGGACCAGTTCGCCCTCGATCCTCTGGGAACTCTGCGTGCGGGCGGGGGCGCGGAAACACGGCGCTTCCTGGCGAGCTGGTCCGGCGTGCACGACGACGTCGCGATCGAGATGCTGGTGACGGGGTTCCCGACCGGGGTCTGTACGGCCCCCCCGATCAGTGAGCCGAGCGGAAACAACACGGCAAGGCAGAGGATCCTGCTCAGCACCTCCCAGAACCTCTCAGAGGCCAGTGCGGACATCGAGATCATCCGGGCCCAGATCGACACCGGACAGCTCATCGAGGATCCGCTCCTTCCCTGGACCGTCTTCCCGGTCGCCGGTCAGCCGGGCGAGGTCGTGGTGGACCTGAGAAACCACGGGCCGCAGGACCCGAACACCCAGGCGTTCCCGACCGGGCTGGCGGAGCTTCGGGTCCGCTTCGTCGCGGAGGGAGACCCGGTTCCGGTGGAGCTCCCGCCGCGGGTGATTCGCGTGGGATTCCCGTTTCGCCAGCGATTCCGCAGCCCCGCCTTCACGCTGCCGCGCTCGGGACGCCTGGACCTCGTGGTCTCGATTCGCTCGCTCGATGAGCCGGGCGCCGAGCTCGCGAGCCTGTCCAGCGAGCACACACTGATCCACCACGATCTGGCCTGGGACCCGAACGGGATCTTCTTCCAGCCCGAGCCCATGGAGGGCAAGATCGTAAAGCTCTTCGCCCGGCGCGTGAGCATCGGGAACAGCGGCGGGATCACGACGGCTTTCCAGACGAGCTTTCCCGGGGACGACCCGAACGTGTACCTCTACGACGTGCCCGACGACGATCCGAACGCCCCTCCCCCGCCTCCCTGCGGCTCGGGCACTCCGACGGCCGTGATGCAGAGCGGCTTCTTCGAGTACGTACCCGGCCCGATCGGCGACAATCCGAACCTGGTGGATCTGCAGCTCTGCGACGCCTTCGCGGACAACAACGTGATTCGCTTCGCATACGACTCGACCCTGCCGCCCCAGCTCACGGGCGGCGTCGAGGTCTCGACGCCCAGCCAGTGGGGCAAGCCTCTGGCCGTTCCCTACGAGCTCTGGGACCTCCGGAATCCACCCTTCCGCGACAACGGCTTTCGCTGGGCCATCGAGCTCTGGCCGGAGGGGGATCCGAACGCCGCTCGGATCCTCAAGCCCGAGGAGCACGTGATCCTCTCGAACGTCGTGCAGCGCGGCACCATCGACTGGACGCCGGACCACATCGGCCAGAACACCCTGGTCGTCCGGATCGAAGGGCAGGTCGCCACGCGAAACGACGTCCGTGTGATCCCGGGCCTCTTCCTCCGCTCCCGCAACCCGTACCGGGTGGCGGGCGGCCTGGATGAGAGCGACTTCTACGGAGAGATCACCGAGCTCACCACGCCCGAGGATCCCGGTGAGCTGATCGACAACTACTTCGGGCGGGGCACCGACAACTGGAGCGCAGACCTCGAGGGACGCCTGAAGGTCGGGGCGCTGGCCAGCGCAACGGGGCTGGGCCATGCGACGGGCTACTACGTGGGGGGGGACAGCCGGGCGTTCGTGCTCGATGCCGGACCGGAGTACACCGGCTCGCGCTGGATCGCCCACTTCGAGGTCCTGGGGGCGGTCGGCGGCACGGTCAATACGATCGAGGCCGGCGCCGGCTTGACGGATACGGCCTACGACGTGGAGCTCACCAGCGGCATCGGCGAAGGCCATTACCCGTGGCAGGGCTGCCGTACGGTGGAGAACATCATCGAGGCTCGGCGCCGCGATCGCCAGAGCCTCCAGACGCTGAAGAGAGACGCTCAGCGCCTGATGAACGGGGAGCTGGAGGCCGAGGACATGCATCGCCTCATCGAGGTCCTGGACACCGCCAACAGTCTGATCCGGTTTGTGTTCCAGGTGGGGCCCGAATTCGCGGCGGGCCCAGCGAGCTTTCTCTTCGCAGCCTACGACATCCTGTACACCGCCGTTCAAGTCCTGAGCTGCGAGGAGGAGATCGATACGGTCGTCCAGGTTCCGGTACAGAGCTTCCCCGTCACGATGAACGAGACCTACCACGGCTTCGTCGAGATCAACGCCCGTGCCTTCGCCAAGGCCACCGGCCTTGCGGGGGCCCACACGCTGATCGACTTCGGAGGCCTCAGAGAGAACGGCTGCGATGGACCCCGCGGCGGCATCGAGGTCCGTGAGATCCGCCTCGTCGATGCGATTCCCCAGCCCACAGGAATCATCCGCGATCCAGGAAGCTGCGTGCTGCGGTGAAGTGTCCCGGGATGGGGGTCAGTGCAGTGTGCCGGATATCCGCCCACGCCCTGAGCCGGAGCGAGGGCCTCAGCCCCAAAGCCGTGTGAGACGGATGGTGGTTTCCCCTGGACTCAGGCGCCTCTCACAAGCGGCGGTCCTTGCTGGCCTTGTCCGCTCGTGTGCGCTCCTACCCGATCTGTGATGACAACTGCCCGTTCACAGTGAATCCTCTTCAGCTCGACCTTGGTGGCTTCTCGGCGATCGGGTGCGCAGGCGATGACCCCAATGGGCCTGATGGGCCTGATGGCATCGGCGATGCCTGTCAGTGTGGCGACGTGGATGGGGATGGGCGGCGCTGGGCTGCTCGATCTCCACCTCTATCGAGAGAGGCTCGCAGGGACCGAGGTTCCCTTCAGCCGAGATCGGTGCAATCTGGGTGGCATCGCCGTCTGCAATGTTCTCGACACGGTCCTCTTGCGCAGACGCCTCGCGGGTCTGCGCGCAGGAATTGGAAGCCTCGAGTCGTGCCGCGCGCGCTTGGGCTCCTCGGGTTCCCGCTGGCCGGTCCATCCCGTCCTGCGTGTTTCGGACGGGTCCGTCGTGGCTCAGCAGCGTAAGTGCTTAGCGAACGGCGGCCGAGTAGCACGTTGCCGGGTCGGCAGGCCTGCGCGAGCCGCTCGCGCTCGTGGTCGGGCAGGCGGTCGGCGCGAGTCGGCGGCGCCCCGTGGACCAGCGCGGCAGCGCGATCGAGCCAGCGCCCGTGAGGATTCGGAAGGGCCAGGAACTCGGCGATCTCGCGGAGCACCTCCTGGGGGTGATCGACCAGATCCTCGAAGCGCAGCTCCCAGTACTGGTCCGCGTCGAGATCTCGAAGCGCCCGGAAGCCGTGGAGCAGCTGCTCTGTCCAGGCGCGGCCGAAGTACTCACAGGGTGGGAACGACTCGAGAAGCTGGGTGACTCGGTCCAGGCCTTCCTCAGCCGCCGCCACCGGAAGGCGGTATCTCAGGGTGATACCCAGGCGGAATACGTGGTGCTCGCGCATCGAGAGCGCCGCCTCCTCGCCAGCCCGATGGAGGTGCAGGAACTGCGCTCCAGGAAACTGCGCGGCGAGCGCAGCGAGGTGGTCGATGGATCCCCCGGAGCGCTCGACCCACACGCTCCGACCCAGCCGCTCGGTGATCCAGTCGAAGAAGGCGCGGTGCTGCACGCCGGCCGGACGCGCCGGTAGCCCAAGCATGAAGGCGCGGGCTTCGTCGTAGAAGGCGTCCGGGTCCTCGACGGGCAGGCTCGGAATCGTGGCCGCCAGATTGAAAGGCAGGCCGCCCCTCCGCGAGTAGCGCGAACCAGGGGCATCGAATGGGTAGCAGACCTCCGCGATCGGATAGCCGCGCGCGAGCACCTCGTTGGTGATCGTCTGGGTGTCACAATGCATGGCCGCGAAGGTATCCCCATCGAGGGGCTCCTGCGAAAAGCACGTGGCAGGGTCCAGACCACTGAAGTACTCGAACAGGCTCGCGACCTCGTCGTTCTCGCGGATCATCTTGGAGAGAAGGGTAGAGCCGCAGCGCCCGGTTCCGACGATGAAGCGATCCACCCTTCCCACGCGCCGTACCTCCTCCGTCTGCTCTCCTGGCCACGATCCGGTCGCGCGCGCCGCGGAGTGGCACGGGACCGGGATCGAGGTGACCGAGTACCTCCCGGGCCTGATCGAGACGGAGCTCAGCCGCTCCCCCGACGGGTCGAGTCCATCGCCACGCAAGATCCCGAAGGTCGCGCGAGGGCCGCTCGCCGCGCAGCTGCCCGAGCACGTCGCCCGCCAGCTCGTAGACGGCGTGCGCCACCCCCGCCCGGTGATGTACTCGAGCTTCGGCGCCCGCACGCTGTGCTGGCTGATCGAATCCCCGGCTTCCGCCGCCCGATCGCCTCCCGAATCGGACGCACGCGCAGAAGGGGCGGGGACGGGGCGGGGACGTTGTTTGAGTTCCCGACCCGACATCGTCTCGCAGCGGCCGCGCACGATCTCTTGTCACCAAGCGATGACGGCCAAGCGTGCTCCCCTGGGGCGCCCTTGCCTCGCGCAGCCCCCCGGGAAGATCGCCGTGCGCAACTCAATCAACGTCCCCGGGGTCGGACCGCGTGTACCGCCAGGCCCAGACGACGAAGAGGGCCTGAAACGGCAGCTGGATCCAGTTGGCAACCGCGTGGCCCGTGCCCGGCTCGCCCGAGGGGGTGCCCACGTTCTCGAGCGCCACGTACGCATTGGCCGGAAACACCACGATCATGAGCGCGATGATCCCCACGCCACCAAAACGCGCAGGTGTGGCTCGTCGCGCCGCCGATTCGAGGGGGCATACGAGCACACCCCCATCGAAGCCACCGTCGTACATCTGACTCTTCAGGTCCATTCCGACCGTGGATCGGACGCTTGCTCGACCTCTCCAACGAAACTACGATACGCAAGACGCGAGTCCGATTCCATCTCGACGAGGTGGGCGTCCCGACGGCGTGGCGTGGGACTTACGGTCGCTTCCGGAAGGAGATGAGCGCGCGCCGGCTCGACGACTTCGAAATAAGACGATCCACGAGCGCACGCCCGCAGGGCGTGCAGGAGGATGACCATGAAGGCCGCCGTGATGAGAGCGAACCGGGCTCCCCTCGAGATCGAAGACGTGCAGATCGACGGACCCGAGGCGGGCGAGGTGCTGGTGAAGACGGCCGCCTCCGGAATCTGCCACAGCGATCTCCACGTGATCGAGGGCAGCCTCCCCATGCCGCCCCCCTGCATCCTCGGTCATGAGCCGGCGGGCATCGTCGAGGAGGTCGGCGATCGAGTGACCGAGTTTGCTCCGGGTGATCACGTGATCGGCTGCATCACGTCGTGGTGCGGCGTCTGCCGCTTCTGCACGGAGGGTCGTCCGTACCTGTGCCCGACGCAGTACGTGGGTCGACCCGAGGCATCGGAGCCGCGCCTGCGGAGCTCGGACGGCAGTCCGCTCCTCCAGTTCGCGAACCTCTCGTCCTTCGCCGAGAAGATGCTTTGCCCCGAACGCTCGCTGGTGAAGATCCGCAACGACATGCCGCTGGATCGCGCGTCGCTGATCGGCTGCGGAGTGACCACGGGCTTGGGGGCCGCACTCAACACCGTGCACATCCGCGCCGGATCGAGCGTCGTGATCATCGGCTGCGGGGGCGTCGGGCTCGCGGCCGTCCAGGGTGCGCGCATCGTGGGGGCCGGTCGCATCATCGCCATCGACACGCAGTCCTGGAAGCTCGAGCTCGCCCGCAAGCTCGGGGCCACCGACTGCATCGACGGCACGGCGGACGATGCCGTCTCCGCGGTGCAGGCACTCACGGGCGGGGGAGCCGACTTCGCGTTCGAGTGCATCGGGCTCGTCCCCACCGTGCAGCAGGCCATCGCCATGACCGGGCGCGGGGGCACGACCGTCCTGGTCGGGGTCGTCCCACTCGGCGAGCAGGTGCCGATCTCGGCGTCCGACCTCACGCTCCAGGAGAAGCGAATCACCGGCTGCTACATGGGATCGAATCGCTTCCGCTTCGACATGCCCCGCTACGTCGACTTCTACCTGGACGGCCGGCTCCAGCTCGACGAGATGATCTCCGCGCGCATCCCTCTCGAGGAGGTGAACGCGGCCTTCGATCGCATGCGCAAGGGCGAGGCCGCCCGCCAGGTGATCGTCTTCGACTGAGACCGCACACGGCATCGCCGGCCAATCGGCCGACTCGCTCTCCTTCGTGCCCGCGGTGCGGGACGGCGCGGAAAGCCGATCGTCGAGCGACTGCGTGGCCGCGGATCCGCTCGAAGGACCAGCGACGAGATCCTGGCGCTGACCCGGGGGGATCACGGACTGGAATCCGAGCGGCTTCGCCTGGATCTCGAGTGGGAGGAGCGCGTGCGCTCGAGGCGGCTACTCGTGCTCGACGAGGCACAGTCCTTTCCCGACATCTTCCCGCGCCTGCGGGCGGCGATCGATGGTCTCGCCGTCCGGCGAGAAGGCCAGGGATGCCACACTCGCGGGCGCATCCACGAGACGGGTCTCCGCGAGACCGTCCTTAATTCTCCAGCGCCAGATGATGCCCGAGGAGTCGCCGGACAGCGCGTAGCTACCACAGGGCGAGAGGGCCAGAGGATAGGAAAAATGAACGTCCTCTTGGGAGATTCCTCAGGTACCGATAACAGGCTTTCCGTCAAATGAGAGCATCCGACCCCGTAGGCGCCAACGACCCCGATGACGTCGGTGCGCGGGCACGCGCGACGCAAGCACCGGAGCCAGGAGGAGCCCGAAGAGCCCGGCCTTCGCTTCGACGACTCGGTCCCAGTGGAGACGATCGAGATCCCGAACCCCGAGCTCCAGGGGCTCGCCGCAGACGCCTGCACGGAAGTCTCGGAGAAGGTGAACTACCGGCTGGCGCAGAAGCCGGGCGCGTACGTCGTGCTGAAGATCGTGCGCAAGACGGTCAAGCGCAAGGATACGAAGGTGCTCTCGTGTCCCCCCGCACCGGCCTCGGTGCTCGAGAAGAGCTACGCGGACGTGAGTCTGCTGGCAGGGATGCTGGTCGACAAGTTCCGCTACCACCTTCCGCTGTACCGGCAGCACCAGCGGATGCGCGCCTGCGGGGTGACGGTGAGCCGGGCGTCGCTTTCGAGCTGGGTGAACCGGTCGATCGAGCTTCTGGAGCCGATCTATCACGCGCAGTTCGGCTCGATCCTGACGAGCCGCGTGCTCTCGATGGACGAGACGCCGATCCGGGCGGGGCGCAAGGCCAGAGGGAAGATGCGCACGGGGTACTTCTGGCCCGTCTACGGGGACCAGGACGAGGTGGCCTTCCCGTATGCGTCGTCGCGGTCCAAGCGGCACGCCGAGGAGATCCTGGGCGAGTACTCCGGCACTCTGCTCACCGATGGCTACAGCGCCTATGCGCGCTACGCCGAGCGGCGCGAGAAGCTGGTGCACGCGCTGTGCTGGGTACACGCCCGGCGCGGCTTCGTGAAGTCACAGGACGTGGAGCCCGAGCGAGCGCAGACCGCGCTGGACTGGATCGCACAGCTCTACGAGCACGAAGACGCGATCCAGGAGAAGCGGCTCGAAGGGGCTGCGAAGCTCCGGCTTCGCTCGGAACGGAGCAAGCCCGTCGTCGACGCCTTCTTTGCCTGGCTCGAGCAGGAGCTCGTGCAGTCGGCGCTGCTCCCGACGAACCCGTTCACGAAGGCCGCGCTCTATGCGCTCAAGCGCAAGCGGGGGCTCGAGGTCTTCCTGGCCGACCCCGATGTGCCGCTCGATACGAATCACCTCGAACGGGCTCTACGGGTGATCCCCATGGGGCGCAAGAGCTGGCTCTTCTGCTGGACCGAGGTCGGCGCACACCACGTCGGCCAGATCCAGAGCCTGCTCACGACCTGCGTCCTGCACGACGTCGATCCCTACACGTATCTGGTCGACGTACTGCAGCGGATCGATGAGCAGCCCCACTCCAAGGTGGATCAGCTCACGCCGCGCCTGTGGAAGGAGCACTTCGCCCACGCGCCCCTCCGCTCGATGCTCGACCCCGCCCCGCCCTGATCTCCCAAGCCACCCCTCCAGAATCCGATCATCCGCAAGAGCGTCCTATCCTGTCCGCTTACGTAGGAAGAAAGGCCTGGCTCTTCGCGGACACCGTGGCCGGCGCCCAGGCCAGC
>JBHHVJ010000065.1:0-17115 GCA_046754285.1 Myxococcota bacterium | reverse complement strand
GTCAGGAGGACCGTCGTTCCGGAGTCGTCGCGCAGCGAGGCGAGCGCGGCGAGCTGGACGCTCGAGTCCGGGTCCCCGAGCGCGCCCAGAAACACCGCGTGGGTCTGCGGCGCCTCGGGAGCGAGCTCGCGAAGCACGTACAAGGCCATCCGCCGCCGCGTGGGCGACGGAGACTTTGCCGCGGCCTCCAGCAGCACGGGGAGCACCTCTCCGTGCAGCCGGCCCAGCGCGGCGAGCAGCCGGGCGGCGGACCAACGCAGGGCGCCGTCGTCGAGTTCGAGGGCGTCGAGCAGGGGAGGGAGCAGCCGAAGCGTGGGCCGCTCGTGATGAAAGAGAACGAAGGCGGCAGCAAAGCGCGCCCGCGGCTCGCCGCGGCTCAAGAGATCGATCAGGCCGTGTCGAAACTCCGGGTCCTCCCGGAGGACCTCGGTGGCGGCGTCGCAGGCCGCCCTGAGACGGCTCCGCTGGTCGGATCCCAGCTCCTGCAGCAGAGCCTCGCGACTCACACCAGAGCCCAGTGCTCGTGGCCGGAAGCGTCGACCGAGCGAACCGCGCGCCGCTCGCGCTCGAGCTGGCGAAGATGCGAGAGCACGGACTGGGCCGCAGCCGGATGAAGGACCCGCGGAACGTCCCGGTACGCCTGGGCCACGATCTCCTGGACCGAGCACGATCCCGTCTGGATCGCGTCGATGATCTGATGCTCCCGCTCGCGGCGGTGACGAAGGTAGCCCGCGACCACATCCCGGGGCCGTTTGACGAGGGGGCCGTGTCCCGGATAGATCCGCTCCAGATCGAGCTCGAGGATGCGTTCGAGCGATCGCAGGTAATCCGCCAGATCGCCGCCGTCGATGGGGATCACGCTGGTGCCCACACCGAGCACGACGTCGCCCGTGAAGAGCGCACGTTCCTCCTCGAGATAAAAGCAAAGATGGTCGCGGGAGTGACCGGGCATGTGCAGCGCCCGCAAAGTCACCCCGTCGCCCTGGATCACGGCGCCGTCGGCCAGACTCTCGAGCTCGACTTCGAACGCCGCATCCTTTTCGGGCCAGGGCTGCTTGGCAACGGTACGGGACCCGAAGGCGCGCAGCAGGCTCGCGGCGCCGCCGAGATGGTCCGGATGCGCGTGCGTGACGAGGATTTCTCCGAGCGCGGCCCCGCCGAGGTGATCGTCGAGGGCGCGCTCGAGCAGCGAGACGTAGCCCGCAATCCCCGCTCCCGTGTCCACGAGCAGGGGCCGCTTCCCACGGCCTACCAGATAGGTGTTCGTGCCCGGCCCCGTCATCGCCCCCGGGTTCAACCCGCGAACCACTACGACGGAACGGGACCAGCGCTCCACCTCGGGCAGGATCAGGCCGAGCAAGGTCTCCACGTTCCGGAGTCTATCCTCTCAGGGATTCGACAGGTAGCGGCCCAGCTCGACCCAGCCTCCGAGCCGCTCCCCGGGCGGCCCCTGGCCCGCGGGGTCGTAGCGCAGGACGCGCAGCCCGACGGCGCGTGCGCCCTCGATGCAACCGCGCTCACGGTCGCCAATGTAGAGCGCCCGGTCCGGCGCCACGCCGATCCGCTCCAGCGCGATGTGGAAGATTCGCGCCGCGGGTTTCGCGGCCCCGCCGGAGTTGGAGGGCAGGACGATCGCGTCGAGAAGACGAGCGAGCCCGAGCTCCCGCAAGACGGCGGCGAGGCGTGCATCCATGTTCGAGACGACCGCTCGCCGAACGCCACGCTCTCGAGCCAGCTCCAGGGCGGCGCGTGCGCCGGGGAGCACACGCCACGCATCGGCGCGTCCGTAGTGCTCGAAGAGCTCCTCGAAGCACGGGCCGCCCGCGGGGTCGGATCCCAGGGTGCGGCGCACCCGCTCGCGCCAGGCCTCGCGTTCGAGGGCCGGAATCCCCTCGGGAGGCACGCCCTCGAGTCGCGGGGGGGCAACGGAGGCGAGCGCGCGGGCGAGCTCGGCCTCGAGATCGGCGGCGTGCAACGCGATTCCGTGTCGAACGGCGATCCGGGCATAGACCTGAGCCGGAGGCTCACGGAGGGCGACAAGCGTGCCGACCGCATCGAGCAGGAGTCCCTGGATCGGTGCCGTGGCCCAGCGCTGCGGGGCGGTCACGCGCGAGAGAAGCTCGAGACCGAGAAGCTCACGTCGAGCACCTGCTCCTTCCGGCCGCGTGTCGTGATGCGCAGGGAGCGGACGATCAAGTGGAGGTCCGCGTTCTCGATGCGGTAGAGAAAGTCGACGAGCTGTCCCAGGGTTGCCCCCTTCAGCCGAACGTCGACGCGTGTCTCCGGATAGCGGGGATTGGGCGAGGTCGGTCGTGGGGTGACGGAGTCGATCTGGCCCTCAGTGAGACCGGACTCGTTCGCGAGACGCTGGAGAAGCGTGAGTAGGTCCGTCTGCGCCTCCGTGATCGAGCTCTCTACCGCCTCGAGCTCCGCTTGCAGGCTCCGAATGTTTCGGACCAGGCGGGCCGCGAGCTCGGTCTGGTCCTCGAGACGCTGGATCTCGGAATCGAGGTGCGCCGCCCGGGCCCGCAGCGGGCTCACCCAGGTCACCTGCACGAACCCCAGCGTGGCGAGGCAGCCGACGGCGACCATCCCCCAGCGCTCCCGTGGCGTACGCCCGCGCAGCCAGGCGCGGAATCGCTCAAGCCACTCGCTCATGTCGGATCCTTCAGCTTGATCGTGAGGCTGAACGTGACCCCGCCCCGCCGTGGATCCTGCACGGTGCTGGGATCCGGGACGTTGGCGAAGGGCTCGTACTCGCGCAGGGCCTTGGTCATGCTGCCCACGCTCCGGAGATCTGTCGCGTGGCCCCGGAGCTGCAGGTTGTGACGCTCGATCTTGAGCTCACTCAGGGAGACGTCGAGGTTGGGCGGGATGCGCTCGGAGATCTCTCGTACGAGCTCGAGCATGGAGAGACCACGACCGGTCACGCCGAGGTGGCTGGCGATCTCGCGGGTCGTACGCAGCCGTTCCTCCAGTGCGGCATAGGGATCTTCCGAGCAGTGGGCGTCGGGAGCCACGGCCAGACACGCGCTCTCCAGGCTGCGGTGCAGGGTCTCCGCGCGGCTGGTTCGCGCGAGCACGCCGGAGTAGAGGCTCGCCGGCCATAGGAGCAGGCAGAGCGCGAAGAGCCCCACCGCGAGCCGCAGCTGGGTGCGCAGGCCCGAGAGGTCCGGCACGTACTCGAACTCCCCTTGTCGCAGATCGAGCTCGGTGACGCGCTCGCTGGTCGAGCCACGCAGAGCGAGTGCGGCGGCCTGGGCGAAGCGAGCGGTGCCGGCCTCGGCCAAGCCCTCGAGCCCGGCCCGCGCCTCCTTGACGTCGAGGATCGAGGTGGGTAAGCGGGTCTGCTCCTCGAAATACCCCGGCAATCCCTCCAGCGCGGCCGACCCCCCCATCAGGAGCAGCTCCACGGGCGCAATCGCATCCAGCGGATCGGCAATCACGGACTGGATCGAACGCCACGTCTCGCGGGTGAGCTCCTCGAGCAGATTCCCGACGGTTGCGCAGATCGGGCGCGAGGTGCCCGCCTCGAAGATACCCTGCTCGTGCTTTCGCTCCTCGGCGCTCTCGTAGGCGAGCCCGAGATCCTTGGCGAGGGCCTCGTTGAAGGCGTGTCCGGCGATCGGAATCGAACGGATGACCACAGGCTTGCCGTCCACCAGCAGGCAGAGGTTCGTCTTGCGGTGACCGATGTCGAGGAGCAGGCGGCCGGCATCGGCCACCATGAGGTGGCTGCAGAGATTCGCGAGCACCGCGCCCTCGATCTCCAGGATACGGGGCTCGATCTCCAGGCGCCGGAGCTCGTCGAGCCAGCTCGCAACCTCGTCGCGTGGGGACATCACGACCAGCACGTCCGTTCGATCCGGCCGTGCCAGCACCTGCCCGTGGGTCAGGACCATCTGGGTGAGCGGAAAGGGAAGCTCCTCTTCCAGTTCATAAGGGATCGCCTGGGCCACACGCCGGGCGCCCGTGAATGGAAAGCGAAGATGGCGCTGGGTGACGCGAGCGCTAGGAAGAGCCGTGACCACAAACTCGTGCGAGATCTCACGCTCCGCGAGGAAGCTGCGGATTGCGGCCTCGTGCTCCTCGCGGTTTTCCCGGTGGGGCAGGCGGGCTTGCTCGAAGCGGACGAACTCGACGCCCCGGACGCCGGCCTGGATCTCGACGAGCTTGACGGCGTACGAGCCGATGTCGAGGCCGGTCACGAGGCGATTGAACATCAGCAGCCCTTCCGATAGTAGAGCGTTCGAATCTCGGCTGGATCGCTGCGGTCGACGATCGCTGTGATGCACGCTCGAGCCTCGCGAATGCGAGCCTCGCTGCGAATCCTGAAGACGTCACTCTGGTACTGCAGCGGGGGAAAGGTCACCTCCGGGAGCAGACCCACCTCCTGCGGAAAGGTCGTGCAGAGCTCATCATCCCCGATCTCCCGGCAGAAGATCTTGCCCTCGTCCCGTGCCTTGAGAATGCGGAAGACCTCATCGTTTCCGAGCAGCTCCTTCTCGAGCGCGGAGCCGCCGTAGATGAGACCCAGCACATGGGGCGGGGCGGTGTTGAGATTGACGCCGCTCTTCTCGATCGGTGGAAACATGGGTTGGGCCGAAAAGTACGCCTTGAGGGCCTCCAGGAGCAAGCCATCCAGGCCCGGGACGCCGTCGAGCTCGTCCAGCGTGAAGAGAGGACGATCCAGGGGAGAAGCGCTGGCACCCTGTCTCCCGTAGTGATCCGCCTCGTCGTCTCCCATCCCCGTCAGATCATCGGTGTCCAGCCAGTCGAGGATTCCCTCGGCGAGATCCTCGATCTCGTAGGGCTTGTCCTCCTCGCGGCCGGGGAGATCGCCGACGATCCGCTCGAGCGCAGAGACCAGGAAGGGCTGGCTGTCGTCGCGAGGCAGGCCTTCGGCGTCCACAAGCGCGTTCAGATTGATCTTGCCGCCGCTGTCTTCGACGCGGACGTGCAGCACGCCGTTCTCGTTCGGCAGCTCGATGGGCGTCTGACTGAGCAGCTCCCAGGGATCTCGCGGTGTCTCCGTCGTCGCCACCAGCGGGTCCGCGGCCGCCAGCAAGTCCTCAATCAGGGTCCGTTCCGCGATGCGGAGGCCCGACTCCGCCAGAAGATCCGCCCGCACGAGCGCTTCGCGCTGCCTGGAGCTGCGAACCTCGAGGAAGGCCGTGCGCGCGAAGGAGTAGACAGCGCTGATGGTCAGAACGAGCAGGGTCAGGATCAGGATCAAGACGACGCCGTCCTCGCGCGCGGGAGCGGAGGGCTCCGCGGGCGCCCGGCAGGAGGGCTGCGGCACGCGTGAGGTCACGAGGCCTCCTCCTCGTCCTCTTCCTCGTCTTCGTCCGGGGGGGCAGGCACTTGATCGGGCGGCACCCCCGGCTCGATCGGACGGATCCGAAGCTCCACGACGCGGGTGTGCTCCGCACCCGCGACCGGCTCCCCGCTCGCGTCCTGCTCCAGCATGCGCACACGGACCTCGACGGAAGCCGGGAGAAGATCGAGCCTCGCGATGTCCGTCGAGTTCCAGTAGTCGCGCCAATCGCCCGTGTCCTCGTCTCGAAACCGCAGGCTGAACAGCGCGAGCTGCTCGGCCACGACCTGCCCCTCATCCACACGAATCCGTGTATCGAGCCCATCGGGCAAGGGCTCCTCCGCACGAAGGAGATTGAAGCCTTCGCCGGGACGCGGCTCCGTCGCGTAGGAGATCATGCGAACACCGGCTCCTCCCCGAGCCGCCGCGGGCCGTGCAGGGCTGAGCGTGACGAATCGAATCGCATCCGCATCGGCGGTGCCGAGGACCCGATCCTCGCCCACGAAGAAGTAGGGGTGGGAGAGGCGGTCCGTGTCCTCGGGCTTGACGATCAGCAGCGTGCCGGAGAGCTCGCTCGCGATCCGGTCCAGCAGAACCAGAGCGGCGCGTGTGCGGCCCTCATTCCCCAGCGCACGCTCCTGGGCTTGCAGCAGGCCGAGGTAAACCTGGATCGCCACCGTAACGACGAGCGCCGTGATGCCGATCGCGATCAGCATCTCGAGCAGCGTGAAGCCCGCGGCGCGCCCAGACCTCATCCGTCGTCCTCGTCGGAGTCCGCTCCGGCCGCGGGAGCGAGCTCGTGGAGGGCGTCGTCGTCGAGCGGGGCCAGCGTGAACACGATGAAGGGGTCGATGACGTCCTCACCGCTCTGCGCATCGAGCACGCGCAGCGTGATGCGGCGCAGGCTCGGCTCGCTGAGATCGAGCGTCGTCTCGTCCTGAAAGAGTCGCGAGAGGCCGGCGAACTCGGCGAGCTCGGGGGCGAGCGGAATCCCCCAGGCCTCGACGCTGAGCTCCCAGCGAAAGAGGTCCTGGTGCGCGTCGAACTCGCCTTCGCTCCGGCCCAGTTCGGCGAGCTCCTCCGACTCGTCATCGGCGAGTCGCTCGCGCAGCCAGGCCTCAGCGAGCCGGCCCGCCTCGGCCTCGAGCCGCGCCCGGCCCAGATTGCGGATCGAGTCGGTGGCCAGGACGAGGAGGGCCGTCATGACGGTCCCGAAGACCACAACCGCGATCAGAACCTCGAGAAGCGTGCAGCCCTGCGTCCGGCGGACGTTCTCCGCCGAAACGCGGAAGCCGCTACTCGCGTGTGACATCGTCATCGACACGAAGCTCTCCGGTGAAGCCGGCGATGCGGATGCGGAGCTCGCTTCCGTTCTCGTCCAGCAGCCAGATCGTCGCGGGGTCAGCGCCACCGTCGGGTGCGAAGGCGAGCGCCACCAACCCTTCGCGCAGCCCGCGGTCGCCCAGGCGGATCTCATCGATCATCACCTCGTCCGTCTCCAGCCGCCGCCACTCTCCCGTCCGGTTGGGCACGGGCACGTACTCAGCATCGGGGAGGGGGGGCGCCAGATCGAGGAGCTCCGAGTGGGTGGGCAGCTCGATCACCGGCTCCACGTCGGACTGCTGGAGCTCCTCGAGCCGAAACCTCTGCGCGTCGAGATCCACGACCCACTGCTGAAATCGACCCGTCGCGACGGCACGTTGGGCGGCATAGCCCAGCTCCGCCGAGAGCTCCCGGCCCGCGTCGCGAAGGCGGAAGCGGAACCCGCCGCCCAGACGGGGTAGCACTGCTCCCGCGAAGGCGCTGATCAGCAGCACCACGATGAGCAGCTCGAGGAAAGTGAAGCCTTCAGCGCGACGACGGCTCCACATGCCTCACAGGCTGCTCGCTTCCCAGTTTGCGATGTCGGCGTTCTCGCCGGTCCCACCCTCCAGACCGTCGGGACCGAACGAGAAGAGGTCGAAGCTGTGCGTGTTGTGCTGCCCCGGCTGGCGGTACTGGTAGGGCTGATCCCAGGGGTCTCTCAGGGCGTCGGGTCGCACGTACCCCCCGCGCGGGTAATGTCTGGGCTGTGGCTCCGAGCTTGGAGCTCGGACCAGCGCCTCCAGACCCTGCTCCTCGGTCGGGTAGCGCCCGTTGTCGAGCTTGTACATCTCGAGCTGCTGCTCCAGCTGGCGGAGCTGGGTCTCCGCGAGCTGGATCTTGGCCTCATCGGCGCGGTTCAGCAGGTTTGTGGCCAGCACGGTGGTCAGGAGACCGATGATCAGTACCACGACCAGGATCTCCATCAGGGTGAAGCCGGCTCTCTTGCGATCGATCATGGGAGGGTCCTTTCGTTCCAGCCCTCAGAGGGCGGATGTCAGATTCATCAGCGGCAGCAGGGTGGAGAGCAGAACGATGACCACGACGGAGGCCACGAAGATCAGCAGCAGCGGTCCCATCAGGGCCGTGAGCCGATTCAGCGCGGTCTCGACCAGATCATCGTAAGTGTCCGCCACCTTGCCCAGCATGGTGTCCAGCTCTCCGCTCGCCTCTCCAACGGCGACCATGTGTGTGACCATCGCCGGGAACTCGCCGCTCTGGCGCAGCGGTCCGGCGATCGTCGCCCCCTGCGTGATTGCCTCGCGGGCCTCATCGATGGCGCGGCCGAGGACGGCGTTGGCCGTCACCGTTCGCGCGATCTCGAGACCGGGCACGATGTTGAGACCTCCCGACAGCAGGGTGGCCAACGTGCGTGAGAAGCGCGCGATGGAAATGTACCGAATCACGCGACCCAGCACCGGCAGACGCAGGCGGAAGCGGTCCCAGGCCATGCGGCCCCGCTCCGTTCGGATCGCGCGGCTCAGAACCAGGGAACCGACGGTTGCCGAGATGATCAGGGCCAGCCACCAGGCGCTGAAGAAGTCCGAGACGGCCATCAGGACGAGCGTCGGCGTGGGGAGCTCCTGACCGAGGTCCTCCAGCAGGCCGACGATGGTCGGGATGACGAGAACCATGAGGGCGCTGATCACAAGAGCGCAGAAGATCAGCATGATGACCGGATAGAGCATGGCGCTCGTGATCTTGTTGCGCAGCGCCATCTGTTTCTCCAGGTAATCCGCCAGGCGGGAGAGCACGGGCTCGAGAGAGCCCGACGCCTCTCCGGCCCGGACCATCGAGCGGTACAGGTCGCTAAAGACCTCGGGGTGCTCGCCCATGGCGTCGGCGAGCGAGCTGCCATGATTCACGGATCCCCTGAGCTGTCCCGCGACGGTCTTGAGCCGGGGATTCTCGATCTGATCCGTCAGCGCTGCGAGAGATTCGACGAGCGGTGTTCCAGCCCCGATGAGTGTGGCGAGCTGATTCGTGAACAGCGTGAGATCCAGCACCGGCACGCGGCGCAACGTGGGCAGCTGCAGACGGGACAGCAGATCGAACACGGGCGTCCGGGTTCGACCCTCGGCGAGGTAGGTGGGAAAGATCCCTTCGGAACGCAGCTTGGCGCGGGCGGCGCGCAGGCTGTCGGCATCCACCATTCCGCGGGTTGCCCGATTCCCCGCTGCGAGGCCCCTGTACTGGTAGACGGGCATGCGATCTAAACCTGGATGGGCTCGGTGGGCTGCCGCGCCTCCTCTTCGGTCTGACGGAGGATCTCGGCCACGCTCGTCAGGCCCTGCAGCACCCTGCGTGCGCCGTACATCCGCATCGTGATCATCCCGTTCTTGATCGCTGCGTCGTGGATCGTCTTCGAGTCGATCCCCCGCGTGATCAGTCGCCGGATGTCGTCATCGATCACGAGAATCTCGAAGATCGCTGTCCGGCCGCGGTAGCCGGTGTGGTTGCAGTGGGCGCAACCCACCGCGCGGTAGAGCGGCCGAGCCTCCAGATGGGTGCGTGTGAGCCGGAGCTCGCGGAGCTCCTCTTCGGTGGGCTCGTACGCCTCACGGCATCGAGTGCAGAGCAAGCGGACGAGTCGCTGGGCCAGCGAGGCCGCCAGAGACGAGCCGATCAGGAAGGGTTCGACACCCATGTCGATGAGCCGGGTGATGGCCCCCGCTGCGTCGTTGGTGTGCAGGGTGGAAAAGACCAGGTGCCCGGTCAGGCTGGCCTGGATCGCAATCTCCGCGGTTTCGAGATCGCGGATCTCACCCACCAGGATCACATTCGGGTCCTGACGGAGGATGGAGCGCAGACCCGCTGCGAAGGTGAGCCCGATCTGGGGCTTGACCTCGATCTGTCCCACGCCCTCGAGTCGGATTTCGACCGGATCCTCGACCGTGATGATGTTTAGGTCCGGCGTATTGATGTCGGCCAGCGCGGCATACAGTGTGGTGGTCTTGCCCGAGCCGGTGGGTCCTGTCACGAGCACGATCCCGTTGCTTCGTCGGATGAGCCGGCGCAGCAGGGTCTGGGCCTGGTCGTCCAGTCCGATTCGCTCGATGCTGAGCAGGTCCTGGGTGCGCGGGAGGAGTCGGAGCACGCAGCGTTCGCCGTACTGGGTCGGCAGCGTCGACAGGCGCACGTCGTAGTCTTTGCCCGCGATCTTCAGCACGATCCGGCCATCCTGCGGGAGCCGTTTCTCCGCGATATCCAGCTTGCCCATGACCTTGATGCGCGAGATCAGCGCCTGCTGGAGTCGGCGGGGCAGGGGGCGGATGGGCTCGTAGAGGATGTCGTCGGTCCGGAAGCGGACGGTGACATCGCGCTCGCGCGGCTCGATGTGGATGTCGCTGGCTCGCTCCTTGACCGCTTGCTGCAGCAGCGAGTTGACCAGTCGGACGATCGGTGCGCTCTCCTCGTTGGAGTCGAGGAGGTCTTCGGGCTCGTGGATCAGCTCGGAAGCCAGATCCTCCAGATCGCCCTCGCTGAACTCGTCCGCCACCTCTTCGGCCGAGCTGGCCCGATCGTAGACGTTGTTGATGCAGTTCAGGATCGCACGGCGCGTCGCCAGTACGGGCCGGCAGCGTCTTCCTTCGAAGAGTAGACGCAGGTCGTCCAGGGGGTCCGTGAGCAAGGGATCGGCCACGGCGACCTCGATCTGATCCTCCCGCTGTCGGATCGGAAGGATGTGGTGCGACTTGGCGAATGAGATCGGCAGCCGTGTCGCCAGCTTCGCATCGACGTCGTCCGGCGAGAGCTTCTCGCGGAGTGGGAGCCCGTAGATCTCCGCAAGGGTTCCGAGTAGCTCACCCTCGGGCACGAGGTCGAGCTCGAGCAAGAGATCAGTCAGGCGCTTGCCCGACTCCTGCTGGCGGCGCAAGGCGTCCTCGAGCGCCTCACGCGACAAGGAGGTTCTCTCGATCAGGGCTTCGTCGAGCTGGAGGGGAATCGGCAAGCGTAGGCTCCTATGGACGCACGAACACTTCCGCGTTCAGTCCGGTGGACGCGCGGACCTCGCGCGCGATGTGCTGGGCGCGGTCCTCGAACGGGTAGGGGCCGAGCTGCACGAAGTGCAGCGTCTCGCCGCCTTCCTCCCGCGAGAGCACGGTGCCATCGTATCCCGCATCCATGAGCTGCTGGAGCAAGGCGACCGCTGGCTCGGGGTTCCGGAAGAAGGCGACCTGGACCAGGTAGTCGCCCGCGTCCCGACGGGCCTTCAGCGACTCGATCTGCTCGAGCCGAACTCTCTCCCGTTCGCGTTCCTCGCGCCGCATTCGTGGAAGCGTCTCGACCGGATAGCGACGCTCGTGGAGCTCGAGAGCCCGTCGCACCGGATTGGGATCCCGGGGCAGGTGGAGGCCCGCCGCCAGCGCCTTCTCGCGGGACAGAGCCTCCTCCTCGTCGAGCTCCAGTGTGTCTGCGGCGGCATCGCGGAAGCGCTCGCGGTGCTCGACCGTGAGCTGGTTGAGATCCTCCGGCTCGCGCACGACGTGCGGGGTGAGGATGATCAGCAGGTTGGTCTTGCGGACGCTGGCGGAGGTGCCCTTGAACGCCCAACCGAGAATCGGGATGTCACCCAGAAAGGGGACCTTCGACGTGTTCTCGGTCTCGGTCTCCTTCAGGATTCCGCCGATCATGACGGCCTCACCGTCCCGCACATAGACGGTGTTGTCGACCGTGCGGCGGCTCGTCGTCGGACCCAGATCGGAGTCATCCGTCGAGATCACCTCGCTGATCTCCTGGAAGATCTGCAGGCGAATCGTGTCGCCCTCGCTGATCTGGGGCGTGACGCGAAGCGTGACGCCCACGTCCTGACGCTCGATGTTCTGCGACGTCTGGAAGCCGCCCGTGGTACCCGGATCGGCGGTCTGGAGGCGTGAGGTGGGAATCGGGATGTTGTCCCCCACCACGATCTCGGCCTCCTCGTTGTCGGCGGTCAGAATGACGGGCGCTGAGATGATGTTCGTATCCTGGTTCCGTGCGGTCGCGTTGATGATCGCCTGGATCACGGGAATTTGGCTCGTCGTGCCGTCCTTGTTCACGACCGTAACGGTCTTTCCCAGGATTGCCGTCGTGAAGTTGGACACGGCTCCCGCAAAGCCGTCCTCGCCCTCGAACGCGCTCAGTCCGGGTACGGCCGCCTGATTGGCGGCGCCAAGTACGATGCGACCGTCGTTGCCGGGGCGGAGCAGGTCCTGAAACAGAAAGGCTCCGCCCAGCGACGTGGAGTCGTCGACGCCGACCTCCATGATGAGCGCTTCCACGAGGACCTGCGGGCGGCGGATGTCGAGGGCCTTGATCACCTCCTCGAGCGCCGCGAAGCCTTCCGAGCTCGCCTGGATGATCAGGGAGTTGGTGGGGGCGTCGGAGGTGACGCGGATGCCTCCTTCGAGCTCGGCGACGACGCCGGCGGCGGCCTGAGCGGCCGCAGCCGCGGCCGCCGGGGCGCCGCCGGGACGGGGCCGCCCGCGACCTCCCGCCCGGCCACCCGTCTGCGCGAGGCTCGCCAGGGTCTGGGCCATTTCCTCGGCATCCGCGTTCTGCAGGCGGTACACGTGAATGCGTCCGGTCCCCTTTCGCTCGTAGTCGAGCAGGTTGACGATTCGCTCCACCTCCCGAATCGTCGTTCGCGGTGCGATCACGATGATCGAGTTGGTCCGCTCATCGGTGATGAAGCGAGGCATGCCCGGCTGCCCCGCCACGGTGGTTCCGCCTCTCCGCGGGGTCGCACCCGCCGCGCGCCGCGCTCGCGCCCGCGCCCGAGGTGCCCGGGCCGGTCGCCCCGGGGCCCTGGGCGCCTGCTCCGCAAAGATCTCCCGCAGGTGGGTGGTGAGGCCCGCGGCGTCCGCGTACTGGATGGGCAGGACCTTGATCTGCTCCTGGAAGGTCTCCACGTCGATCTCGGAGATGATCGAGACCAGGCGCCGGATGTTCGCGGACGTGTCGGTGAGGATCAGCGTGTTCGTGGGTGCATAGGCGATCAGCTGGGCTTCGGACGAGAGCAGCGGTCGCAGGATCGTGTTCAGGTTGTCCGCGCGTACGTAACGGAGCGGGAGCAGGCGGGTGATGAAGAGATCCCGATTCGCCACCGGAAGGTCCGTCGGAACGGTCTCGATGGGGGACGTCTTGGCGTCCCGGAGTGGCACGATCTTCAGGATCCCTCCGGGTCCCGGCACGGTCGTGAACCCCTTGACCTGCAGCACGGCTTCGAAGACGCGGTAGGCCTCTTCCGGAGTCACGGGCGTGGGCGAGATGACGGTCACCTTGCCGCGCACGCGCTCGTCGAAGAGGAAGTTCCGCCCGGTGAGCCGCGCGATCATATTGATCACGTCCACCAGCTCCGTCTCCTGGAAGTCGAGCGTGATCGCCACGTCCTTGTCCCCAGGGGGGGTGGGGAGCTCCTGTGCCCAGGCCTCGGGCGCGAACCAGGTGACCGCGACCAGCAGCGCGAGCCCTCCGCTTGCGTTCCGCCGGCGTGCCATCAGTGGCTCCAGCAGCGCGTCGCGCGCGCCCCGCCGGGTGTGAGCGTCTCGAGACAGCTCTCGGCGCCGGCACCTTCCAGAGCCGGCAGCAACTTGGGAAGATCCGCGGGCCCGCTCACGGCCACGCCGTTCACGCTGACGATGATCTCCCCCGCTTCGAGGCCGGAGCGCGCCAACGCGCTGCCGGGCGTCACGCGGGTCACCTTCATGCCCGTCTGCTGCCCGTCCGCCCCGATGCTGGGGGCGAGCTGGACCTGGGCCAGCAGATTCTGGATTCGTGAGGCCGACTTCTCCGCCGCCTCGTCGAGCTGCTTGAGGGCGAGCCCAAGGTCCTCCCCGCGCGGGCCCGTTGCCGCAGCTCCCGTTCGCGCGCCCGGCCTCCGCGAGAGGTTTCGGACCCGGCGTAGAAGCCCCTCCTGCTTCGAGCCCGCCCGTGCGGCGGCCGTCGGGCGGAGGGGACGGGCCCTCCGGTTGGGCGGTCCGCGCTTCGCGCTCGGCTGCGACCTCTTCGGGCGGGTGCGGTGGAGCTCCTCATCCATCTTGAGGGCCTCGAGCTTCCCACGGTTCCGAATCACGATCTGTCGCGGCTCGATGCGTGCGACGACGACGTCCGTGCTCTCCCCGATCGGATCGCCGACGCGGACGTGCAGGTGCTCTCGCGTCGCTTCGTCTTCCAGAGTCGCGATCGAGTAGCGGATCTCTGAGGCCGCGATGGTTCCGAGCAGCCGGAGCTGCAGCTGGCTCTCGGCCAGCTCCTCCTCGGGGGCCGGCGCCTCCGCCTCCGGAACCTCGGCTTGCGACTGGAAGAGGTTCCGCGAGGTGATGGTCTGGTAGCGGGCGAGGGAGATCTCGCCCACCTCGGGAATCGTCAGCTCCGGGATCGGGACCTCGGGCACGGGCGAAGAGGCCACCAACGGCGAGGCCGTTCGGTACACGTAGTAGAAGGCGCTCAGGAGCAGCACGACATGAATGGTCTTCAGAACGTATCGGAGCACTCCTCGATCCTCGGCGCGCGGGGCCCGCAACTGGCGATCCCCGCGAAAATCCTAGACGATTTGGGTTGACTTCGCGCGGGGACGCGCGGGTGCACCGCCACGTTCCCGGACCCGTGATCCTTCATTCATCGGCAACTCGCGAGCCCCGATTAAGGAGCCTCGGAAGGTCGGATGGGAAAACACCTGCGGTTATTCGCGCTGCTGCCTCTGAGCTGCGGGGTGCTGGTGTGGATCGTCCTGGCGGCGCCCTCGGGGGCCTCCCTGGTCCACCTGCTCGACCAGATCCGCTCCGGCGGGGGTCCCCTGCTCGAGGTGCAGGTCCCGGATGACCGCGCCGTGCTCACGGTCGGGGCCGTGGAGGTGCTGGTCCGCTTCCCTTTCGAGGATCGTGTGCTCCCGGAGACGTTTCGCTGCCTGCTCAACAACGAGGACGTCACGGACCTTCTGACGCTCGGTCGCAACGGGGCGGCCGGGCACCTCTACGGCCTCGTGGCAGGCGAGAACCGCTTGCGTTTCAGTGTCTTCGGGCGGGGATGGTGGCCCGGCCGCTACCTCGAGGACGTCCACGAGCGGATCGTGCGCATCGCGCCGCGGCCGCATCTGGACCAGGCCCGCGCGGCCGGCTTGACACAACCGGCCCCGTCCCTAGTTTGCTGCGGACCCGGTTGTCTGCGTAAGCGCCTGAAAGAAAACAGCTTTCGGAAGGTGCGGGGGTAGCGGGAAGATGGCGAAGGTAATCGGAATCGATCTGGGAACGACCAACTCGGTGGTCGCCGTCATGGAGGGCGGTGAGCCGAAGGTGATCCCGAATGAGGAGGGAGCGCGGACGACGCCCTCGGTGGTGGCGTTCACCAAGGACGGTCAGCGCCTGGTCGGCCAGATTGCCCGCCGCCAAGCGATCACGAACCCTCAGAACACGATCTTCTCGATCAAGCGCTTCATGGGACGGCGCTTCGAGGAGGTGGAGACCGAGATCCGCCTGGTGCCCTACAAGGTTCTTCGGGGCAAGAACGACCTGGCGCTGGTCGAGACCCAGGGCAAGACCTACGCCCCCCCCGAGATCTCGGCGATGGTGCTCCAGAAGCTGAAGGCGGCCGCGGAGGCCTACCTGGGCGAGCCCGCTCAGCAGGCGGTGATCACGGTACCGGCCTATTTCAACGACGCCCAACGGCAAGCCACCAAGGATGCCGGTCAGATCGCCGGCCTCGAGGTGCTGCGCCTGGTGAACGAGCCGACCGCCGCTTCGTTGGCGTACTCACTCGACAAGAAGTCAGACGAGAAGATCGCGGTCTACGATCTCGGAGGCGGGACCTTCGACATCTCGATCCTCGAGGTGGGCGACAACACGGTCGAGGTGCTCTCGACCAACGGGGACACCCACCTCGGTGGGGACGACTTCGACGACCGCGTGATCCGCTATCTGGTCGAGGAGTTCCGCAAGGATCAGGGCCTCGATCTTTCGGCCGACCCGATGGCGATGCAGCGTCTGAAGGAGGCCGCTGAGAAGGCCAAGATCGAGCTCTCCAGCGTCGCCGAGAGCGAGGTGAACCTGCCCTATATCACGGCCGACCAGAGTGGGCCGAAGCACCTGAACCTGCGCCTGACGCGGGCGAAGCTCGAGCAGCTGATCGACGATCTCCTCTCGCGCACGCTCGACCCGGTCAAGAAGGCCTGCGAGGACGCCGGTCTCAAGCCCGGCGAGATCGATGAGATCGTGCTGGTCGGCGGGTCGACACGGATTCCCAAGGTCCAGGAGCTCGTGCAGAGCTTCTTCGGAAAGGAGCCTCACCGCGGCGTCAATCCGGATGAGGTCGTGGCCATCGGCGCGGCCATTCAGGCGGGTGTGCTTGCGGGTGAGGTCAAGGACGTGCTGCTGCTCGACGTGACGCCGCTCTCGCTGGGGATCGAGACCCTGGGAGGTGTTACCACACGGCTGATCGAGCGGAACACCACGATTCCCACCAAGAGGAGCCAGGTGTTCTCGACGGCGGCCGACAACCAGCCGCAGGTGGAGATCAACGTCGTCCAGGGTGAGCGGGAGCTCGCGGCGGACAACCGCAGCCTCGGGCGTTTCATCCTCGACGGGATTCCTCTCGCCCCGCGCGGCGTGCCGCAAATCGAGGTGACGTTCGACATCGATGCCAACGGCATCCTCTCGGTCTCCGCGAAGGACAAGGGCAGCGGCAAGGAGCAGTCCATCCGCATCGAGGGCTCCAGCGGGCTGGACAAGTCCCAGATCGAGCAGATGGTGCGGGAGGCCGAGGCCCACGCCCGCGAGGATCGCGACCGGCGCGAGCGCATCGATGCGCGGAACTCGCTCGACAGCCTGCTCTACGAGGCGGAGAAGGTTCGGAACGAGCACCGCGAGAAGATCCCGGTCAGTGATCTCAGCGCGCTCGAGGCCGCGATCGAGGCGGCCAAGGGGCTGCTCGGTGAGGAGCAGGCTGACGTGGCGGAGCTCAAGGCCAAGTTCGAGGAGCTCCAGCGCGGCTTGCACAAGGTGAGCGCCGACCTGTATCAACGGGAGAGCCAGGGCGCCGCCGGCGCCCCGGCTGAGGACGCGGCAGCCGCATCGGCGAACGAGGGAGACGCCGAGGTCGTGGACGCCGAGTTCACCGAGGAGAAGTAATCCGCTCCCTCCGGGTGCACCGAGCTTGGACGTCCTGATCGGGAAGGTGGCGCGCGAGCTCGCGGCGCTGGAGGAGGAGATGGACCGCGCGCTGGACCGCGCGTTTGGCTCCGGGCTCCAGTTCTCCCGCCGCGTGGACTCGTTCCGCCCCGCGATCGACGTCTACGAGACCGGGGCCTCCACGGTCGTCCGCGTGGATCTCGCGGGCGTGGACAGCCGTCAGATCCGTCTCATCGTCGACGGAGAGTACCTGCAGATCAGCGGCTACCGGGCCCCCGACTACGCGGAGCCGCCGGTCCAGCATCTGCAGATGGAGATCGCACAGGGGCACTT
>JBHHVJ010000064.1:0-17179 GCA_046754285.1 Myxococcota bacterium | reverse complement strand
ACAGCGAGCGGACCGCAGCGATGACCCGGGCGCACCACGACTCGAACGCGCTCTGCCTCGGCGGACAGCAGTTCGCCCCGGAGACGCTGCTCGAGTTCGTGCGCATCTGGCTCACGACACCGTTCGAGGGCGGACGGCACGCGCGCCGCGTGAGCAAGTTCGAGGGCGCTGGGTGAGCGAAAAGCCGACCGTGGAGCGCGCGTTCACCCACTGGGACGCGATGGGGATGAGCGCCTCGGGCTCCTGGGCCCAGAACCGCCGGCTGGCTGTGGCGATGCGTCGGGTGATCGACGGCCTGGTCCGGATCGATGCGCCGGAGGACGAGCTGAGATTGGCCGCCGAGGCCCTCGAGCGCTACGCCGAGCGCCTGGCCCGCCACCCCAAGCGCATGCGCCCGCCGGGCTACACGGAGAGTGTGACCTCGGGGGACCCCGCCGCCTTCTTCGACTACAGCCCGCTGATCGGCCGCTCGAATCCCCTGGCCCCTCCCGTGACGATGCGCGCCGCAGGACGCGAGGTGCACGGGACGGTGACCTTCGGGGCGGCCTACGAGGGACCCCCCGGCTGCGTGCACGGGGGGATCATCGCGGCCGCCTTCGACGAGGTGCTCGGCTACGCGCAGGCGCTAACCGGAAACCCCGGCATGACCGGCACCCTGCAGGTGCGCTACCGCTCGCCGACGCCCCTCGCTACCGAGCTTCGCTTCGAGGCGCGCGTCACGCGCACGGAGCGCCGCAAGAACTTCGCCGAGGGTCGCCTGCAGGCGGGCGATACGCTCTGCGCCGAGGCTGAGGCGGTCTTCATCACGCTCAATCGCGAGCGCTTCCTGGCGCTCGCCGAGGCCCAGGCGAAGCGCGCGACGTGAGAGCCGGCACCGGAGCGTCGCCCGGCGCCCGTCTAGGAGAGCTCGCGTTTGAGGATCTTTCCCGTAGGTCCCTTGGGAAGCGAGTCATGGAACTCGACGACGCGCGGGTACTTGTACGCGGCGAGCCGCTCCTTGCAGTAGGCGATCAGCTCTTTCGCGCCCAACGGCTGCTCCGGAGCGAGCACGACGTGGGCCTTCACCTCCTCTCCGAGCTTCTCGTCGGGGATTCCGATCACCGCCGCCTCGACAATCGCCGGGTGGGCGTAGAGGACCTCCTCGATCTCGCGTGGGTAGACATTGAATCCTCCGCGCAGAATCATGTCCTTCTTGCGATCCACGATGCGATAGGCACCGTCCTCGTCCCGGATCCCGATGTCGCCGGTGTGGAACCACCCGCCGCGCAGCGCCTCAAGCGTCGCCTCGCGCTGCTTAAGGTAGCCCTTCATCACGTTGTGGCCGCGGATGCAGATCTCTCCGGCCTCGCCCGGACCGAGCTCCCGGTCCTTGTCGTCGAGAATCGCCATCTCCACACCCCAGACCGGGTAGCCGATCGACCCCGGCTTGCGCGGCCGGTCGATCATCGTGAAGCTCGCCACCGGAGAGGTCTCCGAGAGCCCGTAGCCCTCGAGGATCGTCACGCCGTAGCGCTTCTCGAACTCGCGCATCACCTCCACGGGCATCGCCGCCCCGCCGGTCATGCAGACGCGCAACGCGGAGAGATCGAAGCGCTCTCCCCCCTCGTGGTTGAGCAGGCCGAAGTACATGGTCGGCACGCCCGCGAAGATCGTCACGCGGTCCCCCTCCATGATCCGGAAGGCGTCCTCGGGCGTAAAGCGCGGCAGGAGGCTGAAGCTCGACCCGGCCGTGATCGACGCGTTCTGGATGCAGGTCTGCCCAAAGGAGTGGAACAACGGGAGGGTTGCGAGGGCCACGTCGCTGGGACGAATCTCGATCAGCTGGGGAACCACGATCGCGCAGTTGAGCAGCAGGTTGGAGTGTGTGAGCTCCGCACCCTTGGGCTTGCCCGTGGTGCCTGACGTGTACAGGATCACCGCGGTATCGGTCTCGAGCGTGGGGTAGAGATCGCGCAGCGGGGTCGCCGCCGCGAGATCCTCGAGGGCCGGTGCGCCTTCAACGCGCCCACCCGCCCACACGACCGGCACGCCCGCTCCAGAGGCCCCCGCCGCGGCCGACGCCCGAAAGAACGGGTGGGCGATCAGCAGCCGTGACTCGGAGTCCTCGAGATGGTAGGTGACCTCGGGCGCGGAGAGCAGAACGTTCAGCGGGACGACGGTCGCGCCGGCGTAGAGGATTCCGAAGTACGCGATCGTGAACTCCGGTACGTTGGGGATCATCAGGGCGACCTTCTGGCCGGGCTCCACGCCCCGCTTCCGAAGGCTCGAGGCCACGCCGCGAGCGGTTCGGTCGAGCTCGGCGTAGCTCAGCGTCCGCTCACCGAGGCGGATCACGACCTGATCCGGACGCAGGGCCGCGGTGGAGGCCAGAATGGTTCCGAGGTTCAAGGACATCTCTCTCTCCCTGCGTGTGCCGCTCCGGCACCTCGACTTCCGTTCGCGATGAACGATAATGTTCCGGTCGATCCGTGCCGATGAGCCGTAGCGGAGAGGTTGCGGAGAGTATACGGACTATTCGATGGCCATACGCCTCACACTGACCGTGCTGCTCCTCTGGGGGACGATGGGCCCGAGCCTGTGCAGGGGCTTCTGCGCCCAGAAGGCCCGCTCGCAGCACGCCGCGGCCGTTCAGCCGGACGCTCCGCCCCCCTGCCACGGGACGGTGCCCGCCGCTCCTGGCTCCGCCGATGAGGGCGCGAGCTGCCCCTGCCCGGATCTGGACCTGGCCTCCTCCGATCGGGTTCCGGGCCCCAGCGACGATGCGCCCGTGCTCGCCTCCGCGCCCGTCTCCCTGCCGATCCGCCCCCTGCGCCTGTCTGCCCCGCCGCGCGTCGGGCCGGGCCGGGTCGGGCTGCACTCCCCGTTTCCACGGGAGAACCCGCCGCTCCTGAGCTGATTCCGGCGCTCCTCCGAGACACCCGGAAGGCGCACGCCTGGGCGTGCGCCCGGTCTGGAAACGCCGGCTCCGCTCTCGAGTGCGAGCCGGCCAGGGGTCCGCGTTCCCCCCGGCGCTGCGGACCGCGGATGACGAAGACCCATGGCAGGAATCACAGCTCTGATTCTCTCTCTTCTACTCCCGCTGACGGGCGCCCCGCTGACGGGCGCGGCCGCGGAGGATCCCGCGTCGCTCGTCGAGGAAGCTCTGGCCGCCAACCCCAGCCTCGAGTCCCTGCGCGGACGCGTCGCCGAGCTGGAGGCGCTCGCGGGCGTGGCGGGACTCTGGCGGGACCCCTCGATCGGTATTCAGTACCTCAACGTTCCGGTCGACTCGTTCTCGCTGAACGACCACCCGATGAGCGGGGTGCAGCTCCGCCTTCAGCAGAACATCCCCCCGCGCGGATGGAGCCGAATGCGCCGCGACGTCGCCTGGTCTCGGGCGCGGACCAGCGAGTACGCGCTCGCGGAAGCGCGCGAGCGTCTGCGCCGCGACGTGACCGTGCTCTACTGGCGGCTCACGCTTTCACGCCAGCTCGAAGCGGTGACCCGCGCGCACATCGCCCGCACGCGGGATCTGCTCGGGGCGGTCAAGGCACGCTACGAGACCGGCGCCGCCCGACAACACGAGCTGCTGCGCCTGCGCGTTCTCGAGCAGCGGCTCCGGGACGAGCTCGGAGACTTCGCGCGCAGCGATCGTGAGTTGAGCGCCGGTCTTGCGCGTGTGCTCGCGCGTCGGGCGGGAAGCTCATTCGTCACACCCGATGAGCCCACCCTCGCGCCGGTCGTCGGGGATGCCGCGAGCTGGAGCGCTCAGGCACGGCGCGCGCGGCCCGAGCTCCAGCGGCTTGCCGAGGCCGCTCGCACCGAGGAGCGCGCCGCCGAGCTGGCCCGAATCGAGGGCGTCCCGGACGTCGATGTCTGGATCGGCTACCGGATCCGGCAGATCGACACGATCGCGGACGACGGGACGGACTTCTTCACGGCCGGTCTGTCGATCCCGATCCCCTGGCGGAGCGCGCCACGCAGCCGCGCGGAGAGCGCCGCGCATCTTCACGCTGCACGCAGTCGGCGCGCCGAGCTCGCCGCGAGCCTGGATCGCCTCGACGCCGAGCTGGCCGCGATCCACGCACGCTGGAGCCGTGCCGAGAATCAGGCACGCACCTACCACGATGAGCTGACGCCGGAGGCGCGGGCCGCCCTCGAGTCCGCGTTCGCGGAATACCGTGTGGGACGGGCGGAGTTCGCCACGCTCTACGAGGCCGAGATCGAGCTCCTGGAGCTCGAACGCACTCTGCTGCGCGCGACGATCGAGACGCACGTGCAGGCGGCGGAGGCGCGCGCCCGAATCGGTGCGCCTCTCCAGGGAGGTCCGAGATGATCCGAGCCCCGATGATCGCATTCCTGGTGACCTTGCTCCTGCTGCCGTTCTGTCTGCCGTCCTGCGGTGGGGAGTCGACCCGAGGGGAGCCCGGAGCGACGGAGCCCTCCGCTGCGGCGAAGGAGGCGGAGCTCTACAGCTGCGGCATGCACCCCAACGTCGTCCACGAGGGTCCGGGTCGCTGTCCGATCTGCGGCATGGAGTTGACGCCCGTCCGCGGCGGCGGCTCCGCGCCCACGCGCTCTAGCCCCTCGGGCGAGCGCAAGATCAAGTACTGGGTCGCTCCCATGGACCCCACCTACATCTCGGACAAGCCTGGCAAATCCCCGATGGGCATGGACCTGGTTCCCGTCTACGAGGACGAGGTGCCCGCGTCCGCCGAGGGATCGGTCGTGATCGACCCGGCGGTGCAGCAGAACATGGGCGTGCGCACCGAGCGGGTGCTCCGCGCGACGGTCTTCCGTCACGTTCGAAGCATCGGGCAGGTCGAGGTGGGCGAGGACCGGATCTCGGTCGTGAACCTTCGCGTGTCGGGTTGGGTGGAACGGATCTTCGTCGATCGGACCGGCGATCCGGTGGAGCGCGGCCAAGCGCTCTTCGAGCTCTACTCTCCGGAGCTCGTCTCGGCTCAGGGGGAGTACCTGCTCGCCCTGCGCGCGCACGGGCCCAAGAGCGAGCTCGCGCGCTCCGCCCGTCGCAAGCTCGACCTCTGGGGAATCGATGACCAGGACATCGCGGCGCTCACCCGATCGCGTCGTGTGCGGCGTGTGCTCCCGATCCGCTCGCCGCGAACGGGGCACGTGCTGGAGAAGCACGTCTTCGAGGGCGCCCACGTTCCGGCGGGAGCCGATGTCTACCGCATCGGCGACTTGAGCCGGATCTGGGTCACGGCCGAGATCTACGAGTTCGACGCTCCCTGGATCAAGGAGGGCCTTCCGGCGCAGATGGAGCTCCCGCACGAGGCTGGCCGCGTTCTCGAGGGCGAGGTTGCTTACATCTATCCGACCCTGAACGAGGTCAGTCGAACGCTCACCGTACGTCTGGAGTTCGAGAACCCCGACATCCGTCTCAAGCCCGGCATGTTCGCCACGGTTTACATCCAGTACCGGCGTCGAGACGATGTGCTGGCCATTCCGAACGAGGCGATCCTCGATTCAGGCCGGCGCAAGCTCGTATTCGTGGCGAAGCCGGATGGGCACTTCGAGCCCCGTGAGATCGTCACGGGCCTCGCCGGAGATCACAACGTGACGGAGGTGCTCTCGGGCCTCGAAGCAGGGGAGGAGGTCGTCGTCAGTGGCCAGTTCCTGCTGGACTCCGAGAGCCAGCTCCAAGAGGCGATCCGCAAGATGCTCGCGCGCCGCTCGGGAACGACCGAGCTCTCGGCGGAGTCGGAGCCGCCAACCCTCTACGCCTGCCCCATGCACCCCGATGAGATCTCGACCGAGCCGGGGCGTTGCAGCCTCTGCGGCATGGATCTCGAGGAGCGTGGGGCTCGTCCGGGCGAGTTCGAGAGGCTCCATACGAAGCACGAGCACGAGCACGCGCACGTCCAAGACGCGGACGAAGGTCGCTACAGCTGCCCGATGCATCCCGATGTGGTGGCCTCCGAGCCCGGACGCTGCCCGATCTGTGGGATGTTCCTGGAGAAGTCCGAGGATCCCGAGGAGCCGGTACGGTGATCGCGCGTGTCATCGAGGCCTGTGTCGACAACCGCTTCTTCGTGCTGCTCATCGGAGCGCTGGTCGCGGCGCTCGGGTGGTGGGCCCTGGTCGAGATGCCGGTGGACGCGATCCCCGATCTCTCCGACGTCCAGGTCATCGTGTACACCGAGTACCCCGGGCAGGCGCCCCAGGTCGTGGAGGACCAGATCACGTATCCGCTCTCGACGGCCATGCTCTCGGTGCCCTTCGCGAAGGTCGTTCGAGGCTACTCCTTCTTCGGGTTCTCGATGGTCTACATCATCTTCGAGGATGGAACCGATCTCTACTGGGCTCGGTCACGAACGCTGGAGTACCTGAACTTCGTTCGGGGTCGTCTTCCCGCGGGCGTGACGCCGCAGCTCGGACCCGATGCGACGGGTGTGGGATGGATCTACGAGTACAGCCTCACGGATTTCACTCCGCGCTCCCGCGTGCTGAGGCGTGCGCTGGACGTGGACGGTTCGGGTGCGGTCGAGGAGGGCGAGCTCCCCGAGCCCCTCGATTCGAGCCGCGTGGGCGGACACGAGGAGTGCAAGCGGCCCTTCCTGGGCCTGTGCCTGCGGCGGGAAACCGTCGGGGGTCGAGTGGTACCCGTCTATCGCAAAGCCCAGCTCGCGAGCCTCTTCGCTTCCGGTCCGCCGGCCCTGGCGGGGGATCCGGAAGGCTTCGTGGCCGAGTCTCTTCGATTCATCGTTCGTGCCTTCGATCGGGACGGGGACGGGCGCATCTCACGCGCCGAGCTCGCTCGGGCCGTGCGCTTCCGGGGGCTCGACCTGTCTCAGCTTCGAACCGTCCAGGACTGGTACCTCCGCTATGACCTGATGAGCCTTCCGGGCGTCTCCGAGGTTGCCTCCGTGGGAGGCTTCGTACGCCAGTACCAGGTCGAGGTCGATCCCGAAAGGCTGCGGGCCTTCGGGATATCGCTCACGCAGGTTCGTCGTGCGATCGAGCGTGGGAACATCGAGACCGGCGGTCGTCTCATCGAGATGGCCGAGACCGAATTCATGGTTCGCGGCGAGGGCTACGTCGAGACGCTCGAGGATCTGAAGACGATTCCCGTCGACGTCGACCCGCGCAGCCACACGCCGGTCCTGCTGAGCCAGCTCGCACGGATCCAGCTCGGACCCGAGATCCGCCGGGGCCTCGTGGACATGAACGGACGCGGGGAGGTGGTCACCGGAATCGTGCTGCTGCGCTTCGGGGAGAATGCCCTGCGGGTGATCGAGCGCGTCGAAAAGCGGCTCGCGGAGCTCGAAAGTGGGCTGCCGGAGGGCGTGGAGGTGCACGTCTCCTACGACCGTTCGCGTCTGATCAGGAGGGCCGTGGGCACGCTCCGCGAGAAGCTCATCGAGGAGATGATCGTCGTCGCCCTCGTCTGCATGATCTTCCTTCTTCACATCCGCTCCGCCTTCGTGGCGATCGTGACTCTTCCCCTCGGGGTGCTCGTCGCGTTCATTGGGATGCATTGGCTCGATCTCAACGCGAACATCATGAGCTTGGGCGGCATCGCGATCGCGATCGGCGTCATGGTCGATGCCTCGGTGGTGATGGTCGAGAATCTGCACAAGCACCGGGAGCGGGCTCCCGAGCGCAGCCAGCGAGACCTGGTGGTGGAGTCAGCGTGCGAGGTGGGCCCGGCGCTCTTCTTCTCACTGCTGATCATCACCGTGAGCTTCATCCCCGTCTTCACTCTCGAGCAGCAGGAGGGGCGGCTCTTTGCGCCCCTCGCGTATACCAAGACGTTCGCGATGGCCGCATCCGCGCTGCTCGCCATCACGGTCATCCCGGTGCTCATGTATCTCCTCGTCCGCGGCCGTGTGCGGCGAGAGCGAGACAACCCGCTGACCGTTTTCTTCATCGGGATCTATCGTCCCCTCATCCAGCGCGTGCTCCGTTACCCACTGCCGGTGCTGGGCACGGCGCTGGTGCTGGCCGGCCTCACGCTCTGGCCCTACTCCAGGCTCGGGAGTGAGTTCATGCCGCCCCTGAACGAGGGCGATCTCCTCTACATGCCGACCACTCCGCCCGGCATCTCGATCACCAAGGCTCGGGAGCTCCTGCAGCAGACGGACCGGCTGATTGCGCAGCACCCCCAGGTCCGCCACGTGCTCGGAAAGATCGGGCGGGCCGACACAGCCACGGATCCCGCTCCGCTGAGCATGATCGAGACCACGATCATCCTGGCCCCGCAGGAGGAGTGGCCGCAAGGCAAGCAGATCGAAGACATCATTCGGGAGCTGGACGCGATGGTGCAGTTCCCCGGTCTCACGAACGCCTGGACCATGCCGATCAAGACCCGAATCGACATGCTGGCCACGGGCATCAAGACGCCCGTCGGCATCAAGCTCCTGGGAGACGACTTGGGCGTTCTCTCACGGGTGGGCGAGGAGATCGAGGGCGTGCTGAGCGGACTGCCGGGGACGGCCTCCGTCTACTCGGAGCGCGTCGTCGGAGGGAACTACGTCGACATCCGAATCCGTCGCGCCGCCGCCGCGCGCTACGGACTCAACGTGGCCGATGTGCAGGAGGTCGTGGAGTCCGCGATCGGGGGCCGCAACGTCTCCGAGACGGTCGAAGGTCTCGAGCGGTACCCCATCAACCTCCGCTTCCCGCGTGAGCTGCGGAACGACCTCAACGCGTTGCGCCGAGTGGCCGTCCCCACGCCGATGGGCCACACCGTACCGCTCGCGCAGGTGGCTGACCTCGAGATCGTCAAGGGTCCCCCCGCGATCAAGAGCGAGAACGCGCGGCGCACGGCTTGGATCTTCGTGGATCTCGACACGAGTGATCTGGGTGGGTACGTCCAGCGGGCCCAAGACGCCATCTCGCGAGAGGTTCGGCTCCCCCAAGGGGTCTCCGTCGTCTGGTCGGGACAGTTCGAGTACATGGAGCGCGCGAACCGCCGCCTGGCGACCGTGGTGCCGCTCACGCTCGCGGTGATCCTGATTCTCCTCTACGCGCACTTTCGGCGTGCCGCAGAAACCGGGATGGTGCTGATCGGAACGCTGCTCTTCGCTCCCATCGGAGGCGTCTGGCTGCTCTATCTGTTCGGCTTCAACCTGTCCGTTGCGGTCGGTGTGGGCTTCATCGCTCTCGCGGGACTGGCCGCCGAGACCGGGGTGGTGATGCTCGTGTACCTCGAGGAATCCTTCGAGCGCGCCCGTCGCGAGGGCCGCCTGGGATCTCTGGCGGATCTGCGCCGCGCGGTCGTGGAGGGCTCGGCCGAGCGGGTACGACCGATCCTGATGACGGTCGGCACGACCTGGATCGGCCTGCTCCCCATCATGATGGGTCACGAGACGGGAACCCGGGTCATGAAGCGCATCGCGGCTCCCATGGTCGGAGGTCTGCTCTCCGCAACAGCGCTCACGCTGATCGTGCTTCCCGCGGTCTTCCTGCTCTGGAAGCGCTTCGGCCTCCGCCATGAGATCCGTCTCGACGACGGGCCTTGAGCTCGCTGGATCTCGCCGGGCCGCTCGGGCGGATGTCGCGCGGGATCAGTGTGGGATGGGCGCGCGGGCTTGTTAGGATCCCGAGGGTTCGATCGCGTGGGGAGATCATGATGCCACGGGAAATCCGTTGCGGGGGAGTGCTTGCGGCTCTGCTGCTTCTCGCCTGCGGCTCCGGCTCGACGCCCGCCCCGGCGGGGGAGAGCGCGAAGGCCGAGTCCTCGCCCGTGAGCGCGAAGGTGCCCAGGAGCTCCGAGGCCGACGCGGCGCGAGAGACCCCAGCCGGGCCGCGTCCGTTTCCAGAGATCTGGGCCGAGATGGTGCGCCGCCGAGCGGAGATCGATCGGCTCTTCGAGCAGGAGCGGCTGCTCGAGATCGTGGACGTGACCACGCGCATGATCGCTCTGCTCAGCGAGATCCAGCAGCGGTCGCGCGAGCTTGATGAGCTGCGTCAGGTCCAGGTCTATCGTCTGATGAACGGCACGAAGTTCGTCGTGGCGTTCGCCCAGGAGGCCGCGCAGGCGCAGATCCCCGGGGCTCTGCGCTTCCGGCTCTGGGAGATGGACAATGCGCTGGTGGACGTCGAGGAGGATCTGGCCGCGGAGCTCGGCGACGCGCCGCCGCGCTACCCGCGTCCCGCGAGCCGTCCACCGGTCTGAGCCGTACGCTGCGGTGGGCTATCCGGTGAGGCCACGTACGGCGTCGGGAAGCTCCTCGGCCACACGTATGATCGGAATTCCGGTCTGGACGTTCTGGTGCATCTCCTCGAAGGCCCGCGGCAGGTCTGCGAACGCGTAGATCTCCCGGTGGACCGTCGGCCGGAAGACCGAGCCGTACAGCGTCGTTGCCGCGTTGGCCCCGTCGACGGTCTCGAAGTGCACGTGGTCCAGCGTGATCTGTTTGACCGAGAGGCCGGCCGAGTCGTACGAGATGCGCTTGTCGAGCTGCCACCCGGCGCTCACGTTGACGCCCTCGCGACCCAGCGCCGTGAGGCCGGCCGCAAAGACGGGACCTCGCAGCATGTCGCAGACGATCTGCGCTCCCGCGCCGCCCGTGCGTTTGCGGATCTCCTTGCCGAACGCACGCACGTCGTCCCGCTCGCGGAAGCGATTGAAGGCCTGCTGGTCGATTCCCTCGATGCCCAGCTTCTCCAGGGCCGCACGCCTCTCCGGACTGCCCGAGCAGAAGAGCGCGCGATGGCCCTCGGAGCGAGCCAGCATGAGGAAGAGCTCCGAGACGCCCCCGCCGAAGCCGAGCACCGTGAGCCGGGCGAGCTTCTCCCGCGAGACCTTCAGGCGAAAGATCCCGTAGGCACGGCGCCAGAGGTGGTAGGCCGTCGGTGCGCGCAGGGGCAGGGCCGCAATCTCCCAGAGGTTCAGACCGCAATCGAGCGGTGCTGGAATGAGCTGCCAATCCTCGACCACGGCCTCTTCGCCGTACCAGCCGATAGAGTCGGGCTGATCGTACGCCCAGATCCGGAGCGGATAGCCGTAGATGTCGGGCTCACCGTTGCAGTGGGTGAGCACGAGGTCCCCGGTCTTGAAGCGCGTGACCCGGCTGCCGGCGCGGACCACCTCCCCCACCGCACTGTTTCCCGGATAGATCTTTCCACCACGCAGCTCGGCGATGTTCACCGTGTCGGCCAGGGCTGCGTGGTCCACGTTGTGCTCGGCCGACACCGCCAGGATGCGCAGGTGCACGTCGTTGGGTCCCATCTCCCGGAGCTCGACCTCGTCGAGGCGAATCACCTTCGAGACGTCGAAGGCATCGAGATCCTCGCCGACGCGCTTGCGCTCCTCGGCAATGGCTTCGGCCGTGATGGAATAGGCTCGCGGCATGGCTCCTCCCGTCCGGGTTTGCCCCCCAGCGGTCCGCATGATGAGGCCTGACGGCCGGAGCTTCAAGCCCCGGCGGATCGAATCTGTGTCAGACTGCCGCCGGAGCAGAGGGAGGAGCCCTTGGACACGCAGCTTGCCGGCAGATGCGCCCTGGTGACGGGAGCCTCCCGTGGGATCGGCCGCGCCATCGCGCTCGCCTTCGCGGAGGCCGGCGCCGATGTGGCGGTGGCGTACCGGCGCGAAGGTGCGGCGGCCGCCGAGGTGGTCAAGGAGATCGAGCGGCACGGACGTCGAGCCCTGGCCCTCTCCGCGGACGTCCGCGACGCCGCAGCGGTGCGCGCGATGGTCGATCAGGCAGTGGCCGGGCTCGGTCGCCTCGACATCGTCGTGGCCAACGCGGGCGTCCCCACACGGTCGCTTCCCTTGCACGAAGTGGAGCCGAGCTACTGGGAGCGGATCGTTGCGATCGATCTCACCGGTGTCTTCCACACCCTCTACGCGGCGCTGCCCATTCTGCGCGCGCAGCGACGCGGCGTGCTGCTGACGATCTCGTCGGTCGGCGCGGATCTCTGCGCGCCTCACGGGGGCCCGTATGTGGCGGCCAAGGCGGGAGTCAACGCGCTGACCCGTGTCGTGGCCCGTGAGAACGCGTCGCGCGGCATTCGCTGCAACGTCATCTCGCCGGGCCTGGTGCAGACCGAAATGGGGCAGGGAGTTCTCGACGCCCACGGGGCCGATCTCGTGGGTGCGATCCCTCTCGGCCGGATCGGCACGCCGGCGGAGATCGGATCGCTCGCCGTCTACCTCGCTTCCGACGCTGCGAGCTGGATCACGGGACAGATCTTCCGCATCGATGGGGGACAGACCTGATGGATCCGAAGCCCGAGCGGCCGGTCGGGGGCCGCCGATCCGGAGAGGCGAACGATGCGGTGCGCAAGGCGGTGCCGGACCTCATCGCAGAGCGCATCCAGGCACGCATCCTCGACGGCAGCTTCCGGCCGGGGGATCGGCTGCCGCCGGAGCGAGAGCTCGCGGGTCAGCTCTGCGTGAACCGCAGCTCCCTGCGGGAGGCGCTCAAGAAGCTCGAACAGCTCCGACTCATCACGATCCAGCAGGGTTCGGGGATACGAGTTCGGAGCCCGGAGGAGGCCAGCTTCGACGTGGTCTGGTCGATGCTCTTCGTGGGGGGGCAGCCGAACCTCACACGCATCCGAGAGTTTCTCGAGCTTCGCGAAGCGCTGCTGCCTCGCATCCTGCGCCTGGGCCTGGAGCGGGCTGGCCAGGAGGAGATCGACCACGCACTCGTTGTGATCGAGCGAGCCTCGGACCCGGCCCTCTCCGATGAGAGGTTCGCGGCCGTCCTGCTGGAGCTCAGCGACGGGCTCTGTCGCATGGCGGGCAACCAGATTCTGGTGATGCTCGCCAACTCGCTGCGCCACTTCATGGCCCAGCGGGGATTTCGCCCCGCGCTCCGTGTGCTCGTGCACCATCGGAGTACGATCGTCTCCCTCCTGCACCGGTTGGCCCCCGCGCTCCGCAGCCGCGACATGGATGGCGCCGAGAGCACCTACTCGGCGTTCCTCCGGCTCTCGGCCCGAGAGATCCTCGGCGAGCTCGAGCGAACGGGCGCCGCTTGACCCCAGCGCCTTTCGCGCGATAAAAACCCCGTTGCCTGCTTCGGGGGGCGATCGGGTGCGATCGGAGTCCGGCCGTCCAGTCGGTGGGTTTCGGCGAGGGGAGGTGTCGATTTCCATGGTGGGATCCAGGAGGCTCAGCACCCAGCGAAACGGAAGGCCGCTCGATTTCTTCAAGGGTTTTCTCCGCAACCCCAAAGAGGTCGGCTCGGTGATTCCCAGCTCGCGCTTTCTGACGCGCCGCGTGCTTCAGTGCGGCCGCGTCGATCGTGCGCGGGTCATCGTCGAGCTCGGCCCCGGCACGGGCGTTCTGACCGGTGAAATCTTGCGCCGCATGCGTGCCAACGCGCGGCTCGTTGCGGTCGAGATCAATCCGCGCTTCGTCCGCCTGCTTCGCAGGAGCTTTCCGGACCCTCGTCTGACCCTCCACGAGGGTAGCTCCGAGGAGCTCGAGAAGGCGCTGCTCCAGGCCGACGCCACGGAGGCCGACCTGGTGGTCTCGGGAATTCCCTTCTCGACGCTCGCGCGGCCCACGCGGCGGGCAACGCTCGAGGCGGCGCGCCGCGTGCTCGGACCGGGTGGACGCTTCGTGGCGTACCAGTTCCGCGGGCACGTGCGTCGCTTCGCGGAGCCGTTCTTCGGCCCCGGGGATATCCAGCGCGAGTTCCTGAACCTGCCCCCGATGCGGGTCTACGTCTGGCAGAAGGGTGCTGCTTTCGCGTGAGGGTCCGCTTTCCGAGCGGCGACACGCTGATCCGGGGTGAGCTGAGACTGCCGTCGGCACCAGGAACGCATCCGGGTGTTGTGTTGATCCCCGATGTGGCCGGCCTCTCGACGATCTACGAGGGCTTTGCAGACCGGCTCGCCGAGAGTGGCTACGTCACGCTGGTTCTCGACAAGTACTCGCGCGGCGAGAAGCCCGATCTCTCCAGCCTGGAGGCCATCTTCCGCTTCCTGCGCGCACTCCCGGACTCCCAGGTGCTGGGCGACGTCCAGGCCGCGATCGATCACCTCGCTCAGCTTCCGGAGACGCAGGGTCGGGCGATCGGTATGACGGGGTTCTGTGTCGGTGGGCAGTACACGATGCTGGCGGCTTCCTCCTGCCGTGGGCTTTCCGCGGCGGTCTCCTGGTACGGAATGCTTCGAGTGGGCGCGCTCGACGAGTGCAACCCCGAGCACCCCCTCGAGGCACTCGCGCGGCTTCGCTGTCCCCTGCTGGCGCACTTCGGTGCGGACGACGCGGTCGTTCCGCTCGCGGACGTCGATGAGCTCGAGCGTCGCGTCCGCGCCCACGGGTGGCCCGTCGAGGTGGTCATCCATGCGGGAGCTGGGCACGCCTTCGCCAATCCCGGGCGGCCTGACGCCTACCGCGCGGAGGCTGCCGAGCAGGCCTGGCGTCGCATGCTGGAGTTCTTCGCGCGGCATCTGGGCGGAGGGAGCTAAAGCCCCGTTGCCTCTCCGCCGCTGGCTAAGAGGATGGGTTGGCAGCTTCCATGGCGGCGGAAACGGAAGCCCGCACATGCCAAGAGGCCGGCCGCTGTGGCGCCGACTCCTGAGCTGGACCGCGGCGGCCTCTTTCTCGAAGGTGAGGACGCCGACCGCCCGGTGGATCTCCGGCAGGAGCTGGAGACCGATCCGGAGGGAACGGATCTGGCCGAGACGCTCGAGGCCGAGATCGACCGCCTGCGATCCCAGGTCACGCATGACGCCGAGCGCGAGATCCTCGGTGAGCTCGAGCGGGGCGTGGGAAGCGGCCGCCTGGCCCTCCCGCCCATCCCCCAGGTCGTCCTCCGCGTCCAGCAGCTGATCAACTCGACGAGCTTTCACCTCGGTGAGCTCGCCGCCGAGATCGAGCTCGATCCGGCCTTGGCCACGAAGGTGGTCGGCATTGCCAACAGCCCCTTCTATGCGGGCCTGGCGCCCTCGATCTCGGTGCAGGACGCGGTCGTCCGCATCGGGGTCATCGAGACACGAAACATTCTGATGGCCATCATGATGCGTTCACGCGTGCTGCGTGTTCCCGGCTTCGAGTCGCTCACGCACGACCTCTGGGAGCATGCACTCGCTACCTCGGTCACCGCGCGCGCCCTGGCCGCCCATGTGGGAATCGAGCCCGATCGTGCCTTCCTGGCCGGGCTGATCCACGACGTCGGACGCGTGGTTCTGCTCTCCACGGCGGGTGAGGTGCAGCGACGGTCGCGTGGGCAGGTACGCCCCGATCCGCTTGCGCTGGTCGGCCTGATGCAGGAGCTGCACCCCCTGCTCGGCGCGGCGGTTGCGGAGTCCTGGCACCTCGCTCCCGAACTCATTCGGGCGATCCAATGCCACCACGATCCCGCCCTGGCCCCTGACCGGGATCGCTGCTTCGCCCACGTGCTCGAGGTTGGGGACGAGCTGGCGCGTCAGATCATCCGGGATCTGGAATCCGATCCCCAGGCCGAGGAGATCGCGGCTGCACGCGTGGCCGTGTTCGGCCTGGACGCCGAGACGGCCCGGGCCATCCTGCACGAGGCTCACGAGGCGTTCGAGGAGCTCCGCAAGATCCTGTAAGCTGCTCGCTCGTGTCTGATTTCGCGGTCCGCAGCCGCTCCGAGGGGGACGCGGGATGAACGCCGCGCTGCTCGCCCTCGGTGTCCTCGCCCTCTACGCCTTTGCGTATCGCTACTACTCCGGCTTCCTCACGCGTCGTGTCTTTGGCCTCCGGGCCGATGAGAACGTCCCCGCGCGCGATTTTCAGGACGGTGTGGACTTCGTGCCGACGAAGATGCACGTGCTCTGGGGCCACCACTACACGTCGATCGCCGGAGCGGCTCCGATCGTCGGTCCGGCCCTCGCCGTCATCTGGGGCTGGCTTCCCGCGCTGCTCTGGGTGGTCGTGGGTACGGTCCTGATGGGGGCCGTGCACGACTTCTCGGCCCTGGTGATCAGCCTGCGCCATCGCGGGCAGACGATCGGGGAGATCGCGGGGATCGTCATCAGCCCGCGCGTGCGCATTCTCTTCCTGCTGATCATCTCGTTCCTGATCTGGATCGTGCTGGCGGTCTTCGCCTTCATCATCGGAACGCTCTTCCGGAGCTATCCCGCGTCGATCTTCCCGATCAACATCCAGATCATTCTGGCCCTGACCTTGGGTTGGGGCGTCTACCGCCGCACCTGGTCGATTCTGCCCGTCTCGCTCGTCGCCTATGCGATGCTGCTGACGTCGGTCCTCTACGGGCAGGCCTTCGTCGACGCCATACCCGCTCTCGGCCAGCTCTCCGTCGAGGCCTGGGTCTGGATCCTGATGATCTACTCCTTCGTGGCCTCGGTGCTTCCGGTCTGGCTCCTGCTCCAGCCGCGCGACTACCTCAACTCGCACCAGTTGATTACCGGGCTCGCGGTGCTCTTCCTCGGCCTGATGCTTCTGCAGCCGCAGATCCAGGCCCCCCTCGTGAACCTACACCCCGAAGGGTCGCCTCCCCTCCTTCCTTTCCTCTTCATCACCATCGCCTGCGGGGCGATCTCTGGATTTCACGGCCTGGTGTCCTCGGGCACGACGTCGAAGCAGATCGCCTGCATGACCGATGCCCGTCCGATCGGTTACGGCGGAATGCTGGGCGAGGGAACACTGGCGCTGATGGCCATCCTGGCCGCCACCGCGGGCTTCGAGAGCTCGAGCGAATGGCTCGCGCACTACCAGAGCTGGAGCGCGGCCTCGGGTCTGAGCCCCAAGCTCGAGGCTTTCGTGAACGGCTCGGGGCGTTTCGTGAGTGAGCTCGGCGTTCCGTCCGAGCTGTCGCGCACCTTCGTCGCCGTCATGGTGATCGCCTTTGCGGCCACCTCGCTCGATACGGGGGCGCGCATCCAGCGGCTCATCATCGCCGAGCTCGCCGAGAGCGCGGGACTGCGCGCGCTCACGAATCGCTTCGCAGCGGCGGCGGTCGGGGTCGGGGCGGCTCTGCTGCTCGCCGTGACGCAGGCGGGTGGCAAGGGGGGTCTGGTTCTCTGGCCGCTCTTCGGCACGACCAACCAGCTTGTGGCCGGTGTGACACTGCTCGTGGTCACCGTCTGGCTCCGGCGCGGAGGACGCCCGGCGCTCTACACCTTCGTGCCCATGCTGATCATCGGAGCGGCCACCTTCGTCGCCATGCTCGGCGAGATCCGGGGCCATCTCGCGGCCGCGAGGTGGCTGCTCGCCACGATGGGGAGCGCGATCCTGATCCTCGATGCGTGGGTCATTCTGGAGGGTTTTCGTGTCCTTTTG
>JBHHVJ010000063.1:0-17732 GCA_046754285.1 Myxococcota bacterium | reverse complement strand
AAGGTCAACTGCGCGGCCCTGCCCTCGGAGCTGCTGGAGAGCGAGCTCTTCGGCTACGAGCCGGGTGCCTTCACGGGCGCCCACGGACGCAAGCTGGGGAAATTCGAGGCCGCCGACCGGGGCACGATCTTCCTGGACGAGATCAGCGAGATGACGCCCCGGCTGCAGGCCAAGCTCCTCCAAGTCCTGCAGGACGGCCGGTTCTCCCGGCTCGGGGGGGAGCACGAGATCCAGGTGGATGCCCGGGTGCTGGCCGCGACGAACCGTGACCTCGAGCAGGCGGTTCGCGACCACGCGTTTCGGGAGGACCTCTTCTATCGGCTCAACGTGGTCTCGATCCGGATCCCACCCCTGCGGGAGCGCCGGGACGAGATCCCCCCCCTTGCGGACCATTTTCTGCGAAGATACTCGCGGGCTTATGGTAAGCCGTATCGGACGCTCTCGGGGCCCCTGCTCGAGGCCTTCCAGCGCCATCGCTGGCCGGGGAACGTCCGGGAGCTCGAGAATCTGATCAAGCGCTACGTCGTCCTGGGAAGCGAGGCCTCACTCCTGCGAGAGCTGGAGGCCAGTCGCGCGAGCGCACGCTCCGGGGCGGGCAGCCGGCCCGTGGCGAGTGAGCTGGAGCGTTATCTCAACGGGGAAACGGACCGGGTCAGCCTCAAGAAGATCGGCCGCGACGCCGCGCTGGCCGCGGAGCGGCGCATGATCGAGAAGGTCCTGCACCGGACCCGCTGGAACCGCCGCGCGGCCGCGGAGATCCTGCAGATCAGCTACAAGGCCCTGCTCTACAAGATGAAGGACGCGGGGCTCGCGGGCGCGGGTAGGGGATCGTGACGGAGAAGAGGATGCGATGAGGATGCGAGATCGAATCTCGAGGTGGGCGGCCCCCCTGGGCCTGGCCCTGATGCTCTCGGGCTGCGGCCTGAGCGGGCTGCCTTTCTTCGGCGGCGACAACCAGCGGGTTCTGCCCAGCGCGGAGGATCTGGAAAGTCAGGCCCAGGAGGCCGGGCGTGACTACGTGATCGGGCCCCGCGACCGCCTTCTCATCACCGTCTGGAACCAGCCCGAGCTCAACGTGGGTGAGCTGGTCGTGCGTCTGGATGGCCGGATCTCCTTTCCGCTGCTCGACGACGTGCAGGCCTCCGGCCTGACCCCGCTCGCTCTCAAGGGCGAGATCACGCGCCGGCTCGAGGAGTACGTGCGCGCCCCCCATGTGACGGTCGTCGTGACCGAGATCAACTCCAAGCTGATCTACGTGCTGGGCGAGGTCGTGCGCGAGGGCCCGATCGTCTACCGCGCCAGGATGCGCGTGGTCGATGCGCTCTCGACCGCGGGAGGCTTCAACCAGTTCGCCGGCAAGAAGCACGTGAAGGTCATCCGAGACCGGAACGGCGACGCGCCGCTCGAGTTCACCTTCAACTACGATGAGTTCGTCCGAGGCAAGAACTTGGAGCAGAACATCCTGTTGCTCCCAGGAGACCGCATTGTCATCCCCCCGGAAAGCCCGTTTCCCTGGTAGGACTCTGATCGCGCTCTGCGCGTTCGGCCTGATCCCGGCCGGCCTGGCCCGCGCCCAGAGCCGCTTCGAGCTGACCCCGTCCCTGTGGCTCAGCCAGGAGTACGACTCCGACGTGCTCCACGACGAGAGGCGTGAGGAGTCGGACCTCATCACCCGCGTGCGTCCACAGCTCGGCCTCGCGCAGGAGGCGGAATGGGGTCACGCCCGCCTCGATCTCTCGCTCGAGCGCCGCATGTACCAGGACCTCGACGAGTTCGACGCGACGGACTGGACCGCGGTCTGGGACGGGGAGCGAGAGATCACGCAGCGCCTGCGGCTGCTCTCGAGCGTGCGCTACGAGCTCTTCGAGAATCAGGACGCGGTCACCGAGGGCAGCCAGACGATCGTCGAGGGCCGACCGGACCAGCGCGCGCGGGCTCTGGCCGGTGGCCTGCGCTACGCGCTGTCACCCGCCAGCAGCCTGGAGCTGCGGGCCGGGTTCGACGACCGGGACTACTCGCTCGACGGGCTCCGGCCGGCGAACAGCCGGCGCGATCGGGACACCCGCTACGGCATTCTGGGCTACCGCCAGATGCTGGGGCCCCGCGACGAGGTGGGCCTGCAGCTGACGGCCGCACGGACGGACTTCGAGAACATCGGCGCAGGGGACGTGCAAGACGACATCCTCTCGTTCCGTGGAAGCTGGACGCGCACCTGGAACCCGCGCTGGGCCAGCTCGCTGAACGCGGGCCTGCGTTCCCTCAACTCCGAGACCCTCAGCGGGTCCGATCGCAGCGTCGGGTTCGTCGGGGGCGCCGAGCTCACGCGCAGCTTCCGTCGTGGGAGCCTCCGACTCGCCTACGACCGCCAGACACGACCCTCTTCGGGTCTCGGCACCAGCCTGGATCAGGACATCGTCACCGCGGAGCTCCGCACGCGCATGAGCGATCGCGTCACGCTGAGGCTGGACGCGGAGCTGAGCCGTCTGCGCTCCGCGTCCGAGACCCTGGCGCGCGTGGCCTTTCCCTTCAGCAACCCCGGCCTCTGTCTGCCCGGATCCCTCGGCGTCTCGGGCAGCCTGCTGAGCTGCGTGGTGTCCACCGACGAGGAGATCGACATCGACTCGAGGCGCTTCGGAGCCGAGCTGAGCTGGCGGGTCCGCAAGCGCTGGAACACCTTCGTCTCGTACCGCTTTAGCAAGCAGAGCTCGAGCGGGGATCGGCGCCTGTCCGACTTCGACTCGCATCGCGTCATGATCGGATTCCGTGTCGCGCGCCCGGTCTCCCTGCGATGACGGGTGACGCGCAGTCCCAGGGCGATCCGCGACGCGCGCTGATCACCGGCGTGACGGGGCAGGACGGCTCCTATCTGGCTGAGCTGCTGCTCGAGAAGGGCTACCGAGTGATCGGAATGGTGCGGCGCTCCAGCTCCGAGAACTTCGAGCGGATCGCCCACCTCGTCGATCGGATCGAGCTGCGGCAGGGCGACCTGCTGGACCAGTTCTCGCTGGTGAACCTGCTGCGCGACGTGCAGCCCCACGAGGTCTACAACCTGGCGGCGCAGTCCTTCGTTCCGACCAGCTTCGAGCAGCCGATCCTGACCGGCGAGTTTACCGCACTCGGGGTCACGCGGCTGCTCGAGGCCGTGCGTCTGGTGGATCCCGGGATTCGCTTCTACCAGGCGTCGTCGAGCGAGATGTTCGGCAACGTACCGGAGTCTCCACAGTCCGAGGCCACCCCGTTCCATCCCCGCAGCCCGTACGGCGTCGCCAAGCTCTACGGACACTGGATCACCCGGAACTACCGCGAGAGCTATGGTCTCTTCGCGTGCTCCGGCATCCTGTTCAACCACGAGTCACCGAGGCGGGGCCGGGAGTTCGTGACCCGGAAGATCGCCGAGTCCGCCGCACGGATCGCCCTGGGCCTGGCGGATCATCTGGAGCTCGGGAATCTGGATGCGAAGCGCGACTGGGGCTACGCACCGGAGTACGTCGAGGCCATGTGGCGCATGCTGCAGCAGGAGGAGCCCTCCGACTACGTGATCGGCACGGGGGAGCAGCGCACCCCCCGCCAGTTCTGCCAGGCCGCATTCGAGCATCTGGGGCTCGACTACGAGAAGTACGTGCGGGTGAACCCACGTTTCCTGCGGCCTGCCGAGGTCAACAGCCTGATCGCGGATCCGAGCAAGGCGCGCCAGGAGCTCGGCTGGAAGCCTCGGACGAGCTTTCGCGAGCTCGTCCAGCTGATGGTCGACGCCGATCTCCAGCGTCTGCGCGACGAGAAACCGCCGCAGGGGCGTTGATGCGATGAAGCTGCTCGTCACTGGTGGTGCCGGCTTCATCGGCTCCCACCTCGTCGAAGCGTGCCTGGCGCGCGGGGACGAGGTGGCCGTTCTCGACTGCTTCGATCCGTACTACGCGCGCGCGTGCAAAGAGCGGAACCTCGCTCGGGTCCTCGCTCACCCCGGCTTCATGGGCCTGCACGAGATCGACATCCGCGACCGCGAGGGCCTTCGCACCGTGCTGGACGTCCACGCCCCGGAGGCGGTCGTCCACCTGGCCGCGTTGGCCGGGGTCCGCCCGAGCTTCGATGCGCCGGCACGCTACTGTGAGGTCAACGTGACCGGGACCCAGATCCTGCTGGAGGAGCTGGCGCGGGCCGGAACGGCTCGCTTCGTATTTGCCTCGTCTTCGAGCGTCTACGGGGAGCGTCCTCGGGGTCCCTTTCGCGAGGATGCCGAGGCCGATCGACCGCTCTCCCCTTACGGGGCCAGCAAGCGTGCGGGAGAGCTGATCGGCCACGCCATGCACTCGGCCTATGGCCTCGCGGTCACCTGCCTGCGCATCTTCACGGCCTATGGTCCCCGCCAACGCCCCGATCTCGCGCTGCACAAGTTCGCGCGCCTGATCCTGCAGCGAAAGCCGATCCCGATCTTCGGGGACGGCCGTGCGGAGCGCGACTTCACCTTCGTGAGCGACACGGTCTCGGGCATTCTCCTCGCCCTGGAGCGGGAGGAGGGCTATGCGATCTACAACCTGGGGCGTGGAGCGCCCCTGCGGCTCGAGGACGCGATCAGGGGTCTGGAGCGGGCGCTGGAGATGGAGGCGGAGCGGAGCTACCTCCCGCCTCAGCCAGGCGACATGCCTCGCACCTGGGCGTCGATCGAGAAGGCCCGCCGTGAGCTCGGCTACGAGCCCGGTGTGAGCTACGAGGAGGGCATTCGATCCTTCGTGGCCTGGCTGCGAGCCGAGGACGATCGCTCCGCCCGTCCGAGCGGGGTTGTCCCGGGATGATCCGCGTGCTGCCCGCTCGCGCCGTCCTGGTGGGTCTTTACGTGCTGGCGATGCTGGCGCTCTCGTCCCTGCCCGCGCGCCAGGTTGCCCGCCTCGGCCTCCCGGCGCCGCTCGTGAACTTCGCCCACGTTCCGCTCTTCGCCGGTCTGGCCTGGGTCACGCTCCGGGCGCTGCTCGGCCCCCAGGCGAGCCGTGTCATGCTCTGTGCGGCCTTCTGCCTCGGCTTCGCGGTCGTCGACGAGTGGATTCAGAGCTTCGTGCCGGGCCGGGTCCCCGCACTCGACGACGTGCTCGCGGATGCCTCGGGGGTCGCCATCGGGATCGTGCTGCGCGAGGGCGTTCGGCCCATGATGCTGGTCTGGAAAGGAGGTTGGCGCGAATGAATATCACGGTGATCGGAACGGGCTACGTGGGCCTGGTTACGGGTGCGTCCTTCGCCGAGTTCGGGATGCAGGTGACCTGTGTCGACAAGGACGCCGACAAGATCGCACGGCTGCGGGACGGCCAGATCCCCATCTTCGAGCCTGGACTCGAGGAGATCGTGCGTCGCAACCACCAGAGCGGCCGGCTCCATTTCACGACGGACACGAAGGAGGCCATCCAGAGCTCCCTCGTCATCTTCATCGCTGTCCCCACGCCGCCCCAGGCCGACGGAACCACGGATCTCTCCTACGTCGACGAGGTGGCCCGCACGATCGGAGAGCACCTGAACGGCTACAAGGTCGTCGTGACGAAGAGCACAGTGCCCGTTGGGACGGCCGAGCGCGTACGGCGCGTGATCGATGAGGCCCTCGACGGATCGGGCGGCCCGCACCATCGCTGCTCAGTGGCGTCGAACCCCGAATTTCTGCGCGAAGGCAGCGCCGTGGAGGACTTCATGCGGCCGGACCGGGTCGTGATCGGGGCGGACGACGAGGAGGCCATCGCGATCCTGAAGGATCTCTACGCCCCGCTCAACCTGATCGACGTTCCCTTCGTGATCACGAACGTCGTGACGTCCGAGCTGATCAAGTACGCCTCGAACGCGTTCCTGGCCATGAAGATCAGCTTCATCAACGAGATCGCCAATCTCTGCGAGAGCGTCGGTGCCGATGTGCACGAGGTCTCGCGCGCGATGGGGCTCGACGGTCGGATCGGTCGGAAATTCCTGCACCCGGGTCCGGGCTACGGGGGCTCATGCTTTCCCAAGGACACGCTCTCGCTGGTGCACTTCAGTCGGGCCTTCGGGGTGGAGCAGCGCCTGGTCTCGGCCGTGGTCGAGGTCAACCAGGCGCAGCGTGACCGGATGGTCGAGAAGATCGCGGATCTCGTCGGAGATCTCGAGGGCAAGACCGTGGCCGTGCTCGGGCTCTCGTACAAGCCCAACACCGACGACGTGCGGGACTCTCCCGCGCTCGACATCATCCACCGGCTGCAGGAGCGCGGAGCGCGGATCCGCTGCTACGATCCGCAGGCGATGGAGAGCGCCAAGCCGGAGCTCGAGGACGTCTGCTTCTGCGCTGATCCGTACGAGGCCGCCGAGGGCAGCGACGGGCTCGTGCTCGCCACGGAGTGGAACGAGTTCCGGAAGCTCGATCTCGAGCGGATCCGGAAACTGCTCAGCGCCCCGGTACTCATCGACCTTCGCAACGTCTACGAGCCGCGGGAGATGAAGCGTCTCGGCTTCCAGTACCGGGGAGTCGGACGATAGGCGCCGCACCCCCCATCCACCCCGTCGTGCTCTGCGGTGGGGCCGGCACCCGGTTCTGGCCGGCCAGCCGCCGGGAGCGGCCCAAGCCTTTCGTGCCTTTGATCGGCCGGGAGACGCTCTTCGAGGCGACCCTGCTCCGCCTTCACCGGCTCGCTCCACCGGGCCGCACCTGGGTCGTCTCCGGACGGGCGCTCGCGAGCGTCACGCGCGCCGCCCTTCGATCCCATCCGGGCGTCCGGCTGCTGCTAGAGCCGCAGCCGCGCAACACCGCGGCCCCGGTCCTCTGGGCCGCCGCGCGGATCGCCGCCGAGGATCCCCGCGCGATCGTTGGGATCTTTCCCGCGGATCATCACATCCCAGAGCCGGCACGCTTCGTCCGCACGATCGAGATCGCCGCCCGTGCGGCGGCCTCCGGTCGCGCCCTGGTCCTGATCGGGATCGAGCCCACGCGTCCCGACACCGGATACGGATATCTGCGTGTGGATACGTCCCGTGCGCGGGGCGCCGTCCCGGTGCAGCGCTTCATCGAGAAGCCGGCCCGACCGCACGCCCGGCGCTTCCAGCGGAGCGGGCGTTATCTGTGGAACGCCGGCATGGTCGTGGCGCGGGTGGATCGGCTCCTGGCGGAGGGCCGGACCCATGCGCCGGAGGTCTGGCGGGCTCTCGGCACCAAGCTCGAGCGCCTGGCGGCCGGGCGGCGGGTGTCCGCGCGCGAGCTCGCGACCGCCTTCCGGCGGATCCGGCCGATCTCCTTCGACCACGCCGTGCTCGAGCGCAGTCGCTGCGTGCTCGCGGTTCGTGGCCGCTTCCGCTGGACGGATCTGGGAAGCTGGGAGACGATCGGGACGCACCTGCCGCGACGGGGGACCAACCGGGTGCGCGGCGAGGACCCGCCCGTGCTGCTCGACGCCGAGGGGAACGTGATCTGGCACACAACACATCGAACGCTCGCTCTGCTAGGAGTTCGGGACCTGATCGTCGTGGAGACGCCCGACGCGCTCCTGATCTGCGCCCGCGACCGGGCCCAGGAGGTGCGGCGCGTCGTGGAGGCTCTCGAGCGCGAGCGGCGGCGGAATCTCACGTAGAATCTCCCCATGACCGACCGCATCGAAGCGCTGCGGAGCCTCCCGCTCTTTCAGAGTCTCTCTGAGGCGGACCTCGAGGGGATCGCCGCGCTTCTGATCGATCGCAAGTTCCCCAAAGGCGCGACGATCTTCGAGGAGGGGCTCGGCGGCGACTACATGTACATCATCCAGCAGGGTCAGGTGAAGGTGACCAAGATCTCGGACGATGGTCGCGAGAAGATTCTCGAGATGCTGGGGGCGGGCGACTTCTTCGGCGAGATGGCGCTGCTGGACCGAGAGCCTCGCTCCGCCTCGGTCAAGACCACCCAGCCCTGCCTGCTCCTGGCGCTCTCCCGCCAGGATTTCCTGGGCCTGCTGCGGGACAGCCCCGAGATCGCCATGGAGATGATCCGAGTGCTCTCCCGACGGGTCCGGGAGGCGGACGAGCAGATCCGCGGGCTGCTCTTCGAGCGCGTCGAGAGTCGCACGCGGCGTGTTCTGCGCCGCCTGGCGACGGTCGCGGTCCCCGGCCGTCCAGACTGGCGAGGGACGACCGCCCTGACGCATCAGCAGCTCGCAGACCTGGTGGGCACCAGCCGCGAGACGATCACGCGCGTGGTGAAGGAGCTGAAGGACCGCGGCTGGCTCGAGCAGAAGGGAAAGAGCTACCGCCTGCCGCCCGAGTCCCTCTGAGCCGGTGCCGGCCCGGGTGACTTGCCGCGCTTGCCGCGGGAAGCTAACGCTCGGGTGTCTGGAGCTCCGGTGGGAGGATGAGTCGTGATGGGGAAGAGGGCCGGGTCTGCGCTCCTGGCGCTGCTGCTCGTGGTGGCTTGCACCTCGAAGGAGGAGCGTGCCGCCGCCTACCGAGCGCGGGCCGAGGCGTACGTCGAAGCCGAGCAGTGGAGCGAGGCGAAGATCGAGCTCCTGAACCTGCTGCAGCTCGCCCCGAATGACGCGGCGGCGCACTACCGACTCGGTAACACCCAGTGGTCCCTGGATGAGTACTCCGAGGCACTCTGGCAGTTTCGTGAGGCGGTACGGCTGGCGCCCGAGAACATCGAGTACCGCATGCGCCTGGCTGCGGTGCTCTTCCTGGCCCGGGACTACGACGGCGTCGAGGAGCAGCTCTCCACCCTGCTCGAGCAGGCACCGGAGCACGTGCCGGCGCTGATCCTGCGGGCTCGCGCGGCGCGAGTCGAGGGTGAGCTCGACCGCGAGCTCGAGGTTCTCGAGCGGGCGCTGGAGATCGATCCGCAGAATGTCGCTGCGCTCGCGATGAAGGCCCAGGCCCTGGCGGCGCGCGGCACACCCGACGAGGCCGAGCTCGTGCTGCACCAGCTCGTCCGTGTCGATCCCAGCCCCTCGAGCCACCAGCTCTATGGCGCCTTTCTGAGCCTGCATGAGCGGGTCGATGAGGCTCGCGCACAGTTCGAGGCGGCCGTCGAGGCGGCTCACGAGCTCCAGGACCGGATCCGGGCCCTGCAGATCCTGGCCAACTTCCACCTCGGCCGGGGGGAGATGGAGGCCGCGGAGGCCCAGCTCCTGCGTGCCCGTGAGGAGGCCCCCGAGGACCAGCGCATCCGGCTCACCCTGGCGCAGTTCTATGCCGTGCAGGGCGAGCGGGAGCGCGCCCGGGAGATGCTGGAGGAGCGTGTCCGGAAGCAGCCCGACGCGGTGGGACCGTTGCTCGTCTTGGCCGATTTCCACTTCCGGCTCGACGAGCGTGACGAGGCGCTGCGCGCGGTCGAGCGGGCCCTGGTGGTGGATCCGAACTCTGAGGCCGCCCGCCTGCGCAAGGCGCAGTACCTGCTCGTGCTGGACGAGGGAGCGGCGGACTCGGCGCGAGGCGAGGAGGCGCGAGCCCTGGTCGAGGGTGTGCTCGAGGAGAACCCCAGCAGCCTGCTCGGGATCTTCGTCGAGGCAAAGCTGCTGATGAGCGAGCGCCACTACGACGAGGCGGTCAAGCGCCTGCGCGCCGTGATCGAGGAGCAGCCGAGCGCCAACGCGCACGTGCTGCTCGGCACCGCCTACTTCGAGTTGGGGCAGCGCGAGCTCGCGCGCAGCGAGTTTCTCAAGGCGCTGCAGCTTGATGCGAATCACGGGCTCGCGCGCAACCAGCTCGTCCGGCTCTACCTGCGGCGCGGCGAGTACGAGCTCGCCGTACGCGAGGCCGACGACGCCTTGAAGCGCCGTCCGGGGGACCCGCGGGTTCGCCTCGCCAAGGCCCAGGCGCTCACGGCCCTGGGACGGCGGGAGGAGGCCCTCGAGGTGCTGCACTCGATCGAGCTGCCCCCCGACACGTCCCCCGAGACGCGGCTCGCGATCGCCGCGCTGTACCGGACCAATGGAGACCACGATGCGGCGCGTCGCATGATCGAGACGATCCCGGAAAGCTTCCAGGATCCGCGCCTGATCAGCGAGCTTGCGCGTCTGGACCTGGAGAGCGGCCGCGCCGATGAGGCGTTGCGACGTCTGGACCGAGCCATCGCATTGGACCCGGAGAACGTGGACCTGTATCAGGTGCGCGCCTCACTCTACCTCACGCTGCATCGCCGGGGTGTCCAGGGTGCGGCGGAGAAGGCCGAGCAGGACTTCAAGACCGTTCTCGACAAAGACCTCGGACGCTCGGACGCCCACGTCGCGCTCGCCGCACTGTTTCGAACGCTCGGTCGCGAGGACGAGGCGGTGGAGCACTATCGGCGCGCCCTCCAGAGCGACCCGGGCAACGCGGCGGTCCAGCTCTCGATGGGGACCCTGCTCGAGGCGATGGGGCGCTCCGAAGACGCCATGCAGGCTTACGAAGCGGCGATTCGCCTCGACCCGGAGCTGGCGGTCGCCAAGAACAACCTCGCCTGGCTGATCGCGAATTCGCCCGAGCCGACCCCCGAGCAGCTCGACCGGGCCCTCGAGCTGGCCCGCGAGGCAAAGCAGGCCATGCCGAAGAACCCCAGTGTGACCGACACCCTCGGCTGGGTGATGCTGCGCAAGAACCTCACCTCAGCCGCGATCTCCCTGTTCCAGGAGGCCATCGAGGGCTACCCGGACAACCCAGAGCTGCGGGCGCTCGTCCGCTACCACCTGGCCCAGAGCTACGAGAAGAACGGCCAGCCCGAGCGCGCCATCGCCGAGCTCCGGCGCGCGCTCGCCGAGGCCCGGACGTTCCACGAGCGCTCGGCCGCGGAGGCCCTGCTGCGCAGGCTCCAGAGCTCATGAGCCGGCCGCCGATTGATGCTCCGTGACGTCCCTCTCCGCAATCCGATCCGCAGGGTTGCCGGATGATTCCGCGCGGGTGGAGCCGCTTCCAGCTGCTCTGGGGAGCGGTCTTGGCCAGCTCGAGCGGTCTCCTCCTGGTCGTCATCCTCGAGAATCTTCTGACGACCGCCCGGTTCTGGCTGCGCTCCTTCGTGCTCGTGGGACACATCGTGTTTGGCGTTCTGGCCCTGGCGGGGATCGTGTGGGGCTGTGTCACGATGCGAAGCCGGGACCGCAAAGGGGTGCTCTTCGCGAACCTCGCCCTGCTGATGCTCGGGATCGCGGCGCCCCCGCTTCTCGAGGGGCTGCTGCGCTTGGGGATTGCCTTCGGCCCGGAGTTCTTTCGTCAGCCGAGTCTCTACGCCCATCCCCACTCCGACGTGGAGTACTTCAAGCTGGAAGCGACCTGGCATCCCAGTAGCCGTGAGCATCCCCGGGCGGCGAACCTACCGGAGCTGAAACGAGATGCTCGCCTGGGGTGGTCGTATCCGAGGACGCCGACGAACCCGCTGGGCGTTCTCGCGTCCATTCCTTACGAGCTCGGGGGCGAGGGTCGACCCGTCCTGTTCTATGGAGACTCCTACGTCGAGAACGGTGCGCAGCTGGAGGACAAGATTCCCCAGCTCCTTGACGCGGAGCTGGCGGAGCTGCGGGTCTACAACTATGGAGTGCGAGGTTACGGCTTGGACCAGATCTATCTGCGCTTCCTGGAATCTCACCGCCTCTTTCGAAACCCCCTGATCCTGTTCGGGGTCTTCGTTGAAGACCTGGATCGATGCCTGCTCGATTTCCGGAACGCCCCCAAGCCGTTCTTCCGAGTGGAGAACGAGGAGCTCATCCTGAGTGGGATGCCCCTGGCCCCCAGCGTGGAGGCCTACCTTCGCGCCCATCCGCCTCGCACCCGCAGCTACTTTCTCGCGGCGCTCGTCCGGGGGGTCCGCTACTTCCGGGCGGGGGGAAGCTCCTTCCGGGACCCGTACAGGAGAAAGGAGATGGAGGCCATCGGCGCCAAGATTCTCGGAGCTGCGGTGCGCGAGTCGCGCCGGTGGAATCTGTCGATGGTGTTCGTGCTTTTCTCGCCCCGCTCGGGCGGGGGCTGGCGGCGCGAATTCTTTCTCGAACAGCTTCACCGTCTGGACGTGGCGGTTCTCGATGTCGAAGAGATTCTGAAGCGAGCCGAAATGCGAGCCGGACGGACTCGGGCGGACTCGTTCGATGAGACCGGCCATCATTCGCTCTGGGCCAATCGCATGATCGCCAAAGCGATCGCCGCGTACCTCGAGCCCCTGGTCAAGGGGGGCCGAGCCCCCGTCCAGGAATCCCGCCCACGACTCTCGGACCGCGCAACCGCCCCGTCCCGCAGCGGCTAAGGAACGCCTGAAACGTTGCCGATGTGCTGGGTGAGGAAAGGGGTGCTGTATGTCTTCGGTGCGGATTCTGGCTCTCTCGCTCTCGATCCTCGTCCTCCCGGCTCTTGCAGGCGCACAGGTGGCGGGTGTGGCTCCCGATGGCCGCAAGGGGCAGCTCCACGTGGTCGTCGAGGGGGACACGCTCTGGGACATCACGGCGCGCTACCTGGGGACCCCCTGGATCTGGCCCTCGATCTGGAAGGAGAACGGGATCGAGAACCCCCATCGGATCTACCCGGGCGACCTGATCTGGATCACGGAGCGCGGCATGCGCAAGGTGACGCCGGAGGAGGCCGCCGAGCTGATGGCGCAGCAGGAGGCGCCGGTTGAGGAGCCTTCCGTGCCCGCCGCTCCGTCGAGTGAGCCCGAGCCGACCCCCGTTCCACCGGATCCCTTCGCGTCGCTGGACGAGGGTGAGACCGTGGCCGAGCGCGTCTTCACCTACCCGGGTCTGGCGCGCTTCGGTTGGATCACGCCTGATCAGATGGCCGGGTCTGCGGCCGTCCTCGGCAGTCACGAGGAGCGCTACTGGATCTCGCAGCTGCAGCGAACGATCGTGAGCCTGGGCGAGGGGCAGGTGAACATCGGTGACGAGTTCATGGTATTCCGGATGCGCCGGCGCGTCCTGCATCCGGAGACCGGGGCGATCGTCGGCTACTTCACCCAGACCCTCGGAAAGGTGGAGATCGAGGAGATCCACCCCGAGTCCTCCTACGTACGGGTGATCGACGCCTACGCCGAGATTGAGCCCGGAGACCGTCTGGTCCCCTACGAGCCTTCGCCGCTGAAGATCACCGAGCAGCCCGTCGCCGAGCACGTGCGGGGCACCATCGTGGCGCAGCAGCCCTACCGCCTCTACTCGGGCTGGAACGACTTCGTGATTCTGGATCGCGGGGCCACGCACGGTGTGCAGCCGGGACAGCGCCTCACGATCTACCGGCCGGGCAAGGAGGTCCGCGACCCGCTCACGAACACGAAGGTGCTGGTTCCCGACGACGAGATCGGCCGCCTCTTCGTGGTCAAGGTCACATCCACGACGGCCCTGGCGCTGATCACGCACGCGGACCGCAAGATCCGCGAGGGCGACCGCTTCCGCGACATCTGAGCGCTCGTCTCGTGGGGTATCGGCGGGCCGAGCCCGCCTGTCCGCACTCTACCCACCTGCGGCTCGCTGCACGCGCCGCTCCGGCAGTGCTCGCGGCTAGCCCTCGGGCCGCTCGAGCACGAAGAAGAGCGTCGCGTCGCCGCGCCGGACCAGGAGCAGGGCCCGCCGCTCTGCATCGCGCAGCCGCTTCTCGGCCTCCTCGGCGCTCTCGACCGGCTTGTGCTCGATCTCGATGACGATGTCACCCTCCCGGATTCCGGCCCGCGCCGCGGCGCCATCCGGGTCGAGCTCGACCACGACCGCACCGTTTCTCACGTCCGTGCCGAGCCGCTGGCGCAAACCCGGACCGAGATCCTGTAGGCGCAGCCCGAACGCGGTGGCCCCACCGCGCACATGCCGGGAATGTGCTCGCGTCTCCACCGCCTCGAGCTCCCCGATCTCGACCTCGAGCTTCTTGCGTCTTCCGTCGCGGATGACCTCGACCTCGACCTTGCGGCCGGGTGGGGTCGCCGAGACGGCGCGGGGCAGCTCTCGCATCTTCCGAATCTCCCGATCGCCGAAGCGCACGATCACGTCTCCGCGCTCGAAGCCGGCGTCCTCCGCAGGGCTGTCGGGGCTCACGCCCGCCACCAACGCCCCGTGCGGCCGCTCGAGCTCGAAGGCCTCGGCAAGCTCGGGCGTGATCGGCTGCACCATCACACCCAGCCAGCCGCGCACAACGTGCCCGTTCTCTCGGAGCTGCGGCAGGATCTCCTTGGCCATGTTGATGGGGACCGCGAACCCGATCGTGTTGGCCTGCGGATTGATCGCCGTGTTGATTCCCACGACGGCACCCGAGAGGTCGAGCAAGGGCCCGCCGGAGTTGCCCGGATTGATCGCCGCGTCGGTCTGGATGTAGTCGTCGTAGGGCCCCTGTCCGATGTCCCTTCCCTTCGCGCTCACGATGCCCGCGGTGACCGTGTGGTCGAGGCCGAAGGGATTGCCGATGGCGACCACCCAATCGCCCGGAAGGACCGTATCCGAGTCGCCGAGCACGAGCGGCTGGAGATCCTCGCCCTCGGTGACGCGGATCAGCGCGATGTCCGTCTTGGGATCCTGCCCGACGATCTCGGCCGAAGACTCCCGGCCGTCCACGAAGATCACGGTGATGCGGTCCACGCCGTCGACGACGTGGTTGTTCGTGAGGATGTCTCCGTCCTTGGAGATGACGAAGCCCGTCCCCAGACTCGGCACCGTAAAGCGCCGGGGCTCCGGCCGGTGCGGGTTCGGCCTCCCCCGGCGGCGCTGACCGAAGAACTCGCGGAAGAGCTCCGGAAACGGGAAGGAGAAGGGTTGCTGCACGACGGTCTTGGAGGTGTGCACGTTGACCACGCCACGGGCCGCCTTCTTTGCGAGCCGCGCGAAGACGGAGTGTCCGCTTGCCTCGTCCAGCAGGTCCGGGGGAATCGTTCGCTCACGCCCGACCGCTGCGGCCGAAGATGCGCCACCGACGAGGGCTGAGCTCTCGGCCGTGAGCGCCTCGTCCGCTTCCGGACCGTCCTGCGAGCGGACCGGCAACGGCCCCCAGACGCCGATGGCCACTCCAATCAGGATTCCGAGCCCTGCACTGGCGATGATCTTCACGCGCGGACCTTCCGACTCCGGTCGGGAGTGCGAGGGGTAGGGTAAGCACGCTCGCGCGTTGCGCCAGCGCCTCGACGTTGGGAGTCCGAGCTCACGGGGGCCGCTCGGCCCACCGCCGACGTGAGAGGGCGGCCGGGAGCCCGAGCCAAGACGGGCTCCTGGATCCGGCTCCTAGGGCAGGGACTCGATGGGGCTCTCGGGCTGAGGTTGGGGGGCGCGATCGGCCAGCGCGAGCAGACCGATGAGGGGGGTGACGAGCCCGCCGAGCAGCGCCGCGAAGCTGGCCTTGAGCCAGAGGAAGGACGCGAGCTCGATCGAGGACCCCCCGGGCAGCAGGAGCCCCAGCGCCGCCAGGGGTCCGGCGATCAGCAGCCCCGCCAGGCCAAGGCGGCCGGCGCGGCGCAGCAGGGGCCGGTAGAACGAGCGGAGCCAGACGGGCAGGGCCCCCGCTCCCTCGAGCGGAGCCACCACGCCCCGGCTCGTGTGAAGGCGGACGATCGGGGTCACAATCAGGCAGGTGATCGCAGGCAGGAAGAAGCAGGTGCCGAGCGTGTCCCCGCCCACGCTAGGCTCGCGCGCCCAGAGGGGAACGCTGGCCGCGCCGCGAAACATGGCCCAGCCAATCAGACCGTTCAGCACGAAGTTGATGACGACCGGGACGAGCCCGTGGCCGATCAGCAGGTAGCGAGCCTGCGCACGGGACAGTGGGGTCAAGCCGGATCCTCCCGGGCCGAGCCTAGCCCGGCTCCCGGCACTCTTGCAATCGAGGCGCTGGGGCGCGCTCACGGGGCCAGCTCGATGTCGACATCGAAGCGCTCACCTTCCGGCGCGGCCCCGTCGTCGAGGCGATGGCCGTTGCGGCTCACGTGGCCCGCGCGAAGCACGTCGTCCAGGACCGGCAGGAGCGCGGCCCGGTGCTCGCCAGGCCCACGGATCTCCAGCCGGGCGACCGGCCAGCGCAGGCTCTTGCGCGCGCGGGTCTTCGCGGCGCGGATCTTGCGCAGCACCTCGACCGCCGAGGCGAAGGTGCCCTCGGCCTCCGGGGCCGGCACCCCAGCCGTGTCCCCCGCGCCGGGCCAGGGTGCGCGGTGGATCGAGTCGACGCCCGTCGCGGCCGCCAGACGCCAGGACCAGACCTCCTCGGTCACGTACGGGAGAAAGGGCGCGAAGAGGCGCAGGAAGCTTCGCAGCGCGAGCTGCAACGTGGCCGCCGCCGAGCGCCGACCGGGGCTGTCCTCGTCCTCATAGGAACGAATCTTGACCAGCTCCAGGTAGTCGTCGCAGAACTCCCAGAAGGCCTCCTCGGTGCACTGCAGCGCCCCGGCGTACTCGAAGGCCTCGAGGGAGCGGGTGGCCTGCTCGATCGTTCCACGCAGTCGCGTGACGAAAGCGAGGTCGAGGGGCTCACGGATCGGATCGAGCGGAAGCCACGTCGTTCCGGCGCCGACGCGATCGAGCTGCATGAGGGTGAAGCGGCTGGCGTTGAAGACCTTGGTGCAGAGCCGTCGGCCGATCTTGAAGACCTTGGGATCGAAGGCCGTGTCGGCGCCCAGCCGCGCTCGCGAGGCCCAGTAGCGCACAGCGTCGGCGGAGTACTCCTCGAGCAGATGGTCGGGCGTGACGACGTTGCCCTTGGACTTGCTCATCTTCTTGCGGTCCGGATCGAGGATCCAGCCGCTGATCACGATGTGGTGCCAGGGGATCTGGTCTTCGTGCATCCACGCCTTGACGATGGTGTAGAACGCCCAGGTGCGGATGATTTCGTGCGACTGGGGGCGCACGTCCATGGGAAAGAGCCGGGCGTGGCGTTCCGGATCGATCCAGGCGTGGCTCATGATCTGGGGGGTGAGGGAAGAGGTGGCCCAGGTGTCCATCACGTCCGGATCCCCACTGAAGCCACCTGGCTGGTCGCGTTGCTCGGGGCGGAAGCCGGGTGGCACGTCGCTCAGGGGATCGACCGGGAGGCGATCGGCGGCGGCGAAGATGGGGTGTGCGTGGTCGATCTCCCCGTCGACACCGACGGGGTACCAGACCGGAAACGGAACTCCCGCAAAGCGCTGGCGGCTCACGCACCAGTCCTGGTTCAGGCCCTGCACCCAGCTCTCGTAGCGGCTGCGCATGTGCGGCGGGTGCCACTGAATCTTGCGGCCCTGCGCCAGCAGCGCCTCGCGGTGCTCGAGCAGCCGGATGAACCACTGGCGAGTGGGTACGAACTCGAGCGGGTGATCGCCCCGCTCGTAGAACTTGACCGGGTGCTGAACCGGACGGGGCTCCGCGCGCAGCGCGCCGGCGTCGCGCAGCAGGCTCACGATCTGGAGGCGGGCCTGCGGCACGCTTCGGCCCCGAAGCTGGTCGTACGCCGCTTGCGCGGCTTCGGGGTCGCGGCTTTCGAACGGGGGCTCGCCGAAGCGAACCGGCAGCAGGCGGCCGTCGCGGCCGATCAGCTGCTTGAGCGGGAGGCCCGACGCCCGCCAGAACTCCACGTCCATCAGATCACCGAACGTGCACACCATCAGGATTCCGGTGCCCTTCTCGGGATCGGCGTGCTCCGCGGGCAGGATCGGGACGCTGGCGTGGAAGAGCGGCGTCCGGGCGCGCTTGCCGAACAGGCTCCGGTAACGCTCGTCGTCCGGGTGGGCCACGATCGCGATGCAGGCCCCGAGCAGCTCCGGACGCGTGGTGGAGATCGCGAACTCCCCGCCGCCCTCGATCTCGAAGCGGACGTCGTGGTAGGCGCCCGGCCGCTCACGGTCCTCGATCTCGGCCTGGGCGACCGCCGTGCGCATGTCGACGTCCCAC
>JBHHVJ010000062.1:0-18763 GCA_046754285.1 Myxococcota bacterium | reverse complement strand
CGTGCGCCGCCAAGACCCTCAACCCGTGCGCCGCCAAGACCCTCAACCCGTGCGCGGCCAAGACGCTCAACCCCTGTGCCGCGAAGACGCTCAACCCCTGTGCCGCGAAGACCCTCAATCCGTGCGCGGCCAAGACCCTGAATCCCTGCGTCGCGAAGACGCTCAATCCGTGCAGGGCGAAGACCCTCAACCCCTGCGCCGCCAAGAAGCTCAACCCCTGCAGCTCCAAGGGTTCGCACGGTGCGCACGCGTACGCGATGAACCCGTGCAACCCCTGTGGAGGCCGGAACCCGTGCAACCCGTGCTCGATGAAGGGGAAGAACCCCTGCAACCCGTGTGGCGGAAAGAACCCGTGCAACCCCTGTGGGGGCGCCCGGATCGATGCGTCGCGCTTCAAGGCACCGGCGGACGTCAAGCTCGCGGGAGGTTCTCGGGCCGGTATGATCGCTCGGGGCGAGGAGCTCTGGAAGGATCGGAAGCTCGGGAACTCGGGCCTGGCGTGTGCCAGCTGCCACATCGGCAACTACGGACAGATGCAGCCGAGCTTCGCAAAGCCCTACCCTCACCGGGTTGCGATGCCCTATGAGCGTGCGGGCGTCGGCGAGGTGACGGCTGCCGAGATGGTGCAGTTCTGCATGTTGGTTCCGATGATGTCCGAGCCCTTCCCCTGGGACTCGCGCGATCTCGCGGCCCTCACCGCGTTCGTCGAGAGCATCCAGCCGGGCTTCAAGCCGAACGCGGGCGGAGGCAACCCGTGCAACCCGTGCTCGATGAAGCGGAAAAACCCCTGCAACCCCTGCGGGGGGCGCTGGTAGCCCGAGCTCAGTCCCCCGCAAGATCCCGGCGGATCTCGGTGAGAACGTAGCTCGAGTCCGAGATCCGCCGGATCGCCGTCTCGATCTGCGCGCGCGCCTTCGCATCTCGCAGCGTCGCTCGCAGAGCGGCCAATACTCCCCGGTAGTGATAGTCGGGATCGACGGTCACGCGGGCGAGGAGCGCAGTGGCGTCCGGGTGGCGCGGCCGGACGTAATCGAGGCGAACGGACTCCCCGGGTAGAACTCGGGTATCAAACCGCTCGGTCATGCTTCCCAGATCCACCTCCCGTCCGATGAGGGCCTGGATCCGTGTCTCGGGGAGCTCCACCTCGGCGGCGCCCACCTGGAAGACGGCGAGCTCCACCCGCGGCGTGACATAGGTCGGAAAGGCGTGACCCACGCCGCGGTTCGCGAGCACGAGCGTGGCCCGGAGCGTCGCCGCATCCAGATCTCCGGCGAAGAGCTCCACCTCGATCGCCTCGCGAACCATGTCGGGATCGTGAATGCCGCGCCAGAGATGGGCCCGATCGGGCATGTGACAGTCCTGACAATGCTTGCCGGCCGCCGCCTGTGGGCTCTGCGTCCACTCGACGTAGGTGTTCTCGATCGGCTTGCCGTTCGGCGCGACCGCGTCAAAGAACTGGTGGCACACCGCGCAGAAGCGGCTCTCCAGAAACTCCGGCCGCTCTTCGAACCCCCCGTGCGGAAGCGGCTGGGCAAGCGGAGGCAGCCCCGCCCGGCGAGGCGGCCCGTAACGACGGTGGAGCCGCACATGACAGGCCGCGCAGAGCACACCCTGGCGTCGCAAGCTGGGATCGAACGCGGGCTCGGGGTCTCCCTGCGCCGTGACCGGCTGCTGCTCAGTGAGCGGCGCGTGGCAGCGCTGGCAAGCCCGCAGCTCGCTCGGCGCAGCCAGCTCGCCCTCGATGAGCTGTCCCGCGAAGCCAGGGCTGAACGCCGCGGCGTGCAGACTGGTGCGCCACTCGGCGAACTGCTTGGGGTGGCAAGCCCCACAGACGGCGGGATCGAGAGATCGCTCGGCCGGGCTCGCCTCCTCCGCTGGCTCCCCCTGCGCGGGCACCGGAAGCTGCCAGTAGGAGCTCAGAAAAGGCCCGAGAACGCGCTCGAGCTCGCTGGAGGGCGGGGGCTCGGGCGCAGAGATCGCGAGCGCGCCCCCCTCGGGCTCCGCCGAGCACGCCCAGAGCAGAAGCCCACCCGCGAGAAACGCACGCGCACCGTTCCAAGCCCTCTGGGCCTGGAATCTTGACGGACTCGTACTCTTTCCTAGGATTGCAAGCACGCTTTCGTCTTCGCCGCTGAAGGAGCCAGCATGAGCCTTTCCCCTGAGCTTCGCGAACGTATCGAGCGCCTGATCCAGGCCGATCCGGTGCTGCTCTTCATGAAGGGATCGCGAGAGGCACCCCAGTGTGGCTTCTCCGCGACCATCGTCCAGATCCTCGACGATCTGGTCCCGGAGTACGGTACCATCGACGTTCTGGCGGACCCCGAGATTCGGGATGGGATCAAGGAGTTCTCGGAGTGGCCCACCATCCCGCAGCTCTACGTCGGAGGTGAGTTCGTGGGCGGCTGCGACATCGTGACCGAGATGTACAAGGCCGGCGAGCTGCATCGGGTGCTGGGGCTCGCCGTTCCCGGGCCTCAGCCGCCGCAGGTCACGGTGACCGAAGCGGCCGCCGAGCTGCTCCGCCAGGCTATGCGGGAGCAGGGAGCGCAGAGCCTTCAACTCCACATCGACGCGCGGCATCGCAGCTCTCTCTCGCTGGGTCCTGCTGCCGGAGACGAGATCGAGATCGAGGCGAGCGGCCTGAGGCTCGTGATGACCCGCGACACCGCCGTGCGCGCTGACGGTGCCACGATCGACCTGGAGCGTACCGACCGCGGTCCTCAGCTCACGGTCCACATCCCCTCCCAGGCCGCAACGGCGTCTCCGGCCTAGGCTCGAGGAGACATGCCCCTGCAGATCTCCCCACCTCCCGAGGAGACGATCGAGCAGCTCTCGAACGCCATCCGCTCGGCCCTGCCCGACGCTCACGTAGACGTGAGTGGGGGCGGCGGACATTTTCGCATCCGAGTGGTCTCCCCGCGTTTCGAGGGAATGAGCCGAGTGGCACAGCAGCGGCTCGTCTACAGAGCGATCGCAGACCTGATGCGCGGCGAGGCACCGCCCGTTCACGCCGTCGATCAGCTGGAGACGATGACTCCCCGCTAAGAGCGGCTGGGGCCCGCGAAGTGGGCGCGCTATCGTAGCCGGGTGACTGTTCCCCCCAAGTGGTTCGTCGAGGCTCTGGCTGCACCGCAGGAGAGCCGCTTCGTCGACGTGCAAGGCTGCCGCATCCACTACTTGCGCTGGGGAGACCCGCGCAGCCCCGGCCTGGTCCTCGTTCACGGCGGCGCCGCACACGCCCACTGGTGGAGCTTTCTGGCGCCGTTGCTCATGCGCGACCATCACGTGATCGCGCCGGATCTCAGCGGTCACGGAGAGAGCGGGCGGCGTGATCGGTATCCACGTGAGCTCTGGGCCGAGGAGGTTCTCGCCGTCAGTGAGGATGCCGGCTTCATCGCGCCGCCGGCGGTCGTGGGCCACAGCCTCGGAGGCATGGTGACGATCGTCGCGGCATCCCGTCACGGAGAGAGTCTGGCCGGTGCGATCATCGTCGATACACCGGTGCGAAAGCCCGATCCGGAGAGCGAGGAGGGACAGCATGGGCGCATGTTCCGGAACCCCAAGCGCTACCCGGATCTGGAGACCGCGCTCCAGCACTTCTACCTCAGCCCCCCGCAGCCCTGCGAGAACGACTACATCCTGGACCACATCGCACGGCACTCGTTGCACCGCATCGACGGCTCGTGGACCTGGAAGTTCGACCCGCGCATCTTTCTTCGCGTCAGCCTGAAGCCGATCGCGGAGTACCTGTCTCAGATCCGCTGCCGAGTGGCCGTACTGCGGGGTGAGTTCAGCGATCTCGTACCGCCCGAGACGGGCGATTACATGTACGAGCTGCTCGATCGCAACGCGCCGATCGTCGAGATCCCCCAGGCTCATCACCACCTGATCCTCGACCAGCCTCTGGCCGTCGTCGCAGCCCTGCGCGCGCTGCTCGCCGACTGGGAGCACTCCGTGCCGCGACGCAGGCGGATCCGGACGTGAGGCGCCCGCGACGTCTTGGCGTCGCGGCGACGCTGCTCCTGCTCCTCGTACCGGGCTGTGAGGAGCCCGGGAGGGCGGCGCACGGCCACCCTCCCGTCCCGGTCGAGGTCCTCGACGTGGCACCGACCCGCCTGGAGGACTGGATCGAGCTAGTCGGCGAGCTCCGCTCGGAGGCCTCCGTCCTCCTCAAGCCGGAGATCGCGGGTGTCGTCGCGTCGATCGAGTTCGTGGAAGGTCAGGCGGTGCGGCACGGCGACGTGCTGGTTCGGCTTCGTGACGAGGAGCAGCTCGCCATCCTGCGGGAGGCCGAGGCCAAGAACGAGCTCGCGCGCGACGCCTACGAGCGCACGCGGAAGCTCGCTCGACAGAACGTCTCGGCGGCCGCCGAGCTGGATCGCGCTCGGGCGGAGTTCGCGGTGAGCCGCGCCGCGGTGGAGCTGGCCCGCCTCGCGCTCGATCGAACGAAGGTTCGCGCGCCCTTCGACGGCGTCGTGGATGAGCGTCTGGTGGATCCCGGGGACAGGGTGACCGATGACACGGCGCTCGTGCAGATCGATGCGATCGACCGCCTCCAGCTCGCCTTCGCGATCCCCGAGCTCGGGGTAAGCGTGGCACGCGTCGGCCTCCGGGTCACGTTGCGCGTGGCCTCACTCCCGGGTGAGGAGTTCGCGGGTGAGGTCTTCTTCGTGGCGCCCACGCTGGACACGCGCTCTCGCCAGCTCCGGATCAAGGCCTGGGTACCCAACCCCGAGCGACGACTGCGCCCCGGCCTCTTCGCCAACCTGCGCATCCGGATCGGTGAGCGGACCGACGCGCTCGTCGTTCCCGAGAGCGCCATCGCCTACGACGTCACAGGACCCTACGTCTGGCGCGTCGCCGACGGAGACGTGGCCGAGCGTGTCGCGGTCACGCTAGGCACCCGCGACGGAGGCCGCGTGGAGATCGTCTCGGGTCTTAAGGCCGGGGACCGCATCGTCGCCGCGGGCGTCCATCGCCTCAGCTCGGGAGCACCGCTGGCGCCGCGTCTCCCTGTGACCCCCGAGCCGCCCCAGCCGGTGCGGCTGGAGGGCCCGGCTTGAGGCTGTCCCAGATCTGCATCGAGCGGCCCGTGCTCGCGAGCGTGATGTCGCTCGTCATCCTGCTCTTCGGGGCCATCGGCCTGCAGCGCTTGCCAAATCGCGAGCTACCCGATGTCGATCCTCCGGTCGTCTCGGTCACCACGGTGCTGCCCGGAGCCGCGGCCCAGGTCGTCGAGACCTCGGTCACGCAGATCCTCGAGGAGGGGATCATCGGAATCGAGGGCATCAAGCACGTCACCTCCCTGAGCCGTGAGCAGGTGTCGTCAATCTCCATCGAGTTCGAGCTCTACCGCGATCTCGATCTGGCAGCAAACGACGTCCGAGACCGTGTCTCGCGCTCGCGCCGTCAGCTTCCCGATGAGGCGCTCGCACCCGTTGTAGCCAAGAGCGATGCCGACGCGCGTCCGGTGCTCTGGATCGCGCTCTCAGGTGCGGGCTACGACCAGATCCACCTCTCGACCCTGGCGGATATGCGGATTCGGGACCGACTGGCAAAGCTGCCGGGTGTCGCGACGGTGATCCTCGGCGGTGAGCGACGCTTCTCGATGCGCCTGTGGATCGATCCCTCTCGACTCGTCGCGCACCGACTCACCGTGGCCGACGTGGCCAGTGCGCTCCAGCGCCAGAACGTGGACATTCCTTCGGGGCGGATCGAGGGGAGGGATCGGGAGCTCACCCTGCGCACGCTGGGCGAGCTGCGCCGCCCCGAGGACTACGCGAAGCTGATCGTGGCCAACGTGGACGGACGCCTGGTCCGTTTCGGCGACGTCGGCCGGGTCGAGATCGGGCCCGAGGACGACCGGAAGGTCGTGCACTTCAACGGCGTTCCCGCCGTGGGGCTCGGCGTCGTCAAGCAGTCCAAGGCGAACACCCTCGACGTGGTCGACGCGGCCCAACGGGAGCTTGCGGAGATCGCGAAGGAGCTCCCATCCGGCGTCCGGCTCGAGACCGCCTTCGACTCCTCGATCTTCATCGAGCGGTCGATCCGCGACGTCAGCCTCACGATCCTCGAGGCCATCGTGCTGGTGATCCTGGTGATCTATGTCTTTCTGCGCACCTTCCGCGCCACCCTGCTACCGGCCATTGCCATCCCGGTCTCGATCGTGGGCAGCTTTGCGGTGCTCTACTTCCTGGACTTCTCGATCAACACCCTGACCCTGATGGGGCTCACGCTCGCGATCGGTCTGGTCGTCGACGACGCGATCGTCGTGCTCGAGAACATCACGCGCTGGATCGAAGACGGCACGCCGCGTATGGAGGCCGCGCGCGAGGGGATGAAGCAGATCTCGTTCGCCGTCGTCTCCGCAACGCTGTCGACGGTGGCGGTCTTCGTCCCGCTTCTCTTCCTCCGTGATGCAACCGGACGCCTCTTCCGCGAGTTCGGCATCACGATCGCGGCGGCCGTGCTGATCTCGGGCTTCATCGCTCTCACGTTGACGCCCACTCTTGCGGCCCGCCTGCTGCGCGAGCGTCGAAAGGAGCGGGGCGTGAAGCTCCGTCTCGCGCGGGGCTTCGAGAAGCTGGCCCGTGGCTACGAGATCGCGCTCGGATACGCCCTGGCGCATCGGCGAATCGTGCTCGCGGCTGCGGGGATCTGGGTGGCTCTCGGCTTCGTCCTGCTCGCGAGCATCGAGCGCGAGTTCGTGCCTGGGGCGGACCGGGGCACGTTGATCACGTTCACCCGGGCCCCCGAGGGAAGCACGCTCGAGTACACGGCGCGCTACCAGGACGCGGTCGAGCAGATCATCCGCGCGATTCCCGAGGTGGAAAAGACCTTCTCGGTGATCGGTCTGGGCCTCGGAGGCCCGGGGATCGTGAACGAGGGCGCGCTGTTCACCCACCTCAGCCCCTGGGAGGAGCGCAAGCGCTCCCAGCAGGAGATTCTCGGCGAGCTCCAGGGCCGGCTCTGGCAGGTCACGGGAATTCAGGCGTTCGCCCGCGGTCCCTCCCCTCTCGGCCAGCGCCTCTCGGGCGCGCCGGTCTCCGTGATCCTCCAGGGTCCCGAGATCACGCCCATCGCGCGCTACGCCGACGAGATCGTGCAGCGGGCACGCGCCATCCCCGGGCTCGTGAACGTACGAACCGACCTCATTCTGAACAAGCCCCAACTCGAAGTGCGGATCGACCGGGATCGCGCCGGTGACCTCGGTGTGGCCGTTCGGGACGTCGCACAGACGCTACAGATCCTGATGGGCGGGCTCGACCTGTCGACGTTCAAGCTCGAGGGAGAGACCTACAACGTGATGGTGCAGCTCCAGAAGGCACGGCGCGCGACACCTCGCGACGTGCTCAGCACCTACGTACGTGCCGATGGCGGGTCGCTGCTCCCGCTGGCCTCGTTCGTCAGCATCCAGGAGACGGTCGGTCCGCGGGGCATCCCGCACTTCGATCGCATGCGCGCGTCGACGATCATGGCCAACCTGACCGCGGGCACAACGCTCGGCCGCGCGCTACGGGATATTCGGGCCGTCATCGACGAGATCGTTCCCGAGGGCCAGGGCTACCGCGTGAGCTTCTCCGGGCAGTCCGAGCAGTTCTACGAGTCCGGGAACGCCCTGCTCTTCGCCTACCTGCTCGCCCTCGTGATCGTCTACCTCGTCCTCGCGGCGCAGTTCGAGAGCTTCCTGCACCCGATCACGATCATGGTGGCCGTCGCCCTCTCCTTCACCGGGGCCCTGACGACGCTCGTCGCGACCGGCTCGACCCTCAACCTCTTCAGCCAGATCGGTCTCGTGATGCTGGTCGGGCTGGTGACCAAGAACTCGATCCTGATCGTCGAGTTCGCCAATCAGCTCCGCGAGGGCGGGAGGGAGGTTGCGGAGGCGATCCGCGAGGCCGCGCGACTGCGCTTCCGCCCGATTCTCATGACCGCCCTGTCCACGGCGGTCGGGATCCTCCCGATCGCGCTGGGTCGCGGCGCGGGCGGCGAGGCGCGCGCCCCGCTCGGGATCGCCGTCGTGGGCGGCGTGCTCTTCGCGACGCTGCTCACCTTCTTCGTCGTGCCCGCGACCTACCTGACCTTCGAGCGCCTGCGCCTCACGCTCAGGAGACCGGCTCGTGAGTCGGTCGACGCGCGCGAAGGTGAGCTCCGCTCGCCGATACCGCGCTAAGACGGCGAGGAGCCTGACCGGAGATGGAGTCTCGGGTCAGGCTCCTACGGCTCTACAGCCGCAGGGGGTGGGCTCGGCTCGATGCTGGCGCTCGGCGCCTGGGGGGCGGGCTCGTAGACGAAGCTCGCCGCCGCCAGCTCACGACCGGCGGCGTCCACGACGGAGACCCTCCACTCGCCGAGCCAGTCCGGCTCGAGCGCCTTGCTCGAGTAGGTCCTCCAGCGCGGCGATCCGATCTCGAGCAGCACCTCGGCGACCACCCGGCCGCCGTGCTCCCAGCGATGCGTCAAGGTCTGACCTTCGGCGTCGAGGATCTCGGTGAAGAAGAAGACTTTCCGGGCGTCGTTGCTCAGTGTTTGGATCTCGTCCACCGGCTCGCGGGCCTCCACGGCCGTGGTGAGTACGGCTCGAGCTACAACCGGACCGGGCGCGGAGGCCTCGCCAGCCGGCTGGGACTCCGCTGCGGGCGCGGGCTCCGCGGGCGCCTCGGCCGCGCCAGGCCCTGCCTCGGGTTTAGATGCAGGCTCCTCGCGGGTGAGCCCGCGGTGACTTCCATCGAGCTCGAGCTCCGTGGCGCGAGCCGAGAGGACCGAGGCCAGGATCAGAGCCCCGACCAACGAGAGAAGCGTTCTTGCCATGGCAGGTCCCCCCTCTTCCGTCCGGGTCTTCCGTCCGGGAGGCTCGATGCACCCGCCGGACACGCGACCTGGGCACGCCATGAGGGCGTGCAGGATCGACACGCGTGGGAGTATAGCGGCCTGGGCGCCGATCAGCCCTGGGACCGCTCGAAGTCGCGCATGAACCCGGCCAGCTTCTCGCATCCCTCCCTCGGAAACGCGTTGTAGATGCTGGCGCGCATCCCTCCCACCGAGCGATGCCCCTTCAGGCCCACCAGGCCCTCGCGCGCCGCCTGCTCGATGAAGCAGGCCTCCAGCTCCTCCGTGGGCGCCCGGAACGTCACGTTCATCATCGAGCGGGAGTCGAGCTGGGCAGTCCCTCGGAAGAACGACGAGGCGTCGAGCACGTCGTAGATCAGCTTCGCCTTCGCCGCATTGGCCTCAGCCATGGCCTCCAGGCCCCCCCGCGACCGCAGCCATTTGAAGACCAGCCCCACCACGTAGATCCCGAAGGCGTTGGGCGTGTTGTAACGCGAGTCGGAATCTGCATGCGTGCGGTAGCGCAGCATCGTGGGCAGCTCCCGAACGCTGCGGTCCAGAAGGTCCTCGTGGATGAGGACCAGCGTGACGCCCGCCGGACCCAGGTTCTTCTGTGCCCCGGCGTAGATCAGTCCGTAGCGCGTGATGTCGATGGGACGCGAAAAGAGATCGCTCGAGGCGTCGCAGATCAGCGGTACGCCCGGAGGCGGGACCGGAGCACTGGGAAACTGCGTGCCGAAGATGGTGTTGTTCGACGTGAAATGAACATAGGCCGGCGCCGAGGAGTAGCGCGTCTCATTGCGGGTGGGTACGCGCGTGAATCCCTCCTCCTGAGAGGAGAACGCGATGTGCACCTCCCCGTAGAGCTTCGCCTCGCGGATCGCCTTCTCCGACCAGCTCCCCGTGCAGAGGTAGTCGGCCGTTCGGTCCTCGGAGAGAAGGTTCGCGGGCACCATGAAGAACTGGGTCGACGCGCCGCCCTGAAGAAAGAGCACCCGGTAGCTGTCCGGGATGCCGGCGAGCTTTCGACAGTCGGCGCTGGCTTCCTCCACGATCCGGTTGAAGAGCGCGCCCCGATGGCTCTGCTCGAGGATCCCGATGCCGCTGCTGGCCAGACTCCACAGGTCGTTCCGGGCCTGCTCCAGCACGGGCTCCGGCAGCACGGCAGGCCCCGGAGAGAAGTTGAAGACCCTGTCCGACATTCCGATGGCTTCACTCCTGACGGCCCGCGCGGCGCGTGGCCTGCGACGAGCGAGCGGGAGCGTACCGCATGGCGCCGTGGGCGTCCCGCGTCGAGCCCGTGCAGCGACGGAATTCCAGCGCCAGCGGGCGCCGGAGCGTCAAGAACCCGACTCCCGGCGCCGACGGGGGCCGGCCGCGAAGCCTCCGCCCGTACGCCGCCGCACTGCCCTTTTCCCAGCGTTTCGAGCCACTTGCGGACAGAGCCCGGCGGGGGACGGCGCGCTCGAGAATGGACGGCACCCCACTTGCACAAGGGGCGCGGCGAGGTTGGACGTCGACGCACCCGCGCACGGGATCCGGAGGAAGAGCATGGAAGAGAGCCTGACGGCGGCCCTCGAGACCCAGGGCCCGATTCCCCCACCCCTCAAGCAGCAGATCGTCCTCGAGCACACGGCGCTGGTTCGTTACGTCGTGAGCCGCATCGCGAGCCGCCTGCCCGCACACGTCGATCTGGAGGACCTACACAACACGGGCGTCATCGGCCTGATGGACGCGATCGACAAGTTCGATCCACGTCGGGACTGCAAGTTCCGAACCTACGCGGAGTTCAGGGTCAAGGGCGCGATCCTCGATGAGCTGCGGGCACTGGATTGGGTGCCACGCTCGGTGCGTCAGAAGGGTCGCCGGTTGGAGCGTGCCTACGAGGAGGTGGAGCAACGCTTGGGACGTGAGGCGAGCGACGACGAGGTGGCCCGCTCACTCGGCATCGATGTGGAGGAGCTTCACGCCCTCTCCCATCAGGCCGCCGGCGTCGCGATCGTCCACATGGATCAGCTCCGCTCGACGGACGACTGGGACGCACCGCTTCCCGGAGAGGTCTTCGAGGATCCGCAGAGCGAGAACCCCTTCGACTCCCTGCGTGCGCGCCGCGACGCAGACTCGCTCGCGGACTGCATCGCGCATCTCTCCGAGCGAGAGAAGCTCGTGATCATGCTCTACTACTACGAGGACCTCAGCATGAAGGAGATCGGCAGCGTGCTCGGAATCACCGAGTCGCGCGTCTGCCAGATCCACGGCAAGGCCCTCGGTCGGCTGCGGACGCGCTTCACCGGCGCCCTGCACGAGATGCGCCGACGGGGCCTCTGCGGCCGTCCGCCGCTCGCGGCCCACTGAAGCGGGCGCGCCTCAGACCTCCTCGTCCACGGGGATGGGTCGCAGCCGGACGGGATGCGGCGCGTAGTCCGGACCGTCGCCCCAGCCCGGGAGCCGCGCGGCCTCCTTCAGCCAGGAGCGCGCGAGAGACTCCTCGAGCACCACCTGAGAGCCGTCGAAGCCTTCGGCGATCGACTCCCAGAGCTCACGACCCCCCCTCGCCCACCAGATCTCTGCGGGATTCTCGAAGTCGATGGCGAGCCGCACGAGCATCCCCGCTCAGTGTTCCTCCAGGCCCCCGGCGTCCCGCGCGAGGGCACGGCGAAATCGCGGATGCGCCAAGGGGAGCAGGGCGATCGCGATCAGCCCCAGGGTGGTGACGAGAAACGGGCCGGAGCCGGGATCCGCGAGCGTCGTCCCGAAGATCGAGAGCAGAAACGCGCGCGCCGGACCTCCGATCGCTACGGCGAGCACGAAACCCAGGAGCGGAACACTGGAGAGTCCGGCCGCGACGTGGAAGGCCGACATGGGCCCGACCGGATGCGCTGTCGCCAGACCCACGATGAGGGGGCCGGCCCGCTCCACACGACGCTGGACCGCGCGGACCCGAGGGCCCATTCGCGGGCGAAGCCACTCCGCTCCCGCCCAGCGCGCCAGCGAGTAGCCCGCGAGCGCGGAGACCAGGACGCCCGCACCGCCCAGAAGCGTCCCTGCGATCACGCCAAAGACGAGCCCGCCCGCCGCCAGCACGACCCAGGAAGGCAGCAGCAAGAAGGGGCGGAACGCCACCAGGCCGACGTAGACCACCGGGCCTCGCCAGCCGAGCGACGCCACCCACGCCTGGATGGAGTCGACGGAAACCTCGATCCCCGCGTACCGGCGCACGAGCTGGCCGCCGGCGAGGGCGAGCACGAGGAGCAGGAGCAGGCCGCCCGGGAGCACGCGCCTCATGATCCTGCCGATCGACCGTCCCGCAGTCCGTCGAGGCTCCAGCGACCCGAGCCCCGCGCCGCGATGAAGAGAAACACGAAGCAGTAGAGTGCAGCCAGCTCGCCCGCGTTGAGGATCGGCCAGAACTCCCCGTGGCCGATCCAGTGGAACTGGAAGTAGGCCACGGCCATCATGCCGCTACAGAGAAAGGCGGCGTAGGGGCCGAACAGGCCGAGAGCGACCAAGCCGCCTCCCACCAGCTCGATCAGCCCGCCGAACCCCATCTGGGACTGCAGGGGCGCGGTGTTTCCCGGGACGCCCCCGAAGCCTCCGAAGAGGCCGAACGTCTTCTGCAGCCCGTGCGAGCAGAGCATCCCGCCCGCGACGAAGCGGAGGGCGGCGTAGATCACGTCGGTGAATCTCCCCAGAACTCGATCCATCTTGGCGCCTCCCCGTCTCCCGATGCCTCCCTATGCTACCCGTTTTAGGATGCCGGATCCCGAGGTGGCCCCCGTGCAGGCATCGGCAACGTCCCGCTGCGGCGTGCTGCTGATCAATCTGGGAACGCCGGATTCGCCTCGGACCCGTGACGTGCGTCGCTACCTGCGCGAGTTCCTGAGCGACCCGCTCGTGCTCGACATGCCCGGTCCGCTGCGCCGGGCCCTGCTGGAGCTCGTCATCCTTCCCTTCCGTCCGCGCCGCTCCGCGCGGGCTTACGCGAGCATCTGGGGCGAGGGAGGATCCCCGCTGCTCCGGAACTCACGGGCGCTCCGTGATGCGCTCGCCGCCCGGCTCGGGGACGGCTACGCGGTCGAGCTGGGCATGCGCTACGGGCAGCCGAGCCTCGCGCAGGCCTTGGCCGCGCTGGCCAGCCGTGAGGTCTCCCGCGTGATTGTCGTGCCGCTGTTCCCGCAGCTCACTCGATCGACGACGGGCTCCGCGCTCGAGCGCCTGCACGGTCTCGCGGCCCGCCTGCCGCATGCACCGCCGCTCCAGAGCGTCCCCCCCTTCTACGCGCATCCGGAGTTCGTCGGGGCCCTCGCCGCGGTGCTGGCGCCGGCTCTCGAATCGTTCCCGGCCGATCACCTACTGATGAGCTACCACGGGCTGCCGGAGCGTCATCTTCACAGAGCGGACCCGAGCGGGGAGCACTGCCTGCAACGGCCGGACTGCTGCCAGATCCGGTGTCCCTCCCAGGAGAGCTGCTACCGCGCCCAGTGCCTGACCACCTCGCGCGCGCTCGCCGGCGCACTGGGGCTCCCGCCGGACCGCTGGTCGACGGCGTTTCAGTCGCGGCTCGGCCCGGCCGCCTGGATTCGGCCGCAGACCACTGCGGTTCTGCCCACGCTCGCCCAGCGCGGTGTGCGTCGGATCGCGGTCGTCTGTCCGTCCTTCGTGGCCGACTGCCTGGAGACGCTGGAGGAGATCGGCCTGCGGGCTCGCGAGCAGTGGATGGAGCTCGGGGGAGAGGACTTCCTGCTGCTGCCCTGCCTGAACGCAGAGCCCCGCTGGGTCGCTGGCCTGGCGAAGATCGTCCTCGACGTTCAGGCGAAGAGCGTCTCGACGTAGAGCTGGCGGATCTCCTCGATCTCCTGCGAGAGCCCCGCCTCCGTCCAACCCTCGGTGGAGATCGGGGGGTGGACCACGACCTCGACCGTGGCGGGCCGGATCACGGCCGCACCCTTGGGCAGCGCGTCGTGCGAGTTGCGCAGCACGATGGGCACGACGGGCACGCGCCCGGCGAGGGCCAGAAGGAAGGCCCCCGGGCGAAGCGGACCCAGACGCGGAGAGGGGCTGCGGGTTCCCTCGGGGGAAATCGCGATCGAAAGGCCTTGACTCAGCGCGCGCAAGGCGGGCTCGGGCGGCGACGCCGGGGGATCCCGATCGAGATCCTCGACGAAGAGCGTACCGGCGAGCCTGAGCCACGGTCCGTAGATCGGATGACAGCGCGCCCCGGTCGGCGCAAGGCCCACGAAGTCCCGGCGCAGCAGTCGGCAGAGCAGAACGGGGTCGATGGCGCTCTGGTGGTTGAAGACGAAGACCGCGGGACGAGCGGACCAGAGGTTCGCCTCCCCTTCGACGTGGAGATCGATCCCGGCGAGAGCGGTGGCCAGCTCACCGAAGCTCGTGAGCGAGAGGTTGATGGCCTGTCGGCGGGTCCGGTTGAGCAGCAGCGTGGGCAGACCGAGGAGGAACGACGGCATCACGCTGCTCGCCACCAGGCCCGTGCGCAACAGCGCTTCGAGGCTCGGCCGATCCCGGCTGCGGAAGCGTTTGATGGGCCAGCCACGCTCCCTCGAGATTCCGGCCAGGGACCGGCTGGGGTTCGTCGGCCGGGGCCGCCCCACGATCTCGAGCAGGGGCAGATCCTCCTCACTGTCGGTGTAGAAGTAGGATGCAGAGAGATCCAGACCGTACAGGATCGCGAGCTCGCGCGCGGCCAGCGCCTTGCCCTCACCGTAGCAGGTCGGCTTGATGACACGACCCGTGAACACCCCATTTTGCACCTCGAGCTGCGTGCAGAGCACGTGCTCGATCCCGAGATCGCGCGCGATGGGCTCCACCTGGAAGCGCGTGGCCGAAGAGATCACCGCGAGCGTGTGCCCCCTGCGGCGATGCTCGGTCACGAGTGCTCTGGCCTCGGGATAGATCCGCCCGGCGAGCTGTTCCTCGAAGATCCGCTCGCCGAGCTCCTCGAGCGCGGCCTCGGAAACCCCCCGCAGCATTCCCATCGCCCCGGTCACGAGGCCGGAGAAGCCGATCCTTCCCAGCTCGAAGCTCACGGCAGCGGAGAGGGCTTCGACCAGGTCTCGCGGCGCGAGCCGACCGCTGAGCAGCCGCTCTTGAAAGAAGAGCAAGGAGGAGAAGCCCGCAAGCAGCGTGCGGTCCATGTCGAAGAGCGCGCCCACCTTCGCGCCCCGTGGTCCATTGCGGATCTCGCGCGTGAGGTCCGCGTACAGCGTCATCGACCCGATACTCTACACGTCATCCTTCTCTGTCAAATTGGCGCTCTCTCCGTCTTCGGAGACGGGGAGCTGCCGAATGCGGACCTGCGTGATGCGAGATCCCGAGATGTCCGCGGCCGTGAGCTCGTAGCCGGGCGTCGTCACGGTGTCTCCCTTGCGTGCCGCCCGGCCAAGCAGGTTGAAGACCAGACCACTGAGCGTGTCGCCCCGCTCCGCCGGGATGCGCCAGCCCGTCTCACGATTGAAGTCCAGAACCTTGACCCGGCCCAACGCCTGGAAGCTGCCATCCGGAAGCGGCCGAATGGTCAGCAGCTCCTCGCGGTCGAACTCGTCACGAATCTCACCCACGATCTCCTCGAGGATGTCCTCCTGGGTCACGACCCCCTCCGTGACCCCGAACTCGTCCTTCACCACGGCCATGTGGACGAAGGCGCGCTGCATGTCGCCGAGCAGCGTGAGGATCGGCTTGCGCTCCGGCACGCGGAGCACGGGCTTGAGGATCCCATGGAGGTCCGATCCGTGGTTGCGGACGAGCTTGATCAGGTCCTTGAGGTGCACGACGCCCAGAATGTGGTCGATCGAGTCCCGATAGATCGGCACGCGCGTGTAGCGTTCCTGGAGGATCTGCTCCAGTAGCTCGCTCGCGGGCGTCTCGATCGGAAACGCCACGATCTCGGTGCGGGGAACCATCACCTCGGAGACGGTCATCTCGGCGGCCCCCACCGCGGCCCCGATGATCCCCAGCGGCGTGCCGTCCGGCTGATCGATGCGGGCCGCGCGCGCGAGACGGAGCACCTCCTCCGCGGTGGTGGGGGCGCCGCTGACGCGGCCGGCCAGACGCCGCACCACCGGCTCGATCATGCGGTCCACGAGGATGTGGATCGGACGCAGGAGCTGGTGCAGAAGGTAGAGCGGAAGGGCCACCCGGTAGGCGACGCGCCGCGGGTCCCGAGCCGCCACGGCCTTGGGCAGGACCTCGGCAAAGATCAGGACCAGAACGGTCATCACCGCGGTGGCCGCCAGAATGCCGACGCGCTCGTCCAGGAGGTGGAGCGCGAGAGCGGTCAAGACCGCCGAGCCGAGAATGTTGACCAGGTTGTTGCCGAGCAGGATCGTGATGAGGAGCCGGGAGGTCGAGCGCAGCAGGTCCCGCGCGGCCAGAGCGGCCGGGCCGCGCGCGGCCTCCACGTCGCGCTCGATGTCGTGGTCACGGAGCCTCAGCAGCGCCACCTCGCTCCCCGAGAAGAAGGCGGAGGCGAGCAGGCAGAGCACGATGATCGAGACGTAGACGAGCGGCTCCATCTACGGAGCGCTCCGGGGCGGAGGCTTCATGCCGATGGGGGCCCCAGTCCCGCCGGGCGCAGCGCCGCGCTGGCGATCTCGACACCCCATCGTGTGCTGGGGGGTGCGGTGGGCGGCGTCGCTCGGGACCACAGCTGCGCCCACGGACGGAGCGTGGCTGGCGGAGGGTCGCGTTCCAAGACCCCGACTTTAGCACCGGCCGCAGGGCCCGCACCAGCACACGCTCGGCATGGGGTGGCGCTTGACTCGGACGTGGGTGCGGCAGGAGACTGGCGCTCCGGGTGTACCCACGGCGACACAAGGCAGGCTCGAGACCTGGACGGCGACGCGGCTGTCATCTTCTGGCTCTTCTCCTCGGGCTCGCTCCCGAACCTGCCCTCGCCGTCAGCCAGGTCGACGACCTCTGCACCGGCGATCCCTGCATCATCTCGAGCAGCTTCAGCATCGACCCGGGGGCCATCCTCGACTTCGGCAGCCGGGCGCTGATCCTGGAGAAGAAGCTCACGCTGCTCCCCGATGCCCTCGGACTGCGCTCCCTCACGCTGCGGGCGGGGAGCCTAGAGCTGCGCGGCTCGGGAGTCATCGATGGCAACGGCGGCAGCCTCGCGGGGGCGCTGATCCGGATCGAGGTCACCGGAGAAATCCACGTGGACAGCACGACGATCGCGCCAGCCCTCGACGCCAGTGGCGTGCCGGGGGGCTCGATCTTCGTCTCCAGCACCGGGGGAAGCGTGAGCGCCTCCGCGAAGCTGCGATTCAAGGCGAAGAGCGGCGACAGCGATGGGGGCTCGCTCACCATCACGGCCCCGGGGGACATCACGCTCTCGGGAAACGTGATCGGCCCCGGGGGTTTCCAGGGGACGGGGGGCGACCTGGACCTGAGGGCGGGGGGTGACATAACCGTCAGCGGCGACATCGACCTATCGGGCGGCGGAGGCGGAGGTGGCTTGCTGGACTTCAGCGCCGGGGGCTCGATCACGATGGCCGCGGCGAACCTCGATGGAGGGGGCGAGAACGGGGACGGCGGGAGTGTGGCCCTCGCCGCGACCGGTCCGATCACGCTGACGGCCCCCGTTCTCGCGCGCGGCTCGGGAGCCGGCGTCGACCTCTGCGGGGACGGAGGCGACATCGATTTCTTCACGCTCGGGGACATCGCCGTGCTGGCCAACGTGACGGTCAGCGCGCGGGCCGGCGACTGCTTCGGAGGCTTCGTCGCGCTGGACGGCGTGACGGTCACGATCGACGGGGCCATCGAGCTCTCCGGGCTCGGCGGCGACGGCTTCGGGGGCAGCTTGGAGATCTTCGCGAGCGGTCCTCTGCTCGTGCGCGCACCGGTCAGGCTCGACGGTGGAACCGGCGGTGCCGGAGACGCGTTTCTGAGCACCACGGAGAGCGCCGAGCTGCTGGCCCCGATCGAGGCGAACGCCAGAGGGGCCCTCGGGAGCGGGGCGGCACCGGTCGAGATCGAGGCCGCCCGAGACCTCACGATCGCGGCCGACATCGACGGACGCGGCGGCTCCGGTGGGTTCGGAGGCGATGTCCTCCTGACCGCCTGCTTCCTGAGCGTTGATCCCGGTGTGCGCATCCGGGCCGACGGAGACTTTGCGAGCATTTCGCTCACGGCGAGCGACTCCGTCGTGCTTCAGGGGATCTTCAGCGCGGGAGTGGGCACGGTCCTGTCCACCATCGATCTCTTCTACGGCGTGCGTGCGGACCCACCGGATGTCGCCGGGGGCAGCTTCACCCCGCCACTGACCGCGGTGCTCGACCCCACGCTGGTCTCCTGCCGTGGCTGCCTCGGACCGGCCGACTGCGACGATGGGAATGCTTGCACCGACGACATCTGCCTCCCCGATGAGACCTGTACGAATCCGGCGGACGACACGAACGCCTGTGAGGACGGAGACGCCTGCAGCGAGGGAGATTTCTGCAGCGCGGGGAGCTGCAACGCCGGTCCGCCGCTCGACTGTGACGACAGCAACCCCTGCACGGCCGACAGCTGCGACGCTGCCGTCGGCTGCCTGAATACTCCGGTCGCGGGGAGCTGCGAGGACGGAGACCCCTGCACGCTCGGCGACAGCTGCGATCCGTTCGGCGCCTGCATCCCGGGGCCGTTCCTCGACTGCAACGATGGCAATCTCTGCACCGACGACCTCTGCGACGGCCTCGGCGGCTGCCTGAACCCCCCGAACTCGCTTCCCTGCGAGGACGGGAGTCTCTGTACGACCGGAGACGTCTGTACGGGAGGCGTCTGCGAGCCGGGCCCGCCCCTCGACTGCGACGACGGGAACCTCTGCACCGACGACCTCTGTGACCCGGCTCTCGGCTGCCAGAACCCACCGAACAGCCTCCCGTGCGACGATGGAGACACCTGCACGACCGCCGATGTGTGCAGCGGCGGC
>JBHHVJ010000061.1:0-18869 GCA_046754285.1 Myxococcota bacterium | reverse complement strand
GTCGCTACGGGGATCGGGGAAGCGGAAAAGAAGTTTCGACGGCTTCGAGGCTATCGCTCGATGCCCGACCTGATCCGAGCCCTCGAAGCCAACCAGAAGGAACTCGACAACGAGAGGAAGGTCGCGTAGAACGTCAACCCAGAAGTCGCCGCTCTACAAAATCAACACGGAGCGGGACAATCCCGGTCACGAAGGAGCAGGAAGAGAAGCAGGTGATAAGCGATCAGCCCGATCAGGATTCCGTAGTACAGAGAGAGCCACGCGCTCGAGCGCGTCCGAGATCGCTCGAAGGCCTCGGCTGACCATAGGGTGAGCGGGAAGAGCATCGTATCTTCCCCCTCGAAGCGAACGTAGTAGGTCCGAGATTCGCCGCGTGAGAGCGGAACACGGAACATCGGGTTTCGGTACGGCAGCTCCCACTGGCTCGAGGGGACTCGCTCGCCCGCTCTGCGGACCGCCCACTCCCCGGAATCCTGCCTGTAGTAGAAGTCGATCAGATCGAAGAGCGGCCAGTCGATCTCGAGCAGCCAGCTTCGTGGGACGGACGTGGCGTTGCTGAGATGGAAGCGCAGCCAGTAGACGGAATGGGTCAGCCCCAGGTTCGGAATCTCTCGATCGCTGGCGACAAAGCGTTCCCGGAGCGGCGGCGAGTCAACATCGTCGATCGTCCAGACCCCCTGCGGATCTTCGAGGATCTCGAGGTGGAGGCCGAGCGGAAACCGGCCGCCTTCGTCATCGAGGATCAGCGATTCTGCTGAGAGGGCGACGCCAGCCTGCAGCAGCCCGACCATTGAGAGAAGGAGCGGCGCGGCCTGGAGTCGCCGCGCCACGGCCCGGACCTGGGTAAGGTGGAGCGGGGGCGCCATGTGCTCGCCTCATGGCCAGGAGAGCCTCTTTTCCCTCCAAGCGGACCCCATCGTGTGTCGTTTCGGCGCAATCGTCAAGCACCGATGACAAGAACCTGGAAAGGCCGAGCGATGTCGGCTAGATAACGGAGCAGAAACACGCGGTGTGTCACGCGCAGTGTCACGTTCCTTTGACAACGATCCGGGGTTCCCGGCGGAGAATTTCCAGTTCCTCCAATGTGGTCAAGGCCTTGTGATCATCCGTACGACGCTTGCTCGGATGACGCTCCGGGCAGGGAACCCCGAAGACGAGGGCGCAGGAGGAAGACATGCCCATGCTGGCCCCGATCTTCAGGGCGTGCGTGCTGGGGGATCGCCGTCCTCGATGGAGGCCGGGTTGGCGGCCAGGCTCGCCCACGGGATGCCGACGGGTGTGCTCACCAGCGGGAGGGAGGAGCGGGCGAGCGTGATCGTGTCGGAGACCGCGTCCTCGTTCGGAAGCTCGCAGCCCTGGGAGAGGCCAATGGGCGACCGGATTCTAGGCTCTCCAAGACGACGGAGCTCAGCCTGCCGCAGCAGGGCCGTGGCGGGAAGCCGCTTCATCGCGTGGAGCCGTTGGTCGTGGACTCACTGCGGCACTACCCTTGCCGTCCTGTCCCGTCGGCTACTCCTCCTCTTGACCCTGCTTGTCGTTGCCGGCTGCTCTGCACCGTCGCCGGAGGGCCCGCGCGATGTCTTGCTCATCACCGTCGATACGCTGAGGGCCGATCATCTCGGCATCTACGGCTACACGCGTCGCACTTCCCCCCGGGTCGATGGCTTATTTCGCGAGGGCACGGTCTTCGAGAACTCGTACTCCGCAGAGGCAAGGACGCCTCAGAGTGTGATCAGCATCCTCAGCGGGCGGCTCCCGCAGGAGCACGGAGTGCGGGCATTCAGTCAGCTCGTTCCGCAGGCCACGAAGCTGATCCCGGATCTGCTTCCCCCGGCCTATCAGCGGGCGGGCTTCGTGGGCAACGCCGTGCTGACACACGAGGCGACCGACCTTGGAGACCGCTTCGATCATTTCGACGAATTCCTCGACAGCCGCGTGCCGAACTCGCATCGCATCGAGAGACGCGCCGGGCGGCTCACGGATGCCGCGTTGCTCTGGCTCGCCGACGGGCGAGATCCGGCGCGGCCGCTCTTTCTCTGGCTTCACTACATGGACCCCCATAGGCCGTATCGCGCCCCCGAATGCCGGCCGCTTTCGTTCTCCCACGATGAGCCGCACTGGGTCTCGCCGGACGACCCGGCGGCCTTCGATTTGTACAAGGAGGTGGAGGAAGGGGTGAAGGCCGTGGACGGGTTGGATTTCGTTGACGCGTACGACGAGGAGATCGCCTATCTCGATGCCCAGCTCGGCCGTCTCCTCGACGGATTCGCACGACACACCTCGCTCGATCGGACGCTCGTGATCCTGACGGCCGATCATGGGGAGAGCATGCTGGAGCACGAGATCTACTTCGCGCACGGATACCATGTCTACGAGAAGATTCTTCGCGTGCCGTTCCTGCTGCGAGGCCCGGGTTTCGGAAGGAAGCGCCGCGCGGGGCTCGTCTCCGGAATCGATGTGGCGCCGACGGTGCTGGGCTTCGCGGGGGCGAGAATTCCTGAAGAGATGCGGGGCCTGGATCTGGGCGCGGCCCGCCGCGTCGATTCGAAACGGGTCGTCTTTGCGGAGACCACGATCCGCGGCTTCATGGGTGTGGGATTCGACTCACGCTTCTGGCGGGCCGCCATCCAGGGGGATCGGAAGTGGTTCCTGGGTTTCTCCGCGGACTCCACGCGGCTGCTGGAGCGTTGGTTCATCGATCTGCACGAAGATCCAGGAGAGACCTCGCCCCGGGCTTGGCGGGACTCGAGAGCGGCCAAAACGCTCCTTGCACTCGCCGAGGCCGACCCCGTACGGGGCGATGCCCTCAAGAGGTTCGAGCGCGGCCGCATTCCGAGCGTTCCGATCGTGGACCCCCGAGCGACCCGGATTCAGCGTGAGAGGCTTCGCGCGCTCGGCTACCTGGAGTGAGAAGAAGACCGGGAGGGATGGCCATGGCATGGGTGCAGGCGCTCTTCGTTCTGTGGCTGCCCTTTGGGGCAGCGGCGGAGGATCTCGCGAATCGTGAGCTCGTGGACCTGACCTGGGCGTTCAACGCGGAGACGCTCTACTGGCCCACCTCGCCGAGCACTTTCGAGCACCACCCGCTCGCCTATGGCCGGACGGAGGCCGGCTACTTCTATGCTTCGTACTCGGTCTGCACGCCCGAGCACGGGGGCACACACATGGACGCGCCGATCCACTTCGGCGAAGGGAAACGCACGCTCGAGCAGATCCCGTTGAAGCAGCTGATGGGCCCCGCCGTTGTGATCGATGTCAGCGCAAAGGCGGCACGAAATCCGGACTACCGGCTCACCGTCGAGGACGTCCGCGCGTTCGAGGCCGGGCACGGCCGGATCCCGCGGGGTGCGATTGTGCTGATGCGCACCGGCTGGGGAGCGCGCTGGGGCGACCGCAAGGCGTACCTGGGAGACGACACGCCGGGGGATGCCTCGAACCTCCACTTCCCGGGCTTCGGTGCCGACGCGGCGCAGCTCCTGATCCGCGAGCGCGGCGCCGGAGTGCTGGGGATCGACACGGCCTCCATGGATCACGGTCCGTCGCGCGACTTTCCCGTCCACCGCATCGCGGCGGCTGCGGACGTTCCGGGTCTGGAGAACCTCGCCCGGCTCGAGAGGCTTCCGCCCACGGGCGCGACCGTCATCGCGTTGCCGATGAAGATCGAGGGCGGCTCCGGTGGTCCGCTGCGCGCGATCGCGCTCCTTCCGCCCTGAGCGCGTGCACGCGGTGGGCCCAGCTCGAGTACGATAGGAGGAACGTCGACGAGGCACGTAGATGCGCCGAGACGGCCAGGATCCCCACAGCTCCGGAGCGCGTGGGGTCCTGCGGGTGGGCACCTCGGGCTGGCACTACGATCACTGGCGCGGTGTCCTGTACCCGCATGACCTCCCGCGCGCACGATGGTTCGAGTGCTACACGCGGCACTTCGGCTGCGTCGAGATCGATAACACCTTCTATCGCCTGCCGTCCGTCGAGACCTTCGAGAGCTGGCGCGATCGAGCGCCGCGCGGCTTCCGTTACGCGCTCAAGTTCAGCCGCTACGGAACCCATCTCCGTAAGCTGAAGGATCCCGCCGGCAGCCTCGGGCATTTCCTGGCCGGGGCCGAGCGCCTGGGAGCGCGCCTCGGCCCGATCCTGGTTCAGCTTCCGCCGCGCTGGCGCGCCGACCCCGAGCGTCTGGACGCCTTCCTCGCCGCCGCACCCCGACGCCACCGCTGGGCCGTGGAGCTGCGAGATCCGAGCTGGCTCAGCGATGCCGTATTCGACGTCCTCCGGGCCCACCGTGCGGCCCTCGTTCTTCACGACCTGCTCCCCCGCCACCCACGCGTGCGCACCGCCGACTGGATCTACCTTCGTTATCACGGCACCGCCGGGCTCTACTCGGGTGGCTACGGGCCCCGACAGCTCGCGGGCGAGGCCCGCCGCATTGCGGCCTGGCTGGAGCACGGGATCGACGTCTGGGCGTTCTTCAACAACGACCAGGCAGGCCACGCGGTACATGACGCGACGGCCCTGCGCGAGCGGGTGGAGGATCGCCTGTGCCGGGAGGCACGTGGGTAGTTGCGAGGGTCTCGGTGCTGTGCACGGGACGCCGCGTCACGGGCGGTGTCGGAACGGAGCTCCGAGGGCTCTTCGCTTTCATGTCCGTCGTTCGGATCCCTGCAGGCTCACTGCATGGGGCTCCATCCGTGCACCGCGTAGTACAATCTCCGATGTGTCCGATGTGAAACCTGCGCTTGGAGAGGTTCTGGGGCGAGCCCCGGTGCTGTGGGGATCCGTGGCCGTGAGTCCTTGGCCGGCACTCGCCGGTGGGCTCGCTCTCGGCTTCGCGCTCGTTATCGGCCTTCCGCTTTCTGCCGTCGCCACCGACTGCCTGACGGAGCGGTTTGCCGAGCAGGACCGCAGCGCGATCGCGACACTTCGAGCCGGGATCGAGGCCGCTTGCCCCTGCGTGCAGGCAGCCTCTGCACATGCTTACAGGCGCTGCGCCCGGGACGTGGTCAAGGACGCCGTCCAGCTCGGCTTGCTGCGCCGCCAGTGCAGAACGATCGTGAATCGGAACAGTCGACGTTCCACCTGTGGTCTCGCAGGCGCTCGCGCGCCCTGTCTCCGTAAGGATCTCGCCGCCGCCGGCAAGCTCCGCTGCTCCATCCGGACGGAGGAGCGTTGTCGCGGGACTTCGCAGGGCTCACGCTGGATTTTCTGTCCCGGCTACACGCACTGCATCGATGCCGCAGACACGAACGGGGATGGGCGGATCGGCGCAGCGGACGGCGGTCATTGTGCGGTCTTCCCTTCGACGGACCGCGTCACCGTCTGGGAGCGCTTCGAGGCCGTTCTCGATCGGCCGGTCACGGCGGCCAACCCCTTCGACCCCTCACAGATCGTCGTGTCGGGGGAGTTCCAATCTCCCTCCGGCGTCCTCAAGGTCGTGGATGGTTTTGTATCGCGTGAGTATGCTCGCGAGTTGCGCGCAGGCATCGAGCGGCTCACAGCGGTCAACGGTCTCCACTGGAAGATCCGGTTTACACCGGACGAGCCGGGTGAATGGTCCTGGCGCTACCGTGTGGTGACATCGACGGGGACTCAGATCGGCCCCTGGAGAGCACTGAGCGTCGAATCGGCGCCCGAGGGCGTTCACGGATTCGTACGACGCTCCACGAGCGCCCCCCACTACCTGAGCTTCGATGACGGGAGCAGCTTCTTCGCGGTGGGCGAGAATATGGCGTGGTACGACGCACGAGGGACGTTCGCGTACGACGACTGGCTGGCGCGTATCGCAGCCGAGGGTTGCAACTACGTGCGTCTCTGGATGCCGAGCTGGGCGTTCGGGCTGGAGTGGATCGAGCGGGATGAAGCCGGGAACAGAACGGCGAGCTCGCTGGGAGACTACACGCTGCGCCTGGACCGGGCGTGGCAGCTCGATTACGTCATGGAGCTCGCGCGTCACCATGGCATCTTCGTGATGCTCTCGATTCAAAACCATGGCCCTTTCTCACTCGCGTTCAACTCCGAGTGGGCGGACAATCCGTACAATGTCGCCAACGGCGGGCCCCTGGCCTCTCCTCGTGATTTCTTCGTCGATGCCGAGGCGCGGGCGCTCTTCAAGCGGCGCCTGCGCTACATCGTGGCGCGTTGGGGCTCTGCACCGAACCTCATGGCCTGGGAGCTCTGGAACGAGGTCGATCTGGTCGCACCTCCACCGGTCGAGGATGTGGTGGCCTGGCACCGTGAGATGGCTGCGGAGATCGGGAAGCACGATGTCTACAGACACCTGATCTCGACGAGCACGAGTCTCGATGGATTCCGCCTCCTCTCGGGGGGGGATACACCCTACGCCCCTCTATGGGAGCTCGATGAGATCGATTTCGTGCAGGTCCATCATTACGGCATCGGCGAGACCCTCCCGGTGGACTTCAGCGCAGCCCTCCCGGAGCTCGGCACGCTGCTGCGGCGCTACGGCAAGCCCCTGCTGGTGGCTGAGGCGGGAATCGACTTCCGCGGGCCTGCCGAGACGATCCGCGCGGACCCTGATGGGAGTGGCTTCCACGACATTCTCTGGGCGGGATTGTTCGCGCAGAGCTTCGGGAGCGGCATGGCCTGGTGGTGGGACAACGTACGGGATCCGCTAGACCAGTACTTTCACTTCGGGCCGCTGGCGGCTTTCGTTGCGGGGGTCGACTTCGCTGCCGGGAGCTTTCGGACCGGCGCGGCGACGGCGAGGGCGCCCGACGGTCGCTCGCTGCGCGCCTTCGCTCTACGCGGAAGGGAAGTGACGCTCGTGTGGGTCAAGAACGTGTCCCACCAGTGGTACTCACCCGATGAAGCTCCGATCCGGAACGGCACGTTGGAGCTCAGCGGGCTGGACAACGGCGTCTGGACCGCAACCTGGATGGACACGTTGACCGGTATTCAGAGTGTGGGGGGTAGCCTCATGCCGGTTGCAGGCGAGGCCGTGCTGAGGCTTCCGGTGTTCAGCCGGGACCTGGCCCTGCGTCTTGATCGGGAACCGTAGCTCGAGGTATGCTGCTCCGACGAGCAGAAGTGGTAGATGTCGACCAGTTGCAGGTTGCCGAGGGCGGAGGGTTCGATGGGTCGAGAGCGCGCTCCCACCGCCGGGGCTCGACTCAACCTCGTGGCGGTGGCCCTCATCCTGTGCCTCGCGGCCGGCTCAACGTTCGCCGCCGACGCGGGAGTTGCAGGAAGGAAGCTCGTCATCCTCGATCCCGGAGCGGGCTCTGGCCGCAGCCGGCTCGTCTTCATGGCGAAGCACGATGGCGGGATCCAGAAGGGACCCAGCGGAGATCCCGCTCTGCTCGATGCCACACTGGAGGTCTTCTACGGCGACGCCCCGGAGGCAGCCCGGGCCCGCTTCGAGATGCCACAGGGTCCCCGCTGGCGACTGAACCGAATCAGCGCACGCTACGTCGACACCGCCGCACTCGAGGCGGGCGGGGTGAAACTCTTCAGCGTACGGTCGAGCAAGCGCGTGCTCGTGGTGGCGGAGTCACTGGGCGATGACCCCGACAGCTCCATCGACCTCGTGGCAGGGGGAGAGCCTACCGCCGAAGGTGGAATCATCGTCTCCCTCACGATCTTCAACCGCACAGACGCCTCGGTCCATCGCATGTGTACGCGGTTTGCGACCGCTGACGGTAGCCGTCTGATTTGGAAGGAGATCGAGGGTGGGAGGGGACGCAAACTGATCGCGTGGAACGGAAAGCCGACCGCCTGCACGCTCGACTACGGTCAGGAACGCCATTGGCTGTGTCGGCCGGGCCTGACCCGGAACGAGTGCTTCGTGAACTCACTCGACGCGATGGAGCTGCTGCCGGATGGGTCGAGCTCTCTCGAGGGCCACACGGGCAGCGAGGAGCAGCCCTACGATTGCTTCTATGTCTACCCGACTGTCCATCTGGTGGACCCGCCGGGGAACCACGACGATTTCTCGGACGTGAGCTTGGAGCTCGACGCATTGCTCAGCCAGGCCGCTCGTCTGAACGCCTCATGCCGCATCTTTGCGCCCCTCTACCGACAGGTCACCTTCACGGGGTTCAGCAGTCCGGATCTCGCCCGCTTCACGGAGATCGCGTATCGAGATGTGAAGGCGGCCTTCGAGTGGTATCTGTCCCAGTTCGGCGCGGGACGAAACTTCGTGATCCTGAGTCACTCGCAGGGGACCCGGATGACCACGCGTCTGATGAGCGAGGCGCTCGACTCCTCGCCGGCGCTGCGGGCCCGGCTGATCACGGCCTTGCTGATCGGCGGCAGGGTCTACGTCCCTCCAGACCAGACCACCGGCGGCAGCCTGCAGAACATCCCACTCTGCACGGCGGACGAGGAGACCGGCTGCGTGATCGCGTTTCGCAGCTACGCCGAGGGATTCCCGCCGGTGGGAGGCTCCAATGCGGTCGGGCCCGACGGAATGGACACGGCGTGTACAAACCCGGCCGCACTGGCCGGAGGAGAGGCGAAGTTTCTCGCCACCTATCTGCCGACCGTCAACAACCAGCCGCTCTACAACATCGTCCCAGACCCCGGCTTTGGCACGCCGTTCGTCAAGTACGCGAGCTTCTACGCCGGCGAGTGCGCCACGGACGATCGGGGTCTGAGCTATCTGGAGATTCGCGTTCGCCCCGGTCCCGGGGATGTGCGCTTGAATCTGATCCCCTTCGACCGCCCGATCCTATCGCCTGGCTTCCTGGGGACGCACATTCTCGACTACACCTTCGTGCTCGGCGACCTGATCCGGCTCGTCGAGCTCAAAGCCGCGGCCATGCCCTGAGGCCCCAGGCTGCCAGGGTTCGTGCGACACCCCGTCAGGGACACCTCGGTGACCCCTCGAAGGTTCGAGAGGCTCCAGCCGCCGCCCTCGAGCGGGCAGTGTCCGGTCAGTACGGCGCGGCCCCATGTTTGGATCCGTGCGTGTTTCTCTACAATCGAGTCCTTCGCTGCGTGGACAGGCCACGGCCGTCAAAGCCCCACTCTTACCGAGTCGAGCTGCAAAGGAGAGGAAAGTGAAGTTCGGAGTCGCCTTCTCGAATGCAGGTCCGTATGCCGCCCCAGATCTTCTCATGGCTCTCGGTCACGCGGCTGAGGGGGTCGGGATCGAGTCGTTCTGGACCATCGAGCACGTCGTGGTGCCAGTCGGCTACAACACGGAGTATCCCTACAGCCGCAGCGGTCGTCTGCCAGGCACGGAGGCGCTGCCGATCCCCGATCCCTTGCTTCCTCTGGCCTTCCTGGCCGCGACGACGTCAAAGCTCCGCCTGGCCACGGGCGTTCTCATCTTGCCGCAGCGACACCCCACCTATGTGGCGAAGGAGCTGGCCACACTCGATGTACTCTCGCGGGGCCGCGCGATTCTGGGCGTGGGCATCGGATGGCTGAAGGAGGAGTTCGAGGTTCTCGGGATCCCCTTCAAGGAGCGGGCGGCGCGCACCGAGGAGTCGATTCGATCCATCCGCTCCCTCTGGGCGGAAAAGCCGGAGCCCTTCGAAGGCCGCTTCTATCGCTGGGGTGCGGTGGAGTCGAACCCGAAGCCGGTTCAGCCCGGGGGTGTCCCGATCATCGTCGGAGGTCATGCGGACGGTGCCGCCCGTCGCGCCGCCCGTGTCGGAGACGGGTTCTTCCCCGGCCGCGGCGACGAGGCGCGACTGCGTGAGCTGATGGGGATCCTGCGAGAGGAGTGCGGGCGCGTCGGTCGCGATCCCGATGAGATCGAAGTGACCTCGATTCTCTACTCGTATGATGTGGGCGCCGTGCGTCGGGCCGAGGATCTGGGGGTGTCGCGCCTCGTGATCGGTCCCCCGGGGCTCGTCGAGAGTGGCTCTGGCCGGAGGGCCGACGCGGACGCCATCCGTGCGGAGATTGAGCGTTTCGGCGACACCGTTCTCGCGAAGCTCTAAACTCAGCGGGGAGGGGGCGTACGGCCGGAGGAGTTGGCCTGTGGTACAGAACCGGCTCCACCTGCCCCGTGTCGCCCCGTAGGAAGACTCCGTTGGCTTTGTCCGTCTCGCACATCGTCGGTGATACGTCGGATCCCGTGCTCGATTCGACCGTCGGCAGTGTGCTGCGTCAGGCGGCGGAAGCCGCCACCGATCGCGTGGCGCTGATCCAAGGGGTCCCCGATGTTGCCGCACGCCGTCGCTGGACCTTCTGCGAGCTTCTGCAAGATGCGGAGCGTGTGGCACGAGCGCTGCTCGGCCGCTTCGATCCGGGCGAGCACCTGGCGGTCTGGGCGCCCAACCTTCCGGAGTGGGTGCTGCTCCAGCTCGCTGCCGGCTTGGGGGGGCTGGTGCTGGTACCGCTGAACCCGGCCTACCGGCTCCGCGAGCTCCGCTACGCCCTTCGGCAGTCGAAGGCGGCGGGCATCCTCTTCGTACCGGAGTTCCGCGGGAGCCCGATGGGCGACTGGGTCACAGAGGCCGCGAAGGATGCCCCTGCGCTGCGGAGCCGGATCGCCTTCACGGAGTGGGAGGATCTCTGTGCATCGGGCTCCCCGCAGCAGCGCCTTCCGGCGGTCTCGCCGCTCGACTCGGCACAGATCCAGTACACTTCCGGAACCACCGGCGTTCCCAAGGGGGCCGTTCTTCACCACCGGGGGATCACGAACAACGGGCGCCTCGTGACGCAGGGCCTCGGGGTGGGAGAGGGCGACGTCTTCCTCAACCCGCTGCCGCTCTTCCACGTCGCCGGCTGCGTGGTCGGTGTGCTCGGGACGCTCGCCAGCCGGGCCGCGCTCGTGCAGACCGAGGTCTTCGATCCCGGGCTCGCCCTCTCGCTCTGCGAGAGCGAGGGGGTGACCGCCTTCGGCACGGTGCCGACCACGCTGATCACCATGGTGGAGCACCCAGACTTCGCGAACCGGGATCTGTCAACTCTGCGTGCGGTGGGGGCGGGAGGGGCGACGGTGCCGGCGGCCCTCGTACGCCGCATCGAGGCCGCGCTCGGCGTAGAGTTCTCGGTCCTCTTCGGGCAGACAGAGGCCTCCTGCACGATCACAAAGACGCGGCCGGGGGACGACGCGGAGGACAAGGCCGAGACGGTGGGCCTCCCGCTCCCGCAGACGGAGGTGCGCATCGTGGATCCCGAGAGCGGGAAGGTCGTCGAGCCGGACGACGTGGGAGAGATCTGTACGCGAAGCTACGCCGTGATGCACGGCTATTTCGAGATGGCCGCAGCCACGGCCGCCGCCATCGATGCCGAGGGTTGGCTGCACACGGGCGATCTCGGTACGATGGACTCCCGGGGCTACTGTCGCGTCGTCGGACGGATCAAGGACATGATCATCCGCGGTGGTGAGAACATCTTCCCACGCGAGATCGAGGAGGTGCTCTTCAGCCACCCGGCCGTGGGGGACGTCGCCGTGGTCGGCATCCCCGACGAGAGATGGGGTGAGCAGGTGGCGGCCTTCGTGCGGCTGGCACCGGGGGCGCAGGCGAGCGAGGAGGATCTCCACCGCTTCGTGCGCGAGCAGCTTGCACCCCACAAGACACCCCGGGAGTGGATCTTCCTCGAAGAGCTGCCGCTCACGGCCTCGGGCAAGGTCCAGAAGTTCGTGCTGCGGGACCGCTTTCTGGAAGCACGCCAGAGCCGGTAGCCAGGCCGCGCGGGTGCTCCGCCCCGGCAGCCCGGTCGATCTGCGAGAGCGTGGCCGGCCCCGCGGGCCTTGTTCGATTCGCTCAGCGTGAGCTGGGCTCGGCGGGAGCCGAGAACGGGAGGGTGGGCGGCTGAGGCCGCCCGCCCGGAAGGCTACGCCTCCGTCCGCGCGTTGAAGGGGCGGACGTTGAGGCTCGCGCCGCTCGTCGGCACGTAGTCGAGGACGAGGTTGAGCGACCCGTCCGCGCACGGGAACGCGGTCCCGATGAGCGTCCAGAACGAGTCCTCGGTCTCGTCCTTGCGGGTGAAGCGGCGCACGCCGTAGACGGCGAGGCGGTCGTGCTGCTGAAGGAGGATGCGATCGGTCTTCTTGGCTGCCATGTGGCTCTCCTTCGATGGTTGTGGCCCCCTCGAGGGGCCGTCTCTCTCAACCGAGCCAGGAGAGACGGCCGACGGGGGCCAGGCGCGCAGGGCCGGCGGAGCGAAGGAGCGAGGCGAAACGCGTGACCGCAGTGAAGTCTGCGCAACGAAGGGCGCGCCCTTGTGGCCGACGCGACGGAGCGGAGCGCGCCGGAGCGGCGCTCAGCAGAAGGAGATCGCGCAGCAGGAGCCGGGCAGCGCCCTTCGGCAGCGCGAGCGGGGTTCAGATCGTGCGCCCGCTGGCAGACCAGTGGCGTTCGCGAAGCGCTCGCTTCAGGACCTTGCCGGTCGGGTTTCGGGGGAACTCCTTCGTGAACTCGATCGTGCGCGGTGCCTTGAAGTCAGCGAGCCGCGCGCGGCAGTGACCGACGAGCTCGTCCTCACTGGCGCTGGCGCCTTCGTGGAGCTCCACGACGGCCATCACGGACTCGCCCCAATCGGGATGCGGGATTCCGATGACGGCGGCGTCGAAGACGCTCGGATGCTCGCACAGCACGGCTTCGATCTCCGCCGGGTAGATGTTGACGCCGCCGGAGATGATCATGTCCTTCACCCGATCGACCCCGCCGAGGCACTCCGCATCGGCCTCGTCAACCACGTCGTCCCGGCGGCCGAGCTCCTGCCGACCGCGACGGCGCTGGCCCGGAAGATCGTGGAGAACGGGCCGGTCGCGGTGCGCAAGATCAAGGAGACCGTGGTTCGGTCGGCGAGTGTCTCTCTCGAGGAGGGGCCTGCGATCATGGATGCGAGCGCTCGGGTCGTGATGCAGACCGAGGACGCACGGGAAGGTCCGCGTGCGTTCCTCGAGAAACGTCAGCCCCGCTACGTCGGCAGATAGCCATGGGTCCGCTCGAGGGAATTCGCGTGATTGAAGTCGCCGGCATCGGACCGGTCCCCTTCTGAGGGATGATGCTCGCGGACATGGGCGCCGACGTGATCCGCGTCGAGCGTACCTCGAGCGTCCTCGCGGATCGCCCCGAGCAGCCGTCTCTCGACCTCCTGGCGCGGGGCCGACGGAGCGTCGCCGTCGATCTGAAGAACCCGGAGGGCGCGGCCTGTCTGCTCCGCCTCGTCGAGCGAGCGGATGCCCTGCTCGAGGGCTTCCGGCCCGGCGTGATGGAGCGCTTGGGCCTGGGGCCCGAGGTGTGCCTCGAGCGCAACCCTCGGCTCGTCTACGGGCGGATGACGGGCTTCGGGCAGAGCGGACCACTCGCGCAGGCAGCGGGCCACGACATCAACTACATCGGGCTCGCCGGGGCGCTCCATCCCATCGGACGCGCCGGCGGTCCCCCCGTCCCACCGCTGAACCTCGTGGGAGACTTCGGCGGCGGGGGCATGTTCCTCGCCTTCGGCGTGCTGGTTGCGCTGCTCGAGCGGCAGCGCTCGGGCCGGGGCCAGGTGGTCGACGCGGCCATGGTCGACGGTGCCGCGGTGCTGATGACGCTCATGCACGGCCTCCGCCACGCCGGGCGCTGGAGCGACGAGCGAGGGACGAACATCAACGACACGGGGGGGCACTTCTACGAGACCTACGAGTGTGCGGACGGCGAGTACGTCTCGGTGGGCTCGCTCGAGCCGCAGTTCTACGCGGCGCTGCTCAGAAAGCTCGGCCTCGAGGGCGAGGAGCTACCGCGCCAAGGCGACCGCAGCCGCTGGCCGGAGATGAAGGAGCGGCTGGGGGCGATCTTCAAGACGCGAACCCGCAAGGAGTGGTGCGAGATCATGGAGGGAACCGAGGTCTGCTTCGCGCCCGTCCTCAACATCGGCGAGGCCTACGAGCATCCGCACAACGTCGCGCGCGGAACCTTCGTCGACGCCTACGGCACGCTCCAGCCCGCGCCGGCCCCCCGCTTCAGCCGCACGCCTCCGGGGATCGAGCGCCCGCCGCCCCACCCGGGGCAGCATACGGACGAGACCCTCACGGACTGGGGGATCGACGTCGCCGAGATACGCCGCCTGCGGGAGGCGAAGGCCATTGCGTAGCCGCGTGTCAGCCGCCGGTGTCCGCCTCGCGGGCCACCTCGGCCGGCGTGCGGCCGGCGATCAGGTCCTCGGCCTCGAGCTCGACGCGGGTCGACTCGAGGAAGCGGCTCAGCATGTTGAAGTAGCTGCAGCAGAGGATCAGCTCGGTCGCCTGGCGGACCCCGTAGCGATCGACGATCTGCGACAGCGCCTCGTCGGAGAGGCGCACGTTCCGAGAGATCTCCTCCGCGACGCGGCAGAGAAGGCGCCCCTCTTCGTCGAGCCGCTCGACCGGGCCATCGACCGCGATCGCGGCTATCTTGTCGTCGCCGAGCCCCAGGTTTTTCCCGAGCCGCAGGTGCTGCGTCCACTCGTACTGCGATCCCGTCACGTGCGCGACCCGGAGCACAGCGATCTCGCGCTTGCGCGGGTCGAGCTCGCTTCCGACGAGTATCGAGCCGGCGAGGTCGAGGAAGGGTCGGAGGCTCGTGGGCGCGTTCGCCATCATGCGAAACACGTGCAGGGGCGGCAGCGACGCCAGCGTCTTCCGGACGTCCTCGGGAAGCTCGGCGTCGCGGGGGAGGGGGATGGACACGGACATGGGCGCTCTCCTTGGCCTCGGGGTTCCTATGTTACCGGACGAGCCTTCGTCCACGGGAGGAGATGATGAGCCGCATCTTCGGGAAAATTCGCCAGAATGGCTACGTCGTGCGCGACATCGAGGCGGCCATGAAGCACTGGACCGAGGTCCTGGGCGTCGGCCCCTTCTTCTACCTGGAGGGGGCCCCGATCGAGGAGTTCCGCTACCGCGGGAAGCCCTCGGACCTCCGGGTTTCGATCGCGCTGGCCCACTGGGGTTCGCTCCAGATCGAGCTCATCCAGCAACGCAACGCCGCTCCCTCGATGTACCGCGACTTCCTCGAGGCCGGGCACGAAGGTCTCCAGCATGTCGCGTGCTGGACCGAGCGCTTCGATGCGGACCTCTCGCGCCTCCTCGCCGCGGGCCACGAGGTGGGGCAGTCGGGCCAGGTGGGCGGGCCCGAGGGACGCTTCGTCTACTTCGCGACGCAGGCGCATCCCGGGACGGTGATCGAGCTGTCCGAGATCAGCGGCCCTAAGGGGAAGGCCTTCGAGCACATCGCCGAAGTGGCGCGCACGTGGGACGGCTCGGACCCGATCCGGCGGATCGGCGCGTGAAGCCGGGCAGCGTCTTCTTCATCACGGGTGCCGCTCGCGGAATCGGTGCCGCCACCGCCGAGCTCGTGGTCGCCCGCGGCCACCGCGCGGTCGTCGGCGACGTCGACGCGGAGGCGGCCCGAGACCTGTGCAAGCGTCTCGGCGAGATGGCGCTCGCCGTGCACCTCGACGTCCGGGATGTCGAGAGCTGGGAGCGATCGCTCGACCACGCGTGGCAGCACTTCGGCGGCGTGGACGTGCTCGTCAACAACGCGGGCCTCATCCACAGCGGCTGGGTGCGCGAGCAGTCCCGCGACGAGATCGAGCACATGATCGACGTGAACCTGCTGGGGCCGATCAACGGGTGCGGGCGGCCCTTCCCCGGCTCGCGGCCCAGGGCCACGGCCAGGTGGTGAACGTCGGGAGCCTCGCCTCGTTCGCGCCGCTCAAGGGCCAGGTCGTGTACGCCGCCACCAAGCACGCGGTGCGCGCCTTCCATCACGGCGTCGCGCTCGAGGCCGCAGGGCTCCCGGTCTCGTTCAGCCTGGTCTGCCCGGGCGCCGTCGACACGGGGATGCTGCGGGATCAGATCCCCCATGACTCGAACGCAGTCTCTTTCGCGAGCCGGGCACTCACGCCGCAGCAGGTCGCCGAAGCCATCTACCGCGCCGCAGAGAAGCGGCCTGCGGAGATCCTGCTGCCCCGGCTCCAGGGCAACGCCCTGCGCTTCGCGGGCGTCCTCCCCACCGCCGTCCGCCTCCTCGCGCGCCAGGCGGAGCGGCAGGGGCTGCGGGCCCTCGCCCACCTGCGCCGGGGAGCCTGAACCGCCCCCGCCCCCGCCAGAGACGAACGCCAGGATCGAGTCGCCGAGGGCGAGCTCCTTGCCCGAGACGTTGCGGAACGACGCTGCTCGCGTGGATGATGCACCCTCCCAGGTGCATGATCTTGGACTCGGAGGTCACCGGGCCCGCGGTAACGAGTCTGAGCTAGCGGATCCGCAGGTCGATCGTGGTCAGGAAGCCCTGCTTCTCTCGGACGGCCACCTGGTATTCCTCGGTCATCAGCATAGCCTGGGTGATCCCCGCATCGATCAGGCTGGCGATCGCGCCTCCATGGACGGCGCCGTTCGGGTTACGGAGCTCCTCGCGGGGCGCGCCCACTCGCCGTCTCCTCGAGGCCGGTCGCGAGCCGATTGGCTCGGCGATTCCACTCGCGCCAGGAGAGCCGGTGGGGATCGTCGAGGATCGCGATGCGGTCGGGTGTCTCGCGGGCGTAGAATTCGAGGCTGCCGCGCTTCGGAGTGGGCTTCAGCGCGGCCATGGTCGGGGCTTGCCCTCCTGATCCAGGGCGTCGATGGAGCTCGGATCATTGGTGCCGAGCCCGCGGCGGGCTGCGGACTCGATGTAGCGCGCGCGCCGTGCGACGCGCTCCATGCCGAGCACCCGACGGGCGCCGTCGATCATGGCCAGAACGTAGGCGTCGAGCGCCACGGGGTCCGTGGCGAGCAGGAGGCTCCGCGGCTCGAGCTGCGGCTCGCCCCAGGGGCCGCCGTCGCAGATCGCGCGCAGGGCATCGCACAGATGGAGGCGGACCTTGCCCGAGATGCAGGGGTTGGCATAGAGCTCGGCGATCTGCGGGTCGCCGCGGCTCGCGTGCATGCGATCGGCATGGGTCGGTCGGAACGCGTCCCAGAGCGGCACGCATCCGTAGAAGTTCTTGAGCGCGCAGGTGACGCCGGTGACGCGGTGGTCCTTCGGCACGGGCAGGTTGATGACGTGGTCGCAGACGCGTGTGAGGATCCTCGATACCGGAAGCCGGAGACCTTGCGAGGGGACCTCGGCGCGGACGCGGCGGTCGTAGCCGAGGCCCGGCGGCCGTGGAACCGTGCACAGCAGACGTGGAGCCTTGTACCGGTCGGGCGCGAAGCCGGCCCGCGCCATTCCCTGGTAGTAGGCGCCCTCGGGTCGATCGAGATCCCCGTAGAAGCGCATCCGCAGCGGCCCGAGCCGCCCGAGGTTGTCCCAGAGGACGACGTGGTGCGGCTCGACGCCGACCTCGGCCAGGCTCTCGACCACGGCGTCGACGACTGCGCGGTGCGGTGCCAGGTGGACGGCCACGGTGTTGAGCTTGATCCCGACGACGTCGTCCGGGCGGAGCTCGTGGAGGAGCGACGCCCAGGCGGTCCGCTCGTCGGGCTCGTCGGTGAGCGCACAGAGACCGCGGGCGAGCATGGCACGAATCGCCTCTCCGCGCGGCGCCCCGGCCGCGTCGAGGGCCCCCTCGTCCCGGGCGATGACGAGGCGGCTCGGACCGCCGCGGATCGGGTCTGGATCGCGCCCGTCGAGGGGCCCGGGAGGAGGCGCATCGATCCAGCGCTTGCGCTCCCGCAGCCATAGCCCCCGATCGAAGAGCCCGAGCCCCCGCACGAGTCTCCTCTTCTTCGGCTACAGACCCAGCTCCCGCGCGATCATGTCGCGCTGGAGCTCGCTCGAGCCCTCGCCGAGCTCGAAGACCTTGCAGTCCCGGTAGAAGCGCTGGATGGGCGACTCGGACATGAAGCCCGCCGCGCCGTGGTAGTGGAGGGCGCGCTCCACGATCTTCGTACAGGCCTCGGTCGCATAGAGCTTCGCCATGTTGGCCTCGCGGCCGTGCGGGAGGCCCCGGTCGGCCGCGATGGCCGCGCGGTGGCAGAGGAGCCGCGCCGCCTCGATCTGCACGGCCATGTCCGCGATCCCGAAGCGCACGGCCTGGAAGGAGCCGATCGGCTGCCCAAACTGCACCCGCTCGCCGGCGTAGGCCAGCGTGGCCTCGAAGGCCGCGCGGGCCACGCCCGTGGCGAAGGCTGCCGAGGCGATCCGGCCGAGGGTGAGCGTGCGCAGGGCGTCGAGGAACCCGCGACTCTCTCTCCCGATGAGATTCTCCCGCGGCACCCGGCAGTCCTCGAAGACGAGCTCCGCCATCTCCGAGGCCCGCACGCCCAGCTTCGAGAGCGAGCCGGCCACGCGGAAGCCCGGGCGGTCGCGCTCGACGAGGAAGAGCGAGAGCCCCTTGAGCCGCTGCTCGGGCGCCGTCGAGGCCACCACCACCAGGAAGTCCGCGATGGGTCCGTTCGTGATAAAGAGCTTCGAGCCGTCAAGCACGTAGCCGTCGCCGTCGCGAGCGGCGCGTGTCGCCACCGAGCCGGCGTCCGACCCGGCCCCGGCCTCGGCGAAGGCCCATGCCCCGATCTTCTCTCCGCGTAGCGCGGGCCGCAGCCAGGTCTTCTTCAGCGCCTCGCTGCCGAAGGCCTCAAGCGCCGCACACGCGAGGGCCATGTGGACGTAGAAGCCGAGGGCGATGCCGGCCGAGCCGTAGGCCAGCTCCTCGCACAGGATCGCGTAGTCGAGGTTCGTCCCGCCCGAGCCGCCGACCTCCTCCGGGAAGCGCAGGCCGAGGTAGCCGAGCTGGCCGAGCTTGGGGAAGAGCTCCACGGGAAAGCGCTCCTCCGTGTCGCACTTCGCCGCGATGGGCGCGATCTCCTTCGCCACGAACTCGCGCAGCGCGCGCTGCAGCTCGCGCTGCTCGTCGGAGAGGTAGAAGTCGGGCTCGGCCATGGCTCAGCGCCCCTTGAAGACCGGGGCGCGCTTCTCGTCGAAGAAGGCGCGCACGCCCTCGCGGTGGTCCTCGGTCTGGATGCAGTTCACCTGGGCGAAGACCTCGTAGTCGAACTC
>JBHHVJ010000060.1:0-19136 GCA_046754285.1 Myxococcota bacterium | reverse complement strand
CAAGGCAAGCTGACCGCCGCGCAGCCCAACAGCTCGGCGCTCAGCTGCGGCCGCGGCCGGGCGGCAGCGCCGAGACGCCTGAGTTCACCCCAAGAGTACCACGACCCGATATGGCCGGGCCTGCGGCCGGCAGCTGCAGCGCCTTGTTAGGCGGCGCGACTCCCGCGGAAGCTCAGAAGCAACAGCCGAGCGAAGAGGAAGCCTGCCTTCGTGAGTAGCAGCAGGAGGGCCGCCAAGAAAGGGCCCAGCTCGCCCAATAACACCACGTTGTAGAGATTGAGCAGCAATCCACCGCCGTCTAAGAAGAGGACAATGACGACCGCCCCCCGTGAGACCTCTGCCGTTTCGGGAGAGGAGGCAGCGCGAATGCGGCGCGGACCGTGAACCCCGCGGAAGACGAGGTAGGCGGCAAACAGGCCACTCAACGTCCGCCACGCCGCTTCTTCGGAAAGATGGAGAGCGAAGAGGCAAGAGGGCAAGACGCAGAAGAGCAGCGCGATGAGGCTCGACTCGATGAGAGTGGTGAATCGCAGTCGGTCGGCGAACGACCACGTGGTCGGATCTCGACGCCCGAAGACCGCGACCACTCCAGAGAAACCGGCGAAGGCCACCGACACTTCCGCAAGTGTGTGGAGAACGTCGCTCTCGTCCACCATGCCCCTCGCCGCGCCGTCTAACGGATCGGCGTTCAGCTGCAAAGCACAGCGCTGACCGTCAACGCCACTGCACAGCCTCTCGTCGCCAGAAGACTACCACGCCCCGATTGAAACGTGCTGTGCTTTGTCAGCTGCAACGCCTTGTTGGGCGGCGTGCGTTCTACCCCACGACGTACGTGCTGACCAGCTTGTCGTGCCAGCCTTGGTTGTCGCTATCGAAGAGAATCCAGAGGAAGCCCAGGGAGAAGATCATTCCGGAGATGAATTTGCCGATCCACTCCCGGATAAGCATGGCGAAGAATCCCGCATGGCTGCCGTCCTCTTTGATTACCCACATGCCCAACATCCGCTTCCCGGGTGTCGTTCCCTTCGCGAAGAGAACGAACGCCCACACGATATAGCCGACGAGCAATGCGAAGCCGAGGAGGCCACCAGCTGCGCTCCCGCTTTCCGTTCCTGAAGACCCACCAATGCCGGCAACGAAGATGATCAGGAAGATGGCGAAGAGCGGGACGAGCAGGTCGAGGAAGTAAGCAGCAAGTCTTTTGCCGGGCGACGCCAGACGACCAAGATCGGGTTTGACGACGTTGGAATGGCAGATCCCGCACCAGCGGGTTCCCGGGACGACTTCAGCGTTGCATGAAGGGCACGTTGCCATCGATGTTCCTCCTCGGTTGGAAAAGATGGGCCGCGTCGTCTCCGCTCACGCCGCCCAACGGATCGGGCTTCAGCTGCAACGAACAGTGCTGACCGCCAGCGCTGAGGCAACAGAGCCCGACGCCAGAATGCTACCACGGTCGATTGGAGCGAGCTGTTCGTTGTCAGCTGCAAGCCCTTGTTGGGCGGCGATCCGCGCTACCAATGGCAGGCCTCGCGAAGTGGCGCGATATGCCCTTCGAGCCCTTCGAGGTTGAATGTGGTGAGCTGAGGAGACGCATTGGCCGGTGTAAACCTGATGAGTAGTTTCTGGTGCTTCAGCATCTGCTTCACGTACCCGATGTGGCGCGGAAAGAACACCGCCTCCCCGTCCGTCGAAACACCGAACTTCTCCTGGAAGGCATTGTCGTCGTCGAATCTCAGTGTGACATACGCGTACTGGGAACCGTATGAGCCGTATTCAGTGTCTGGCCTCATCTTCAGGTTGATGTACGCGTTCGTGGTGTTCTCTTTGCACCGAATATTGAGCGTTGGTCGTACATTGCTCTCGAGCCATCCGGAGATGGAGTCGTCTGCTTCGATCCAGAGGTAAACATTGGTGCTGTCATCGAGAGGCGACGTCTCTGTCTGGGAACGCCATCTCGATTTCTCGACCGGTCGACTTTCACTCTCGTACGGAAGCTCGAGCGCGGGATTCGTCCCCTGCGTGTCAGCAAAGAGGTCTTCCTGCCCGACCTCCACTCGATAGAGTGCGCGCACGCATTGTGCTGGAGTCAGGGAGTCGACCATGCTGTCGACCATCGGGCCACCGAGCGCTAAGGCGAGCCCGCGGCCGGCGAGTTCCCAACGATTCCCCGTGGTGCCGCTGACCGTGGACGCCAGGAGCTGGGACCGAAGCGCCTTCTTGAGCATGCCACAGGGCGCCAAGGTCCCGTACCGGAAGAAGAGCCCCGCCGCGAGCACCGCCGCGAGGCTCAGTGCGACTACCGCGGGCCTTTTCATGCTGCCTCCGCCATCGCCGCCCAACGGATTGCCAGTAACCTGCGGCGGAGGACTGGCGCGGACCTGGCCCTGCCCCGCTGATCGCTGCTCACCTGTTCCCTGACTGCCAGGACCGTGACAGGACCCGCCGTCAGGTTCACTGGCGTGTTGGGCAGCCCCCATCCTTTTGCGGAGCAACTCATCGACCGAGTCTACTCGCACCCAACGATCTGAGAACAACTTTTCGTGTTCGGCTGCCGCACCACCGCCGCAACTCCACTGCCGCCGGCGGTCGTTCGGGCAATCGAACCTGCCGGCACGACCCCGGCCAGGACTCGGCGCGACGTCGCCGATGACCGTGCGGAGTACGGACCTCCTACGGGATGGCTCCGGGCTTTGGGGGTCGGCATCATTCAGCGTCTCGGCTCCACCCGACCGGTCGCGCGGAGGCATCCGGTCGAATTGAGCACGTTCTTCTCCACCATCAGCCGAGCGGGTCTGCCCAACAGCTCTTAGCCTTCGAAACCCGCTTCCTATTCTCCGCGGTGGATGCCTGCGGGGCAAGGGCCTCCCGGGGGTGGGTGGGGTCTGGGGTGGAGCGCTCAGGGCGCCGAGATCGGAGGAGGAGCGTCGGGGGCCGGCAGTGCTCGCAGCGTTATCGGGGGTCGGGCCGTGTTGGGGCTGCGTGGGGCTTCGCAGTGTTTGACGACCGGGGGAGCGGGGCGTAGGTTGCCGGGGCGTTCGGTGTTCTCGCCCCGATGATGCCGGTCCTGGGGGAGAGGCTACGTCGCGGCCATGCGGCTCGGGCTTCGAGCTGGGCGCCGCAGACGAAGCCTGTTGTCATGAGCCGCGACTGCTGGGAACGACGGCCGCAGAGGGCGCGAGCGTGCGGGGTCCGGGCGGGTTGGGGCCGAGCGCAGTCTGGGCGTCCGGTGCGGCTGCTGGACCAGCTCCGGGGCGCGCTGCGGGTGCGGCATCGGAGCCGTCGGACGGAGGAGGCGTACGTCCACTGGGTCAAACGCTTCATCCTCTTCCACGGCAAGCGGCATCCCCGCGAGCTCGGGGGCGAGGAGATCACGGCGTTCCTGAATCACCTCGCGACGGAGCGTCGCGTGACGGCGTCGACCCAGAATCAGGCACTCTGCGCGATCGTGTTTCTCTATCGGCGGGTGCTGGCTGTGGATGTGGACGAGCTGCACGGACTCGTCCGCGCCGCCAAGCCGCGGCGCCTTCCCGTGGTGCTGACGCAGCACGAGGTGCGGGATCTCCTCGAGGAGATCTCGGGAACTCCCCGACTCGTGGCGTCGCTCCTGTACGGATCGGGCTTGCGCCTGCTCGAAGCGCTCAGGTTACGCGTAAAGGACCTCGACTTCGAGCGCCGCGAGATCGGCGTTCGACAAGGCAAGGGAAGGAAAGATCGAGTCGTGCCCCTTCCGGAGGCCTGCGTCGGCTCGCTCAGGGCGCAGCTCCGCCGCGCGCAGGCGATCCACACGCGTGATCGGGCCGCGGGGTTCGGTCATGTGCGCCTGCCCGGCGGACTCGAGCGGAAGTACCGTGGGGCGGACCGGGAATGGGGCTGGCAGTGGGTCTTCCCGGCGGCACGCCGCTACCGCGACCCTGCCAAGGAGATCGAGCGGCGCCATCATCTGCACGAGACGGCGGTACAGCGAGCTGTGAAGCAGGCGCGGATCGCGGCGGGCATCGCGAAGCCCGCGAGCTGTCACACGCTGCGGCACAGCTTTGCGACGCACCTGCTCGAGCGGGGCGTGGATGTCCGCACCGTGCAGCAGCTCCTCGGGCACCGGAGCCTCACGACGACGATGGTCTACCTCCACGTGATGAATCGGGGTGCGCTCGGCGTGCGCAGCCCTCTCGACGGGCTCGGGCCCGATCGGGGAGACCGGGCACCCCGGAGCGGTGAGAGGGAACGCGAGGATCCGGCTCCACACCGTTCGGCGTGAGCGGTGGCGCGCCCAGCATGACTCGAACATGCGACCTTCAGGTCCGCAACCTGACGCTCTATCCAACTGAGCTATGGGCGCGCGTGAGGAGCGGGCAATCTAGCGCATTCGGGCCCCGTCGCGGAGGGCCGGGGTGGCGGAGAGAGTGGGATTCGAACCCACGGTGCCCTCACGGGCACACGCGCTCTCCAGGCGCGCACCTTCGACCGCTCGGTCATCTCTCCGGATGGCGGAGAGGGAGGGATTCGAACCCTCGGTGCGGGGTTTAGCCACACACTCGCTTAGCAGGCGAGCACCTTCAGCCACTCGGTCACCTCTCCGGTCGCGCCATCCTAGAGTGCCCGTCCCGGGCCATGGCGACAAGGGGATGACGCACCCCTGGAGTGCCCGATCTCAGGGGGTCTCAGCCGGCAGGTGCCGGGGCCGGCCCCCTTCACAGCTCGCTTGGAGGCTCGGCCAGCCCCGAGATGTGCTCGATCGGGAGCTTCGTCCGTCGAAGCCAGGGCCGTGCAGATCCGGAGAGCACCCTTCCGGGCGCATGGGAACCACGCAGAGCGAGGCTCCGGTCGTCGTTGGCGGATCTCGGTCGCCTGAGGCCGCGGGACGCGCCGAGACCGCTCGGCTCGGAGAGCGGTTGCTCGGGAGCGGGGGCAGCGGGTGTCGGGACCCGATTTCGCCCGGTTGACGGCGCAGGCGGGTGGCCCGGGGCCTGCCTCATCTGAGCGCTGCGCGGGGCGGTGACTGCGGCGGAGACGTGGTCGCCACGCAATCGTCACGACCGAGGGGACGGGAACACGACCGGGAAGTGCCAGCCGCGGAGCCGTGGATGCGGCGGGGTCGAGTCCGCCGCGGCGTGGTGAATGCGGCGGGAACGTGACGGCCAGGCCCGAGAACACATCCCCCGAGGGGCCGGGAAGCCGGTTGAGGCTGCGAGGTTCCGGCCACGTTCTGGATCGCACTCGCCCGCGCGCTCGGCCTGCCGTCCTTCGAGCGTGTGTGACGCTGACATGATCGTGCGTCACCGATTCATGTCGCTGCCGCAGAAAGGAACACCGCAGCTTTCCATTCAACGGCTCCCCGCCCGCCGCAAGCGATCGAGCCCACTCGCATCTCTGTTGCTCGTGCTATTCGCGGAAGCGACAGCTCATGCATCGGAGCTCGCGGTGCTGAGCCACGGCGTTGGGCCGGTGGACTGCCTCAATCCCACCGCGATGAGCCCGGCCGGGCTCTCGGCGGTGCTGCTCTGCAGCCCGCGCGTCCATGGCCCGACCGATGAGTTCAGCCTGGGGAACTTCGATCTTTTGACGCGCGGGGGCGCTCTCAGTCCTCTGTTCCGGTTCAGTTATCTGGCGGCCGCGCGAGCTCCCCTCGGCGAGCGGCGCTTCCGGGAGCTCCGGAGCCTTCTGGTCAGCGGCTCCACGCTCGCCCCGGTGCAGCTCGCCATCGTGCGGGCGCTGCGCTCCGAAGCCGCACAGACAGCAGACCCGGTCCAGCGCGCAAAGCTCGAGGGCATGGCCGATGCCTTGATCGCCGGCACGTTCGATGAGCTGCTGCCGGAGATCGCCGCCGCTCTCACGCCGCAGGACCGACTTCCCGAGCTGCTCGCTCCGGAGTTTCTAGCGTTTCTCAGCGTGAGAACCGCCGACCGGGTCTTCGGCATCTACTGGGGTGTTCCGTCCGTGAGAGATACTCCGTCGTTGTCGGGAGTGGGGAGCAGCCAGCTCACCCTTTCATCAACACCGTTTTGGGTCGGGCCCGACGGAGTTCGCAACAATGCCGACGACCTGCCCACGCTGCTGAGCAGTGGCGCAGGCTTACTGTCGGTGGGTCCGACGGGACCTCCGTTTCCATCCTCCGAATTCGAGGATGTCGTCTCGGTGCTTCCGTCCAGCGGTCCGCCCGCCGTCGAGTTCTATGGACGTTTCCGATCCGAGATTCCCGTTCTCGTAGGCTGCCCTCTGATCGGGGGCACGCCCGGTTTCGACTCGGGCACATGTCGTGACATGGCCGGGGGCGACCTGACCGAGACCGCCTTGGCCGCGGGCTGCCGCCTCCTCACATCCAACGGTCAGGCGGGTGGGATCAACGCGTCGGGGCGCTGCATCCTGCTGGTTTTCGGTCTCACGACCGTGCCCTTCGCGGCTCTCGATCCGCTGGCGGATCCTCGAGTGCGACCCGCGGTCGCGCGGATGGAGCCCTTCGACCTCACGGACCTCGTGTTGGCCGGTAGCACCGGGGGCCTGACGCCTCCTGCCCGTCCGCGGAGCCCGGTGGGCTCGCTGCACTTTGCCGACTCTTGTCCAGCGCTGGGGAGCCGCCGTATCGATCCGAAGACGGGTGCACCCGTGAGAGCGAGCGGACCACTGAGCTGCAAGCGGCGTACGGCGCTGGTCGGCGGAGCCACTCTGGCGGTCGGTCCGGACGCGATCCCCGGCACCGCAGACGACATCCTCCCCAGCGTGGGCAACTGTCTGCTCTGGGACAATCCCGCCTCGCCCTCCGCGTCCCAGAAGCTCCGTGATCCACGTGAGGTGGCCGCCGACCATCCCGCCCAACAGACGCTCTTCCACACGCTGTGCACTGTTCAATTCGACGCCTTTCAGGAGACCTGCCCACTCGACCAGCTCAACCACCCGACCTTCTTCCCCTTCGTCTCGAGCGCGCCCGTGGGTAAGAGGGTGATCGGAGGCCTGGCGATCGACGGGGTGAGCCGTATTCGCGTGGAGCTCTCACCGTTCAGCAACCAGATTCCGAACGCCAAGCTCTCGGATCTCGTCTTCAGGTCTACGGCCAGGACGGGAACATCGCAGGATCTCGGGAATCTCACGGTGGAGCAGTAGGCGCTGCTGGGCTGCGGTCCGTCCTTTGCCTCGCCCTGCGGCCCCGATCAGAAGGGCGCATGGATGGACCCCTCGAACGAGGACAGCTCGATCGCGGTGGCTCTCCAGCGGGACCTGAGCTCGGTCTCCGGCGGCCCGGATCTGATGAACGCGGATGGCGATGTCCTGACCCAGGAGCTCTTGCTGCGCAAGAATAGCGATGCTGGGAGCCTGGTTGGACTGCGTACGGACGGTACCACCCAGCTTCTCGAGGCCGGCGTCTCGAGCGGAGGCATGACTGCGAGCCAGGTGATCGCGCTGGACATCGACGGGCGCGATGCATTCGTGCGGCAGCAGAACGAGATCGCGCGCCGCAACGCTCTCGATCCCAACGACCCGACATTCATTGATCCCGCGGTCCAGACACCCGTCGCGACCGACGCCTGGATCGAGCCCTTCCCGTGGCTTCGCGATCCTGGCTGGCTCGCAAGAGGCGTCCTCGTGTACCAGGTGGCCAATCGCTTCGAGCTCGACCCCCGCTGCCACCTCTCGGACGATCCCGCGCTCGCCCCACTTTTTCCCCATCCAGCCCGGCTTGTGCGGCCCGCTTCGATGGCGCGGGCGATCCCATTCCCGGAAGAGAGATCCTCAACGATCCAACCGACGACACGAACCCCCTGAACGTCTTTCGTCCCGGCGGTGGAGAGGCGTGCATCGCAGGCTTCGGATTCGAAGCCGGGTGCACGCAGCTCGAAGAGGTCTCCGCAAACCTCGAGCGCTTCCTGATCGCAAACAGCATTGTAGGAATCGATCACGTACCCCAATCCCGGGCATCCACGTGGGATACACGGATCTCGGCGAGGCCGACGTGCATGTGGTTCGCCTGCTCAAGCAAGGCATCAGCACGCTGGACCTCCGCACGCTCACCTCTCGCCAGAGCTTCATGAGCACGGACACCGTGGTGGGCTGTCCCCCAGATAGGCCATGCTTCGCGGTTCTCGACGACGACGCGCCGCTTCCGATCTCGGCTATCGACCCCGCCTTCGATCGGAACGATCCCAGCAAGACCGTACCGCTCGTGGTGGCGCTCCCGGCGGCCGTACCGATCAAGGGTTTCCTGGCCCCAGGTCCGAACGCTCCAGGCCTGGTCGATCCCAACACGGCTGAGCTGGCGCCGACCCATCTGAACTTTCTCAAGCTCCAGTTCGAGGACAAGCTGACGGCGATGGAGCTTCTCGACACCCGCTCCAGCGGGGACATCGACGAGCGCTTTAGCCGTGCCCTGAATCCGTTATCTGCGGGCTTCACTTCGAACCTGCGCATCCTGGAGATGTATCCCCGGGGACGTGTTGCAGGACGCAATCAGGCTCGAGCTCGCTCGTCCCTCCGACCAGCTCGCGTTGGCCGCTCTCTTTCCCGAGGGCCTTCCGGTGCGCTCCCCGGTGTTCTGCAAGGAGCTCGTGAAGCTGCTCGGCATGATCGGGCAGTCCGGAACGGAACGGTCCGCCTTCATCTGGCACGGTGGAAGACGCCCAGACGACGCCGATGGCGACGGCTGGCCGGATCAGATCGACACCTGCTTGAACGACTTCAACACAGATCAGTGTGATATCGACGGGGACGGTGTGGGCGATGCCTGCGACCCGAGCGCGGGCCCTCCATGTGGCGATGTGAATGCCGATGACGAACTCACACGGGAAGACGTCACGCGACTGCGGCGTTCCCTGGCGGGTGCTGAGCCGTTGACGCCGGCGGGACTCAGCCGGTGCAACGTGATCGGCGGCTCGGGCGACTGCGACATGGCCGACGTCGTCGTGCTGAGACGACAGCTCGAGGCCTGCCTCCGGCCGGGAGCACAGCCGTTGTGTGAGGCCACCGGGCTCTGAGGGCCGCGACCGGGACGGCTCGTGGCCTCCCGGCCCGAAAGATCCGATCGCGCCTCTCGAGCGCGGAGACCCAACGAAATCCGCTTGAATCGTGCGGTCCGCTGGCCGCAGGATGGGTCGATACGGGACGCCCGGAAATCGCAGCAGGGGCCCGGCCACCCGATCGCCCGTCACTGGAGCGAGTCGCGGGGTTTCGGGAGCATCAGACGGTTCCCCATGCTGGCGCTCCTGCTGACGCTCGCGGCGCCCGCATCCGCCGTCGAGGTGTTGGTCTGGAATGACTCGCAGAGCAGCGGCGGGAGCAATGCGCCGAACTCGACCGAAACCTCGTCAGTGGGGACTGGGGGATTCGCGCAATCATCGAGACCGGCTCGCCCACTGCGGTCCCCTTGCTCCCCGCCGCGGGGCTGACCCTGCTCGTGGGGAGTTTCCCCCCCTCGGCTTCATCACGCTGCGTCCACGGGCGAGCCGTCGACTCTAGACCAGCAGACCGAGCGCGTCGGGAATCGCCTCTGATCAGGCCGGGCGGCTTACCGCGCCCAGAGAAGCCAGGTCCGAATTGCTCGCCCGAGACAGATTCCAGCGTCGTTGCGGTCAGAGCGGAGGTGTCGGAACGCGGATCGCGGGAGACTCGCTCCCTCCGTCGACCTGGAAGACGCTTCCGGTGACCCACGAGGAGGCCGGAGAGGCCAGATAAAGGGCCGCGGCTGCGATGTCCTCGACGGTCCCGGGGCGTCCCATGGGCGTATTCGCCTCGAACTGCCGGCGTAGCGCGTCGTTCGTCAGCACGACCTCCAGGGCGTCCGTCGCCACGCCGCCGACGGAGATTGCGTTCACGCGTACGCGGGGGGCGAACTCGATCGCGAGGTCACGTGTGATCATGTTGAGAGCCGCCTTGCCCGCGGCGTAAGCGACGAAGGCCGGCTGCACCATGTCGCTGGTCCGCGAGGAGATGTTCACGACCGCGCCGCCGCCGGCCGTCCCGACCATCTGCGGCACGGCGAGCTTGGTCAGCAGAAAGGCCGAGGTCACGTTGAAGCGCAGAGCCATCTCGAAGTATCGCTCGCTGGTCTCGAGAGCCGCACGCGGGCCGGTTCCGCCCGCGTTGTTCACGAGCACGTCGAGGCGACCGAGCTGCCCGACGGCCGCGGCAACGAGCGCTTCGAGATCCGCCGTCTGGGTCACATCGCAGCGGCAGGCCAGAGCTCGTCGACCGCGCGCGCGTACCTGCTCGGCGGTGCCGTCGATGTCCTCCCGCGTCCGCGCCGCACAGACCACGTCGGCGCCCGCCTCGGCGAAGGCCAGCGCGATCCCGCGACCGATGCCTCGTCCGGCCCCCGTCACGATCGCCACGCGGTCCGTGAGCCGGAACGCGTCGAGGATCACGCGCTTCGGTCCCGCAGCGCCGGCGCCGCACGGCCGGCGATCAGCGGCAGCTCCAGATAGCTGCGGAGGCCGGGCTCCGCCGCGCAGACGTAGGGGATCGCGCTGACACAGTGGTTGGCCGTGGCGACGATTCCCGGGTTGCGCACCAGACCCTGCTCGATCGACGATGGATGCAAACCGTGGAACGAGAGATGCACCGGCGGATCGCCCGTGACCTCCACCTCGAAGCGCTCACCGCCGGGGCCAAAGCCCCAGGGTGGATCGAGGTTCTCCTGGCCCATCAGCCAGTTCACCCGCACGGTGATCACCGGCTCCCCAGCCACGAGGCCCTGCCAGGTGAAACGCTGCGCCGCGACATGACCCGGCTGGATCGGGCCGATCGGTGAGTCGATCGGTGCGGTGGCAACCGCCATCTCGTGCCGCACACGCTTCTCGGGATCCAGGCGCATCCCGAGCGTGTCGGCAATCATGTCGATCGACTGCATGAAGCCGCCGCCGAGCAGCTTGACCATCGGGCTCGCTTGGGCCTGCCCGGGCGTCTTGCCGAAGAGCATCATCTCACCCACGACCCAGGCCGTGCCGTAGCTGCGGATGTCCGAGAACTCCTCCGCGCGTACGTGCGTGATCGCGTGCGAGAGTGCCGAGACCATGAGTGGGAAACGCTCGGTGATGCCGCCCGGATGGATGCCGGTCCCGTGCAGGGTCGCGCCCCCTTTGTGGCAGGCAGCTTCGAGCTCGCTCACGTCGTGGCTCCGAAACGGGTAGACCCATCCGAGGGGTGTGACCACGTTCTTGCCCGATGCGAGGATCGCCATGAGCTCGGAGGGGTCAGCCATGACCGGGCTGTACACCACACAGTCCGCCTCGAGGGCGAGCAGGGACTCGCGGTCGTGTGTGGCCGTTACGCCGAGGGGTACCCCCCCGCAGATCTCACCCGCGTCGCGCCCGACCTTCTCGGGGCTGTGCACCCAGCAACCGACCAGCTCGAGCTCGGGGTGATCCCCGACCGCCTGGATGGCCGCCCGGCCCACACCCCCCGTCGCCCACTGAATCACCCGATACGCCATGCGCTGCATCTCCTTCCCGCCCGGCAAGGGTACACCGACTCGATCTGCGCCCCCGCGACGCGGCGGCTGCGCTTCGCTTTCTCCGCACTGGAGGCAGAGCCGTCCTGGCACCGGGTCGAGTCTTCGGGCATCAGGGCATCAAGTGCGGTGGGGATATTCCGCTTGCTATTGTGTCGAAACCCCCATAAGCTGTTCGGCATCAGCCGCGGACTGGCGTCATCCGGAGTGCAATGAGTGTAGTTCTCGACCGACGAAGGCCAGTGCTCGGAGCGGCGGTGGCGCTCGCATTGCTCGTGCCGACGAGCGCACAGGCTCTCACGATCTTTCTCAGCGACGTGAACAGCACCAGCCCGGCGGTGCAGCACGTCATCGAGAGCGGTGGCTCGCTGAGGCTGGCCGTACAGGTAGCGGACGTGCCAGCACCCGGCCTGAGCGCCTTCCAGTTCGACCTGGTCTTCGACCCGGCCGCTCTGAGGGTGGAAAATCCGAACGAGGCGTTTCGCGGCGCGGTCGAGCCCTTCGCCCCCTTGGGGAGCAACCCCTTCTGCGCGACGGTGAGGGGGGTCCCCTCCTGCAGCGACCCGGAATGGTTCCTGACCTCGACGGGGCGCTCCCCGCTCGGCATCGACGAGATCGACAATACCCTGGGGCGCTTGACGGTGGCTTTCGCGACGAGCGGAGACCAGGCCCTCCCCACGGGAGGCGGCGTGATCGCGCTCCTGGACGTGATCGCGCTGGGTCCGTCCGGGACGCAGGCGGCACTCTTCTTCGAGAACACGATCCTGGCGGATAACGGAGAGCCCCCCATGGCGTATTCCTTCACGTCTCTGGGACTCAACGTCGCCATTCCCGAGCCTGGGACAGCGGGGCTGGTAGTCCTGGCGCTCGGCGCACTGGGCCTCCGCAGCCGGCTCGCCTGATCGCGGATCGCACCTCTCTCGAAGCCGGTGGGGCGTTCGCCGCATCGCGGCAAGCCGTTTGACAACGGCCCCCGCGGTGTGAGAAAAATGACACAGTGACAGCGCAGGGTGCACTGTCCGCGACGAGTTTGAGGGATGGAGTGGCGAGTGATCCTACGCCTCCGCACTCGGCGGGACGATCTCTCGCGGGGGTCATCCTGAGTGCTGCGCTGACCCTTTCCACCCCTGTGGCCGCAGCGGTCTCCGACCTGACGGTGGCGGACGTCACGACGCGCTCGCTCTCCGTTGTGTGGGTGTCGGACGAAGCGGTGAGCCAAGCGACGGTCAGCGTATTCAGCGATGCCGCGGGCACGACCGAGATCACCTCGGGACTCAGCGTGACACTCGTGAGCTCCGCCTTCCCCCCGGCCCTGACCCAGGGTGTCGTCAAGGTCGACATCTCGGGGCTCCCGCCCGACACCTGCGTGTATCTCCAGACCGCGACGACAGGCACCTCGCTCGTGCTCGAGCCCCCAGCTCCTCCCTTCCTCGAAGCGTGTACGGCGCTTGAGACGACCCGGGGGAATGCGCTCGGCCAGCCGATCGCCAACGATGTCATCCGCCACACCTTCTTAGGCCCCGACGGCGCGAGCGCGGCCTCGGGCGCCCTTCTGCTCCTGTCCGTCCCGTCGGTCGGGGCGGCGCCGCTCTCCGCCTTCGCAGGTCAGGACTCCACGCCGCCCGGAGCCCTCGTCGACCTCAACAACCTCTTCGACGTGCAGACCGGTGTGAGTGCGGAGGTGTTGGGCGGCGAGGTCATGACGCTCACGGAGCTGCGCGGGCTCGCCTGCCCGGCACTGGAGGATCAGCGCCGGCTCCGGTTCCGGAGGGCCCCAGCCCACGAGGAGCAGGCGAGCGTGACTCAGCCGATCACCGAGATCGAAGATGCGGTGCCGTGCTTCTTCGCGGACACGGTCTGCGACGGGGTCGTCAACATCCTCGACGCGCAGCGCGTCCTGAACTTCCTGGGCGCCACTCGGGGGGAGTGCGCGTTCAACGAGGACCTCGATGTGGTCGCCGACGATGACATCAACATTCTCGACGTGCAGAGCGTCCTGAACCGGCTTGGAGAAAGCGAACCGTTCCCACCCTGAGGAGAGCCGGTCCGAGATGCCCCCCTTCCGAATCCTTGCCGCCCTGATTCTTGCGATCGCGCACGCCGGTTCCCTGCGTGCCGCGGAGAGCTCGAGCGTGCAGCTCTCCCTCGATCCTCCGCTCGCATCGATCCGAGCGGGAGAACGGCGTCTGGTCTCCGTGCGGGCCCGCGGCATACCCGGTCCGGGGCTGGCGGCTTTCCAGATCACGCTACGTTACGACCCCGCCACGATCGCGGTGCTGGACCCGAACCGCGCCCACACGAGCTTCGGCCTCCAGCCCTTCGCTCCGCTGGGCGGATCCCCGCTCTGCGCGGCCGTGCGCGGAGCGGCGAGCTGCCCAGATCCGCCCTGGGCTCTGACCGCCGGCGGCCGCCAGGCCGTCGGCAGCAGTTGGGGCGGGAAGGGCCGGGTGTCGATCGCCTACGCCACGACGGGTGAGGGGCGGCTCGCCACGGGTGCGGGGGCGCTCGCGATTCTCGAGGTGGTCGGCATCGTCGAGGGACCGGTCACGATCGAGATCGAGAGTGCGACGCTGGGGGACGACTCCGAGCCCCCCCGAACCTACGGATGGCGCCCGTGATGGAGGGAGACGCCCGGTGCAGGCCCTCCTCCCCGACTCGGCCCCGCGAGCGGCGATTCTCCCCGGCCTGGATGCTGCCGGCGCTGCTGCTCATCGCCTGCGACGCGGCCGCACCTCCGGACGAGACGCTCACTCTCCGCTACCAGGTCACCGTCTCCAACACCACGGCCCGCGTGCTCACGCGCGGTCAGCTCTGGCTGAACGCGCCGGCGGCGCAAGCCGTCGGCCAGCGGGTCGTCTCGATCGAGCTCGAGCAGCCACACCGACTCCTCACCGACCCGCACGGCAACCAGATCCTCTTCCTGGAGTTCGAGCAGGTGCCGCGACACTTCGAGACGCGGCTCGATATCGAGGTGCGGCTCGGGCCTCCCGATGAGGCCGCACTCCAACTTGCGAGCGAGTACCTGGCGACGGAGCCGGGCATCGAGGTGGCCGCCGCCGAGATCCGCGAGCGCGCCAGGGAGCTGGCGGGGCCGAGTCAAGCAGCGACCGTCGAGAGAGTCCTGGACTGGATTCGAGCGCTCGAGGTGAAGGCCCCCAGCGAGCCCCGCGGGCCGCCCGCGGAGGGCACGCCGAGCAGCGATGCCGCCGGACGGGGCGCGCTCCACCTGCTCTCGACGCGCACGGGCCGGGAGGAGGATCGCGCGCGGCTGGCCGTCGCGCTCCTGCGAGCGGGCGAGATCCCCTCACGGGTCGTGCTCGGCTTCGTCGAGGATGGCGATGCCCGTCTGACGGCGGATGAGCTCGAGTTCTGGGTGGAGTACGAGCTCGATGGGTCCTGGCGGCGTGGAACGATCTCGGAAGAGGCCCACGCGGCAGACGCGCGCTATGTCGCGATGCGCATCGACGGGGATCCGGCGCGGATCTCGAGCTCTGGGGGGCTGGAGCTGCTCCACGAGGGCCTGGGCCTACGCGCGGAGCTGGTGAACTGACTTGATCTCCGCGATTCAGACAAGCGGCGAGGGCCGGCGGGGGGCGATGCGACGGATCGTACGCGCCCTCCTCGTCGGGCTGGTCGCCGCTCCGCTCTCCGGCGCCGCGGCCGTGGTGAACGAGAGCGGAACGATCGCGGCCGACACGACCTGGACCGCAGCCGATGTTCACCTCGTTACGGGCGACGTGGCCGTCAACCCCGGAATCGTGCTGACGATCGAGCCGGGAACGGTCGTCAAGTTCAATCCGGGCCGCCGACTCACGATCAACGGCGGAATCCAGGCCGTCGGGACGCCCAGCCAGCCGATCGTTTTCACCTCCTATCGGGACGACGGGGTGGGGGGGGACACGAACGGGGACGGGGTGAGCGAGGGGCAGCCGGGCGACTGGCTCTACCTGTTGATCGGCGACTCGGTGGTCGACAGTTTGACGCAGCTGGACCACGTGGAGCTTCGTTACGGCGGCAGCTTGAATGGGAATTTGTACATCTCGAGCGCGAACGTATCGGTATCGAATCTGGTGGTAGAGCGGAGTGCGACGTCGGGGATTTACGTCTGGCAGTCGTCGCCGCAGATCAGGGCGAGCGTGATCGCGCGGAACGCGCTGCACGGGATCTACCTGCAGCGGGGGAACGTGAGCGCGTTGCTGGAGGGGAACCGGATCGAGGGGAACCAGAACGGGATCTACGTGCAGACGGACGGCAGCGTGACGTCTCCGGAGATCATCGGCAACGAGATCCTGTCGAACCGCAACTGGGGGATTTACTACACGGACGGGGCTTCGGCGTCGCCGGTGATCACGGGCAACACGATCACGGGGAACCAGCGGGCGGGGTATCTGACGGCGACGGCGGTTCCGGGTCCGGGGGACGGCAACGTGCTGGCGCCCAACGAGCTCAACGTGTTGTTCATCCGGGGTCGGTTGCGTGCCACGGATTTGACGTTGGACCGCTGGTATCCGGGTGAGGCACGGGAGCTGCGCACGTATGTGGTGGCGGGGAATCTGCAGATGGCGACGGGGACGACGTTGACGTTGTCTCCGGGTGTGATCGTCAAGTTCACGTCGAACTCCGAGCTGCAGATCAACGGAACGATGACGGCGTTGGGGAGCGCGGCGGAGCGGATCGTTTTGACGTCGTACCAGGACGACGAGCACGGGGGGGACACGAACGGGGACGGTTATGCTTCGGCTCCCCGTCCTGGGGACTGGCAGCGTCTGTATTTCACCCCCTCGGCGGACGAGGGCACGTCGGTGCTCGATCACGTGGTGCTGCGCTACGCGGGTGCGGCGACGGCCAACCTGTATGCGAGCTTGACGGATCTCACGGTCCGCAACAGCGAGATTTCGCACTCGGCGAGCGTGGGATTTTACGGGCAGCGTTCCAGCCAGGTTTTGGAGAACAACGAGGTCTTCGCCAACGGGGGGGATGGCTATTTCTTCGAGAAGACGGGCACGCAGACGGTCAGCGGGGGTCGGGTGTACGCCAACCTCGGGGACGGTCTGGAGTTCTGGGCGAACAGCAGCGCGGACTCGGTGACGGGGACGGTTTCGGGGGTGGAGATTTTCGCCAACGGCGGGGCGGGGGTGCGCAGCAGCAGCCCGGCGGGGATCGACGCCCGCGGCAACTGGTGGGGGGCGACCGACGGGCCCGGCGGAGACGAGCCCGGCTCGGGCGATGGTGCGGTCTCCACCGGCTTCGCCCTGACCACTGGCGGCCTCGACACGGCGAGCTTCCTGGGGACCGGCACCGCATCGAGCTATCTGAACGCGGGTCCGAACGAGGCACGGGGGCTGATCCCGGCCCCGGTGGTGCTGGCGGGGACGGACACGACGGAGTGGGGAACGACGCCGAGCACGCGTCTGCTGTTCGACATCGACCGGGTGGAGCTTTTGTATCCGACGCTCTCGGTGGGGAGGGTGCACTCGATTTTCCTGACCTACTACAACCCCGACAACACGACGGCGACGGGGGGAACGATTCAGCGTTTGGTGGCGGAGGGGACGCCGGAGACGGTGATCCACGGGTCGCTGTTGATTGCGCGGACGACGCCGGAGCTGCACGAGTTTCGGATTCCGCTGGAGGCGCATGCGGGCGGGACGCTGGACCTTCAGTTCGTGCGGGAGAACGGGTACCGGGCTTCGCTGGCGCAGGTGGTGATCGTGGAGAGCGCGCTGTTGGCGGACAGCGGTCCGCCGAGCAGCGCGATCAGCTTTCCGTTGGCGGGCGCGGAGTTGCGGGGAGAGGTCGTGACGATCGTGGGCACGGCGAGCGACACGGAAGGGAGCGCGATCGCGCGGGTCGAGGTGGGGATCGATGCGGGGACGGGCATCGTCTGGCGTCCGGCGAGCACCCAGACGGTGAGTGGGGAGTGGACGTATCGCTGGGCCTTGGGCCCGGACGGTCCCCATATTCTGTACGTGCGTTCTCGCGATGCGGCAGGGAACGTGGAGACGGCGGGAGCGGGTGTCCCGGTTTCGGTGAACCGGGTGGCGCCGGCGCCGGTGACGGAACTGGCCGTGTACGACACGCCCGGGGACGCGGGCGGCAGCGTGAGCCTGGAGTGGGTGCGGTCGGACGACGACGGGGCGGGTGCGAACGACGTGGTGTCGTACGACGTGGAGCGCGCGACGGAGTCGGGGGGGAGCTTTGCGGTGGTGGGGGGGGTTCCGGCGGGGACGGCGGCGGCGGTCGATCCGACGGCGACGCCGGGCACGTCGTATTTCTACCGGGTGGTCGCGGTGGACGCGGCGGGCAACCGCACGCCATCGCTGGAGTCCGGACCGATCGCAGCGCTGGACAACACGGGGACGGACACGACCCCTCCGGAGGAGGTAACGGGTCTGGCCGCGACAGCGGGCAACGGCTTCGTGGCGCTGAGCTGGACGCCGAGCGTGGACAGCGCGGGGGACCTGGTGGAGCAGGTGCTGGACGTGTCGACGGACGGGGGGGGGAGCTGGGGTCCGGAGACGCGGCTGTCGCGGGCGCGGAGCGCGCACGTGGTGACGGGTTTGATCAACGGCACGTCGTACCGCTTTCGGCTGCGCGTGCGCGACTCGGCGGCGCCTCCGAACACGAGTCCGGGGGTGGAGATCGGGCCGGTGATTCCGGGCGAGACGGCGTCCACGCCGGTGGCGGGGACGCTGGATCCGGACACGGAGTGGGCGCTGGGCACGTTCTTCGTGAGTGCGAGCGTGACGGTTCCGGCCGGCGGCGTGTTGCGGATTGATCCGGGGGTGATCGTGAAGTTTGCCCCGGGCACGTATCTCCGTGTGGACGGGACGCTCGAGGCAGTTGGCACGGCGGCGCAGCCGGTGGTGTTCACGGCGCATGCGGACGACGTGTACGGGGGGGACACGAACGGGGACGGTCCTTCGGAGGGTGTGCCTGGTGCGTGGGACTCGATCTGGCTGAACCGGGGCACAGCACGCCTGGAGCACGCGGTGGTCCGGTACGGTGGCTCGGGCTCGGCCAGCCTCTACAGCGACCGTGGCAATCTGGAGCTGCGCGACAGTGTGATCGAGCTGGGTTTCAGCCACGGTGTGCGCCTCCGCGACGGCACGGGTGTGCTGGCTCGCAACGTGATCGCCGATCACGGCAGCCGGGGTGTGTGGGTCGAGCGCCGATTCGGTGGCGGGGGTCCCTACGAGATCCGTGGGAACACGTTGCGCGGCAACGGGGACGGGCTCTACGTCGACCACTACGTTGTGACGATCGAGCAGAACGGGATCCGGGACAACGGAAACTACGGGATCTTCTTCAGCTCGATCGCCGCGGCCACTTCCACGCCGGAGCTTCGGGACAACGTGATCACGGGCAACCGGGTGGCGATGCGGGTGCCGGTGTCGGCCCTTCCCGGGGAGGGCGTGACGAACGATCTGTCGGGCAATCTCGAGAGTCACGTCGAGGTGCTCGGCAACACGTTGCTCCGGAACCTGACCTTGGACGGCTCGGGCATCTCGGCGTACTGGCAGGTGAGCGGCACGACCGTGATCGCGGCCGGCGCGACGCTGCAGCTGCGGCCGGGTGTGGTCTGGAAGATGAGCCCGGGCACGTCCTGGAACGCGCAGGGGGTGTTCTCGGCGCTGGGAACGGAGCTTGAGCCGATCGTTTTCACCTCCTATCGGGACGACGGGGTGGGGGGGGACACGAACGG
>JBHHVJ010000059.1:0-19264 GCA_046754285.1 Myxococcota bacterium | reverse complement strand
CGATATCGCCGGAATCAAGGCACCTCAGCCCTTTGAACGCTTATTCCAGGACTAGCTCAGCGCCCCAGCTCGGCACGCAGGGCCGCTTCGAGCTCCGGGTACAGGAAGCGGAAGCCCGTTCCCTCGAGCCGTGCCGAGGAGACCCGAGCGCTCTCGAGCAGCAGAGCCTGGCCGAGCTCACCGAGGGCGGCACGCACGACGGGCGCGGGCAGGGGCAGCAGCGCAGGCCGCCGCAGCACCCGACCGAGCGTGCGCGCGAAGTCGCGCTGCCGGACCGGGGTGGGAGCCACCGCATTCACGGCGCCGTGAACCGAGTCGGTGAAGATCAGATGCAGGATCGCGGCGACGAGATCGTCCAGCGCGATCCAGCTCCAGTACTGGCGGCCTGATCCGACCGGACCTCCGAGACCGAGACGAAACGGCCGGCACATTCGCGGCAAAGCGCCCCCTCGGCCAGAGAGCACCAAGCCGATGCGAAGCTTCACGACCCGGATGCCACGATCCTGGGCCGGCCGCGTGGCCTCCTCCCACTCGTGGCAGACCTCGCTCAGAAACCCCGAGCCCGGCTCATTGGCCTCGTCGAGTGTGGCGTCCCCGCGCTCCCCATAGTAGCCCACGGCGGAGGCCGAGATCAGCACGCGGGGGGGCTTCCCCATCCGCGCGAGCGCGCGGCAGAGCGTCTGGGTCCCGAGCAGACGGCTCTCGAGAATCAGGCGCTTGCGCTCTGGCGTCCAGCGGCCCGTCGCAACTCCCGCTCCCGTCAGATGCACCACGGCGTCGCATCCCTCGAGCACCTCGGGCTCGAGCTCCCCCTGGGAGGGGTTCCAGAGAATCGTGTCGGGGCGCCCCGCCGCGGCCGGGTCGCGCACCAAGCTCACGGGTCGGTGTCCCCCGCTCCGCAGAAATGCAGCAAGTGTGCGACCGACGAGCCCACTGGAGCCCGTCAGCGCGACGCGCTGGTCCCCCTGACCGAGGTAGGCCCGATGCCTCGGGAGATCCGCGGCGAGCACGCGGTGACGGTGGGCCAGAGCGCGCTCGATTGACCGCTCAAGGGTCCGACCCAGCAGGGCCTCACCGAGCACACCCCCGCTCAGCTCGCACTCGATCCGATCCTCGATGGCGCAGCGCTCCTCCGCCTCCGCGACGAAGCGCATCGTGTGCCGCCAGCGTGAGAACGGGCCTTCGAGCTGCCGAAGCTCCAGCTCGCTGCCGTCTTCGGCCCTGTGCCGCTCCAACAGCCAGGGCACGCGCCACAGACCCACGCGCAGCACCATCTCGAGCAGGTCGGCGGGGCTCCCCCCTTCCTCGGCACCCACGACCGTCACCAGCCAGGGGGGGATCAGGCGCTCCAGCGCCCCCGGCCTCCGGTGCCACTCGCGCACCTCCTCGACCGGCAGCTCGAGGGAGCTCCGACGCTCGAACACCATCATCGTCGATCCTCCCCAAGAGGCTGATGCGAGACTCTGTCTCCCCTCAGCCTCCTGGCCCTCTTCGCGCGCGATCGGCGAGCCCCGCCCGCCGGCACGCCCGTCGACCAACTCCCGAATCGGTCTCCTCGCGAATCGTAGGGAGCCCTCGCGCCGCTCGCCAACTCTCGCGCGAGAGTCTGAGACGACTATCCTGAGCCACAGAATGAACCCCACCAAGCGGCTGCTCCTGGCCTTGGCGGGCCTGGCCACGATCACGCTCGCCGGCACGCTCGGCTACGTGATGATCGAAGGCTTCGGATGGCTCGATGCGCTCTACATGACGGTCATCACCCTGTCGACCGTGGGCTTCGGTGAGGTTCAGGAGCTCGGGAGAGGGGGGCAGCTCTTCACAGTCGGCCTCATCATCGTCGGTGTCGCGCTCTCGCTCTACCTCATCTCGGTGCTCGCGGAACTCATCATCGAAGGGCGGCTGCGGTCGGTCCTGGGGAGGAGAGCCATGCAGCGACAGATCGAGCGGATGCAGGGCCACGTGATCGTCTGCGGCTTCGGCCGCTTCGGACGTGTGGTCACTGAGGAGCTCGTCCGGCAGGGCAAGCCCGTCGTCGTGATCGAGCTGAACGCGGCGCGCGAGCCGGAGCTCGAACGCCTGGAGCTCCCCCATCTGATCGGGTCGGGGCTCTCGGACGAGACGCTGCGTGCCGCCGGCTTGGCCCGGGCCGAAAGCCTGGTCATCGCCACCTCGTCGGAAGCCGACAGCGTCTTCGTCACGCTTTCCGCTCGTGACCTCGCCCCCGAGATCAAGATCTTCGCGCGGGGCGAAGGGGAGGCGGTCGCGCGCAGGCTCGAGAGAGCTGGAGCGACACACGTCGTCTCCGCCTACCGCATGGCGGGCCTGCGGACCGCGCTCGCTCTGCTGCGCCCCTCGGTGATGACCTTTCTGGAGGTGTTCCGATCGCAGCAAGGGATCGAGATCGACATCGAGGAGATCTACATCCAGGACGGCGCCCCCCTGGCCGGTCGAACCGTGCACGAGGTGGAGCGCGCGGGAGAGCGCATGCGGATCATTGCGCTCCGGAAGGAGCCGCAGCCCCTGCGCCTGATCCCGCCGGGGGAGACCGCGATCGAGGCCGGGGCGCACGTGATCGCGATCGGAGAGCGGCCCGGCCTCGATCTCCTGGCCCGGCAGGCTCAGGCAGGGGCCTGAGGGCGATCGTCCCCGCTCGCGGACACGCGCACGCGCAGCCAGTGACGGAGCGACTCACGCCAGCCGGCGCCGTCGGTCTCCACGAGGGTCCGATCCGCCTGCGGCCACTCCTGGGGTGGCTGGAAGCTGCGTCGGCTCTGGGCGAGGTGCTCGGGCCCCGCCTCGCTCGCGTCGTGGCCCGCCTGGGCGCGGTGCGCCAGACGCTCCAGCGTCCGGGTCTGCCCACAGCGCACCTCTATCAAATAGACCCTGACCGCTCGCTCGTCCGCCCAGCGACGAAGCATGGCGCGCCACTCCACGCGGGCAAAGCTCGCGTCGATCACGGCCGCCCGACCCGACCCGAGGACGGGGGTGGCGCACTCCAGGAGCTCGCGGTAGACGCGCTCCCGACACTTCTCGGAGTAGATCCCTTCGCCCCATCCCGCGCGCTCCCGCGGCTTGGAGGCAATCCCGGTGAGCCGCTTGCGCCGGGCGTCGCTGGACAGGACCACGGCGCCGAGTACGTCGGCGACCTCGTGCGCCACCGTGCTCTTTCCAGCCCCGATCATCCCGCAGAGCGCCACCAGCGGCGCCGCTGCGGGCTCACGGAGCAGTTCCGCCGCGAGCTTCAGGTGTCGGCGGATGCTCTCGCGGGCGCTCGTGCGTTGTTCTGGGCCGAGCGAAGCATCCTCCGCCGCCAGTGCCGCCACCTTCGCCCGGACCGCCGCCCGGTAGCTCGCAAAGTAGTCGACGACGCCGTAGAGATCGTAATCGTCTGACTCGCGCGCGTAGCACGCGAGCAGGCGCTCGGCGAGCCTCACCGCCCCGCGGTAGGCCAGGTCCATGGCCAGAAAGGCGATGTCCGCGGCGGAGTCGATCTGCCGGAAGTCGTCGCGGAACGCGATGCAGTCGATCACGATCGGCTCGCGAGCCTCCGGCTCCAGCCAGACATGCTGCAGATGCAGATCCCCGTGCCCGTCCACGGCCCGTCCCGCACACCGTCGCGACTCGAAGCGCCTGCGGTGTCGAAGAGAGAACTGCGCTGCTCGTTCCGCGACGATGCGGAGCGTCCCGGCCGAAACCCCGGCCGCTGCCTTCCCCTCCAGAACACGGAAGTTCTCCTGCACCGGCTGCTCGATGCGCGCCCACCAGTCTTCGCCAGAGAAAGGCGCAGGCCGCCCGAGACCCGTCTGGGCGTGGAAGCGGGCGACCCGCTCCGCGACCCGATCGATCTCGGTCTCCCCGAGCGCACCGACCCGGAGTAGCGAGAGCGCGTCGCGGCCCGACGCCAGCCGCCGCATGACGACGCAGTGCTCGGGCCTCCCACCGCTGCCATCGGTCGTTGCAAGCCCTTCCGCAGGCTCGCCGACCTCGAAGCCCCCCGCGATCGCCCGAATCGGAGCCACCCCGAGATACACAGCGGGGGCGAGCCGCCGATTCAGCTCAACCTCACGCAGGCAGAGCGCACTGCGGCGCGCACGGGCGAGCAGAGAGACGAACCCCAGATCCACGGCCTTCTGGATCTTGTAGACCCGGCTGCGGGTCAGGAAGACGACGGACAGATGCGTCTGCACACACTCCACCCCCTGCGCCGCGTCGGGATCGTGCGGGTAGGCGGTGGGGCGCCGGAGCGCCTCGAGCAGACCGTCGGGCAGGGGCTCAGCGGACGGCTGGGTGGCGGGAGGCTCTGCCATCAGCGTCTCCCCGCCGACTTCGACGCGCGCCGCGCGCCGAGCCGCTCAGGCACCTTCGAGATCGAGCACGACGGAGACCGGCGCGTGGTCCGACGGCTGCTTGCCCTTGCGCTCGTTGCGATCGATGGCCGCCGATACGCAGCGGCGCGCCAGCGGCTCCGTGGCAAAGATGTGATCGATGCGCAGACCATCACCACGAGGGAAGGCCAGCCGGCGGTAGTCCCACCACGTGTAGTGACCCGACTCGGGATGGTTCAGGCGGAAGGTGTCGACCAGCCCCCACGCCGTGATCTCGCCCAGAGCCGCGCGGATCTCCGGATGACAGAGCACACTGTCGTGCCAGTCGTCCGGGTTCGCCACGTCCCGGTCCTCGGGCGCAACGTTGAAGTCCCCGCAGAGCAGCAGCGGCTCCTGAGGATCGCGGGCCCGCTCCAGATAGGCGCGCAGCCGCTTCATCCAGCTCAGCTTGTAGGCATACTTCTCGGATCCAACGGAGGCTCCGTTCGGAACGTAGAGCGAGAGCACGCGGAGACCGTCAACCCGCGCCCCGATCATGCGGGCCTGCGGGTCGTCCTCACCGTCCCCGAAGCCCCTCTCGATCTCGGCGAGCCCCACGCGACTGAGGACAGCTACACCGTTGTAGGTCTTCTGCCCGTGAACGGCCGCCTCATAGCCCAGCGACCGAAAGGCGTCGTAGGGGAAGCGGTCCTCCGGAGCCTTCAGCTCCTGCAGGCAGAGTACGTCGGGCTGCTCCCGCTCGAGGAACGCCCGCACACGGCCGAGCCGCGTCCGGATGGAGTTCACGTTCCAGGTCGCAATCTTCATCACGTCATTCTCACCCCTCGCCCCGCGGTCGGCCAGCGGCCGCCGCGTGCCCGATCGAATAATCCCGCGTCGGCCCCGTCGGAAGGATCGTGCCGCGAGAGCAGACCGCAAGAGAACCGCGCTACATCAAGGGGGCCTGGACCGCCGGAGGTCACAGCTTCGACGATGACATGCGCTGCACCTACTGTGGCCGCCCGTGGATTCGGCAGCAGCGCGTTCCGACCCGCTGCCCCAAGTCCCCTTCGGTCCGCCCTCAGCCCGCGCGCTCGGCTCGCTGATCACCGGCCCCATCGGCCAAGGGCCAAGGGCCAAGAGCGGACGGGGACGGCGTCTCGGGTCCGGATCTCAGGGACGTCCGTGCGACTCGCCGCGCACGAGCGCGCTGGCGATCAGGTGGGCGAGGCGCAGGGGCTCGGGTAGCGTGGATTTGCGCAGCGTGGCCCGGATCAGCTGGCGGGCACCCTCGGGGTCGATCCCCGCGTGGGCGACCCAGAGGCCGGGCGCAGCCCGAAAGGCGGACGGCGTGCGCTCGACGAGCGGCCGGCGGTGCGAGAGCCCCGCAGCCGCCAAGGCCTCGAGCAGCCGGTGATTCGTGGGGTCGCGACGGGTGACCACCACGACGGGCACGCCGAGCGCGTCGGAGAGCGGGCCGATCTCCACGATCCCCAGGCCGGCGATCGTGATGCCCCCCAGCACGATCGCCTGAAGCGTCGGACGCAGTCGCAGGCTCTCGATCCAGCTCGTGAGAAAGTGCGTCGCCCCCTCCCCATCAACGGCAAATTCGGTCAGGGCCACGACCTCGCAGAGATCCCCCCCTTCCATCATCACGCCCACGATCGGAACCCGCTCGCTCTGCCCCTTGTCGAAGGGACCGTCGTCGATTCCCAGCACGTGGGGTCGGCTGGCCGCGGACATCCCCGCAAGTCTATCCGGCCCTCCCGCTTGGGGTCGGTCCGGCCACGGGTGAGGCCACCCTCCACAGTCCTGTGGCATGACTCCGCATCCGTGCTGCGTCGCGGCCTCGAGGTCCCCAACCGCCAGGGCACGGCGGTTGCAACGGTGGGATCCGGGAGGCTGCCCTACGTGAGGTCCAACGCCGCCGAGTCGGTCGCAGAGGTGATGCAGAAGCACTTCGTGTGCGTGGCACCAGACGACAGCTTGCTCGAAGCGGAGGTCACCATGCGGGTGGCTCGTCTGCGCGAGCTCATGGTCCTGCGGGATGGCATTCTGGTCGGTCTGCTTACGGAGTGCCCGAGCTGGGGCGACGAGCTGCGAGCGCTGCTTCGGAGCTCGCGCGCGGAGGCACAAGAGCTGCTCAGGACACGAAAGGTGGGCGACGTGATGCTGCTCGGTCCACGCAGCCTCCCACCCGGCTGCCCGCTCGACCAGGCCGCCGGAGAGCTCCTGGAGGCGGGGCGATCGAGCCTCCCGGTCGCGGTGCCGAGCCCCTCAGGGCCGCTCGTGATCGGCCTGCTGACGGAGGGGAGCCTGCTGCGTGCGGCCTACGATTAGAGCCCAGCCAAGAGGCCACGCGGCGCGCCTCGGGTGAGCCGGGAGCGCCTAGAGCTCCTCGCCGCACGGGCCCGAGACCATGGGGACGAAGGCCACGGCACCGGCGTGCGTGGCGTGGAGCTCCCCACCGGGGAGCTTCTCCAGGCAGAGCAGCTCCTGAAACGGCAGGCTCCCGACCGGGAGCACCAGCCGGCCCCCCTCGCTGAGCTGCTCGATCAGCTCGGGGGGCGGCGCCGCTGGAGCACACGCCACCAGGATCAGATCGAAGGGAGCCGCCTCCGGCCAGCCGAGACGTCCGTCACCGCATCGCACGCGGACCTGCTCGCAAGCGAGCCGCGCCAGCCTCTTCGAGGCGGCCTCGGCGAGGTCCGGGATCACCTCGATCGAGTAGACCTCGGGAACGATCTCCGCGAGCACGGCTGCCTGGTAGCCGCAGCCGGTTCCCACGTCGAGCACGCGACGAGCCCGTGCGGCCTGACCGAGCTCGGTCATCAAGGCCACGATGTAGGGCTGGCTGATGGTCTGGCCATGGCCAATGCCGATCGGGTAGTCCCGGTACGCGCGGCTGCGGACCGCCTCGGGGACGAAGAGATGCCGCGGCACGCGGCGCATGGCTGCGAGCACGCGCGGGTCTCGGATGCCTCGCCTTTCGAGCTGCTCGCAAACCATCTCTTCACGCAGACGCGCGTGCTCGGTCTCGTCCATGGACGCCGCCCAGTATACCGGCCGCCTTGACCGGGCCGCGGGGACACAGATAATCAACGGGGATGGAGCGGGAGACCGATCTCGAGGAGAGGCTCGCCTTCCTGGGCCTGACGAAGCAGGACCAGCGGCTCCTGAAGCGTCTCGAGCCGCTGCTCGAGCAGCACGCCGACAACTTCGTCGCCGCCTTCTACCGGCATCTGCTGTCCTTCGCGCCCACACGGGCGCTCCTGAGCGACCCCGCGGTGAAGGAGCGGCTGCTGATCAAGCAGCGCCAGTACCTGCTGAGCCTCTCGCATCCCGGGCTCGACGAGGCGTACGTGGCGCAGCGCCATCGGATCGGCGTCGCGCATCTGGAGGCGGGGCTGGAGCCGCGTTGGTACCTCGGGGCGTACGCGCTCTACTTTTCGCTGCTCGCACCGCTGATCGGGGAGGCGGCCCACGGCGATTCCATCCTGGCTGACCGCATCCGCGGCTCCCTCGGCAAGGTGCTCGTGCTCGACGCCCAGATCGCCATGGAGGCCTACATCCAGCAGAGCGAGGAGCAGCTCGAGTACCTGAACCGTGAGCTCGCCGAGGCCGGACGCAAGCTCGCACACGACTACCAGGAGCAGGTGACAGAGCTGCGCCACACGACGCACCGTGCAGAGGTCGCCGAGCAGCTCGCCTCGATCGCGACGCTCGTCACGGGTCTGGCCCATGAGATCGGCACACCGATGGGTGTGATCCGGGGCCACGCCGAGCTGCTGGAATCTACCGTGTCCGAGGAGCGAAGCCGCTGGCGTGCCCGCACGATCCGGGAGCAGGTGGACCGCATCTCCCACATCATTCAGACGTTGCTCAACATGGCCCGCCCCCGTGAGCCAGTTCGGGTGGCCGTGGAGGTGCAGAAGCTCCTCGAGGACACGGTGAGCTTCCTGAGCGACAAGTTCCGTCGGCGCAAGATCGAGATCGAGCGCTACCTCGAGGACGTCCCCAGCCTCTACGGCGACCCGGACCGACTCCAGCAGCTATTCCTGAACCTGCTCATCAACGCCGCCGACGCCATGCCCGAGGGCGGAACCCTGAGCATCGGCGTACGGAAGGCGGCCAAGGACACGGTGGAGATCTCGATCCGGGACACAGGACAGGGAATCCCGGCCGATCAGCTCTCCCGCATCTTCGATCCGTTCTTCACCACCAAGCCCGCCGGCGCGGGCAACGGCCTGGGGCTCGTGGTCGTGAAGGGGATCGTCGCGGACCACGATGGGGCTATCGACGTGAAGAGCAAGCCCGGGAGTGGCACGGAGTTCCGAATCAACCTCCCGCGGGGGGAGCCTCAGTCCGAGCTCTCGCCGTAGTCGCGGACGTACGCCAGCTCGAGCAGGTCGCTCTCGGTGATCAGCCCGACGAGCGTGGGTCCCTCTGCGCCGGGCTCGACCACCGGCAGGCAGCCGATCTTGAGCCGCAGCATGAGACGCGCGGCCTCCTGCGCCATGCAGTCGGGCTCCACCGTGTGGGGGTGCCGCTTGAGAATCCGGTCGATCGAGATCCTGCGCAGGTGATCGGCCCGCTCCGCGGGAGAGGCGGGGTCCTGGGGCCCGATCGAGGACTCGACCACATCGCGATGGGACAGCACCCCCACCAGAAGGCCGTCGCGCGTGACCGGGAGATGGCGGATGCGGGCCAGGCGCATGATGCGCTCCGCCTCCAGCAGACTCTCATCGGGCTCCACCGTGACGACGTGGCGCTTCATGATGTCGCGCACAGCTCTATCGCCCGGGCGCGGCGCGGCCGATCCCATGGCCGAGGGCCGATGCATCCATCATGCCGCGGGCCGGGAACCCTGCCGGCACGGCCCCGCCGCCCACGGGACGAAAAGAATCGAGACAGACAGCCACAATGTGCCATATTTTCCCAGAATGGAGGCTGTATGGCCCCCGCAGAGCAAAGAAGGGCTGGCATATGACGTGCTTCGGATGAGTTCCAGGATGCAGAGCCGAACCCGGTCCGTACTGGTCGTTGACGACGACGCCGCAATGCAGGAGATGCTCGTCTCCCTGCTGGAGGACCAGGGGCTGCACGCGACGGCGGTCGGCAAGGCCGACGAGGCGCTCGAGAAGCTGTGCGACCACGAGTTCGACGCGGTGATCTCGGACATCCGCATGCCCGGAAAGGATGGCGTGACGCTGCTCGGAGAGATCCGCGAGCTGCGCCCCTCCACTCCGGTCATCCTCATGACCGCCTTCGGCAGCATCGACTCCGCCGTGGCGGCCATGCAGGCCGGGGCGTTCGACTACTTCACCAAGCCCTTCAAGCGGGATCAGGTGCTGGTCTCCCTCGAGCGTGCCTTCGAGCACCGGGCGCTCGAGGACGAGAACCGGCGGCTCAGGCGGGCGGTGGACCAGACCAGCTCCTTCGGGGATCTGATCGGGCAGAGCCCCGCCATGCGGGAGATCTTCGCGCTGATCCGAAAGGTGGCCAACAACCGGAGCAACGTGTTGATCACGGGCGCCAGCGGAACCGGCAAAGAGGTCGTCGCGCGGACCCTTCACTTCGTCGGATCGCGCGCTTCCAAGCCCTTCGTGCCCGTGAACTGCACAGCGATTCCAGAGGGTCTGCTCGAGAGTGAGCTCTTCGGTCACGTTCGTGGAGCCTTCACCGGCGCACACGCAACCAAGCGCGGCCTCTTCGAGGAGGCGAACGGCGGCACGCTCTTTCTCGACGAGATCGGCGACATGGGCCCCGGTCTTCAGAGCAAGCTGCTGCGGGTGCTTCAGGATGGTGAGGTCCGACCCGTGGGGGGCAACCGCAGCGTAGCGGTGGACGTTCGCATCATCGCGGCCACCAACAAAGATCTCCAGGCCGAGATGGAGGCCGGCCGCTTCCGCCAGGACCTCTTCTACCGCCTCAACGTGATCCCGATCCACATTCCTCCGCTGCACGAACGCAAGCAGGATATCCCTCCGCTGGTCGAGGCGTTCCTGCGCAAGCACTCGGGAGGTGAGCGGCGCACGATCTCCCCGGAGGCCATGCGAGTGCTCATGGAACGACGCTGGGAGGGCAACGCCCGTGAGCTCGAGAACGTGATCGAGCGGGCGCTCGCGCTCTCGGAGCAACGGGAGCTCCAGGTCGAGGACTTGCCCCTCACATCGATGGGCCAGGCCGCAGCTCCCCGCACGGACGAGTCGCTTCTCAAGGGCGCTCTCGAGTCTAAGCTCACCCTGCGTGAGCTGGAGGACCGCTACATCGACGCAATCCTGGAGTCGACCGGCGGAAACAAGGTCCAGGCCGCCCGGATCCTGGGCATCAATCGCCGCACGCTCTACCGGCGGGGCGAGGCCCGCCGCCAACGCGGCCAGGCAGCCAAGGGGTGATCCGCTTCGATCGCATTCTCGTTCCCGTGGACTTCTCGCCGCACTCGCGGCGGGCGGTCGATCTGGCCGTCGGGTTGGCCAAGACCTTCAGCGCGACGATTCACCTTCTGCACGCCTACCACCTGAGTGCGGCTCTCACGGCGCCTGACCCCATGGTTCTGCCGGCAGCCTTCTGGGAGGACGTGCGCGACTCCGCAGCGAGGAAGCTGGAGAAGACGGCGGAGCTGGTCACCCGCGAGGGGGTCACGGTGGAGAGCCACCTCTCCTCGGATCCCCCCTCGGCCGCGATCGAGCGCGCCGCGCGGGAGCTGTCGGCAGACCTGATCGTGATGGGCACCCGAGGGCTGACGGGACTCAAGCACATCCTGCTCGGAAGCGTGGCGGAGCGAACCGTCCGCACCGCGCCCTGCCCCGTTCTGACCGTGCGGGACTGAGGCGGATGGTGCCGCCGCTGCGCTTCGAGCGCATCCTGCTCCCACTCGACTTCTCGCCGCACTCGAGAAAGGCCCTGGAGATCGCGCGTGATCTCGCACAGCGCTGCGGGCCGGCCCACCTGATCCTCGTCCACGCGTTCTTCGTTCCCGTCGAGATCGAGGCACTCGCCACGGAGCATGGCGAGCCGATCCTGGAGCACCTCTCCCGGGAGGCGACCCGAGAGCTGGAGGAGATCCTCACGGGCCTGCAGGACGCGGGTATCTCCTCGGAGTTCGTCGTGACGCGCGGCTACGCCGAGGAGGTGATCGTCAACCTGGCCCGTGAGAAGGCCGCCGACCTGATCGTCATGGGCACGCGCGGACGCAGCGGCCTGGCCCACATTGCCCTCGGGAGCATCGCGGAGCGGGTCGTGCGAGCCGCGCCGTGTCCCGTGCTCACGGTCAAGGCGAGCCACGACTGAAGTAGGCGCGCGTCTCGGCCCGCACCACGGGCCAGAGCAGCAGCAGCCCGATCAGGTTGGGCACGGCCATCAGCGCATTCGTCACGTCGGAAAGCAGCCAGATGCTTCCGCTGAATAGCATGGGGCCCCCGACGACCATCGCGGCGAAGAGCAGCCGGTACGGCCGCACGACCCGGGCCCCGAGCAGGTACTCGATCGACTTCTCCCCGTAGTAGCTCCAGCCGAGGATGGTCGAGAAAGCGAAGAGCGCCAGCCCCAGCGAGACGATCACGCCGCCGTAGCGCCCCGGAAGGCTCTCGCGGAACGCGAGGGTGGTCCACTCGGCACCCCGCACCAGCCGCCAGCGCGCCAGGGGCGCCACGCGCTCGCCCTCGTCGACCACGTCCGCGAGCTGAGTGGGGAACCCTTCGGAGAAAGGGTCGAGGCCAGAGCGCTCGCTCATCTCGACGAGCGAGCGCTCCAAGCCCGCTGGCTCGATGTCTCCCACCCGCTCGGCATCGCGGATGACGCTGGTCAGGATCACGAGGCCCGTGACCGAGCAGACCACGAGCGTGTCGATGAAGGTCTGGGTCATCGAGACGAGAGCCTGACGCACGGGCTCTCGGGTCGCCGCCGCCGCAGCGGCGATTCCCGCCGAGCCCAGCCCGCTCTCGTTCGAGAACACGCCGCGCGCGATCCCGAAACGCAGAGCCGAAGCCACCGAGGCTCCGAGCAAGCCACCGCCAAAAGCGCTCGGGCGAAACGCACCGACCAGAACGCTACCCAGCGCCTCTGGAATCCAGGCTGCGTTCTGCCAGAGGATCACCAGGCCCGCCCCCATGTAGAACAGCACCATGATCGGGACCAGCAGGCTCGAGACCCGTCCGATCCAGCGGATGCCGCCGATCGTGACCGCGGCGACGAGCAGCGCCATCACGGTCTGGGTTCCGCGCGGCGCGAAGCCGAAGGACGCCTGCAGCGCGTTGCCCACCTCCTCGGACTGCACGCCGTTGCCGATCCCGAACGCGGCGATCGCAGCGAAGAGGGCGAAAGCGAGGCCCAGCCCACGGCCCAGACCCCGCCAGCGCAAGCCACGGCTCAGAAAGTACATGGGGCCGCCGCTCATCTCGCCGCGTGCGTCGCGCTCCCGGTAACGCACGGAGAGCAGCGCCTCGGCGTACTTCGTCGCCATCCCGATCAGGCCGGTCACCCACATCCAGAAGAGCGCGCCGGGTCCGCCAGCCGCGAGGGCCGTCGCAACCCCGGCGATGTTCCCCGTTCCCACCGTGGCGGCCAGGGCGGTCATGAGCGCCTGGAAGTGCGAGATCTCCCCGACGCCTCCCGGCTCCCGGCGCTTGACCAGCGCCAGCCAGAGTGCCGGGAGCAGCGCGCGAAACTGCAGGCCACGCAGCCCGAGCGTCAAGAAGATCCCGGTGCCCACCAGCAGCGGAATCAGACCGTAGGGACCCCAGAGGATGCCGGATACGGCCGCGAGCCAGGACTCGAGCATCTCCCCCCCCAGCGACAGGGTATCGGGCTCGGCTCAGAGGTCTAGACGCTCGATCAGACGCGCGTAGTCGAGGAGCTGACGCACCCCGAGGAAGCGCTCGCGCACGCGCTCCCGCGCCGCCGCGCCGAGACGGGCGGCCCGCTCGGGCTTCTCGAGCAGCTCGCGCAGCGCTCCGGCGAAGGCTCCGGAATCACGGGGATCTTTGAGCAGGAGCCCGTGCTCCCCGTTCTCGATCTGGTCCTGAATGCCCCCCACCGCGCTGGCCACGATCGGTCGAGCCTTCCACATCGCCTCGGTCACGGTGAGCCCGAAGCCCTCGAAGAGGCTCTTCTGCACCACCACGGCCGCGTGCCGCTGCAGCGCATTGACGATCGCCCCGTTCTCCTCGACGTCCTGGGTCGGAAGCGAGGCCAGATGGATGCGGCTGCGCAGCGCGTGCGGAAGCTCGCGCCAGGCCGCGCAGACCTGCTCGAAAACGGCCGCACCTTCCGGATCGTCCGCCACGGCGCGCACGTTGGGTCCCGCCAGAACGAGCTCTGCGTTCGCCGGCGCGGTGCCATCGACCAGGAGCTCGAACCCGCGCATCACTCCGATCGGGTCCTTCAGGGGATCCCAGCGGGAGATCTGCACAACCAGGGGCGTCGAGTAGGCCGGCGCGCGGCCGTGCCGCGTGACGTCCGCCTCGCACACCACGCGACCCGGTGTCCCGTCCTCGCGCCTGAAGCCGTAGTCGGGGTGCTCGGGCAGGGGACCCTCGACCAGACCCACGTGCACCAGGATCGTGCGCACCCGGTTGGCATCCATGTCCTGATTCTTCGGCGAGAAGGCATCGACGCTGGGCTGGATGATGTGGCTCCGTCCGTGATCGCAAGTCGGCGGGACGTACCCCGAGCGCGAGAAGACAAAGGCGGGAACGTCCTGCAGGTACGGCTCCAGGAACCGCCAGCCGGCCTCGACCCACTCGTTGCGGATGTCCGCTCCGATGTGGCAGCGCCAGATCACCGAGGCTCCAGCCGCCATCACCGACGGGGCCAGGCCCAGCGTCTGCGGGTCGTGCAGGAGCACGATGTCTCCCGCCCTGACCTGCGCCGCGAACTCGAGGGCGTTCGCGTGCAGCGTGTCCTCATAGGTCTTCCGCTCCCGAGCCCCGAGCGAGCTCCCGTCGCCCGCGGAGCCGTGCAGGAAGTGGTGGAGCTGCTTGGTCAGGTGGAAGAACTCGGGCTCCGCGCGGATCACGGCCCATCGCGCATCGATCCCCGCGCTCCGGGAGTATCCGAGCAGGGAGCGGAGCAGCTCGGCCACCCCGCCTCCGACCGCGGTCGAGTTCACGTTCCAAAGCACCCGCCCGCTCATCCGCGCGCGCAGAGCCTCGGCCGCCGTCAGCAGCTCACGCATGCGCTCCTCACCAATCACGGGCACATAACGCCCGAGCGGGCGCGTTCCCAGACGGACCTCAGCGAGCGGTGCCATGTCAGCGATTCCCGCTCGAGGCGCGCAGGCCCCCGGCGCGGAGCACTACTCGAAGACCGCCCTGAGGAGGTCGAAGGTGGTCACAATTCCCAGCACGTTGTCGCCATCGACGACGAGCACGCGATGGAGATGGCCATCGATCATGCGACGTGCGACGCTGGTCAGCTCCTCCTGCGGTCCCACGGTGACGAGGTCGCGCGTCATGATGTCCTCGACGGTCAGGTCCAAGCCCATCTGCTCGAGCGCACTGGAGGCGCCCTGATCACTCAGCGCACGCACCACGTCGGTCTTCGAGGCGATGCCCAGGATGCGACCGTCGCGGCCGACGACGGGGGCCCCGCTGATCTCCTCCTCGGTCAGAAACTCCTCGAAGTTCTTCAGCGGGAGGTGCGGGCTGACCGAGATCACATCCTTCTGCATCACGTCTTCGGCTCTCATGACTTCATCCTCCGGCACACACAGCACGCTGGGGCAGTGCCCAGAGTCTACCCATCCGATCGCAGCGGCGCGACGGCAGCCGCGATGGGCTCGTATCGCTCTGGCAGCAGACCACAGCTTCGGAACGCCTCCTCGAGGAGAGCCTCGACCTTCCGTTCCCAGAGAAAGCTGACATGGCTGCCGCGGTACCACTCCAGGCGCGGGCGGCCCCAGTGGCGCCAGAGATCGCGAGCGTGGTCCGGTGTCGCAAGGCGGTCGACCAGCGCCGCGTAGAGGAAGCGGCGCGCGTGCGGGATCGAGGGCGGCAGGGTGAGCGGCGAGACGACGCGCAGCAGGCGCTGGATCGAGTCGAAGGGAAAGCCGAGCCGGCTCGCCAGCCCGACCACGAACGAGGGCGCGTGGGCGCGCAGCAGGCGCACGAAGTCGGCGGCCGGGTTGCCGGCCACGACGCATTCGAGCTCGCTCTCGAGCGCCGCCACCAGGGCCGTCGTGTAGCCGCCCAGAGAGACCCCGTAGGCGCCGACCGCAGGCGCGCGCTGCGCACGCAACCAGCCGATCAGGCGACGCACGTCCCACACCGCTTGGGTCTGGGCGTGCAGCGTGTCCACGAAGTCCCCGGATAGGAAGCCGTCCCCGCCACGGCGGCCCACCCGCCGGGGCCCGTGAAGCGGAAGCACGGGGATCGCGAGGTTCAGGCCGAGCTCGAGGTGAAGCCAACGGATCCGGAAGCCCGTGAAGTCCACCGCAGGATGGCCCATGCGGTAGCCCGGAATGCAGACCAGCCAAGGCCGGGGCGGACCCGGATGCTCGAGCAGCCAGGCGTGGGCCGTGCGGTTCGGAGCGTACGAGAGCCAGCGCTCGCGACCCGGCTCCTCGGGATGTGGCTCATAGCCACTCTCGAAGCGCAGGTGGCGGTAGGGACCCCAGAGCGAGCCGTACGCATCGACACGCGCGCGTGTCAGGTCCGGAGGCGTGCGGTGATAGCTCGTGGGTGCGTCACTCCAGCCTCGCTGCTCCCAGAGCTCGAGCCCCTCATCGAGCTCCGTCGCCATGCGCTCGCGGTCACGCAGCGAGACGATGGTTGCGGAGAACAGCTCGGTCGAGAGGAAGAGCTCGTCGAGCGCCATCTTGGCGATGAGCCCAGGGTCGAGACGCGTGCGTGGAACCTCGGCCAGCTCAGGAAGCCGTGGACGGCTGATCCAGCGCAGCCCCAGAAGCAGAGGCGTCAACCCTCCGCGCAAGGCGAGCTCCGCCCCAGCGCCGAACCGATCGGGCCAGCCACCTCGGAGGAGGCGGGTCCCCGCTTCAGCGACCACGCTCAGCGTCGCGCCGCGGCCCTCTGCAGCTCTTCGAACGAGATCTCGATGGCCTCCGCGAAGCGCGGCAGATGCGGAACCACATCCCAGTCTCCCACCAACCCCAACCCGATCTTACCGTGGTAGCTCATCGCCGCCACCCCGAGACCCTGATTCTCGAAGAGCGGCAGGTGCGGGTAGAGCTCGAGCATGCGGGCACCGAGCATGTAGAGCGGCTGCTGGGGACCGGGAACGTTCGTTACGATCATGTTGTACGGCTGCACCATGGAGGCGAGCTGTACGCCGGCCTGTGTGAGCAGCGTGGAGCCCGTGAGATCCGCAAAGCGCGTGAGGAGGTCGATCCCGGCGGCGGCACGGGAGCGCTTCAGGCGCTCGGTCGTGCCGCGAATCCTTGCCAGGCGCCCGCGTGGATCGGGCTCGTCGAGCGGAAGCGAGACGAAGAGTCCCGAGACGCGGTTCGCCGTGGCCAGGTCCACCTGGCCCGTCCGCATGTTGACCGGCACGATGACCCGGAAGTCGAGCCCATCCACGTCGACGCCCCAATCGAGCAGGAAACGGCGCAAAGCCCCGGTCACCACCGCCAATACCACGTCGTTGACGGTCCCGCCGAGACGGCTCTTGACCTCCTTGACCTCTCCGAGGTCCAGCCTGCGCCAGTCGACCTGCCGGTGCGGGCCGATCGGGCGATTGAGCGGTGTGGTCGGCGCGCTGTGCAGCCCCGCGACCATTGCGTCACCGAGCGCATGCCCAGCGTCGAGGATGGCGCCGAGCGCCCGGGACGGCTGCGTCACCGCGGTGCGTAGCCCCCGGAGCACGGCCGCCGGCAGGCGCGCACGCTGCAGACCCTCGTCGAACGTCAGCCTTAGAGGCGAGGGCATCGGCCGCGGCAGCCAGCTGCGAGGCGGCTCGAGCCTCGCTTCCGGAGTCGTACCCAGCAGGAGACCCAAGAGGCTCACACCCCCCACGCCGTCCACCATGCAGTGATGAACCTTGGCGATCATCGCGAAGCGATCGCCCTCCAGACCCTCCACCAGCCAGATCTCCCAGAGGGGTTTTTCGCGGTCGAGGTGTTGCGAGAGGATTCGGCCGGCCAGCCGCTTGAGCGCTCCCGCGTCGCCGGGCTTCGGCAAGCTGGTGTGACGAAGGTGGTAGGCGAGATTGAAGCGTCCGTCGTCCACCCAGATCGGGTGGCCCTGGAGGGGCGTGAATCGGAGACGCTGCCGGTAGCGGGGCAGCAGGTGCAAGCGCGCCTCGACCAGCTTGCCGATGCGCGCCACGTCGAGCCCCCCGCCTTCGGTCGCGAGTGCCCCCGCCTCGAACACCGCCATTGCAGCGACATGCATATGTGTCGCGCGGTGCTCGAACATGACGAACGAGCTGTCCTGCGTGCTCAGTCGCTCGTATGCACTGGCCACCGCTTCACTCGGAACTCACTGCGGATTCCGGAATGCCGCCCCGTCCCCAAAGCGGCATCGTTCCAAGAGTCTTAATCAAGAACGCCGATGACAAGGTCGAGGTATGAGCGCGATCATACCTGCAGCTCAACCGATCCCTTGAACCTGGACCGCTCCCGGGGAGAGGAAATGGATCGCGACCTCGGTCGATGCCGGAGCAGGTGGGTCCACCCCTTCCTCGACTCGACGCCAGCGCTCACGGGAATCAACTCGGCTCGATGACCGCACGCCGCGTGTGCCTGATGCGCTGCAGAAATTTCGGGACCAGGAAGATCGCCCACATCAGCGTCGCGGACAGGAACATGCTCGCCGCGATGCCCATCCACATCAGGCGGCGCTGCGGATCGAATTCCATGGAGACCCGAGCGATCGCGGCCAGGCCGACCAACGAGCCGATGGTCCCCACCTGCCACGATCTGCCCGGCATGAGGTCACCTTGAGTGTCGTGAGCGAAGGTCACCTGTGTGCTCACCATCAGGCTCAGTAGTGCGAACCCCGTGATGAAAGTGACGTGCAGGCCGGCTTTGAACTGAGCCGGGAAGAGTGCTGCGATCAGATAGCCGAGGGGAACCATCCAAGCGGAGATCCAGATCAGCCGTGCGTGCCAGGCTGACCGTGTCGGCAGGCGCCAGAGCTTCGCACCGAGTCCCAAGACGACGACGATGACGATGGCCCGCAGCAGCATGCCGCGAGCCATCGACGAAGTGGCCTCGATCCAGAAGCTCGCGACCAGCAACACGGCAGCCACCAGGTTGGCCGCACGTGCCAGCCAATCACGAGCGGTCTGGCCCGCATCGGCCGGAGCCTCACCCCGAGTCATCAAGGGTAGAGCCAGGCTTCCCACGCCGAGAATGAAGCCGATGAACATACCCTGCAGGACCAGGCCCTTTCCAAAGCTGTGCAGCCACGGATAGCTCGCGCCGAGGGGACCGTGTCCCATCGCGAAGATGGAGCCCGCCACACCCATCAGCAGAGCCAGTGGAATCCACACGAAAGCATTCGGCGGGCGACGGGTCGCCTGGCCGCTGAGGAACCGGCGCACGGCAAACCCGATGATCGTGATGACCAGGATGAGCCACGAAGCCTGGGCGATGAACCAGTGCCGTTCCCAGGCAGCGATCGTGGTCACGAGAGGAGCGAGCAGTCCGATCCCGATCTGCCAGCCTGCCGGCGGTGCGCTACCCGTGCGCCGCGGGATCATCGTGAACAGAAACCCCGTCGCCATGCTGGTCATGAAGCCCTGGATCTGGGTCATCGCGTGGAAGATCGGGCGGTAGTCGGGAAGCAGGTGCAGCGCGTGAAGCATCCAGTGCAGGACGCCAGCCGAGCCCAGGACGATCCCCAAGGGGAAGAGCAGAATATACGGCTCGCTGCGCCACACTGGAGCGGAGCGCAGGGCATCCGTTTCGGTGATGAAGTCTGCCGGAAACTCTTCCACCACTGCCACCCGAGATCATCGAACACGACCCGCAGGGAAGGATTACGTCTGACTCGTCGACA
>JBHHVJ010000058.1:0-19840 GCA_046754285.1 Myxococcota bacterium | reverse complement strand
AAATCCCCTCCACAGAGAGGGGAAGATGAACAGGAAGCAGAGCAGGAGTCGAAGGGGTTCGGCGTCGCCGAGGGGCGGAGCCGAGCGGAGCGAGGCGGAGGCCCTGGGCGACGCCGTGCGCGGGCGCCCGGGGCGTCGGAGCGCGGAGGAGCGCACACAGGCCGTGCTGGAGCTGTTGGGCGGCAAGGCCAGCGTGGACCAGATCGCCCGGCGCTTCGGAGTGCGCGGAGCGACGGTCGAGGGCTGGCGAGACCAAGCGCTCGCAGGCATCGGCGAGGCGATGCGCCAGGGCACGGGCAAGTCGAGCCGGGAGCTCGCGCTGGAGCGCGACCTGGCCAGCCTGGAGAAGGCCTTCACGCATCTGGCGATCAAGCACGAGCTGGTGGAGCGGGCGCTCAAGGACCGCCCTTCACGGCCCGGGAGGTCTCGACGATGAGCCTCACCACGTCCCGGGGTGATGCGACGGTGGGGCAGCTGTGCGAGGCCTTCGGGATCTCGCGGCAGGCGTACTACGCGGCGCGCAAGGCGCCGCCGCGGGCGTCGGCCGAACGCCGCCGTCCCGAGCGCCGGGGGCCGTGGGTGTCGGATGCGACGCTGGTCGAGAAGATCCGGGCGGTCGTGGCCGCGTTCCCGGCCTGGGGAGTTCGCAAGGTCTGGGCGTACCTGAGGCGCCTCGGGACGGTCGTCTCGCGCAAGCGGGTGTGGAAGCGGATGAAGGCCTTGGGGCTGTGCCTGGCGCCGCTCTCGGAGCGCGCCCAGCCGCTGCGGCGGGGGCACGTCGCAGTGCCGGAGTCGAACCGGCGCTGGGCGACGGACCTCACGACCGCCTGGACCGCCCAGGACGGCACCGTGGCCCTGGTGCCGGTGATCGACTGCGGCGACCGGGTGGTGTTCGACATCGCGGTCACGAAGTCGCAGGACTCGCCCGCGGTCCTCGACCCGGTCGAGCGGAGCCTCGAGGAGATCTTCGGCTCACCCCGATCGGTGCCCGAAGGCCTCGAGCTGCGCGACGCCATCGTGCGGTGGCTCCGCGTGTACAACCACGTCCGACCCCACGAAGCGCTCGGCTGGAGGACACCCGCCGAGAAGCGAGCCGAGAACCTCGGCACCGAGCTGAACCAGGCCGCTTGAGGCCGCAGCCAGGAGGGGATTTCCAGCTCAGACCATGTCAACTTCTGGGGGGGGACGGTACAGATTTCTCGACGGCGACGACATGGGCGCAGCGCCCGCATAGGAGTCGGCGAATGTTCCAGCTGGACGATACGCAGCGCGCCTTCGAAATCGCCGTACGTACGTGGTGCGAGAAGGAGCTCGCCCCGGCGGTGCCGGCTCTCGAGTGTGGTGAGCAGCTCCCCTACGGGCTCCTGCGCCAGCTGGGTCACGAGCTGGGCGTAGCCGAGCTCCTGGGAGAGTCGGCGGAGCAGCGCCTGCTGACGCTCCGGGGCGGAGGATCCCCCACCGAGGGCGAATCCGCGGGCTCCGCGCAGCGCGGCCTGGGTGGCGACCCGATGCTCGCCAGCCTGCTTCTCAAGGAGATCTCGCGCATCTCACCGGGCTTCGGGACGGTCTTCATCGCCACGTTGGGGTGCGGTATCGCGATCCTGGGGGGGCGAGCTCCCGAGCTCATTGAGCGCTGTGCCCTGCCCGTGCTCCGCTTTGAGAAGATCGGCGCCTGGGCGCTGACGGAGCCCGGGGCCGGGAGCGACGCCTTCGGCAGCATGCGTACGACGGCGGCTCTCGAAGGCGACACCCTGGTTCTGAACGGGCAGAAGACGTTCATCAGCAACGCCCCGTACGCTGACGTCTTCGCGATCTACGCGCGCCTGGCGGCGAGCCCCGACGCCCCTCCCGAGGAGCGGCCGGCCCGTGCGATCATCGTCGAGCGCGGCACGGCGGGCCTGGAGACCGGGCCTCCCATGCGCAAGATGGGCCTCCACGACTCCCCCACGGGTGAGATCTTCCTCCGAGATTGCCGGGTCCCGAAGAGCCACCTGATTGGCTCGTCGCGAACATCCGGGGGGGCGCGGGGCGCGGCCGTGCTCCAGACGCTGAACCTGGAACGCGCGGTGATGCCCGCCATGTGCCTGGGCATCATCGAGCGCTGCGTCGAGGAGTCGACCCGCCACGCGAGGAGCCGCGAGCAGTTCGGCCGCCCGATCGGCGAGTTCCAGGGGGTCGCCTTCAAGCTGGCCCGCATGGAGCTGGCCCTTGAGAACGCCCGCAACCTGGTGGCCAAGCTGGCCTGGGCCCAGCGCAAAGGCAAGCTCGACGCCCGGCTCGCATCCCTGGCCAAGCTCTACTGCGCCGAGCAGGCGGTGCGCGTCTCTCTCGACGCCATCCAGATCCACGGCGGCGCCGGCTACATGGCGGAGCTCCCGCTCGAGAAGCTCATGCGCGACGCCAAGATGTTCGAGATCGGGGGCGGGACCAACGAGATCCAGCTCCAGACCATCGCGCGCTCAATGCTGGAACATGGAGAATGAACCCCCCGGGCGGAACGCGCTCGCGGCTGGCCGGGGGGCGTCCCTCCGGTCTCCGGATCGATCGGCTCTTGGGTAGGAGATCAGCATGTCCGTGGACGACACCCTCATTACTGGAGAAGCCGCCAGCGCCTGGGAGGAGTACCTCGAGTGCCTGCGCGAGGCCGCCGGGGCGGTCGCCGGCCCGAACGGCGCTCGGGACGGACTCGATGCCGCGGAGGGGTTCCGCTTCTTGAGCCGACTCCAGGCCGCGGCGGCCGACATGATGCTCGAGAACGGCGACCGTCGTCGCCCGAGCTTCACACGGCTGATGAGCCCCACTCGGAAGTTCTTCGGCGACTGCCCCGATACCGTCTACGATTATGCGCCGCTCTCCGGGCGGGAGAGCTACCGGATCCGGGGATCTCGCGGGAGCTGTCTGTACCTCGGTCTCTGTGTCTACGGCGGAGCCGCGGCCGGCCGCGGGCGCAACCGTCTGGTCTCGAACCTGGCGGACGAGGAGCTCGAGATCGCGCCCGACGGCAGCTTCGAGGTCTTGCTGAGCCCGGACCCGCACGAGCGCAACTGGCTGCGCTTGGAGCCCGACGTCACCTCCGTCGTCGTCCGGCAGTACTTCCACGATCGAGCCGTCGAGACGCCGGCTCGCTACAGGATCGAGCGGTTGGGGACTCGCGAGGCACCCGCGCCGCTCGACGAGGCGCTGGTGGCTCGGCGTGTTCGGGGCGTCGGAGCGTTCGTGCGCGCCGCGGCCACGCTGAGCGTGCGGCTCGCCGCCGGTGCCGAGCGGCCGAACGAGTTCTCGATCAACAGCGCGGACTCCGTCGCCGCCCTCTTTCCCACGCCCGATAACCAGTACGTCGCCGCCTGGTACCGGATCGCACCCGACGAGGCCCTGGTGATCGAGGGCCAGCCGCCGCGGGCACGCTACTGGTCGGTCACCTTGATGAATCGCTGGATGGAGTCGCTCGACTATCGCTACCGCCCCATCTGCATCAACGACTCCCGGGTCTCACTGGAGCCGGACGGCTCCTTCCGCTTCGTGATCGCTCACGTCGACCCGAACGTCCCAAACTGGCTGGACACCGGGGGTCACCGGGAGGGATCCGTGATTCTGCGCTCGCTTCTGAGTGAGAAAAACACCCTGGAAAAGCCGAGCTGCCGTGTGATCCCCCTCGCGGCCGTATCGGGAAGCCGGTAGAGGCCACGCGGCACGGGACCGGAGGACGAGGAATGTCGATCGCATTCGTGACCGGTGCAACCGGGTTCATCGGGGGGAGGCTGGTGCGTGCCCTCGAGGATGGGGGACGCTTTGATCGCATCCACTGTCTGGTGCGCAACCCGGCGCAGAGCGGGCTCATGGCCAGCGGGAAGATCCGGGTCTTCCGGGGTGACGTCACGGATCCAGTCTCGCTGCGCCCCGCGATGGAGAGCTGTGGGGCCGCCTTCCATCTGGCGGCCTGGTACGAGCTCGGCATCCCGCGTTCTGCGATCCCGCGCATGGAAGCCATCAACATCGACGGCACGCGGAACGTCCTCACCCTTGCACGCGAGCTGGAGATTCCCCGGACAGTCTACGTCAGCACGGCCTATGCGATCGGCGCGACCGGAGACCAGACCGCAGACGAGACCTTCGAGCACCGCGGCCGGTTCACCTGCGAGTACGAGCGCACCAAGCTCGAAGCCCACCGCGTCGCGCAGCGCCTCGCCCGAGATGGGCTTCCGCTCGTCACGGTGCTCCCGGGGGCCGTCTATGGCGAGGGAGATCCGAGCCTGATCGGTGACACCTTTTCGAGGCTGGCTCGAGGGACTTTTCCCGCCCTCATCGCGGGGTCAGAGGAATCGGCGCTGACCTACGTGCACGTCGACGATGTCGTGCGGGGTATCCTGCTGGCCTTGGAGAAGGGCCGGCTCGGCGAGTCGTACATCCTCGCAGGCGAGGTGATGCGCTTCGGCGAGATGGTCCGCTGCATCACCGATCTCGCCGCCTCGAAGCCACCGCGGCTCACGGTCCCCCTGTGGCTGGCCCGTGGGATGGCCTTCCTCGATGAGCGCTTCTCACGTCTGCGGGGCAGGAAGCCACTGATTTCGAGGGAATCCCTGGCTTCCCTGCTCTGCAGCTTTGCGGTCTCCTCGGAGAAGGCCCGAGAAGAGCTCGGATTCCGACCCCGGCCCAACCGGGAGGGCTTCGCGCAGACGCTGCGCTGGATCAAGGAGACTGTGCAGACCGCTAGCGGACCGAGCTCTCCGGCCTGAGCGCGAGTGCGCGACCCGACTTTCCTCCACGCGCATGCAGCGGCGAGGCCGCGCCATCGCTCATCGCGACACGGGAACCGCCGAGTCCCTCGTCCACTCGATGTGGCCCCTCACCTCTGCAGTCCCAGCACCTTCTGGACCAGAGGAACCAGCAGCGTCTGGCTCCAGGCAGGGAAGAGACGCTTCGCTACGTCGAGCACACGGGCGTCGCTTCCCACCAGGATGCGGAGGTGGCCTTTCTCGATCCCGTGGACGATGATCTGCGCCGCGCGCTCGGGGGACATGGCCGCGCGGTCGTACCTGCGTGCGAGCTTTTCCTGTTGTTCCACGTCGCTGAAAGGGTTGCCCCGTATGATATTCGTGCGGATCGCACCGGGGTGGACGACGGATACACCGACCCCCGTCCCCGACAGCTCCGCCCGCAGCGCCTCGCTGAAGCCGCGGATCCCGAACTTGGTAGCACAGTAGGACGTCTGAGCCGGCGCGCCGAAAATTCCAAAGATGCTCGACAGGTTCACGATGTGTGCCTCGTGCTCGAGCTGCAAGTACGGAAGGAAGAACCTGCATCCATGGACGGTGCCCCAGAAGTTCACACCGACGACCCAATCGAAATCCTCGAGCGTGTGTTCCTCGAAGCTTTTTCCGACCGTCACGCCGGCGTTGTTGACCAGCAAGTGGACGTGGCCATGCTCGCGGATGACTTGCTCGGGAAGGCGGCTCATCTCCGCACGGCTCGACACGTCAACCCGGTGCGCAGATGCCCTGCGACCGACCTTCCGAACCTCGTCCGCACAGCTCTCGGCCGCCTGGGTATCGATGTCGACGACGGCGAGATCACATCCCCTGTGCGCGAGCTCGATCGAGAGCGCGCGGCCGATGCCGCTCCCGGCACCGGTCACGACGGCCACGCGATCCAGGAGGGGCTTCATCCGGGTGGCTACCAGGCGCGGAACGGGTAGGCCCGGAGCAGCCAGCTCGGGCGCACGAATCCTGCAACGGGCCAGACTCGAAACGTGGGCGAGCGTCGGCCCTCGGAATCTTTCGGGCTGAGATCGACGATCGCGTGGAAACCCCGATGCGAACCTCCGACATTCAGCTCGACCAGGGGATCGAAGGCACTGTCCTTCACCTCGAACTCGAAGCGGGCAGCGCGGCCCGAGTGGAAGCGCTCTCCGGGATCCATGCGGAACAGCACGCTCGGGACGAGACTCGGAATCCCGCGAACGTTGGCGATCGGATGGGGAAAGACCTTCGTCTCCGAGATCGGATCTCCGAGCACCCCGCTGAGAGTGAGGAGATCGACCCCCCTCCGCCGGACCCGGAGGCAAGCCGAATCCTCTGCGATCCGGAGGTCGATCTCCGCCATCTTCTTGGGAAACCCGAGCAGCTCGCGGCCCAGGATCAGCGCGGTGTCATCGTCGACGACCATCCAGGCCACGTGCAGCACGGGCTTCCCCCGTAGCCGAGCGTGAAGCAGCACGCCAACCTCCCGATAGTCGAGCCCGAGGCCCGTCTTCGGATAGTCCGCTGCGAAGATCCGCGCACGGGGGGGATCGCTGGGGCGGAGCTTCGGCGGCAGCCATGCGTGTGCCGTCCCGGGATCGATCTCGGCGTCGAAGGCGAGATACCTGGAATCGGTCCAATATGCGGAAAGCGAGCGTCCGGAGCCGCTCACAAAGTCTCGAGTTCGTCGGAGACTCCATCGGTCGCGGTGGCTCGGGTGGGGATCGAGGTACGAATCGTATTTCATGGGGAGATCTCCAGGTTGGATCAACCGAGATGCCGTGGATCGGGGCGCACCAGAAGCACGAATTCGGCCAGGGGCTTCACAGCTTGCTTGTAGTCATGCACGCGCCTTGCCCGGCCGTCAAGTCGGTTGGCCACGCGCCCGATCGCTGGCCCCGGGGCGCGTCTCAATCCACGGTCCGCGTCGCACGGAGTGCGTGGATCTCCGCCGCGGAATAGCCGCATTCGGTCAGGATCGCATCCGTGTCGTCTCCGCTGGCCGGGCCTTCGCGGCGTATGGATCCGGGTGTGCGGGAGAAGCGCGGCGCGGGAGCCAGGTACGTGTGCTGACCCGGGCCGACGAAGAAGGCTCGGCGTGCAACGTGGTGCGGATGACGGGGCACCTCCTCGAGTTCGAGGACGGGTGCCACACAGGCATCCCGACCCCGGAAGTGCTCTACCCACTCATCCCGGGTCCGGGTGGCGAAGCGTTCGGCAATGCGGGCACGTTGCTCGGGCCAGTCCTCGGGGTCTCCCGGATCGGGCAGCGGCCCGAGGTCGAGCCCCTCCCAGAGCGTGCGGAAGAACGGAGACTCGAGCGCGCCCACCGCGACGAAGCGTCCATCGGCACAGCGGTAGGAGCGGTAGAAGGGGGCCGCGCCGCTCATCATTCCGCTTCGGGGCTTCGAGAACAGACCCCGGGCCGCAAAATGCATGGTCATGAGCGAGAGCGAGCCGTCGATCATGGCCGCATCGATGTGCTGCCCGCGGCCGGAGCGCTCGCGCTCGAGCAGCGCGCACACGATCCCGAAGGCGGCGAGCATGCCCCCTCCGGCGAAGTCTCCGATCAGGTTGAGGGGCGCCATCGGCTCGCCGCCGCGGTCGCGAAGCTGGCCCAGGACGCCCGCCACGGCGATATAGTCGATGTCATGACCCGCCTCCTGGGCCAGCGGTCCGCTCTGTCCGTAGCCGGTGAGCGAGCAGTAGACGATCCGTGGGTTCCGGCGGGAGAGGGTCTCGTAGCCCGCACCCAGCCGCGCCATCACGCCCGGACGGAAGCCTTCGAGGAACACATCGGCATCCTCGCAGAGTCTCAGCAGTACCTCGCGACCCTCGTCTCGCTTGAGATCGAGCACGAGGCTCCGCTTGCCACGGCCCAGCATGCCGCCCGCACTGTCGTCCTCCCCGGACCTGTCGACCCGGATCACGTCCGCGCCCAGGTCCGCGAGCAGCATGGACGCATAGGGTCCGGGCGCCAGCCGGGAGAGATCGATCACCTTCACGCCAGCGAGCGGTCCCACGCCGCCTCCCTTCACCTCGACTCCCCGGAGATCAGTGGATCGCGGACATGCCCGTGAGCGCCCGTCCGATGATGAGCTTCTGGATCTGGGTCGTGCCGTCCGGCATCGTCCACATTCGAGCGTCGCGCAGGCAACGCTCGACGCGGTTCTCCGTGGCCAGACCGTGGGAACCCATGCACTGGATCGCCCGCGACGTCACGCGCACGGCCATTTCCGTGGCGTAGGCCTTGGCCATGGAGACCTCCGCATCGCAGCGGCGCCGCTGCAGGAGCTGAATTGCGCGGTAGCAGAGCAGCCGCGCGGCATCGATCTCGGTCGCCATGTCCGCGATCATGGACGCGACGAGCTGGAAGCGGGCGATCTCCTTGCCGAACTGCTTGCGCTCGCGCACGTAGGCGAGCCCGATCTCGAAGGCCCGCTGCGCGATTCCGACGGCGATCAGGCCCGAGCCGACGCGCGCCTGTGCGATCCCGCGAAGCATCTTCGCAAAGACATCGCTACCGGGATCGTTGGCAGAGGAGCTCGTACGCTGCCGCCAGCCGCCGATCCGGTTGACCTCGGGCACCTCCACGTTTTCGAAGTGAAGCTCCGAGGTCGGAAAGGACCGCATTCCAATCGTCGGTGTGTCGCGGCTCTCGAAGGGAGACTCGCGCCGGTCGATCACGAGCTGTCGGAGACCGCTCCGGCCGCTGCCCGGCTCGGTCTGCACGACCACGACCGCGACATCCGCGATGTGACCGTTGCTGATCCAGCACTTGGTGCCGTTGACGACGTAACGGTCCCCGCGCAGCTCCGCACGGCACTCGACGGCCGAGGCGTCGGAGCCCACGTTGGGCTCACTGATCGCGAGGCAACCGATTCGATCGCCGTTCGCCATCGGCTCGGCCAGCCGACCCGCCACATCGGCGTGTGCACCGGCCCGTACGACGGCGGCCGCCGCGGATGCGATCCCGGAGATTCCCGCGAGCCCCGGAAACACCCGAGCCAGCTCCTCGGTCAGAATGGCCCGGATCACCGGATCGCCCGTGCCCCCGAGTGTGCCGGCCTCGCCCAGGTACCCCCAGGGCAGGAGCTGCTTGCAGAGCTTCCGTGCGAGCTCGGGCGTCATCTCCCGGTCGCCGTGCAGGTCGTCCTGCGGTCGGATCTCGGCCTCGAGAAACCTCCGCAGGCTCTCGCGAAGCAGCTGCTGCTCCTCCGTGAACTCGAACTCCATACGCGGCTCCTCACTCCCCAGGGCCGCGCCGACCCCGAGCGACCTCCGCAGGCGATTCGACGGTCGGTCCGCTCCCGGGAGAGATGCAATGCGGTCCTTCTAGCATAGGCCAGCCCGGGCCTCGTGAACGCAGGGGGAGGTCTGATTTCTGTTGACTCATGCCGCCCCGCATGGCAGGCCCGAGCCCGTACTCGCCTCCGCAGCGGGCGGCGTCGAGCAGCACCGAGGGTGAAAAGCGCGCTGCTGCCCGGCCCGAGGAGACCGGGGGCCGAGATGAACCGTAAGTCCTCGCCGCGCACGCGACAGCATCGCTGGCGTTCCATGTTCGTCGGCAGCGCGACGCTCTCCCTCGTACTCCTGCCCGTCGCGCAGCCCGCGCGGCCTGCCACCCGAGATCAGCAGAAGTGCATCCACCGGCTCAATCGGGACTTCGCCATGGTCGTCTCCGCGACGGGCAAGGTGCTGGATCGCTGCATCGCGGACCACGCCCGGGGACGGCTCGGCACCGTCGACGTGGCCGAGTGCCTCGCGATGGACCGACGGGGCGGGATCGGAAAGGCCAAGCAGAGGACGGAAAAGCATTTCGACCGGCGCTGTGCTCCGGACCTGCCGGCCTTCGGCACCACCGACGCGGACACCATCAATCGAGTTGCCGTGGACAAGGAGCTCGCCCTCCTGGAGGTCCTCTTCGGCTCGGACGTGGACGCGGCTCTGGCCAAAGCGGAGGACGACCCCCGCCGTGCAAAGTGCCAGCGGAAAGTGGCCCGTGCCCTCAGAGGCTGCCAGGATACGAAGCTCGCTGAGTTCAATCGCTGCAAGAAGACGGCGCTCGAGGCGGGCGCGGACAGCGCCGCGGCGCTCGAGGATTGTATGGGCTCCGATCCGCGGCTCAGGATCCTGAGGGCCTGCCGCCCGACGATCGGCAACCTCGCGCTCACGATCCAGCGAGAGTGTGCCGAGGTCGATCTGCCTGCGGCCTTCCCCACCTGCGACACAGCGGATCCAAGGGAGCTGCACAGCTGCCTCGAGACGCGGGTCGAGTGCCTGGTCTGCTCGGCACTCAATGAAATCGATGATCTCGGGAGGAACTGCGACGTCTTCGACGATGGCCAGCTCAACGGAAGCTGCCTGAGTGGCGCGTTCACGGCCGGGACCTGCCTCAAGAAGATCACACCCGTGGTGGGCCAGAACCACTCGGATCCGATTTTCATCGCGGGCTTCGACCCCAACCGGACCGCGACGGGGGTCCACGACGATCTCTGGGCCCGAGGCATGGTGCTCTCGATGGGCAGGACGAAGATCGCGCTGGTGACGCTCGACCTGATCGGATACTTCAACAACGAGGTGCTGGCGATTCGAAGTCTCGTCGATCCCGCGCTGAAGCTCGATCGGGTCTTCGTCACGAGCACGCACACCCACGAGGGGCCGGATACCCTGGGTCTCTGGGGGCCCGATCGCTTCACAACGGGCGTCGACGCCGGCTACCTGGACTTCGTCAACCAGCAGGTCGCCGACTGCGTCGCCGAAGCCGATGCGGCCCGGGTACCTGCCGAGATCAAGTTCGCGACGGGCACGACGCAGGGCGCGTCCCTCCCGCCTCACCCGGACCTCGTGCGGGACACGACGATTCTGGAACCGCTGGTCATCGACCTCACGCTCATCGGGGGCACGGGCACCGTCGTCGTGGAGGGAGATCCCGGCGAGTTCACCAACCCCTCGCTTCCCATGCTCCAGATCCGCGACCTCAGAACACAGGACGTTCTCCTCACGCTGGCGAACTTCGCGAGCCACCCCGAGTCCCTGGGCTCGGCCAACCGGTTGATCACCTCGGATTTCCCGCACTTCATGCGCGAGAACCTGGAGCAACGATACGGTGGGATCGCCATCTACCTGAGTGCGGACCTCGGCGTGCTCCAGAGCCCGCGCGTCGATCTCGCCGACCCCGACGACCCGGCTCAGCTGATTCCTTTCCGGAGCTACGAGTTCGCGGAACGAATGGGAGATCTCCTCGCCGAGCGTGGGGCCACCGCGCTCGACGCGAGCGGGGACTGGCTCGCCGCTCCGGCGTTGGAGGTGCGCACTGTGGCGCCGGTCGTGCTCACGATCGAGAACCCCTTCTTCCAGCTGCTGGCCGACTTCGGCCTGCTCGGCCGTCGCGTGCCGGGGTCGAGCGGTGAGGATTCCACGTTCGACAGCGAAGTGCACGTGCTGCGCATCGGACCGGCCCAGATGGTCCTCACCCCGAACGAGCTGGATCCGCAGATCGGCGATGAGTACCGAGCGCTCATGACCGAGGCTGATCACCGCTTCGTCGCCGGGCTCGCCAACGACGAGCTCGGCTACCAGATGCCCTTCGAGAAGTTCAACCCGTCGTGCTTCCTCTGTGCGTTCGAAGTTCTGTTCGGAAACGAGGAAGACTGCCCGCTCTTCTCGACCCTCGACTGCAGCACGGTGTTCATCAACAACGTGGGCCCGGCGACCGATCCGCAGCTGCGGGGGCTGATCGAGGGCCTGATCCAGAACACGCAGGACTGAGGTCCGGGCGAGCTCGGGAGCCGCGTGGCTCCGCTGCGCGTCAGGAGTCCTCCGCAGCTCGGTACATCCGGGCGAACTCGAGAAGCCCCGGCGGATTGACGTTCTCCTTGGGGTCGATCAGGACCTGCACCACTGCGGGGCGGCCCGCGGCGCTCGCCCGCGCGAGCGCGGGCCGGATCTCGCCGGGGTCCTCCACCCGCTCGCCGTGGCAGCCCATTCCCCGCGCCACCTCGTCGTAGCGCACGTGGGCGGTGTCCACTCCCAGCGTCTTGCCCATCTCGATCTGCTGACCGAGACGCTCCATGCCCCAGGCGAAGTCGCAGCAGATGACGACGACGATCTCGGCTCTCTCGCGCACCGCCGTCTCCAGCTCTTGGAGGTTGAATCCGAACGCGCTGTCCCCGGTAAACAGGTAGACGGGCCGGTCCGGGCGGGCGAGCTTGGCGGCGATCGCATACGAAAGACCCGAACCGAGGTGGCCGAAATGGCTGGTCCAGAGTAGCCCGCGGGGCTCGTGGAAACGATGGAAGAGGTGCGCCCAGATCGTGGTGTTGCCGCCATCGAAGCAGACGATCGCGTCAGGAGGGAAGAAGCTCGCGACCTCATGAGCCAGGCGTGCCGGGTGAATGGGCGTCGCCGCGCTCTTTGCAAGCGACTCGACCAGAGCGGCACCCGCCTTGCGGCAGACCTCGACCATCTCGCGGGCCTCGACCGAGGGCTCCCGATTCACCCCCCGCGCCGCGAGCGCCTGCCCCAGCGCCGCAAGACCCGCGCGCGCGTCGCCCACCAGCGGCACGTCCACGTCCCGATTGACGCCGATCGAGGCCGGGTCGACATCCAGCTGAATCCAGCGCTGCCGCTCCGGGGATCCCCAGCGGGGCGGACGTCCGTATCCGAGCATCTCCCCCACCTGCGTGCCCACGGCCAGAACGACATCGGCCTCCGAAAGCGCGCGGGCACCGCCGGGAGAGGCGAGCAGGACGAGCTGCGGATGGTCCTCGGGGAGCACCCCGCGAGCGCCGTTGGTCGTGACCACGAGGGCAGCACTCCGCTCGGCAAGCGCGCGAAGCTCCGGCCAGGCTCCTGCCCGGAGCACCCCGCAGCCGGCGAGCAGGAGCGGTAGGCTGGCCTCCGCCAGGAGGGTAGCGGCCCTCTCGACCCCGGCGGGGTCGGGCGCTCCCGGGGCCGCCCGGTAGCGCGTCGGATCGGCCGCGGGCACTCGCGCTTCGTCCACCTTCTGGCGGAAGATCTCGTCGGCGATCTCCAGATAGACGGGACCCGGCCGGCCGGACAGGGCGCAGCGGAAGGCCTCTCGCAGGTACTCGGAAATGCGCCGGGCGTCGGGCACCGCCCCCGCAAACTTGGTCACGGGCTGGAAGACCTCGATCTGGGGCGTGTACTGGAAGCGCCCACGCCGAATCGATCGGTGCGCGCGCTGCGTACGCTGCGTCGCGACCACCAGCAACGGGAGCCCCTCGATCCAGGCATTGATCACGCCCGGCACCAGATTGGCCACGCCGGGACCCATGGCTCCCATCGCCAGAGCCACACCACCCGTCGCACGGGCCCAGCCCTCGGCCATGTGCACGTTGGCGCTCTCGTGGCGCCCACCAACGATGCGGATTCCGTGCTGCTCCGCACTGCGAAACACAGGCGTGTAGGAGACATCCGCGATGGCGAAGATCACCCGCACGCGTTCCGCCTCGATCCCGCGCACCAGAATCTCGCCTCCGTCGATCTCGTCCACCGTGAATCCTCCTCCGAGTCTCGAGCGCTGAGATCCGCGGCCCGGCGGCTGGCTGCGCGTCGGTCGCGGGACGGCCGGGCCTCAGCTTCCGCGCGGTGCGTAGATGCCGAGCGCCTTCCAGAGGAGCGCCCAGCGCTCGTTCAGCACCCCGAGCTCCCAGCAGAGGTCGCGGGGCTTGGAGAGCGCCTGGCGAGCGCGCTCGGCGCCCAGTGAGCCCCGGCCATAGGCCTCACGGAGCACGTCCCTCGGAATGGCGTAGCTGCGGACGATGTGACGCGACGGGCGCATCATCAGCTCGGTCGCGACCTTCATGACCAGCGCAGTGCGCAGGCGCAGCAGGCGAAGCTTCCATCCGCGCAGCTCTGGAACGTGGCGGCGCAGGTAGTGGCGCGCGAACGCCATGTGTCGCGCCTCCTCGGTCACATGGATGCGGCTGATGCGCTCAACGAGCGGATGGATCTCCCGGCCGCTGGCAAGCGCCCGGCGCTGTACCCAGTCAATCGGGTCCTCGCCACTCAGCACGAAGAAGAAGAAGAGCTCCGGGAACTTTCGTCCGAAGCCGATCACCTGCCGCTCCCCTGCCCCGACGATGGCCGGCGGTCGCACGTCGAGGCCCGCGGTGCGCACGCGTCCGACGAACTCCTCGAAGAAGAGGGAGTGGTGCGCCTCCTCGATGACCTCGTGGTAGCAGTAGCGGAACTCCGGCGCGCCGTCCTCGAGCCGTGCCGCGAACTCGAGCAGGCCGCGCTTGAGCACGCTCTCGAAGGCGCGGCCGGTGCGTGCGAAGGTCGCGGTCATGTGCAGGCCGAGTCGGGCGCGCACCGGCTGTGGCTGACTGCGATACCAGCAGGTGGCGCCGAGCGGGTCGTCTTCCGAGAGTTCGAAGCGCGGATCCTCCGGATCGATCGCGTACTCGGGGTCGTCCCAGGGGATGTCGGCGTAGGCATCGAAGTGCTTCAGAACCGACTGCTGGGAGAGCCGCGCGACCAGACGCCGGTACGCCTCCTCACCCGAGGTCTCCTGCCGCTCTTCCTGTGGGAGCTCAATCCTCAGTGTCGCGGTTCTTTCCATGTTCTCCTCCGTTTCTCGGAGCGGCACCAATGCCTTCGGCTAGCTCGGACAACGGTACATCGAGGTCGTCGAACCGGCGCCGGAGCCGGGAATCGAGCCGGATGGCGACCATGAAGACGACGACGCGGCGAAGCTCTTCAAAGGCGGCGTCGAGCGAAAGGCTCTCGGGATCGACCTGGCGGCCCAACGTGATGCCCTCCAGCAGCGCGAGCACGACGAGTGCGATCCGGTCCGCGCCAGGGAGCTCCACGCCCAGCGCATCGTTCAGACCGGAGACGATCACGTCTCGCGCCTGGCGCAGGATCGACCGCAGCGTGGCCCGGATCTCCGGCTTCTCGTCGGCCACCTCCAGAGCCAAAATCTGCAGGAGCTTGAAAACCCAGGGCTGCTCCTCGACCAGGGCGCGCATACCGGCCAGGGCGCGGTCCAGCCGCACGCCCGGGTCCGCACCCGCCTGGCCGGCAGCCGTCGAGATCCCCTCGATCCAGGTCGCCGCCGCCCGCTCCACGACCGCGGCCAGGAGCCCCTCCTTGCTGCCAAAGTGGTGGTAGAGCGCGGTCTTGGCGATCCCCGAACGCGCCGCCAGCTCATCCACACCCGCCCCCGCGAAGCCCTTCCGGGCGAAGACCTCCGCCCCGGCCTCGAGAATCCGCTCGCGGCTCGCGTAGCCCCTGGCACTCTGGCTGGCTGGCTTCATGGTACGTACTCTTCTGTACAATCTTGTTGGCGGTCTGTCAAGACCCTGCCGGAGACGTCAGAAAGGAGTCAGTGCTCGCCCTCGCCCGTGGGTCTGCAGGCAGCAGAGGGCTGATCCGTACGCAGGGGGGGGGTGACAGGCTACGGCTCGATGAGGTCGTGCGGGAGGGTCGCCGTGCCGTTGCGCTCGATGGCGCCGTGCACGGCGGTGCGGAGATACGCGCGAGGATCGACACCGGCCCGCTCCGCGGACTCGATCAGGCTGTAGAACATCCCGGCGATCCGGGTCCCGTGCACGGATCGCGAGTCGTAGTGATTCTTTCTTCCTACGGCCACCGTCCGCATCTCACGCTCCGTGCCATTGTGGTCGATCGGCCCCCGGGGATTGTCGAGGAAGCTGCAGAGCCCCGGCCAGACCTTCGCCGTGTACCGGACCGCTCGGCCCAGCGGAGCGCCAGCATCGTGGCAGCCAGTGTTCATTCCCCCCGCATGGGAGTAGCCCTCTCGGATCGCAGCGTGCCACGATTACGATCACCCCCGGCACGATCGACTCACAATTCCCTGTCCCTCGTCGATATTCGGCGGCCTCTGTACATCGTAGGCATCCGGAGGTCGAGGCGCGGAGGAGCGGCGGGACGTAGCGCTCGATCTGCTCGGCCGTCCCGAGCTTCGAGACGTTCCCAGCGCACAGGTCGACACTCGTTCCGTAGCTGATCGCGACGCCCGGATTGATCCGTCCGATCTCGACCATGAGCAACGTGTGGGCCCATCGCGCCAGCTTCTGATCCTGCGCCGTTCTTCCGCCGGGAGCTTCCCCTAGAGGCCCGGCCGAGAAGGGGCGGTTTCGAGCCATCCGAAGGTGGGAGGGAGAGGCTCGGGTGAGAGAGCGGGTTGTACCTGAAGGGTTGCGCAGAGCGACTGGATAATCAGACGGAGGACCGTGAGCGCGGCCCCAACGCCGTGCCGCGCTTGACAGAAGGGTCGCAAGGCGCAGACGCCCGCCGCCAGGCTCAGATTGGCCACGGCTCCGATGAGAGCGGTCTGGAAGGTTACCCTCACCCGACCGAAGTAGCGAGCCTGCCACAAGCCGCGACGCACCATCCGGGCCAGGGCATGCTCCGCCACCACCCGTCGGCGGTAGCACTGTTGGAAGCGCTTCGTCCGTTGCCTGCGGCGCAGCCGCTGAAGCTCCCGCATCCTCTCCGTGGCTTGGACGATGCGCGCAGCCACTCGGCTCTTCGTGCACTGCGTGCGCAGCGCGCACGGGCCACAGTCCCTCCGCGAAAAGATGTAGCGCCAGCCCGGATCCTCGCCCTTGCCACGATCGCGCCGTATCGAGCGCTTCCCCGCCGGACAGCGGGCAACCCCTCGACGCGGGTCGATCCAGAAGTCCCGGAGACCGTAGTACCCACGACGGGTTCCCGGCGGGGCCTTGGCGATCACCTCCGCACCGAGTGAAGTCAGCTCCCGACGCGTCTCGCTGTCGCCATACGCCGTGTCCCCCAGGACCCGCTCCAGCTCCTGTCCCGATCGCTCGACGGCCTCCGCCACCAGCTCCTTGGCCCCTTCTCGATCCGGCGCATTCGCCGGCTGCGTGTCCACCGCCAGAATCACTCCGCTCTCGGTCTCCACGACCACCGAGGCCTTGTACCCCTCGAAGCCTTTCGAGTGGCTCTTGTGGCCATGACGCATCTCTGGATCCGTCGTCGACACGATCCGATCCCGCGCCGTCCCGCGGCGAATCTGGGGACCTCCGCCGTCTTCAGGTACCTCGTCAATGTCCTGTTGCAACACATCCGCCAACAGATCGTGCGCCTCTCGTAGCTTGCTCGTCCCCTCCGGATCTCCCGCGTAGCCGTGCAGCGCCGACTTCGCCAGCTCCAGCACCACCCGCGCATCCGCCACCAGTTGATCCACCAGCGCACGCCGGGCGTCGGGATCCGACCAGTCCAGCTCCACCGCCCCCCTGAAGCTCGACCCGAAGTGACGGCCGAGCCCCTGCTCCGCCACCACAACCTCCCGATCCCAGTGCTTCAACGCGCACGCTTCCACCACCACCCGACGGATCGCGTCGGAAACCAGGTTGTGGGTGTCCTTCACCGCCCCCCGACCCAGGATCGGCGTCGTATCGACCGCCGCTTCCAGCTTCCGCCGCTTCATCAGGCCAGCGGCTCGGCACGCCCCCACGCTCTTCTCCAGGATCTGCCCGTACGCCTCGTGCACGATCAGCTTGGCTCGGAACAGCTGAAGCATTCTCTTGGCGCACACCTTCTCCTCCAGCTCCCCCCCAGCGCCACCTTCCAGCGCAGGTCGTAGGCGCTCCGCTCGATCGCCTCCTCGTCCGACACCCCCGCGTGAGCCTGCAGCAGCAACGCAATGCACAGCTGCGAAGGAGGAACACTGGGCCGTCCGAACTCCTCCCGGTACAGCCCCGCAAAGTCCTCGTCCCGGAACCACTCCGGCCCATGCTGCGCCAGCCACCCGTGGAACGTCTCCTCGCCTACGCGGCGGCGCAGCGTGTGGTCGGACCGGAACAGCTCGCCCTGTGGCGCTCGACGTCCGAGCATGCTCTCACCCCCACGCCCCATTCCGCGGGTCCGGGGCCCGGCTCGCTACTTCTCGGCCGGGCCTCTAGCCCGAGGTCCGCAACCATCTTCCGCAGGAAGGGGTACGGCAGCTCTTCGCCGGCCTCGAGCTGAGCTGTGAGCGGCTCGAGCTCCGCCGCGAGGTACTTCCGGAACTGCTCCCGCAGCAAACGCTCGGTCTCGCCGAGCTGCACGTCAGCTACCCTCGTTCCGCGTCAGCCCATCGCTCGGACGTAGGTCCCGAGATCGAAGTAGTCGCGCCACACCTTGATCTTCCCGCCTTCCATCTCGAAGATCCCCGTGCACGGAAGATCCACGTGCTTGTCCCCCGCCTGGGTGTGGTCGACGCGCTCCGCGATCACCAGGTCGCCGTCGGCCACGAGGTGCAGGATCTCCCACTCGGTCTCCGTCCAGGAGGCCGTGAACCCGCGGATCATCTCCTCGACCTGCTTGCGCCCCCGCACCGGCCCCGTGGGCATGTTGTGGTAGACGCCGTCCTCGCAGAAGTAGCCTGCGAGCTCCTCGGGGTCGAGGCGCGACCACGCCGCGATGAATTCCCGGACGATCGCCTCGTTGTTCATCCTCTCCGTCCTCCTGCGCTCTCGCCCAGCCGATCGGCGGGCGTCGGTTCGCGTTCCTACTCTGGGCCAGGGCCCGCGGCCGAGGGGTCCTGGGCGCGCAGACGAGGCCCCGCGACCTGCCCGGCGAGCCGGCGGTTCACCCAACGAAACAGGCCCGGAACCGCGCGCGCCACGTAGTACATCCCCCAGGCCTCCGCCGAGATCGGCGCCAGCGCGCGACCCCGCTGGACCGCCTTCAGGAGGTTTCGCGCGACGCGCTCCGGCCGGTAGCCGCGGCGGCGGTAGAACGCGAGGGTGCGCCTCCGGTTCTCGGGATCCGCGGCCATCCCGCGGAGCCGGGAGCGCTCCACGATCGGCGTGTCGATGAAGCCCGGGCAGACCGCCGTGACGCCGATCCCGAAGGGAGCGAGCTCCGCGCGAAGGCACTCCGAGAGGCCCACGATCGCGAACTTCGTGGCGGCGTAGGCCGACTGCGCGGGGAGCGGCGCGTAGGCCGCGGCGGAGGCGACGTTCACGACGTGGCCCCGCCTCCCCCGCCGCACCATCTCCGGCACGAAGAAGTGGCAGCCGTGGATCACGCCGAAGAGGTTGATGCGGGCGATCCACTCCCAGTCCTCGAGCGAGGTCTCGAGGAAGAGCCCGCCGAGGCCGACCCCGGCGTTGTTCACCAGGAGATCCACGGCGTCCCGCTCCCGATGGACCTCCGCGGCGAAGGCCTCCATCTCGGCCGGCGAGCCCACGTCGACCCGACGGGCCAGGACGTCGCGACCGAGAGTGCGGATATCCCGCTCCACGTCGGCGAGGCCCGCCTCGTCCACGTCGCAGAGGACGAGGCTCGCGCCGCGCCGGGCGCACGCGAGCGCGGTCGCCCTTCCGATCCCGCTCGCGGCGCCGGTGACCAGTGCGCTTCGGCCGTGGAGGTCGCGGACGTCCACCCCTCAGGACTCGAAGAGGCGGGGCTGGAGCGCCACGAAGCCGCGCTTCGCGGCCTCCGGCATGCCTTCGGGCAGTGCCGCGATCTCGCGCGCCGCCGCGCGGGCGGCCTCCAGCAGCTCACCGGGCTCGACCACCCGGTTCACGAGCCCTATGGCGAGAGCCTCCCGCGCGTCGTAGCTCCGGCCCGTGAGGCACATCTCGCGCGCCGCGCCGGTCCCGAGGACCGCGCGCATCAGGTCGTAGGCGGCGGCTGCACCGAAGCGCACCTGTGGCTGGCCGAAGACCGCCGCGCTCGAGGCCAGGCGGAAGTCGCACATGGCCGCGAGGTCGCAGCCGCCCCCGAGCGCGGGGCCGTTCACCGCCGCGACGAGGGGCTTCGGGAAGGTGTAGACCCGGCGGTGGTACTCGGTCGCCTCCGCGAAGACCTCTTCCATCCCGCCCCCCGCGAACTCCGAGCGATCGAAGCCCGCGCAGAACGCGGGCGGCGCGCCGGTGAGAACGACCGCCCGAACGCCTTCGTTCTTCTCGAGCGCCTCGAGCCGCTGCACGAGCTCCTCGCGCAGGGCGCGCGAGAGCGCGTTTCGCTTGTCCGGACGATTCAGCGTCAGCACCGCCGCACCGCCCGCCTCCTCCAGGATCGTCATCGCCTCTGCCATGCCGGCCCTCCTCGCGGTGGCGCCGCCGAGCGGACCACCGCCTGGCTCAGTGAATTCTCCC
>JBHHVJ010000057.1:0-20475 GCA_046754285.1 Myxococcota bacterium | reverse complement strand
TCTTCCTGGCCTCGGCCAGCCGCCGGCACTTCCTGCGCTGGCTCGGGGAGTCGTTTCCGGAGCTGCGGCCGCTCTACGGCGAGCTCTTTTCCAGTGGAATCGACGTGGACCCGGCCTGGAGTGAGGCGCTGCGCCGGCGTGTGGCTCGCATCCGCGAGCAGCTCCGGGTTCCGGCGGCCCCGGAGCCGGGGCCCGCGCAGCGAAGCCTCGCCACCACCCAGCTGCTTCTCCCGGGCCTGGCCGCGGGCGGTTAGAATGGAGGGATCGTGCGAACGCTGGAGAGCTGGGAGCCGCCCCGGGGCCTGTCCGTTCCCTGCGTCACCGTGCTGGATCCCGAGGGCCAGCCGCTCGAGGCCGATCAGCGGCGCCTCGCACGCTTTCTGATCCAGTCCGGCCGCGGGGCGGACGTGGTCTTCGTGATGGGGACGACGGGTGAGTGGAATCGCCTCTCCGCGCCGGTGCGCCAGCGGGTCAGCCAGGTCGTCGTCGAGGAAGTCCACAAGGTCAACGGGCGCATCGTACCGGGGGGTCATCGGCCGGTGGAGGCGTGGGTGGGCATCACCGCCCGCAGCCGCGATGAGACGCTCGAGAGCCTGGACCACGCGCTGGCGATCGGGGCCGATGCGGCCGTCATTGCTCCGCTGGCGGTGCGGGACGTGCCCGATCCGGTGCGGCTGCTCACGCGCGACGTTGCCGATCTGCTCGACGCGCGCGATCGGCGCATTCCCCTCGTGCTCTACGACAACGCGGACATCGCCGCGGGCCGCGAGCGCCGTCTGCGAACCCGCTGGGTCAAGCAGTGGAGCCGCCTGGATTTCGTGCGCGGCATCAAGGTCTCGGCCCCGCCCCGCCGGCTCGGGCACTACAGCAAGGCGGCTCGCCAGTTCCGCGACCTCGGCCCGTTCGGCATCTACGTGGGCAACGCCCTCTACGTGCTCGAGATGATGCGCCCCCGCAGCGGCTGGCTGGGAAAGATCGTCGAGCACTGGAACCGCTTCCTGCTCCACGATCTGCTGCCGAGCGGGGTGGTGTCCGGCCCCGCAAACCTATGGCCGCGGGAGTGGCAGCGCGCCTGGCAGGTCGCGTGCGCGGGAGACGTCGAGCGCATGGAGGAGCTGCGCGACATCTTCGCGCGCTTTCGCGCCAGCTACCGGACGCCATGGGGCTCGCGCAGCCTTGCGAGTCTCAAGCGCGGGCTCCTGCGGCTGGGGGTGATCTCGAGCGACGCGGTGGCCCCCGGAACGCCCCCATTCGAGCGGGCCGAAGCCGAGGAGTTCGACCGAGCGCTGGAGCGGCTGCGCGAGGACCTGCGGCAGCGTCTCCCCACACGCTGGATCTCCCGATCCGAGGAGGCGGACGCCGCGTGAGTGCGCCGGACCGACGCTTCGACCTGGTGGGCGTGGGCAGCATGGTCGTGGACGTTCTGCATCGCGTGCCCCGACTCGTCGAGCCCGACGAGAAGCTCCTGATCGAGCCGCTCGGGGGCGACAACGCGGTGCAGCACCGCGTGGGCGGGGTCGTGCTCAACCACCTGGCCTGGGCGCGGGTGCTCGGGATGCGTGTGGCCATCTTCGGCAAGCAGGCCGACGACGAGCACGGTCGCTTCCTGCGTTCGGGCATGGCCCGGCTCGGCATCGAGCCGCACCTCGACCTGGACGGGAGCCGCTCTTCCTTCGCAGAGGTCTACGTCACCCCCGATGGCGAGCGCGCGATCTACATGGTGCGTGGAGCGACCGGAGAGCTCGGCGCCGACGAGATCGAGTCCCGACACCGCCCCTGGATCGAGGCGGCGCGCTGGGTCTCGACCGAGATCTCCCAGCTCCCGCTGGCCAGCGTGCGCCGCACCCTCGAGCTGGCGCGGGAGGCGGGCGCCCGCACCGCCCTGGACCTCGACGTCTCCCTCGAGGAGGCCATTCCGGCGCTGGGCAGCGAGGCGGACCTGCGCGCCGCGCTCGGCCTGGCCGGGCTGATCAAGGCCTCGCCGCGGACGCTTCGGGGCCTGATGTCGGGAGCTGGAGATCCCGAGAACGCGGCGCGGGAGCTGCTTCAGCGCTTCGGCGCGGAGACCGTGGCGCTCACGCTTGGGGACGAGGGTGCGATCATCTGTGCTGAGGCAAAGGCGCTGCGCGTCCCCGGCCTCGAGGTGCGCAGCCGGGATGCCACGGGCGCGGGCGATGCGTTCCTGGGTGCGCTCATCGCCGCCCTGGATGCGGGGCTGGATCTACGCTCGGCGACGCTGCTCGCCAATGCCGCGGGAGCCGCGTGCTGCGAGCAGATCGGCGCGTTTCCCGAAGACCCGGAGGCGAGTCGGGCTCGCGTGCTGGAGCTCTACGAGGGAACGGGCGGGGCGCCGTACGTGCCGAGGCCCTCGGCCCCGCGCGCCGATGCGCTCGAGGGCTTCCTGGAGGTGGCGGCCCGCGAGACCGGGCGCGTCTGCGACGAGCTCGACCGTGCGGCGGTACGCCGTGCCGCGCGCATGATTCGAGAGGCCGAGGGTCGTGGCGGACGCGTCCACGTGACTGGGGTCGGCAAGCCGGAGCACGTGGCCCGCTATGCGGCGGCGCTGCTCTCGAGCACGGGCACGCCGGCCACCTTCCTGCACGGCACCGAGTCGACACACGGCAGCGTTGGGCAGATGCGGCCGGAGGACCTCCTCATCGCGATCTCCAACAGCGGTGAGACCGAAGAGCTGCTCGAATGCGTCGGTCTGGTTCGGCACTTCGGAGCACGGGTCGTCGCGGTGACGCGCGAGCCGCGATCCTCTCTCGGCCGCAGCGCGGACCTCGTGCTCCGCGTCGGGGTCGAGGACGAGGGGGGGCCGAACGGTCTCGCGCCGCGGACCAGCGTGCTCGCCGAGCTCATCGCGCTCGCCGCACTCTCCGTTGAGCTGGAGGCCACCCACGGCTTCGACCGCGAGGACTTTCGCCGCCGGCATCCCGCGGGGACGCTCGGGCGACCCGATGGGGACTCGGGCGGACCGACGAGCTCGCCGGACGCGCCCGCTCGCAGCTCCCGGCGCGGCTGAAGCGGGAAGGCTCACCCCTCGAAGGTCAGCGTTCCATCCTCGTCGCGCGCCCGCTGGAGCTTCAAGGGGTCCTCGATGCGCATCGCCTGCTCCTTGCCCGAGCGTGCGTCCCGCGCCCTCACGGAGAGGATCCCGTTCTCGTCGATCGAGAACTCCACGTCGATGCGTGGCTCCATCCGCGGCGCCGGGGCGATGCCCTGCAGGATGAACTCTCCGAGAAGCTGATTCTCGCTCGCCCTCGCCGAGCGGCCCTGGTGCACTCGGATCCCCACTTCCGACTGCCCATCCTGGTTCGTGGTGAAGCCTCGGGTATGGGACACCGGGATGGGGACGTTGCGGTCGATCAAGATGCAGAAGAGATCGCCCGCGCTGGCGATGCCGAGGGGATGGGAGGTGACATCGATCAACGTGACCTTGCGGGCGCTCCCGTGGACCTCGGCCTTCTCCAGGTGCTCGCGAGCCTCCTGAGCCTCGCTGCGAGCGGAGTCGAGCTGCTCGGACAGACTTCGTACGGCGCGGTCGAGCACCGTGCCCGTGGTCGTGCTGTCGTCGAGGTCGCCGCCGAGCTCCTCGCTGATCTGATCGAAGATGTCCTCGGCGCGTCGATCGAGCTCGGCGATCTTTTCGACGAGGTTGTCGACCGCCTCGGGCAGGTGGGCCTCACCGCTCAAGTCGGGCGTGGGGAGGTCATCGGCCGGACCGTCCGCCTCGGTTTGGCGCAGCAGCTCCTCGAGCCGCTCGGCGAGCGCCCGGTCGTCCAGCGATCGGGATCGCAGCTTCTCGACCTCGTCGACGACCCGACGCACGACCTCGGCGTCCTTGCACGCCACCGCATAGGCCTCCCCCGCGGCCGCCTCCTCGTCCTCCTTCAGGCCCTCGGCGATCAACGAGTACCCGTAGAGTGCAGCGCCGATGGCCACGACCTCATCGGGATCGATGTCCCGGCGCGGCTCTGTGCCGAAGAAGTCACGAACCGCGCTGCGGACTCCCGCCATGCGGCTCTGCCCGCCGACGAGCAGCACGGCGTCGATCTCTCCGGGCTGAAGGCCCGCGGCCTCGAGGCAATTGGCGCAGAGTTCCAGCGTCTTCTCGATCACCGGCTGGGCCAGCTCCTCGAGCTTCTCGCGCGTCAGTGTACAGCTGAAGACCGGCCGGCTTCCGTCCTCGAGCTGGGCGAGAAAGGGAAGCTCGAGCGAGGTCGCCTCGACCGCGCTGAGCTCGATCTTGGCCTTCTCGGCCGCCTCTTTGAGGCGGAGCACGGCGGTCTCGTTGCCGCGAAGATCGTGTCCGTACTGGCTCTGGAACTGCTCCATCAGCCATTCGGTGATGGCCCGATCGAGATCCTCACCGCCGAGGAAGGAGTCTCCATCCGTGGCCTCCACCTTGAAACAGTCGCCCTGCGCCACCATCACCGTGATGTCGAAGGTGCCGCCCCCGAGGTCATAGACGGCGAGCTTGAGGTCCCCACCCTTGCGGTACCCGTAGGCGAAGGCTGCGGCCGTGGGCTCGTTCAGCAACCGCACGACCTCGATTCCGGCGTACTCGGCCGCCAGCTTCGTCGCCTTGCGCTGAATGTCCGTGAAGTGCGCGGGGACGCAGACCACGGCTTTCTGGACCGTCTTGCTTAGCGCGTTCTCCGCCACCTCGCGGATGCGCTGAAGGATCCGCGCGGAGATCTGGATCGGCGTGAGCTGACGACCGCCGATCTCGAGCAGCACGCTCCCCACCGGGCTCGGCTCGATCCGATACGGCACACGCTCGACCACCGTCTGGACCTCGCGTGATTCGAAGCGATGACCCAGGATCCGCTTGACGGCCGAGACCGTGGAGAGTGGGTCTGTCACCTCCTGGCGCTTGGCGGCGTGACCGACGATCTCCCGATCGCGTTGAAGCGCCAGACAGGAGGGGATGGTGCGGCGCCCGTCGTCGCTCAGGACCACCGCCCGCCCGTCCTCGACGACCGCGACGCAGCTGTTCACGGTGCCGAGATCGATCCCCAGTATCCGGTTGCTCACGTTCGACTTATCGGCAGCCGGCACTTGACCTTGCCCCCTCGAGGCGTCAGATTTCGCACGTCCGTCGGGGATGTAGCTCAGCTGGGAGAGCGCTGCGTTCGCAACGCAGAGGTCGGCGGTTCGATCCCGCTCATCTCCACCAACCAACCCCCCGGATTTCAGTCGATTTCGTGGCCCGGCCGAGGAGGCGGCGGGGCCCCTTCGATGACCTCGGCCAGTGCCTGCGCGATCACGGCATAGCCAGCCGCGTTGGGGTGACGAAGGCCCGGGTCGCGGATCCGATCCTCCTGCCCGCGGTAGCTCTGGAAGACCGCAAGCAGGTCGACGATCTCCAGGCCGGCCTCCGAGGCTGCCGCGCGAATCAGGGGCTCGATCCGAGGGTGCGCGAGATCGATGTAGGCCCCCAGATCCCGCACGTCGGGAAGCAGGAGCAGCAGGCCGCGGGCGTTGAGCTGAGCCGTGATCCCACCGATCTCGCGCAGCGCCTCGCGGGCGTCCTTCCAGCCCTCCCCGTCGTAGCGTGCGAGCCAACTCACCGCCTGCTGACGCCGCAGCTCCGCGAGCGGCCTTCCGTTCCGGGATGCGCGCAGCTCGGCCCAGCGTTCACGCAGCGCGGTCTTCGCACCCCGCAGATACCGGTTCAGGCGGAGCTCGCCCGGAAGCCGGTAGAGCTCGAGCAGCCACGGGTGAATCCGATACAGGCGGAGATAGCGGGCGTAGCGGCGGTGCTTCAGGTCCGTGTCGTTCACCGGGTAGTAGGCCACCACCACGAGATCGGGACTGAAGCGATGGCCCCGGACCCTGAGGTAGGCGGCCTCCTGGGTCGTCGAATAGCCGATCACGCCCGCGTTGATGACCTCGAAGCGAGGGGGGTCCCCCCGCAGGCGCGCGCGCTCGTTGAGCCTCCGCTCGAGCTGGCGGGGAAAGCAGTCCCGCTCAGCGATGCGATAGCCGAACGTCCAGGAGTCGCCCAGGACGAGGATCCGGTACCGGCCCGGAGGCTTGGCGTAGCTCAGCTCGGGGTTGCGCAGGCCCAGCGAGTTGATCCGAACCTCCTGGCCGAAGACCCGACCCCTCCACCCGGCCCGCATTCGCTTTCCGGTGTAGGGGTCGAGCTCATAGAGGCCGCCCTTGGGGAGGATGTCTCCAGCCAGCGACCGCACGAGGCCCTCGGCCACCACCAGGCCCATGGCCAGGGAAAGGAGCACCAGGACGAGCTTCCACCGCATCGCGGGGTGAGTTAGCAGGCCGCGCCCCCGCTTGTCGAGGCCGCCGCGACATCCCGATCTGCGCCAATCCTGCCGCTGCACCGCGGTCCCTCTGCGCCCCGACGAGCTGACCGCTCGGCTTCGGGCACGACTCCTTCCGGACCGGGTCTTCGAAGGAGTAGAATGAGGTGTGGCGAGAGCAGGAGCGATGGACGCAGTCAGCCCTCCCCCGGAGCGTCGAGCGGCGCGGCGCGTGCAGGCGGTTCTTCTCGCGGGGGACCGCGGCTCGAGCCGTGCGGTACGTGGAGCGAGCAAGCCCTTCGTCGAGCTCGAGGGTCGGCCCATGGTCATTCATGTGCTCGAAACGCTGCTGCACACGCCCCAGGTCCGAGAGGTCTACGTCGTGGGAGACGTCGTCCGGCTCGAGAAGGCACTGGCGGAGCACGGCGTGCCACTGCTCGCCGCGGCGCGCGTGTGTCCCGTGCACGTGCTTCCCCAGCACGACACCCTCTACGAGAACGTCTGGCAGGCCTTCCTGCGAACGCTTCCTCCGGGTCCTCCCGACCGGGACCACGCCATCGTGGTCGTCCCCGCCGACATCCCGCTCATGATTCCGGAGGAGCTTGGTGATTTCCTCGAGCAGGCGATGGCGGCGCAGGCCGACTACGTGATCGGTCTGTCGCCCGAGTCGGCCCTCGCGCCGTTCGCTCCTCGTACCGACACGCCCGGGATCACGATGGCCTTCTTCAATCTCGCCGAGGGACGCTTTCGGCAGAACAACCTGCACTTCGTGCGCCCACTCCGCCTCGGCAACCGGCACTACATTCAGGACATCTACGAGACGCGCTACCAGAAGGAGCTGGGAAACATGGTCCGTCTCGGCTGGCGAATTCTGGTGCGGGAGTTCCGACACCTCTGGGTGCTCTTCTTCTACCTGCTGGTGCACCTCGCCGGCGTGCTGGATCGCCGGGGACACCGGCGGCGGGCGGACGCGGTTCGCGCCCGGGTCCGGCTGGGGGCGGCCGAGAGGGCCATTGGCGTTCTGCTCCGCACGCGCTGTCGCCTGGTCTTCACGGAGCTTGGCGGCGCCGCGCTCGACATCGACAACGATGCCGATCTCCTCGTGGCGGAGAAGATGGCGCCGGTGTGGCGGGCAGCACAGATGCGGCGTTGCCGAGCGTGGCTCGGGGCGTCCGATCGCGGACGCGAGTGAGCGGACGTTTCGAGCTGCTCACCGGCTGCGACGCCGCACGGTGCGACCTGCACGATCGTGGCAAGCTGCAGCTCACCGGGACCGACCGCGCTCGCTTTCTCAACGGCATGGTGACGAACGACGTCGACGGTCTCGCTCCAGGCGACGCCTGCCACGCCCTCCAGCTCAGCCGCCAGGGCAAGGTCCAAGCGGAGCTCGTCGTCCTGAAGCTGGAGGATCGGCTGATTCTTGACGTCGCACCGGGGGCCGTATCGGTGCTGCGCGAGCTCCTGGAGCGCCACCTCGTGGCCGACGACGTGACGATCGAGGAGCTCGGTGGGCTTTGGGGCCACGTCGGTCTCGAGGGACCAGGGGTGCTCCCACGTCTGCGTGAGCGGAAGCTGCCCCAGCCCGCTGCGGATGGAATCGCGTGCCAGGATCTCAAGGGTGAGTTCCTGGTCTGGCTCGGCGGCGGCAGCCTCGGCGACGAGGGTGTCCAGGTGATGGGGCCGCGCGCGGCGGTCGAGCGCGTGGTGGCGACGCTCGATCTCCAGCCGGTCCCCGATGCGCTCGCCGAGCTGCTCCGGATCGAGTCCTTCCGGCCGCGCTTCGGCGTCGACTTCGGGGAGCGGAACGTCGCGAACGAGCTCCAGCTCGAACGCGCCCTCTCCTTTGCGAAGGGCTGCTACCTCGGACAGGAGGTGGTCGAGCGGCTGCGCTCTCGGAAGGCCGTGCGCCGCCTGCTCTGCCAGATTCGCACCGAGCGTCCGGTGGATCGCGGGGCTCGCATCTGCGTGGACGACGCCGAGGTCGGAGAGATCACCAGCGCGGCGAACTCGTCGGTGACCGGTCCGGTGGCGCTGGGTTACGTGCGTGCGCAGCACGCCCGGCCCGGCGTGCGGCTGGCTGTGGACGGGACGTCAGGCGTGATCACGGGTCCGAGCTCCTCGGCCGCCGCACCGTAGGCGCCTGACCCGAGACGGTGTCTCCGGTCGGGCTTCTGGCCGTCCTGGTGTGTGAGCGGCGAGCCCAGCTCGCCTGCGTCAGAGGCGCCGGTAGCGGCCGGCGTGTGCCTGCCAGCCCGATTCACCGCGCTCGAAGCGCAGCTCGATCGCGTAGCGGACCGCTCCCGTCGGAAGGGGCAGGCCCGGATCCCGGAGCCTGCTGCCGCGTGCGAGGATGAGCTGGAGCTCGGCGCGGTAGCCCGTTCCGGGCGGGGTCTCGGGCCGGATCACTACGCTCTCCAGGCGTGCGCCAATCGGCTCGGACCGCAGCAGATGCGTCAGCACGATCGACTGCAGGTCCCCGTAGTCCAAGCCTCCCTCCTCCCGAAAGTCGAAGGCGAAGAAGCGCAGCACGGCCTCCGGGTCGTGGTCCTCGAGGGCGGCCACGATCTCGTCGAGAGCGGTACGAAGCTCGTCCTCCGGAGCGCGCGGGGGCGCGGCGTCACAGGCGATCAGCAGGAGACCGGCGAGGAGGGTGGGCACTGCGACGCGCACGGGCGGGGAATATACTCGGCCCGTGAGCGACCGCATTCTCGGGCTCTTCGCCCGCGCGCCCGAGCCCGGGCGGGTCAAGACGCGTCTCTCGCCGCCGCTCTCCGCGCACGAGGCTGCGGCGCTCTACGAGGCGATGCTCCGCGACATCCTGAGTCAGCACGCGAGTGAGCCGGAGGTCTCCCTCGCGCTCTGGTTCACCCCGCCCGAGCGGGCGTTCTGGTTCGAGCGCGTCGCCCCGAAGGTCTTCGCCCTGCACCCGCAGCAGGGCCCGGATCTCTCGTCACGCCTTCGTCACGCCTTCCGCTTCCACGCCGCAGAGGGCTACGCGCGCATCGTCGTGCGAGGCACCGACAGCCCGACGCTGCCGGCCGAGCACATCACCCGGGCGTTCGCGGCGCTCGAGCGCGTGGATCTCGTTCTCTGCCCGGATCGCGACGGCGGCTACAACCTGATCGGCCTTCGCCGTCCCTGCGATGCCCTCTTCGAGCTCGAGCTCGGGGACGGTGGGGTGCTCGAGAGGACCCTGGCCCGCGCGAATGAGGCGGGGCTGAGCCACGCGCGGCTGGAGCCTCACTACGACGTGGATCGCATCGGGGACCTGGAGTGCCTCGTGCGCGACATCGATCCGCTGCGAACGCCACGTACACAGGCCTGGCTCAGGTCGCGTGCTAGCATCGAGCGATGAACATCAGCGACGTGATCGGCAACAAGGTGATGGTCCTGGTCCACTCGCCCAAGGGCCTCGAGAAGCTCGGCATCGACGCGGACAGCAAGTACTGCCGGGTCGTGGGCTTCGACAACGTCGGTCTCTGGATCGAGAACCCGAGCTACGAGGAGACCCCCATCCGCCGGCCGGACGGATCGCTGATTCCTCCGGAGGAGCGTCGGCCCGAGCGGTACGTCGCTCACATCCTCATCCCCTGGTCGAACGTGCGGGGGGTCGTCTACTTCCCCGAGCGGGAGCGCGACAAGCAGCTCGAGAGCGAGGAAGTCCGGCCCATCGGCTCCTATCTCTAGCGATCCCCCCCCGACGCGTGGGGTCGAAGACCCGATGGGCCCGGTGCGGCCCCGACCTGAGCTCTGCCCGCCTTGGCAGCGGTGTGCCCTTTTGTACCCTATCCGCTCCCAACGGATCGTTGACGCCAGGGGTGGGGGGTGATCCGGGACCGGTCTCCCTCCGCGAGTGAGACAGGGTTTTGATGGGGGTCATTCCCCTCGGTAGAGTCGACAGGCGATCCCCCCTACTCGCCAGCGCGGCCGACCGGGCACACCTGTTGCAGCTCGTGCCTTCGACGCGGCGATGGCGCGGGGCGGGGCACCAGGGGGTGCTCCGGAAGGACCAGAGTGGTGACGCGCGTCGTGAGCGCGACGTCCCAGAGGAGGGGATCCGATGGCAACGCGAAGTGGGATGGCGGCCTTGGTCATGGTGAGCGTGCTCTTGCTCGCTCCCTGGAGTGCGGATGCGGGAGAGGAAGGGGATTCCTGGAGGAGGGCGATGGAGGATCGCATGCGGCTGCTCGAGGACAAGCTGGCCGCGAGCGAGGCCACCATCGAGTCCCAGCGCAGCCAGCTGCTTGAGCAGGGCACCCCGGACGTGGCGGCGGGCGGCGCGGGCGTGCTGAGCGAGTTCCTCAACGGCCTGGTCTGGGGCGGGCACGTGACGGCGTCGTACGCGCACAACTTCAACCGGCCCGATATCCAGGCGGCTGCGCAGCCGCTCTGTCAGTTCAACTGCGACCACGAGAGCTTCAAGCTCGATGCGGCCAAGCTCGAGATCGGCAAGGAGGCCCTGGAGCCGGGTACGGCGGGCTTCCAGCTCGACCTGCTCTGGGGCGAGAACGCGGGGATCCTCGGCGGCTTCACCGGCGCCACGGGCTTCGCCTCCGACAACTTCTCGCACGTCCAAGAGGCGTACGCCTCGTACAACTGGAACGGCACGACGCTCAAGTTCGGGAAGTTCGAGACGCTGCTCGGCTGGGAGCTGATCGACTCGCCGCTGAACTACAACATCACGCACGGCATTCTGTTCACCTTCGCGATTCCCCTCGTGCACACGGGGGTTCTCGCCAGCGGGAGCCTCACCGAGGAGATCGGCTGGGCCCTGGGCCTCACGAACGGCTTCAACAACGTGACGGACACGAACAACAACAAGGGGGCCCTGGCGCAGCTCAGCTTCGAGCGCGGCGGCTTCTTCTCGTCGATCTCGGCCTACTACGGCGCGGACGGGAACACGGGGTTCAGTGGGAGCACGTCGGTTCCGGCGTCTACGACCCCCCCGAACAACCACGACGACAGCCTCATCGTGGACTTTGTGGCGAGCTTCGAGCCCATGGAAGGGACCACGCTGTGGTTGAACGCCGACTACGGCGTGCAGGAAGACGTCGCCTTTGCGGCCGCGCACGGGGCCGGAACGCGCCCGTCGCATGACGCCGACTGGTACGGCGTCGCGCTCGGTGTGCACCGCCAGCTCACCGAGACGATCGATGCGGCGGTACGCGGCGAGTACTTCTTCGACGACGATGGCTACCGGCTGACCTTCAGCCCCGGGGACCGCAAAGCCAAGGCCCTGAGCCTCACGGGGACCCTGGGGCTGCAGCTCACCGACAACCTCAAGACCCGGGCGGAGCTGCGCTGGGACAAGCTCGACAGCGACCAGGACGTGATCGGCACGAACTTCACGCGGATCTTCCCGCGGGGATCCTCGAACGTGAACAGCACCCGCCTGGACCACGACCAGCTTCTGGCGATCTGGGAGGTCTCGTACGTCTTCAATCCCTGAGCCTGCGGGGCCAGTGGGACTGCTCGCATCCTGAGCAGCGCCTGCCGCATCTTCGGGCAGGGGCCCGCCCCGCGGCGTCGGGGTGGGCCCCTCTCTGCCCGCTCCCGCCCCACGGGGCTACACCCGGGCGGGGTCGTCTGGTATAAGACTTGCTCCGACGCATGGGGCGGCGGACCCGCCAGGTTCCCCCGAAACCCCGTGTGGAGAGGTCGTATCCATGAAGAAAATCGAGGCCATCATCAAGCCGTTCAAGCTCGACGAGGTCAAGGAGAGCCTGAGCGCGATCGGGATCCAGGGAATCACCGTCTCCGAGGTCAAGGGCTTCGGCCGCCAGAAGGGTCACACGGAGCTCTACCGGGGGGCGGAGTACGTGGTGGACTTCTTGCCCAAGATCGCGGTCGAGGTCGTGGTGCCCGACAAGATGGTCGAGAAGGTCGCGGAGGCCATCCAGAAGGCCGCCAACACCGGCCGCATCGGCGACGGTAAGATCTTCATCACCCCCGTGCTGGACGCGATCCGCATCCGCACGGGCGAGCATGGCGAGGACGCGATCTAGCCGCGCCGGCTCGATCCCGTCCGAACGAGGAGCAGAGTAAATGCACAAGGTGAGGAATCCGAAGGAGGCCCTGGAGGTTGGAGCCCGTGAAGGGGCCAAGCTCGTGGACTGCAAGTTCATCGACTGGCCGGGGCAGTGGCAGCACGTGACGTTCCCGATCCACGAGTTCGACGAGTCGACCTTCGAGGAGGGGCTCGGCTTCGACGGATCGAGCATCCGGGGTTGGCAGTCGATCGACTCCAGCGACATGCTGATCATTCCCGATCCGAGCACCGCGCTGATCGATCCGTTCTGTGAGCACCCGACGCTGACCTTCGTCTGCGACATCGTGGACCCGATCACGCGTGAGCCCTACAGCCGCGACCCGCGGCACATCGCGCGCAAGGCCACCAACTACCTCAAGCTGACGGGCATCGCGGACACGGCCTACTTCGGACCCGAGGCGGAGTTCTTCATCCTCGACGACGTGCGCTTCTCCACGAGCGAGTGTGCGGGCTTCTACTACGTGGACTCGATCGAGGGTCGCTGGAACAGCGGTCGCGAGGAGCACCCCAATCTGGGTTACAAGCCTCGTTACAAGGAGGGGTACTTTCCGGTTCCGCCCAGCGACTCGTTCCAGAACCTCCGCAGCGAGATGGTGCTCGAGCTCGAGAAGCTCGGGGTCACGATCGAGTGTCAGCACCACGAGGTGGGGACGGCGGGCCAGGCCGAGATCGATATGCGCTTCGCCCCGCTCATCGAGATGGCCGACGCCCTCATGCTCTACAAGTACGTGGTCAAGAACGTCGCGAAGCGAGCGGGCCACACGGTCACGTTCATGCCCAAGCCCGTGTTCAACGACAACGGCTCGGGCATGCATACCCACCAGTCGCTCTGGAAGGGCGGGCAGCCGCTCTTTGCCGGCAACGAGTACGCGGGCGTGTCCGAGGTCTGCCTGTACTACATCGGGGGCGTTCTCAAGCACGCCCGCTCGCTCGCGGCCTTCACCAACCCGACCACCAACTCATACAAGCGGCTGGTGCCCGGCTTCGAGGCTCCCGTCAACCTGGCCTACTCGAGCCGCAACCGCTCGGCGGGCATCCGGATCCCGATGTACTCGCCGAGCCCCAAGGCCAAGCGCATCGAGGCGCGCTTCCCCGACCCGAGCTGCAACCCCTACCTGGCCTTCGCGGCCATGCTCATGGCGGGGCTGGACGGGATCGAGAACAAGATCGATCCCGGAGAGCCGCTCGACAAGGACATCTACGCGCTCTCACCCGAAGAGCTGGCGGGCTTCTCCGTCATGCCGAGCAGCCTCGAGCAGGCCCTGACCTGCCTCGAGGAGGACCACGAGTTCCTGCTCAAGGGAGACGTGTTCACCGAGGATGCCCTGCAGACGTGGCTCGAGTACAAGCGTGAGGAGGAGTGCAAGCAGGTCGCCCTGCGGCCCCACCCACACGAGTTCGAGCTCTACTACGACATCTGATCGGCTCGGGCGCGTCCGACCGGATCAGCCCAGGCAGTCCTGCATTGAATAGAGGCCGGGGGGGCGGCCGGCGAGCCAGCTGGCGGCGCGGACGGCGCCCGCCGCGAAGCTGTCCCGCGAGAGCGCGCGGTGGCTGAGCTCGAGGCGCTCACCGGGCCCGGCAAGGTAGACGCTGTGCTCGCCGATGCTGTCGCCGGCCCGCAGGCTCTGCAGCCCGATCGCCTCCGGCGGGCGGGGCCCCGTGTGGCCCTCGCGGTGGTAGACCGCATGGGCGTCGAGCTCGAGGCCGCGCGCCCCGGCGGCCGCGCGGGCGAGCGCCAGGGCGGTGCCGCTCGGCGCGTCGAGCTTGCGGCTGTGGTGAAGCTCGAGGATCTCGATCTCGTAGCCTTCGAGTCGGCGCGCGGCCTCGGCGACCAGCTCGAGCAGCACGTTCACGCCGAGCGAGAAGTTGGGAGCGAGCAGGATCGGGATCCCCCTCGCCGCCGCCTCGATCCGTCCGCGCTGCTCCGCCGAGAGGCCCGTGGTCCCGATCACGAGGGCCACCCCCCGGCGCGCCGCCGCCTCGGTCAGCCGCAGCGTGCCCTCCGGCAGGGAGAAGTCGATCGCGAGCTGGACGCCCTGGAGGGCGTCCTCGACGGAGTCGCCGAGCTTGATCCCGGGATGGATCTCCTCGCCGACGAGTGCGTGCCCCTCGTGCTCCAGAGCGGCCGCGACGCGCAGGCTCGTCGAGGCCGCCACCGCGCGCAGCACGTGTCCGCCCATGCGACCCGCTGCGCCGCAGACGAGGACCGGAATCATTGCGGACCGATCGCGTCGAGCGCCGCCTCGAGCCGATCGCGGTTGGGCTTGCTCATCGGGGTCAGAGGCAGGCGCAGCGCCGCATCCGGAATGCGGCCGCGCAGGAAGAGCGCGGTCTTGACCGGAATCGGGTTGGACTCCAGGAAGAGCGCGCCCATGATCGGCATGAGCCGCTCGTGGAGCTCCCGGGCCCGGACCCCGTCGCCTGCCCGGAAGGCCTCCGTGATCCCACGCATCTCAACGGGGTAGAGGTTCGCCGTGGTGCTGATCGCACCCCGTGCACCGATCGCGAGCATGGGCAGCGTGAGCGCGTCGTCCCCGGAGAGCACGCTGAACTCCTCTCCGGCCTGCAGGATCACTCGAGAGGTGGCCACCAGGTCGCCCCCGCACTCCTTCAGCCCCAGCACGCCGGGCACCCGAGCCAGACGCGCGGCGGTCTCCGGCTCGATGCGCGAGGCCGTGCGGCCGGGGATGTTGTAGAGGACCACGGGAAGCCCCGTCTCCTCGGCGACGGTGCGGTAGTGGTGAAAGATCCCTTCCTGGGTCGGCTTGACGTAGTAGGGAGAGATCAGCAAGGCGGCCTCCGCTCCGGCCCGTCGTGCCTGGGCCGTGAGTTCGACCGCCTCGCGCGTGGAGTTGGAGCCCGTACCCGCGATCACGGGGACTCGCCCCGCGGCGACCTCGACGACGTGCCGGACGATCTGCGTGTGCTCCGCGTGCGAGAGCGTGGCGGCCTCGCCCGTACTCCCGCACGGCACGAGCCCCTCGATCCCACTCTCGATCTGCCACTCCACGAGGGAGGTCAGGGCGTCGAGGTCGAGCGCTCCGTCGGAGCGGAACGGGGTGACGAGCGCGGTGAAGGTCCCTTCCAGTCTCACGGCAGATCGAGCTCCCCCTCGAAGACCTGCACGGCCGGGCCCGTCAGCCAGACCGGCCCGTCGTCCCTGGGCCAGCGCACCCGGAGAATGCCGCCACGCAGACGGATGCGCACGTCGCGCCCGCTGCGTCCGGCGAGCACGCCGGCCACTGCGCTGGCGCAGGCGCCGCTGCCACAGGCCAGGGTCTCCCCGGTGCCCCGCTCCCAGGTGCGCTGCACGAGCTCTCCCTCGGAGACGACGGCCACGAACTCGACATTCGTGCGCTGCGGAAAGGCGGGGTGACGCTCGATCGCGGGCCCGAGCCGCTCCACCGGTGCGCGTTCGGGATCCTCTACGAAGAGGACGCAGTGGGGGTTCCCCATGGACACCGGGGTCACGTCGAGCTGCAGCCCGTCGACCTCCAGGGGCACGCCCACGAGCGGCCGCCGCTCGTCGGGATCCCGCAACGTGGTGGGGATCTTCTCCGGGGCGAGCACGGGTCGCACCATCTCCACCTCGATCTCACCCCCTTCCTGCTGGCGGGGTGTGACGACTCCAGCCAGCGTCTCGATGCGTGCCGAGTTCGTGGATGTGAGGCCGTGGTCGCGCAGGTACTTCAGAAATACACGAATCCCGTTCGCGCACATCTCGGCCGTGCTCCCGTCGGGATTGCGAATGCCCATGAAGAAGTCGGCCTCCCGCGAGGGCTGCACGAGCAGAAGCTGATCTCCTCCTACGCCCCGGCTCCGGTCGAGCACGTGACGGGCAAAGGCGTCGAGATCCTCGATGGGTCCCCCCTCGAGGAGGTTCACCACCACGAAGTCGTTGCCGGCCCCGTGCATCTTGCTGAAGCGTACGCGCAACTCAGCTTCCCTCCCAGCGCGGAATCCGCTCGCCGCTCCACGTCTCCTCGATCGTCTGCCTGCGACGGATCAGCTCGACCCGCCCCCCTTCGACCATGACCTCGGCGGGCAGGGGACGCCCGTTGTACGTCGAAGCCATGGCCATGCCGTAGGCGCCCGCATCACGAACCACCACGGCATCTCCGATCTCGACGGGCGGCAGCGGAAGCTCGCGCGCGAAGCAGTCGCTCGTCTCGCAGACCGGTCCCACCACATCGACGGGAAGGCGATCGCCGTCCCGCTCCGGATCCACCTCGATCCGCATGCGGGCCTCGTAGAGCGCCGGGCGCACGAGTTCGTTCATGCCGCCGTCCACGATCAGAAAGCGGCGCTCCGCGTTCTGCTTGCGATACAGCGCGCGCACGATGAAGATCCCGGCTCCGGCCGTGAGCGAGCGACCCGGCTCGCAGACGAGCGTCGCCCCGAGGCCGCCGAGCACCTCCCGTGCGAGCTCCGCGTACTCCTCGGGGGCGGGCGGGTGATCCCGACCCGAGTACTCCACACCCAGGCCACCGCCGACGTCGACCATCTCGATGGCATGACCCTGGTCGCGCAGCGTGAGCGTGATCTCCTTGATGCGCACGAAGGCGTCGCGGAGGGGCTCGAGCGACGTGATCTGCGAGCCGATGTGACAGTCCACGCCCACGATCCGCACGTTCGCGAGCGACTTGGCCCGGGAGTAGGCACGCACTGCCTCCTCGATCGGAATGCCGAACTTGGCCGAGCGCAGGCCCGTGGCAATCTTCGGATGCGTCCGCGCATCAACGTCGGGATTCAGACGGAAGGCGACGGGTGCGCAGCAGCCCCGCTCGCCCGCGCGCCGGTCGAGCGCGGCCAGCTCCTCGAGCGACTCCACGTTGAACATGCGCACGCCGACCTGCAGCGCACGGTCGAGCTCGTCGCCCCGCTTTCCGACGCCGGAGAAGACGATCTTCTCGGGGTTGGCGCCGGCTGCGAGGGCACGCTCGAGCTCGCCCCGAGACGTCACATCGACGCCCGCTCCCTGGTCCAGAAACGTGCGCACGACGGCGAGGTTCATGTTCGACTTGATCGAGTAGGCGATCAGATGGAGCGCGTCGCCGAAGGCCACGCGCATGCGACGGAACCGGTCGATGAGGCCGCTGCGGCTGTAGGCGTAGAGTGGGGTGCCAAAGCGGCGGACCAGCTCCGCGACCGGGACCTCCTCGAGGTAGAGCGCGTCGCCGCGCCGGGTGAGGACGTCACCCGAGCTCATGGCTGCGCTTCCTCCCGCTGCTCTTCGTCCTCCTCCGCGGGCTCGCTCGCCGTGGGGGGCACGGCGCGCACCGGCGGTCCGAATTTGCCGCACCCCCCCGCGAGCAGCGCCAGCAGCAGGAGAGCGGCCGCGAGCCTCACGCGCCCGCCTCCAGCGTCGACCGCAGCGCCGTGAGCTCGGCACGGAGCTCGGCGATGGCCTGCTCCACCGTCTCTCGCGCCGGGCCCCCGATCAGCCGGCGCGCCTCGAGCGAGCGCTCGACGCGGAAGAACTGCTCGGGATCCACATCCAGCGCGGGATGGATCTCCCGCAACCGTTGCCTGGGCAGGGCCGAGAGCGGGGTGCCCGACTCGAGCGCCTCTCGGACCACCCGACCCACGATCTCGTGGGCCTCGCGGAAGGGGACGCCCCGGCCCACCAGGTGCTCCGCCAGATCCGTCGCGAGAAGCTGCGGGTCGGAGGCCGCCGCACGCATGGCCGCTGCATCGACCCGAAGCGTGCGCAGCGCGCCCGCCAGCACGCCGAGGCAGGCTCGCGTCGTGTCCACGGCGTCGAAGACCGGCTCCTTGTCCTCCTGCATGTCGCGATTGTAGGCCAGCGGCAGCCCCTTCAGGGTCACCAGCAGGCCCACGAGCGCGCCGATCACCCGGCCGCTCTTGCCGCGCACGAGCTCGGGGACGTCCGGGTTCTTCTTCTGCGGCATCAGGCTGGAGCCGGTGGCGAAAGCGTCGTCCATCTCGACGAAGCCGAACTCGCTCGAGCTCCACAGCACGAGCTCCTCCGAGATCCGCGAGAGGTGGATCATCAGGATCCCGAGAGCCGCGAGGAGCTCGAGCGCGGCGTCCCGTGCGGCGACGGCGTCCAGGCTGTTGCGGGCGGGGCCCTCGAAGCCGAGCTCACGGGCCGTGGCCTCGCGATCGATCGGAAGCGTGCTGCCCGCGAGCGCGCCGGCGCCGAGAGGCGCCCAGCGCATGCGGCGCCGGGCGTCGGCCAGGCGCTCATCATCGCGTCCGAGTGCCTCGCAGTGAGCCAGCCAGTGGTGAGCGAGCCGCACGGGCTGCGCGCGCTGCAGGTGTGTGTAGCCGGGCAGCAGAACGTCGATCTCCGTTGTGGCACGCTCCACGAGTACGCTGCGAAGCTCGAGCAGGGCCTCTCGCAGCCGCGGGATCTCCCGCCGCATCCAGAGCACGAAGTCCGTGGCCACCTGATCGTTGCGGCTTCGCCCGCTGTGCAGCCGACCGGCCACCGGTCCCACGAGCTCGCGGAGCCGCTGCTCGATGCAGCTGTGGATGTCCTCGAGCGCTGGATCCAGCTCGAGCCGTCCCTGCTCGAGCTCGCCCGCCACCTGCTCGAGGCCCGCGATCAGACGCTGTGCATCTTCCTTGTCGATGATCCCCTGCGCCGCGAGCATGCGGGCGTGGGCCAGGCTGCCGTCGATGTCCTCCCGCCAGAGCCGCCGGTCGAACGCGACGGAGCTCGAGAACCGCTCGAGGAGCGGGTCCGCCCGCTTCTGGAAGCGCCCCCCCCAGGTTCTCTGCTTCGGATCCGTCATGGTGAGACACCAGGCCCCAAGGGGGCTCGGGCGAGAATGCCCTCCGGCGAAGAGCGACGCAAGCGGCCGTGAGCCCTCGCGCCGCTCGTGACGCCGGCGAATTCCGCCGGCGCTGCGCCGGTCCAAGCCGCCGAGACCCGCGGGGGGCCGTGGGCGCTGGGCCGTGGGGACCCGCTCGTTACACTCCAGGCCTGGACCGGCCGGTAGAGCCGGAGGCACACGGAGTCGAACACCGCCCCGGAAGCCAGGAGCAGGGTGATTCGGATGAGCAGGCGCAGGGTCATCTTGACGGCGACCGCGCTGGCGACGGCCGTCGGGGTGCTGAGCAGCCTGGCGTGGCTGAGGTCGCTCGACGCCGAGATCGAGGCCCGCTTTCGCGGTCGCCTCTTCGCGATCCCCAGTCGCGTCTACTCGGCGCCGCTGCTGATCTATCCCGGCCTAGACGTGCAGCGCGCCGGTCTGATCGAGCGCCTGCATCGGCTGAACTATCACGTGGCGCGTGAGGAGGTGCCCGACCCGGGTGAATATGCCGTCGGCTGGCGCGAAATCGAGATTGGCCTGCGGCCCTTCCGCTACTCTTACGGTGAGCGACCCGGGGGACGCCTCTACCTGGGTCTGGACGGCGGGTCGCGGGTTCGCACGCTGCGCGATGCGCGGAATCGCGACCTGGACACGGCGGAGATCGAGCCCGAGCTCATCGCCGAGTTCCACGGTGCGAGTCGCGAGGACCGTCGGCTCGTGCGTCTCGAGGAGGTTCCGCCCCACCTGATCGAGGCTCTACTCTCGATCGAGGATCGCCGCTTCTACGAGCATCGCGGCGTGCTGCCGTCGCGCATCCTCGGGGCCGCGCTCGCGAACCTGCGTGCGGGACGCATCGTGCAGGGTGGCAGCACCCTCACGCAGCAGCTCGTCAAGAACTTCTACCTCTCTTCGGAGCGGACCCTGTCGCGAAAGCTGCGCGAGGCGGTCATGGCCCTGTTGCTCGAACGCCGGCACGGCAAGCGCGAGATCCTCGAGACGTATCTGAACGAGGTCTACATGGGCCAGCGCGGCTCTGTGGCGATTCACGGCATGGGAGAAGCGGCGCACTACTACTTCGCCAAGGAGGTCTCCGAGCTGACCCTGGCCGAGGCTGCCCTGCTGGCTGGGATCATCAAGGGCCCCGCACTCTACTCTCCCTACCTGCACCCCGAGCGTGCACGCGAGCGGCGCAACCTGGTGCTCGACGTGATGCTGCGCGACAGGCGGATCTCGCCGGAAGCGCACGCGCACGCGCGGGAGGAGGACCTCGGTGTGCGCGGCTTCGCCCTCGAGGACAACTCCGCGCCCTACTTCGTATCATTTCTGCGGCAGGATCTCGCCGCAGTCTACGGTGAGGAGATCCTCGCCAGTG
>JBHHVJ010000056.1:0-20995 GCA_046754285.1 Myxococcota bacterium | reverse complement strand
CCCAGCCCCCGCGCCCGTGGGCCACCCCATCGAGCTCGTCGGCCCGGGCTTCGGGAAAGGCGTGGCGTACACGCTCCAGTGTCGAACGCACGTCCGCGACGCGGCGGTTCACCTCACCGCTCTGGGCGTAGCGCCGGAAGGGGCGCCAGAGCTCCGAGAGGGGCTGACCGCCGAGCTCCATCGCTTGGAGCAGCAGCATCATGGCCGCGGTCCCGTCATCGGCGACGTAGCCCGCGGGAAAACGGAAGTAGTAGTGGCCGGAGAGCTCGCCCCCGAAGCAGGCCTCCTCCTCGCGCATGCGCTGCTTCATGAACGCATGGCCGACACGGCTGCGGAGCGGGACGGCGCCGGCCTCGCGCACGGTCTCGGCCACGACACGGCTCGAGCGCAGGTCGTAGACGATGCGGGCCCCCGAGCCCGCACCGAGCAGGTGGTGCTCGAGCACCGTGCGCGAGAGCAGCGCGGTCATCAGATCGGCGGGAACCGGCTCGGCCTTCTCATCGACGAAGACTGCACGGTCTCCGTCTCCGTCGAAGGCGACGCCCAGATCCGCCCCGCCTCGCTCCACCTCGCGCCGCAGGTCCTCCAGGTTCTCAGGCTTCAGAGGGTCGGCCTCGTGATTCGGAAAGCGGCCGTCGGGCTCGAAGTAGAGTCTCGTGACGTTAAGGGGCAGATGTTCGAGCAGGCCCTCCACCGCCTCGCCCGCGATGCCGTTGCCCGCATCGATGACGACGCGCAGGCGCGGGCGCGCCGGGAACATCGCGAGCAAGCTCTCGTAGTAGGTGGCCCGCACGTCCTGCTCGCACGGCTCGGCCCGCGCGGCCGGAGTCGCGGAGCCCTCGAGCTCCTCGGCGATGCGGCGGATCTCGAGCAGCCCCGTCTCGATTCCGATCGGAAGAGCAGCCTCGCCACAGAGCTTGAGGCCGTTGTAGGCCCCGGGGTTGTGGGACGCCGTGATCATCACTCCGCCCGCGGCCCTGAGCCGCGCCGTAGCGAAGTAGACCAAGGGTGTGGCGACCCGGCCGATGTCGATCACCTCGACCCCCTCGGCTCCGAGTCCCTGGATCAGAGCCTCACGCAGCGGCCCGCCGCTGTCCCGCATGTCACGGCCGAGCACGACGGGCCCTTGACCGAGAAAGCGCGCGAATGCACGTGCGATCGGCAGGGCCGCGTCGGCGTTGAGCTCGTCCGGATACAGGCCCCGGATGTCGTAGGCCTTGAAGATGGCGGGGTTCATGCGGCGAGAATGTCGCGAGTCCCGTTTGACTTCAACCCGTGGGTGGCCGATCCTGAAGACGATGTTCGGGCTCGGCATTCCAGAGATTCTGCTGATCCTGGCGATCCTCGTGCTCATCTTCGGTGCCACGCGACTCCCGCAGATCGGCGAGGGCCTGGGGAAGGGAATCAAGAACTTTCGTGGTGCCCTCCGAGAGCCTCCCGAGATCGACGTGACACCGGGCAAGGAGCCCGAGAAGAAGAGCGAGGAGAGCGGACCGCCGTAGGAGCCTGACCCCTGGGGACTCCCTCTCGGGCCCACTCCCAGCCCGCTTGGCGCATGATCGTCGAGCGGTGGGCCCTCCCGCACTCGATCTCCCGCAAGCACCGCCCACGCGGTGCGCGCAGCGAGCCAGAAGCGAAGTGCGGGCAGGCGGACTTCCCCCGCCGATGACCCGCTTAAGGAGTAGCTCCGTCGCCCGGCAGAAGCTCCACGCGAAAGCGCCTCGCGCCCGAGCGCGGCTCGGGAACGACCGCACGGAAGCGATTCGGAGGGGCAGATCCGGCCTCCGGGCCCACGAGCTCGGCCCGGACGGCCGGTCCGAGCGGACGTCGGGCCTTGTCGAGCAGGACGATCTGCACCCTGGGGAAAGGGGCGCGCTTCAGCGGCGCGAGCTTCCCTTCGATGATGAGCGCTCGCGATCCCGAGTCGTCGCGTAGCCGGGAGACCCGCGACTCGGACGCCACCCAGCCGGCGCCCCGGACCTCGGCGGGGCCGGGAACCGGCTCGAGCGCTCGAATCTGGAGGAGACGGATGCCGGCCGCCACGAGCACCACCCCCACGCCGAGCCCCACCGCATGCAGCACCCGATCCAAGACGGTCTCGCACACCTGGGTCTTGGCGGGGGGGCGGGTGGCGCCAGGCGGCTGGGTCGTTCCCGGAGGATCCGCGTCGTAGGCGGTCCGGGGTGCGTCGAGGAGGCTCGCGATCGCGCTGGGCAGAGGGGCTTGTGCCGCCGATCCATCCCCGGTATCCGCGTAGCGAGCCCGCACCAGTGCGCCGGAATTCGACGCCGGACCGGGCTCGAGCTCCTGGGTAAGCGCGCTGTCCTCCCCGTCCTCATCGGAGAACGGATCCCAGGACGTCCCTCCGTCGGACGCCTCCTGCGCGGTGAGCGAGTCGAAAGCCCGGTCGACGTCTCCGAGGGGCGCGCTCGAGCCGGGCTCGGCCACATCCACTGGCTCTTCGGCCGCGCGCGCTTCGGAGTTCTCGGCCGCGGGCGCACCGGCCCCCTCCTGCGGCGCTTCGGAGGGGATGCCCTCCTCCTCGGGGCCGCCCATCACGCCGGGCTCCGGTCCAGAGCCGAGCTCGAGGTCATCGTGAACGTCCACGCCGAAGACGGCGTCCTCGCCGGGAGCGCTCTCGGGGGTGTGCCTCTCCCCCGCTGCGTCGGTCTCCGGCGGCTCCTCGGCCTCGTGCGGATCATAGAGGAACTCGGGGTTCTCGAGATCGGGATCCTCTGCGGCACCGAGCATTTCCTCGGGCTCCGGCCGCGGGCTATCCTCCTCGCGACGGCTCTCCGAAGGGGCTCCGGAAGCTTTGGAACGGGGTGATGCGACGTGGAAGCTGTGCTGGCAGCGGGAGCAACGGACCTTCGCGCCTCCCGGTGGAATGAGCTCGTCTGCGAGGTTGAAGCGCGTCCGACAGCTTTTGCAGGTGATGATCATCGCCGCACAGATCCTTCCCGCCAGGCGCGCCCTCCGACCCGGGGATCGGCTCCGTGTCGGACTCGGCCCGGCTCGGCGCTCGGGTGGCGGAAATGGCGCTTCCCGCCGCCGGAGAGCCGACTCGAGCGCCGTTCCCCTGGGCGGCCCCTCAGACTTCGCGTCGGCGAATACGCGGGTCCGCTTGAGGCTGGCCGGTGAACGCGCGACTGCGTGAGCTCCTCTCGCGGCGGCTGCTGATCGTCACGGGCAAGGGCGGGACGGGCAAGTCCAGCGTCGCCGCCGCCCTGGGCCGGCTTGCGGCGCGAGAAGGGAAACGCACGGCCGTGATCGAGGTGGGGGACGAGAGCGTGTTGCCGGGGCTGCTCGGGGCCGGGCCGTCCCCGCCCGAGGGCACGGAGCCGCGCGAGCCGTGGCCGGTCGGGAGCGGGCTCTTCACGCTGCGCATCGTTCCCGAGGTGGCCCTGCTCGAGTACCTCGAGCTTCAGCTCCGCTTCCGGCCACTGGCCCGCCGCATCCTCGCCAACCCCGGCTTCCGTCGCCTGCTCGACGCGGCACCCGGCTGGCGTGCCCTGATCACGCTCGGAAAGCTGTGGCATCTGCAGTCCCTGAACGACGACGGTCGACCGCGTTGGCCGCTGCTGATCGTTGATGCGCCGTCTACGGGTCACAGCCTGTCGTTCCTCTCGGTTCCCAACGTCGTGCTCGACACGGTCCGCCTGGGTCCACTGCGCCGGCACACCGAAGGCGTCCACAGCCTGCTCCGCGACCATGCGCGCACGCTGGTGCTTCCGATCACGCTCGCCGAGGAGCTTCCCGTGACCGAGTCGCTCGAGCTCTGCGCCCGTCTGCGCGCGCTCGGCCTCGGGCTCGGTCCCTTGATCGCGAACGCGATCGAGACCCCGCCCGAGATCGAGAACCTCGACCGAGTTCTCGGGAGCGTGGCCGCGCACCGTACGAGCGCCCCCGACCCCGCCGTGCTGGAGCCGGAGGTGCTCCGCGCCTGCGTCGAGCATCGGGCGCAGCGCGCGGCGCTCCAGCGCGGCTTCCTCGAACGTCTCGACAAGGAGAGTGGGCTGGATCTGATTGAGCTCCCCTACGTGTGGGAGGGCCTCGGCGACTCCACCGGGCTGGGTCGTCTCGCCGAGAGCTTGCTCCGGGGTCTGGAGCTCTGGGAGCCGGAAGCGTGAGGGCGTGGCTAGAGCAGCGCGTTCTGATTACGGTCGGCACCGGTGGGGTGGGCAAGACGACCGTCGCTGCGGCGATCGCCCTCGAGGGGGCACGCCAGGGCAAGCGCGTGCTGGTGCTCACGATCGATCCGGCCCGTCGGCTGGCCGACGCACTGGGGATCGGCGAGCTCGGGCACGAGCCGCGGGTGATCCCCCCGCAAGCCCTGCGGGAGGCCGGGCTCGAGGGTCCCGGCGAGCTCTCCGCGATGATGCTCGACACCAAGCGCACATTCGACGAGCTCGTGGCGCGCTACGCTCCCAACGAGGAGGCGCGCGTGCGCATCCTGGCCAACCCGATCTATCGCAACCTGACCGACGCGCTCGCGGGCAGCCGCGAGTACTCCGCGCTCGAGCGCCTGCACCAGCTCCACGGCACCGGCCAGTACGACCTGATCGTGGTGGACACACCGCCCAGCACCCACGCCATCGAGTTCCTGGAGGCGCCGCGACGCCTCACGGGCTTCCTGGAGAGCCAGTTCCTGAAGCTGCTCTTCCGCCCCGCACTGGCCATGGGTCGGACAGGCTTCCGGCTGTTCCGCCTGGGATCCGCAACGGTTCTGCGTGTCATGGAGAAGCTCTCGGGGCTCGAGTTCCTGATGGCGATCTCGGAGTTCCTGCTCGCGTTCGAGGGCATGCTGGAGGGTTTCACGCGCCGCTCACAGGAGATCGAGACGCTCCTGCACGACCGGAGCTGCGGCTTCGTGCTCGTGGTCGGCCCCGAGCCCGAGCAGGTGCGGCGGGCCGAGGCCTTCTGGCGGCGGCTCTGTGAGGAGCGCATCCACCTGCTCGGTGTGATCGTGAACCGCATGCGCGTCTGGCCCGGTGGCGGAGCGGCGCCCGAGCTGGACAGGGGATGCGCCGCGCGGCTCACCCGTTGGCTGGAGCAGGTGCTTCGCCGCGACGGGCTGGGCGAGCCGGCGACCTCCATCGCGCGCCACGTGGTGGAGACGCTCCAGCAGCAGGCCGCGCTGGCCCGCCGCGACGCCGTGCAGGCGCGGGCGCTGACCGACGAGCTCGCCCTGTCGTCGGATTCGCTGCGCTGCATTCCGCTCTACGCCGAGGACGTCCACGCGCTCGAGGGTCTGGCCCGCATGTCCACCCATCTTTTCAAGGAAAGCACGAGTGTCGGGATCTAACGATCCGATTCTGCACTTGACCCTGGGGATCGAGGAGCTCCTGCGCGCCGCGGCTGAGGGGCTGGCGGCCTGGCGAAAGCGGCGCGAGCGGGACCGGAGCGGCGTCACGGAGCCACGGAGTCCGCGCGAGGCACCCGCGCGGCCACGGGGCCCCTTCGACGACTCGCTCGACGCGCTGCGAGCGGCGATCGAGCACGAGCATGGGCGCTGGCAGCCCCACGCGGCTCACGATCCCGCCGCGCGTCGCCTCAGCGAGCTCTGCGAAGCGGTTCTCGATCTGCTCGGGGACCACGCACCGAGCACAGCGCGGACGGGTCGGCGGACGACCCCTCGCAGACCACGGCCGAAACGGGTTTGACCGATCCCGGGATGGGGTGGGATACTTCGCGCGATGGTGGTCCTGATCAAGCGCTACGCAAACCGCAAGCTCTACAACACCGAGGCGAGCCGCTACATCACGCTGAAAGGGATCTCGGAGCTGCTGCAGGAAGGCCGCGACATCAAGGTGGTGGACAACGAGTCGGGGCAGGACATCACCTCGATCGTGCTGTCCCAGATTCTCGTGGACGATCAGAAACAGGGGCACCAGAGCAGCTCGAAGGTGCCCGGGCGCGTGCTGTCCGAGCTGATCTCGCGCGGAGGTGACGCGATCTACGGTGTGCTGCGTCGCTCGATGGACGACGTCTCGGATGTGCGTGCGAACGTGCGGCGCTGGATCCAGGCGCCCCGCGAGCTCGACGCCTCCGACATCGCGCGCACGGTACACCACGCGGTCGAGCGGGTGCTGCGCGTGGTGGATCTTCCGACACGCGCGGACATCGAGGCCCTGAACAAGAACCTCGAACGGCTCTCGAGCGCGCTCGAAACCATCGAGTCGCGACTGGCTGAACCACCGCGCGCCACCGAATAGCCCCGTTCTTCGCTCCGTCGCCCTGGGAGACCGACTCGAGAGTCGGTCGACAGACGCGCAGGCGAGCTCGGCTCGCCGATCACGCGCCAGGATCGGTAGGACTCTGAACGAAGACGGAGTCTCGAGTCAGGCACCTACGCGCGGAAGACGCCGGAGCGGCGGTGGACCTCCTCCTCGAGAAGCGTCTGGATCGTGCTGCGGATCCGGTCACGCGTTCGGTTCACGAAGAGCGCGTCATCGGCCCGCGCGCGTGCGGCGGCATCCCAACGAATCGGCTCGCCAAAGCGGATGCGCCACTGGCTGGGGAGCGGGATCAGCCCGAGCGGCCCCATCAGCGGAAATGTGGGCGTGATCGGGATCGGCACACCCAGGATGCGGGCGGGCAGCGAGGGACGAAAGAGCACAGGGTAGGTCTCCTCGGCTCCGACGACCGCCACGGGAAGGACACACGCATCGAGCCTCAACGCGAGCGAGACGAACCCGCCGCGCGCGAAGCGCTGGAGCTGGTAGCGGTCTCGGAAGGGCTTGAGCGCACCCTTCTGACCCTCAGGGAATGCGATCACGGGATGGCCCTGGTGCAGCAGACGCTCGGCGTTCTCGGGGCACGCGCGCACGCCACCCAGACGGGCGAGCCGGGGCTGCACGAAGGGCAGCGCCATCAGCCAGTCCGCCACCAGGAAGCGCGGTCGCGGCAGCGCGGGCGCCGCGCGCTCGATCGCGTGCGCGATCATGAGCCCGTCGTAGGGGAGGATGCCCGAGCGGTTGGCCACGAAGAGAACGCGCCCTTCCGCGGGCAGCTCGGCGGCCCCGCAGACGTGAACGCGCCACCAGCGCTCGAACAGGAAGTCGAGCAGCACGCGCGCGTTGCGCAGGTAGGCGGGGTCCAGGCCGAACTCGTCGACCTCGACGGAGCGCTCCTCCATCCAGAAACTCGAGAGCAGCCGCCGCAGGGCCGCGTAGAGCTCGGTCTCGCTCAGGCTGCCGCGCCGCCCCGCGGCCTCGCTCGCGGTCCCCTGCGGCACGCGGGCGGGGACGCTCGAGTCAGGACGGGAGGGCCGGCGGGGGGTCGCACGCCGCCCCCCCTTTCCGAAGCGTGTCTCGATCTCGTGGCGAAGGCCGGCCACGGCGATGCGCAGCTCCTCGAGCTCGTCGCGGCTCGGGCGGCTCCGGCCCCGCCGCACGTGGGGCTCCTCGCTCATCGATACTTCCGCATACGGCGGCTGACGACGAAGCTCATCCAGGCTTCCTTCGTGGTGTAGCGCGGACGAAAGCCGAGCTCGTGCCGGGCGCGCGTGCAGTCCACGAGCCACGGATAGCGCAGGAAGTCGTAGAAGACCGCGGGCGGCTCCCCGTGGCGTTGCATCGCCGGCAGGTAGGCCAGACGATAGAGCAGCGGGTGCGGGAAGGGCCACGGCCGTTTTCCGGCCACACGGATCAGTGTCGACAGCGGCAGCACGCCGTCCCCGGCCAGGTTGAACGCACCGGGCGCGTCCCGCGAAAGCGCGCTCTCGACCGCGCCGAGGAGATCCTCCGCGTGGAGGAACTGCATCAGCGGGTCGAAGCCGAGCAACGTGGTCACCCGAGCCGGAGCCAGATGGCGCACGGCCTGTGAGCGCACCTCCGGTCCCATCACCCAGCAGGGGCGGAGGGACGTCACCGTCAGCTTCGGATTCCGCCCGGCGAGATCGGCGAGCAGGGCTTCGACCTCGGCGCGATCCCGTAGCGCATGCGCCTCATCCGGCGGGCGCAGCGGGTGCGACTCCGTCAGAAACCCGGGGCTGTCAGGGTGTGCGCCGTACACCTGTGCGGTGCTCATCACGACCATCCGCCGCACACCGGCCGCGGACGCGGCGTTCATGACGTGCAGCGAGCCGATCACCTCGAGCTCGTGTGCGTACTCCAGGTCGGGATAGGGCTCGGCGAAGAACGCCGCATGCAGCAGCGCGTCGCAGCGCTCCTTTTCGAGCACCTCGGCCACGAGGCTGTCCGCCGTCGGCTCGGTGAGATCCACCCGGTGGAAGCTGAGCCGACCCTCGAGCCGCCGGGGCACCTTGAGGTCGATACCGACGACGCGCGGGGGCGACGGCGAGTCGAGGTAACGCTCCGCGATCCGGAAGCCGACAAAGCTGTCGAGACCGGTGATGGCGAGGCTCCGCGGCGCGTGCTCGGAACTCACTTCTGGCTTGTATGCGGCACGTGCGGGGCGCTGTCAATTGCCCGCCGCAGTCAGCGGATCGCTTGTGGCGTCGCCTCCGAGTTGCTAGCTAGCGTGGGGAGTGGCTCAGGGCGCGGTCCGGAAAGCAGGGGAGGCCGCGAGGTCAACCCGGCGGCCCGAACCCATTGCGGAGCGGATTCCCCGCTCGGGCTGCTCGACAGAAGAGAGCCCGCATGACCCCTCCCCTGCTGATTCGGGACTCGCGATTCCTGGAACATCGGCCCGCTCGGCCCCACCCAGAGCGGCCCGAGCGTCTGCAGGCGATCGACGAAGCGCTGCGCGATCTCAAGACCCCCCACGCACAGGCACCCGCTCGCGAAGCGAGCGACGAGGAGATCCTGAGGGTACACAGCGCTGAGGCACTCGGGCAGCTGCAGGCCCTCTCCGGAACTCAGGCCCAGCTCGACGCCGACACCTACGTCTCGCCGCGATCGACCGACGTGGCTCGGCTCGCAGCAGGAGGCTCTGCGGATCTGGTGCTGCGTGTCGCCGGTGGCGAGAACCGCTCCGGCTTCGCCCTGGTCCGACCGCCCGGACACCACGCGGAGCGGGATCGCGCGATGGGCTTCTGCCTGCTCAACAACGCGGCCATCGCGGTTGAAGCGCTGCGCCACGAGGCCGGCCTCGAGCGCGTGGCGATCCTGGACTGGGACGTCCACCACGGCAACGGAACCCAGCACCTCTTCGAGGCGGACCGCGACGTGCTCTACGTCTCTCTACACCAGTTTCCGTTCTATCCGGGCACGGGGTCGCTCGAGGAGCGTGGGACCGGCGCCGGCGAGGGGGCCACGCTCAACCTCCCGCTACCGGCCGGCTGCGGCGACGCCGAGTACGGCGCGGCATTCGAGCGCATCGTCCTTCCGGTGCTGGAGGAGTTCGTACCGGAGCTGGTCGTGGTTTCGGCGGGGTTCGACGCACACTTTCGTGATCCGCTCGCCTCCATGGAGATCACCGAGGCGGGCTACGCGCGCATGACCGCCGATCTCGTTGCACTCTGCGAGGCTCTCTGCGGCGGCCGCCTCGTGTTGATTCTCGAGGGGGGCTACGACGGCGACGCGCTCGGTGCGTCGGTGCGCACGGTCGTGGAGCAGCTCGCGCCCGAGGCGGACCCGCCGCCCGATCTTCCCGGATGCAGCGAAGTGGAATCGCATTTCCTGGATCGAATCCGAAGCGCGCACGCGGAGCACTGGCGCTCGCTGCGCTCCACTCGCTCCCACTGACGCTCAGAACCCCTGCTTCTTGCGCCTCTCCACGGCCGCATGCCCAAGATATGGCGCATGCTTCGCGAGAGGCGAAAGAACGTGGAAAGCCGCGATTTTCTTCCGATTTCTGGTTGACGTGGGGGACCGAAGGGAGTAGAGTGGCATCAAGTGGGATCGGGATCCACGAGAGTGGTACTGAACAGGGGGGGTAGTGCCAAGCTCGTGGATCCCCCTTCCCACGGCTGCGCGCGGCGGCGGGGTGCGGGATGTTCTGGGGGAGCCATGACCACGTTCTCGACGAGAAGGGGCGCACCAGCCTCCCCAAAGAGTTCCGCGAGCTGCTGAAGGCCTTCGACGGTCACGCCTGGCTGACCGCCTTTCCCCAGTGCCTCACGATCTTCCCACCCGATGAGTTCGACGCGCTCCAGCGCAAGCTGACCGAGGCCTCGACGACAATCAAGTCGATCGCCGGTCTCCGTCGTCTAATCGTCGGCATGGCCGCACCCGCCAGCTTCGACAAACAGGGTCGCATTCTGATCCCACCCAAGCAGCGGCGCTGGGCCCATCTGGACCGCGAGATCGTCTTCACCGGCGTGGGACGATACATCGAGGTCTGGGACCGCGCCCTCCATGCCGCGGACCTCGAGGAGACCCGTGGCCAGCACTCCGACCTCACGGACATCCTCAAGGAGTTCGGCCTGTGATGATGGCGGCCCACCAACCCGTGATGGTGGCGTCGGTCATGCAGCTGTTGAGTCCCAGACCCGGAGCGCGGATCATCGATGCCACGCTGGGGCTCGGCGGGCACGCGGAGATCATCCTCCAGGCGATCGGACCGCAGGGTCGGCTGATCGGAGTCGATCGGGATCCCGAGATGCTCCATCGGGCGGGCGAACGTCTGCGCGGCCAAGCCGGGGCCGTGAAGCTCGTGCACGCGCGCTTCTCGAGCGTGTCCGATGTAGCGCCGGACCTGGAGCCCTGCGACGGCATCCTGATGGACCTCGGTCTCTGCTCCGCCCAGCTCGACGCTCCGGAGCGCGGCTTCAGCTTCTCGCCCGACGATCTTTCCGCGCCGCTCGACATGCGCATGGACCGGCGGTGCGGTGAGACGGCGGCGGAGCTCCTGGATCGCGTCGACGAGGTGGAGCTCACGGCGCGGCTCCGCGAAGGCGACGTCCCCGCGGCACGGCGCGTCGCCCGCGCACTCTTGGAAGCGCGACCCCTGCACACGGTGCAGGAGCTGAACACCGTGCTCGCGCGCCTGCCTCGATCACGTCGGCGTCACCATCCGGCGACGCTCGTCTACCAGGCGCTACGACTGGCGGTGAACGACGAGCTGGACGAGCTGGATCGTGCGCTGGAGCGTGCCGTGGAGCTCCTCGTCCCGGGCGGCCGACTGGTGTTGATCGCGTACCACTCCGGCGAGGATCGGCGTGTGAAGCGCTTCCTCGCGCGCGAGGAGCGCGGCTGCATCTGCCCGCCCGATCTTCCCCGCTGCGGATGCGGTCGATCGCCACGCCTCAAGACGCTGACGCGCGTGCTGCGGCCCGGGCCCGACGAGCTCCTGCGGAACCCGCGCGCCCGCAGTGCGCGACTGCGCGGAGCGGAGCGGCGGTGAACATCCGACTCAAGCGCGGCGGTCCGTGGCTCTGCGTGCTGCTGGCGAGCACCGTGGGAATCACGCTGGGAGCCGGCCTGTTGACCTTCACGCGTATCCAGATCACCTCGCTGCGCTACCACCTGAACGCGCTGCTCCAAAGGGAGAGTCGACTGCGCAGCGACGTCGAGAAGCTTCGGGTCGAGGAGGCCGCGCTCGTCGCGCCTCGGCGCCTCGAGCGCCGCGCCCGGGAGCTCGGCCTGCGCTACCCGCAGCCGGGCCAGGTGGTCAGCCTCGGGCTGCCGGACGTTGCCGCCGCGCGCCCTGCGGGGGACGACGGCGAGTGAGCCGGCGTCGCTCGAGCCGCAGGTCCCTCGGCACCCTTCAGCGGCGTCGCGTCCTGCTGCTGGCGCTGCTCGGCTGCTCTGGATACGCGCTGCTGACGGCCCGTGCGGTTCAGCTCCAGGCTCTCGACGCCGAGTGGCTGGCCGCCCGTGCCCACAGTCAGCACCGCGGCACGCTGCGGCTGGGCCCGCTCCGTGGCCCGATCCGCGACCGACACGGCAGCCTGCTTGCCGCATCCGCCGACGTCGAGTCGGTGGCGGTCTCGCCACGCCGCGTGCGCGATCGCGCACGCGTGGCGCGGGAGCTCGCCCGGGTCCTGGGTCTTGACGCACGTCAACTCGAGCGACGGCTCTCCTCCCGACGCGGGTTCGTGTGGATCAAGCGCTGGGTCGCCCCGGACCAGGCGGATCGCGTGCGCCAGCTCGCGCTCCCGGGCGTCTCGCTGCACGCCGAGCGCAAGCGCTTCTACCCCAGCCGCGGACTTGCCGCGTCGTACGTCGGCTTCGCCGGCCGAGATGGCCAGGGTCTGACGGGGCTCGAGCTCGCCTTCGATGCCGTGCTTCGCGGCGCACCCACTTCAATTCCGTTCCGGAAGGACGCGCGCGGTGTCAAGTTGATCGACTGGGAGGGCGACCTCGGTGCAAGGTCCGGCGCCACGCTGACGCTCACGCTCGACGCTCGCCTACAGAACTTCGCCGAGAGCCTGCTCGAGCGCACGCTCGAGCGCACCCGAGCGCGGCAGGCCACACTGGTCGCCCTCGATCCACGAAACGGCGACCTGCTGACGCTGGCCGAGCGGCCGAGCTTCAATCCGAACCGCTTCTGGATCGAGGAGGCCGGCGCGTTCCGCGCGCACGCCTTCACGAATCCGTTCGAGCCGGGGAGCACGCTGAAGCCCTTCGTCGTGGCTCTCGCGCTCGAGGCGGGTGTGACGACGCCGTCGGATCGCTTCGACTGCGAGAACGGGAGCTGGCGCGTGCGCGATCGTGTGATCCACGACTTCAAGCCCCACGGCGTACTCAGCGTGCGGGACATCGTTCGGCTCTCGAGCAACATCGGCGCGGCGAAGGTGGCCGAGCGCCTCGGCTCCCGCCGGCTGGTGCGCGGCCTGCATCGGCTGGGTTTCGGCGAGACGAGTGGGAGTGGGTTTCCCGGTGAATCCGCGGGCCTGCTGCGGGATCTGCGCGACTCCCAGGCGGTCGAGCGCGCCAATCTCTCCTTCGGCCAGGGTCTCAGCGTCACCGCCGTTCAGCTCGCCGCGGCGGGCGCCGTGCTGGCAAACGGGGGGCGCGGGGTACGTCCCCGTCTGGTGCTCCGGCTCGAGGGCACCTCCGGACGGATCGACTGGCCGTCGGGCCTGGGAGAGCGGCGGCTCTCCAGAGAGACCGCACGGATCGTGCGCGAGATGATGCGCGAGGTCGTCGCCTCCGGCACCGGTCGGCTCGCGGCTCTCCCCCACCATGCGGTGGCCGGCAAGACGGGTACATCGCAGAAGGTGATCAACGGCCGTTACTCTCGCGAGCACTTCGTCGCGTCCTTTCTGGGCATGCTTCCAGCCCGGCGCCCGCAGCTCGTGGTGGTCGTGGTGGTCGACGAGCCGCACGGCTCGTACACGGGAGGCGCGGTGGCCGCACCGCTCTTCCGTGAGTTCGCGGCCTTCGCCGCCGAGCAGCTCGCTCTGCCTCGCGGGGACGCCACATGAGCTTCCCCCTTGGCGAGCTGTTGCGGGGGCTGGACGCCCGCATCGAGGGGGACGCCACGACGGAGATCTCCGGGGTTGCCTATCATTCCCGACGCGTGATCCCGGGCGTCCTGTTCGTGGCGCTGCGCGGAAGCCACGTCGACGGCCACGACTTCCTGGGCGAGGCGATCGGCGCCGGAGCGGCGGCCCTCCTCGTCGAGGATCGGCCCACCCCGCGCAACGTTCCGGCCGCCGTGGTCCGGGATACGCGCGCCGCACTCGCCGAGGTCGCGGCGCGATTCTACGGGAATCCCGGTGCCGCACTGCGGCTGATCGGGGTCACGGGGACGAACGGCAAGACGAGCACGGTACGCATGATCGAGTCCATCCTGACCCGGGCCGGCCGACGTGTGGGCAGCAGCGGCACCATCTCGGTGCGTCTCCCCGGTGCCGAGGAGCCCGCCGAGCTGACCACGCCGGAGTCGCTCGACCTGCAGCGGACTCTGGCACGCATGCGCGAGGCCGGGGTCGAGGACGTCGTCCTCGAGGTCTCATCGCACAGCCTCGCTCAGGGTCGCATTCGCCCGCTGCGCTTCGCGGCAGCGGTCTGCACCAACCTCTCGCAGGACCACCTCGATTATCACGGCACCATGGAGGCCTACGCCCAGGCCAAGGCCGAGCTCTTCGGGCCCGTGTACCTGGACGGCGTGGCGGTCGTACCGGCCGGTCCCGGCATCGGAGATCGCCTCGCGAGGCAGGCGCGGGAGATCGGACGGCGCGTCGTGAGCTTTGCCCGCGGGAGCTCCAGCGAGGGCTGCTATCGCACCCGCGACGAGCAGGTGGGGATCGAGGGCTCGAGCTTCGAGGTCGTCACGGCGGAAGCCCGGCATACGATCCGGGTGCCGCTTCCGGGCGACTTCCAGATCGACAACGCGCTCGCCGCCCTGGCCACGACCCACGTGCTCGGGGCCTCGTGGGCGGCGATCCGCGAGGGGCTCGCCGGCTGCCCACCGATCCCGGGTCGACTCGAGCGGGTGGGACGGGGGGATCCCGTCGTGCTCGTCGACTACGCGCACACACCGGATGCGCTCGAGCGTGTCCTGGGACGCGTCCGGCCGCTGGTGAGCGGCCGCCTGATCACGCTCTTCGGCTGCGGGGGAGATCGCGACCGCACGAAACGGGTTCCCATGGCCGAGGCCGCCTGCCGACACAGCGATCATGTCATCGCCACCAGTGACAACCCTCGCGGGGAGCCACCCGAGGCAATTCTCGAGGAGATCCGCCCCGGGCTGAGCGGCTCGTACGAGATCATCATCGAGCGGCGAGATGCGATCCGCCAGGCAATCGCGCTGGCGGGCAAACGCGACACCGTGGTGATCGCGGGCAAGGGCCACGAGAGCTACCAGCTCATCGGGGGCCAACGCAGGGCCTTCGACGACCGCGTCGAGGCGCGCGCGGCTCTGCAGGCGCGGGGGATCCCGGCGTGAGCTGGAGCGTGGAAACGATCGCGGCGGCCTGCCAGGGAGCCCTCGAAGGCGACGCGCGCGGCCGGATCCGGAGTCTTTCCACGGACAGCCGCAGCTTGCAGCCGGGTGCTCTCTTTGTCGCGATCGTCGGAGAGCACTTCGACGGCCACGACTTCCTCGCGCAGGCCGAGGCGCGCGGTGCGACTGCGGCTCTGGTCCAACGCCACGACGTCGGGACCCCCTCGCTTCCGTTGATCCGCGTGACGGACACCGTGCAGGCCCTCGGGAAGCTGGCGGCCGCACGGCGGAGCTGCTTCGACGGCCCCGTGATCGCGATCACCGGCTCGAACGGCAAGACGACCACCAAGGAGATGTGCGCGAGCATTCTCTCCGCCGCGGGCCGCCGCGTGCACCGCAGCGAGGGGAATCTGAACAACCAGATCGGACTGCCGCTCTCGATCCTGGGCGTCGCCGAAGGCGACGAGGTGCTGGTGCTCGAGCTCGGGATGAATCACCCCGGTGAGATCGCGGTGCTCGCGCGCATTGCCCGGCCCGACGTGGGGGCCGTCACGCAGATCGCCCCCGCCCACCTCGGTCTGCTCGGATCGCTGGATGCGATCGCGGCGGCCAAAGGGGAGCTCTATGAGGAGCTTCCCGACGGGGCCACCGCAGTCGTGAACGCCGACGATCCGCACCTCTGCGTCCAGGCGGAGCGCTTCGCCGGCCAAAAGCTCCGATTCGGCTTCTCCGAGGAAGCCGCGCTCCGTGCGGAGAGCGTGCACTGCGATGCCTCCGGCGTTCGCTTCACTCTGCACACGCCCCGGGGCCACGGCCCCGTTCGGCTCTCCGCGCTCGGCCGACATCTGGTGCAGGACGCCCTCTGTGCGGCGGCGGCCGCCTGGGCGTCGGAGGCTCTCGGTTCCGAGCCCCTCGACGCCATTCGCACGGGCCTGGAGCGCTTCGAGCCGCTCGCCGGACGCCTCCGCCCTCTCACCTCTCCCGCGGGGTTCCGCATACTCGACGACAGCTACAACGCGAACCCCGATTCCCTGCGCGCCGCGCTGACAACGCTGGTCGAGCTGGCTCGGGGGGAGCCTGCCGTGGTCGTGCTCGGCGAGATGCTCGAGCTCGGCGCGGAGGCCGAGCGCCTCCACGCCGAGGCCGGGCGGGATGTCGCCAAGCTCGGTCTGCATGCCTTGATCGGCGTGGGCGAGCTTCCCGCCCACGCCGTGGAAGGCGCCCGCGCCGCGGGAATCCCGCACGCCCTCGCCTGCGCCGAAGCCGAGGAGGCCGCCCGGGAGGCGCGGCGTCTGGCAGGCGAAGGAGGCCTGGTGCTGGTCAAGGGATCGCGCGGCGCCCGCATGGAGCGCATCGTCGCAAAGCTGCGGGAGGCGTCCTGATGCTCTACCACCTGCTCTTCCCGCTCTCCGACCGGATCTCGGTTCTCAACGTCTTTCAGTACCTGACCTTCCGCTCGATCGGCGCGGCGCTCACGGCGTTGCTCATGGCGTTCATCGCGGGTCCGCTGCTGATCCGCTGGCTCGAGCGGCGTCAGGTGGGTCAGACGATTCGCGAGGACCCGCCCGAGCGGCACCAGTCCAAGGCCGGTACGCCGACGATGGGTGGGGGCCTGATCCTCTTCGCGCTGCTCAGCAGCACGCTGCTCTGGGCGGAGTGGACCAACCCCTACGTCTGGATCGTGTTCTTCGTGACCGTCGGCTGCGGCCTGCTCGGCTTCATCGACGACTACGACAAGGCGATCCGCAAGAACCCCGGCGGTCTGCGCCCGCGAACCAAGCTCGCGGGGCAGTTCGTGATCGCGACGCTGGCCGCCGTGGCGCTCTACCAGCTTCCCGACTTCGACACGCGAATCTCCGTTCCCCTGATCAAGGGATTCCATCCGGAGATCGGTGTGGCTTACATCCCGCTCGCCGTGCTTCTGGTTGTGGGCTTCTCGAATGCCGTCAACCTGACGGACGGGCTCGACGGGCTGGCGATCGGTCCCGTGCTGATCACCGCGGGGGTGATCGGGATCTTCGCTTACGTCTCGGGCCACAGCAAGATCGCCGATTACCTCGAGCTCAAGTACATCGCGGGTGCGGGTACGCTGGCGATCTTCTGCACGGCGATGATGGGTGCGGGTCTGGGGTTCCTGTGGTTCAACACGTACCCCGCATCCGTTTTCATGGGAGACACGGGCTCGCTGGCCCTCGGCGGTGCACTCGGCATCATGGCGGTGGTGATCCGCCAGGAGATCGTGCTGATCATCTCGGGAGGCATCTTCATCGTCGAGATGTTTTCCGTCATCATGCAGGTCGTCTCCTACAAGCTGCGCGGCCGGCGTGTCTTTCTGATGGCTCCCATCCACCACCACTACGAGCTCAAGGGCTGGCCCGAGCCCCAGATCATCGTGCGTTTCTGGATCGTCTCGGTGATCCTCGCTCTGGTTGCGCTCTCCCTGTTGAAGCTGAGATGAGCGAGCAAAGTCGACACTACCTGGTTCTCGGTGCGGGCCGCTCCGGCCGGGCGGCGATCGAGCTCCTGCGGCGTCTCGGGGCGCGCGTCCGCGTCTACGATCGCGATCCCCGCCGCCTGGAGGATCTCCCCCTCGACGTCGCACGGGTCTCGGGCGGAGCCCTGCCCGATCTCGACGGATACGACGGCGTCGTCACGAGCCCGGGAATCGCCGTTCCGGAGCATCCGGGACTGATGCCCGAGATCGATCTGGCCGCTCCCCATATTCACACCCCCGTGATCGGTGTGACGGGCACCAACGGAAAGAGCACGACCGTAGTGCTCACGGGCGAGATGCTCCGTCGGAGCGGCCTGGCGGTTCCCATCGGTGGGAACCTCGGCGATCCTCTCTGCGCGCTCGTGGGTGCTCCGGCCGACGCACTCGTCGCCGAGCTCTCGAGCTTCCAGCTCGAGCTCGCACGCGCGCTTCACGTGCAGATCGGCGTGCTGCTCAACCTGGCCCCCGACCATCTCGACCGCCACGGAAGCCTGGAGGCCTACGGCGAGGCCAAGGCTCGCCTGCTCGCGCTACAGCGGGCGACGGACACGCTGATCGTGAACCTCGACGACGGCTGGGCCCGTGAGACGGCCCGGCGCGCGGCCGGGCGGGTGCTCGGATTCAGCACGCGCACCGTGCTCGAGCGCGGCGCGTGTCTCGAGGGCGAGGAGCTTGTCCTGCGCGACCCCGACGGCCGCGAGCTGCTTCGCGTGCCGAGAGAGAAGCTCTCGGATGCCTGCCGCGCGACGGTCGAGAATGCGCTGGCGAGCATGCTGGCCGCTTCTCTCGCGGGTGCGACGCCCGAGGCCATCCGCGAGCGCCTGGAGTGCTTCGCGGGACTGCCGCACCGCGGAAGACTCGTCTGCGTGCGCCGCGGTGTGCGCTACGTCGACGACTCCAAGGCGACGAACCCCGCGGCCGCGGCCCGCAGCCTCTCATCCCAGCCACGGGGATGTGTCTGGATCGCGGGGGGGCGCAACAAGGGTCTGGATCTAGCCACGCTGGCGGACGCGGCGGAGGGTCTGCGGGCGGCCATCTTCTTCGGTGAGTCCCGCTCGGCGCTCGCCGCGGCCGTGCCGAACGCTTCCGAGATCGTCGAGGTCCCCTCGCTCGAGCAGGCCGTGGCGGCGGCAGCCGAGCGAGCGGTCCGCGGGACGACGGTGCTGCTCGCCCCAGCCTGCGCCAGCCACGACCAGTTCGCCTCCTTCGAGGAGCGAGGCCGGCGCTTCGCCGAGCTCGCGCGCGCGCTGCCGGAGGAGGCTCCATGCTGAGCCGGCTCGGCACGCCCCATCTGCTCGTGTGCACGACGCTGCTCGTGGGAACAGGGCTCGTCATGGTCTACAGCGCGAGTGCACTCCGTGCCGAGGTGAGCTTCGGAAGCGCGTGGATCTACCTGGCCCGACAGCTCGCGGGTCTGGGGCTCGGCCTGGTGGCCGCCTACCTGCTGAGCCGGGTCCCGCTCACCTGGCTGGGGCGGCTGGCCTATCCCGCCTGGATCGGTGGCACGCTGCTGCTGCTGCTCACGCTCACGCCGCTCGGGCTCGAGGAGAACGGCGCACGACGCTGGCTCGCCGTCGGTGGCCTCACGCTTCAACCGCTCGAGCCCATGAAGCTTGCCCTGATCCTCGCACTCGCCCGCTGGCTGAGCCAGAACCCGAGTCGGATGCGTGACTACCGGATCTCCATCGGCGTGCCCATCGCGCTCACGCTGATCCCCGGGGCGATCCTGCTGCTCCAGCCGGACTTCGGCGGCACCGTGATGCTCGTGCTCTTCGCAGCGACGCTGATCTACACGGCTGGAGCGCGGCTGACGCATCTGCTCGCGACCGCGGCCCTGGCCCTGCCCCTCATCTTCCAGGTCGCGTTCCAGGCCGGTTACCGCGCCGGCCGCCTGCGAAGCTTCCTGGATCCCTGGGCGGATCCGTACGGCCAGGGCTACCAACTCGTGCAGTCCCTGCTCGCCTTCGGCGCGGGAGGGCTGGCCGGGTCAGGGCTCGGGGCCGGCCAGCAGAAGCTCGGCTACCTGCCCGAGGCCCACACGGACTTCATCCTCTCCGTCGTCGGGGAGGAGGTCGGCCTGATCGGCGTCATCACGATCCTGATCTGCTTTGCCGTGCTCGGTCTCGCGGCCCTGGGAATCGCCTCGCGAGCGCGCGACCCGTTCTCGCTGCTGCTGGCGGTCGGCGCCAGTCTGATGCTCTGGCTGCAGGGCCTGCTCAACGCGGGCGTCGCGATGGGCGCGCTGCCGACCAAGGGGACGACCCTGCCGCTCTTCTCCTACGGCCGCTCGTCGATGGTCACCAGCCTGGCCGCGGTGGGGTTGCTGCTCAACGTGGCGCGCCCGCAGAGGCGGGGGAGAAGGGGATGGCGCTAGCCGTGGTGCTTGCGGGGGGCGGAACCGGGGGCCATGTCTTTCCGGCGTTGGCCCTGGCGGAGGCCATTCGCCAGAGCGACCCGGACACGCGTCTCCACTTCATCGGAAGCGAGACGGGTCTGGAGCGAACGCGCGTTCCCAGCGCGGGATTCCCGCTCAGCTTCGTCGCGAGCCGGCCGGTGCTGGGGCGCGGTCCTGCGGCGGCCGCGCGGGCCCTGCTCACGACGGCCCGCGGGATCTTGGAGGCGGGGCGACTGCTGCGCGGACTGCGGGCCGATCTCGTGATCGGTGTGGGGGGCTGGGCCTCGGTGCCCACCGTGGCCGCCGCGCTGCTGGCGAGAGTTCCCACGGCCCTGATCGAGCCCAACGCTCGGCCGGGACGCGCCAACCGGCTGTTGGGACACCTCGCCGCCGCCGTGTACGTGCAGTTCGACGCCGCGCGCGAGGGCTTCCCGGCCGAGCGCACGCACCGACTCGGGCTTCCGGTGCGCCCCGGCAGGGCCACGGCACGGGTGGAGCGCCCGCACGACAGATTTCTGCGACTGCTCGTGGTGGGCGGAAGCCAGGGAGCCCGCTCGATCAACCGCGCCGTCACCGCGAGCCTGGGCGAGCTCGAGGGCGGGTCACAGCTCGACATCACACACCAGACCGGGCCGGCCGACTTCGAGACCGTACGAGCCGCGTACGAGCGACGCGACCTCAAGGCGAGGGTCGCGCCGTTCTTCGACGACATGCCCGAGCGGATGGCCTGCGCCGACCTCGTCCTGGCGCGCGCGGGGGCGGCCACTATCGCGGAGCTCTGCTGCGCCGGAAGAGCCTCGATTCTGGTCCCCTACCCGCACGCAGCCGACGACCACCAGACCGCCAACGCGCGGGAGCTCGAGCAAGCGGGGGCGAGCGTGGTGATTCGCGACGCCGAGCTGGCACAGCAGCTCGTCCCGGAGCTCCGCGCGCTGCTCCACGACCCCGAGAGACGAGGGCGCATGGCGGCCGCAGCCGCCCGGCGCGGGCAGCCGAACGCCGCGCACGAGATCTGGCAGCACTGCAAGGCCCGCGTCGTTGGGGCGCGACGATGAGAGGAAGGATCAAGCGGGTGCATTTCGTTGGCATCGGAGGCGTCGGGATGTCGGGGTTGGCGGAGATCCTCCATGCCAGCGGCTACTCGGTCTCGGGCTCCGACCTGCGCGAGAGCGCGAGCTGCAAACGTCTGCGTGCCTTGGGGATCCCGGTGCAAATCGGACACGAGGCCTCGAGCGTCCGCGACGCGCAGGTCGTCGTCTTCTCCTCGGCGATCCCGGTGCAGAATCCGGAGATCCGAGCGGCCGAGGCCGCCCACATCCCGGTGATCGCGCGCGCCGAGATGCTCGCCGAGCTCATGCGCATGAAGT
>JBHHVJ010000055.1:0-21710 GCA_046754285.1 Myxococcota bacterium | reverse complement strand
GGCGGAGAAGCCGCCGCTCCTACTTCACGATCTCAACAGCCTCCGGGACATCCCCGCGTTCCTCTTTCCACTCCTTCAAGCTCGGGATACAGCGGCGCTGGAGCAATCCAAGAGCCAGCAGAAGTGCATCAACGAGCTGAACAAGGGCCTGGCAAAAATCGCGAAAGCTCAGGGCAAGCACATCTGCAAATGCATCAAGACCGGAGCCAAGGGCGACCTCGGGCCGGGGCAGAGCATCGAGAGCTGCACCCTGGACACCGGCTTCTTCGGAGGCGATGCGGTCCTGAAGGCCGAGAACAAGACGAGGGGGAAGGCCGCCCAGGAGTGCGGCGTGCTGCCCGAGTTCGGGCCCAGTGACCCGAACACGGTGATCAACGCCGCCGTGGAGAAGGACATCGTCCTGTTTCACCGACTCTTCGGCTCGAACCTCGACGCGACCATCCGCCAGGAGAGCGTCGACAAGTCGGCCGCCAAGTGCCAGCAGGCGGTCGCGAAGCAGGCGAAGAAATGCGAGAACGCCAAGCTCAAGGGATTCAACGCCTGCAAGAAGACGGGGCTCAAGGGGGGAAAGACGAACAAGCTCTACCCGGGTGCGGACGACCCCTTCGACAGCGTCGACGACATCGACCGCTGCATGGACTTCGACCAGATTCCGAAGACGGCCGACAAGGTGGGCAGCACCTGCGGCACGAAGCTTCTGGAGAAGATCAACAAGAAGTGCCAGGGCATCGCCGGAGGTCTCACGGCCATATTCCCTGGATGCGGCACAAACGACGCCGCCGAGCTCGCCTCCTGTGTCGACGAGTTCGTCGAGTGCGAGGTTTGCATGGCGCTCACCGCGGGCGACGGCCTGCCGCGGGACTGTGACCTCTTCGATAACGGCACGGCGGACGGCAGCTGCGGACTTCCGGCGGGTGTGATCTTCGTCTCGCTCGCCGGCTCCGACGCGAACCCGGGCACACCGGAGCAGCCCATGCGCACGGTCCAGGCCGCACTGGCGCAGGCCGCCAGCACCGGCTCGAGCCAGCTCTGGGTCGCGGCGGGCAGCTACGTGGACAGCCCGTTGAGCCTGGTCGACGGCGTCTCCATCACGGGAGGCTTCGACCCGAGCACCTTCGCTCCCGACGCGGGGACCACGACGCTCGTCTCCACCGGCCCCGTGGGTGCGGAAGCGATCGGCATCAACTCGCCGACGACGCTCTCGAAGCTCACGATCCAGAGCGCCAACGCGAGCGGCGTGGGAGCCTCCTCCTTCGGGCTGCGAGCGACCAACAGCTCGGGCTTGACGCTGGAGAGCTGCGTGATCGAGGCGGGCAACGGTCCGGCGGGCATCAGCGGCGGGAACGGGAGCAACGGCGCGAGCGGCAGCAACGGCGGCCAGGGCAATCCAGGCTGTGAGAACTCCACGTTCCTCTGCTCCTCGTGCTCGAGACCGCTCGGGGGCAGCGCCGGATTCAGCTTCTGCGGCCGGACCGGCGGCACCGGCGGCAGACCCGGGCTGGGCTCCGGCTCCGGCTCACAGGGAGGCACCGGGATCGGTCCCGGTGGCACCGGGGGATCGGGCGGCCCTAGCCGCGGAAATGGGATCGTAGGCAGTCCGGGCGGCAACGGGGCCGCCGGAGCCGATGGCACTGGCGGGTCCAGCTTCGGATCGACCAGCGCCGTGTTCTACTTCCCCTCCGACGGCAGCAGCGGCGGCGGCGGCACCAACGGCGGCGGCGGGGGCGGCGGCGGGGGCGGCGGCGGCGGTACCACGGCCTGCGACAGCTACGGCTCGAGCGGCGGCGGTGGTGGTGGCGGCGGCTGCGCGGGCGGTGGCGGAATTGGCGGTACCGGCGGCGGCGGCAGCTTCGCGCTCTTCCTCTGGAACTCGACGGTCGCCGTCACGGGCTGCGAGCTCCGCACGGGCTCCGGCGGCGACGGCGGGAACGGCGGCAGCGGCGGGGGCGGTGGCAGCGGTGGGAGCAGCGGGGCCGGCGGTCCCTTCGGCGGCAGCGGGGAGCAGGACGATGGAGGCTTCGGCGCGGGTGGCGGAAACGGCGGCAGCGGCGGAGACGGGGGCGATGGCGGCGGCGGGGGCGGCGGCCCCTCGGTCGGAATCCAGTGCGGCGGGGGCGCAACCGTGAGCCCGGACAGCGGGAACAGCTTTACGCTCGGCGCGGCGGGCGCGGGAGGCACGAGCCCGGGGAACAACGGCCAGCCCGGATTGCAGATCGACCGCAACGGTTGCTGAGGCGAGCGGCACTCCCGGCTCTCGTGGGGGGTGGGCTGTGCTGTGTGCTGATCGGTGTTTCGGCCCCGCACGCGGCGGGTGAGGACGCTCCGTCACGAGGCCTCTTCGAGGCGCGCTCGAAGGGTCCCCCACACTGGCCGATCGAAATTCGCGAGGATCCGGGAGCGAGCCAGCCGTGTCGCGGGAGCGCCTGCTCGGGCTGGGAGAGAGTGGAGCGCAGCCTCTCCGCCGCGGCCGCCTACCTGGCTGCGTTCTCCCAGGCGCAGCTCCGCTTCGACGCCGCCGTCGGCCTCCACGAGATGCGGAAGACCGTCGACTCCGAGAGGCTGCGCCGGGCGATGGCGCGCGCTCTCGAGGTCTCGAACCGGGACCACGACAATCCGATGCGCCGCTTCTGGGATCCGGAGATGGCCGTCCCTGCGGGGATCCTCCATGCGTGGATCCCTCCCCAGGACGGCACGCGGGTCAACCCGAATCGCGTGACCAGCGAGGCGCTTCACTGCGACCGAAGCGGGATGCGCGAGGAGTCGCTGGCCTACCTGTCCGGGCCGATGCGGGACGCGGGCGGATACCAAAGCGTCCATGCGCTCTGGGCCCTGGTGCTCGCGCACGAGCGCGGCTGCGTGGAGGGGCGGACCTACGAGACCTCGCTGCGATCTCTCCAGCGTGAGCTCGTGGAGCACCAGCCCGCGACCTTCACGCCGACTCGGACGCTAGACATCGACCTCTACGCCGAGCGCGTGCTCATGCTGCTTCAATCCGGCTACACCGCTCCCGTTGTGGACGCCTGGGTCGAGCGCCTCCTCGAGCTGCAGCGCGAGGACGGCCGCTGGGGCGTCGACGACCCCGGCCTAGATCCGTACTTCCAGTACCACACCACCCTGGCATGCAGCTGGGCCGTGACCGAGTGGGTCCGGCGTGTCCTGGCCCACCCCGATCTCCGTTACGCTCCCCGGTAGGCCCGCCGGGAATCGAACCCGGGACCGATGGATTAAAAGTCCACTGCTCTGCCGACTGAGCTACGGGCCCGGGGAGAGTATTCGTCAATCGGGGGGCGGGCTCAAGGCGCGGCTCAGGGGGGGAAGCCGACGGCGGTCAGGATGTGCTGGACGCGCTCGTTTTGGGGGTGGGTGCGACGCAGGTCGCGGAGCTCGGCGAGGGCGGGGGCGGCGGCCTCGGTGGCGGGGCCGACGCGCAGCAGGGTGCAGCGGAGACGCTCCGCGCGCAGGTCGATGTTGCGGGGGAGGTGCGCTTCGGCAACCTTGAGCGCCTCCTCGCAGGCCTCGTACTGCTCGTAGCTGCGCAGGATCTCGGCCAGGCGCTGGTAGCCGGGCACGTAGCGCGGGTGATCGATGAGCAGCTGCTTGAGGTGCTCCGCGGCATCGGCGAGGCGCCGCAGACCGAGCTCCTCGTAGGCGACGACGAGCTGACGAACGCCCTCGGGATCGAGATCGCCGGCCTCCAGGTACGGAAGGACGAAGTTCAGGTAGGTGGCGGCCAACTTGTTGCGGCCGTCGGCCTTCAGGGCCGCGATCAGGTCCTTCTTGCCGCCGGCGACGTCGCCCTGGATCAGCTTGACGACGCCGATGCTTCCCTGGAGGTAGGAGCGGGTGTCGAGCTCCTTGAAGCTGCCCTCGCTCTCGGGCATGGCGCGAAGCTTCTCGAACTGTGCGATGGCCTCGTCGTAGCGACCCAGGCGCACGAGCGTGTGCGCGCGCTGGGCACCGGCGCGAACGTTTCGGGGAAAGCCGCCGACGACGCGCTCGAAGGCCTCGAGCGCGTCGTCGAAGCGGTCCAGCGCGTAGAAGGTCAGACCCAGATCGAGCAGGTACGACGGGCTGGCGTCGAGCTTGTCGAAGAGGAAGTCGAGCGACTCCAGGGCCTTGGCGTACTCTCCCTCGGCGTAGAGGCGGCGTCCCTCGCGCTGGCAGACGCGGACGTAGCAGCCCTCGAGGGATACGTTCGCCGCCAGCTCCCCACCTTTCTCGAGCGTCTTGCACTGCGTGACGCAGCCGGGCTCCGCAGCCGCGGACCCCGGCAGCAGCATTCCGACCGCGGCGAGGAGCGAGGCACGGATCAAGCGCATCGTCCCCCCGCGAAGGGGTCAGCGCGCTCGATGGTGGCATCCCGCTCCGCTCCCACACCGATCAGGTCCGCCGGAACGCTGAGCTCGTCCTCGATCCAGCGGACGTAGTCCTGAGCGGCCTGGGGCAGGTCTTCGAAGCACCGGGCGGATCCGACGCGCTCGGTCCAGCCCGCAAAGCTCCGGTATACGGGCTCGCAGGCTTCGAGCTCTCGGGCGCTGGCCGGGAACTCACGCAGCTCCTGGCCGCGCAGGCGGTAGGCCACGCACACCTGGATCTCGGGCAGGCCCGAGAGCACGTCGAGCTTGAGCAGGGCGAGGCTCGTGATCCCGTTGACGCGCACCGAGTGGCGCAGCACGACGAGGTCGAGCCAGCCGCAGCGACGTCGGCGTCCGGTCGTGGCCCCGAACTCCTCGCCGACCTCGCCGAGATGACGGCCGGCCGGCCCCGTGTCCTCGGTGGGAAACGGACCCCCACCCACCCGCGTGGTGTAGGCTTTGCTGATCCCCAGCACAGCATCGATCCGCGTCGGCCCGATCCCAGCCCCTCCGCAGGCGCCGCCAGCGAGCGTGGTCGAGGACGTGACGAAGGGATACGTCCCATGATCGATGTCGAGCAGCGTGCCCTGCGCCCCCTCGAGGAGGACGGAGCGTGCCTCACGCAGGGCGCGATCGATCGTCGCCCCCACGTCGTCGACGAAGGGAGCGAGGGCCTCCCCCCAGCGTAGAGCCATCGCCAGGGTCTCGTCGTAGTCGACGGCCGAAAGCCCGTAGAGCTGGCTGAGCAGGAAGCTGCGCTCCTCCAGCGCAACGGGCAGCCTCTCGCGCAGTGCCTCGGGCTCGATCAGCTCCTGAACCCGGATCCCACGCCGCGCAACGCGATCCTCGTAGGCGGGCCCGATCCCCCGGCCCGTGGTGCCGATCGCGTCGCGACCCTGGGCCTTCTCACGCGCCTGATCGAGCAGGCGGTGCATCGGAAGGATGACGTGCGCCCGACGCGAGATCCGGAAGCGATCCCGCGTGAGGGACACACCCCGAGCCGCGAGCTCGGCGATCTCGGCGAGCAGCACCTCTGGATCGACCACCACGCCGGCACCGATCAGGTTCAGCGTTCCCGGGTGGAGGATTCCCGAGGGCAGCAGGTGGAGCACGGTCCGCTCACCGTCGGCGATCACCGTGTGACCGGCGTTGGGACCCCCCTGGAAACGAACCACGAGGTCCGCTCGAGGGCTGAGATGATCCACGATCTTTCCCTTGCCCTCATCCCCCCACTGCGCCCCGATGCAGACCACGTTTCCCATGCTCGCGCCTCAGGTGACCAGCGGCCCGAGATCGAGCAGATGAACGCTCTGGATCCCCGGCAGCCCACGCACCGCATCGAGAACCCGCTCGTCGGGTGCGGGATCGACGTTGAGGAGCTGCACGGCCTGGGTTCCCTCCAGGTTCAGGCCGAGCTGCATCCGCGAGATGTTGATCTGCGCGGCTCCCAGCGTCGTCCCCACGTGACCGACGACGCCGGGACGATCGTCGTTGCGGATCAGCAGCGTCGCCCCCTCCGGGATCGCCTCTAAGAAGAAGTCGTCCACACGGACGATGCGCGGCTGGGTGCGGCCGAAGAGGGTTCCCGCCACCAGATGCTGGCCCGTACGCGTGCGCAGGCGAACGGTGAGCAGGCTCACGAAGTCCTGCGGCTGAGCGGCCTTCGACTCGATGACCCGGATGCCGCGCTGCTGCGCGTTGTACGGGGCGTTGACGAAGTTGATTCGCTCCCCGATCCATGGCTCGAGCACACCCTTGAGCACTGCGAGAGTCACGGGCTGGACGTCGTACTCGGTCACCTGCCCGGCGAACTCGACGTCGATCTCGAGGATGCCCCCCTCGCCCACGAGCTGCCCCTGAAAGAGACCGAGCTTCTCGCCCAGCACGATGAACGGCCGCAGCTTCTCGAGCTGATCGGCGGAGACCGAAGGAAGATTGACCGCGTTTCGTACGGCCCCGCCGGTCAGAAAATCGCGCACCTGCTCGGCCACGGCGATCGCCACATTGATCTGGGCCTGGGCAGTGGCCGCTCCGAGGTGCGGCGTCGCGATCACCTCGGGTCGCACGAGCAGCGGATGATCCGTGGGCGGCGGCTCCTTCTCGAAGACATCGAGCGCGGCACCGGCCACCTTGCCTCTCTCGATCGCCGCCAGCAGGTCTTGCTCGACGACGATGCCCCCGCGCGCGGCATTCACGATCAGGACACCCTCCTTCATCCGATCGAAAGCATGCGCATCGATCAGGCCTCGGGTGTCCTTGGTGAGCGGCACGTGAATGCTGATCACGTCGCTGCGCTCGAGCAGCTCCTCCAGCGAGACGAGCGCCGCACCGATCCGCTCCGCCCGCTCCTCCGAGATCAGCGGGTCGAATGCGATCACGCGCATGCGCAGACCCCGCGCACGGTCGGCGACGATCGAGCCGATGTTCCCGAGGCCCACGATTCCGAGCACCTGGCCGTAGAGCTCCTTGCCGCTGAAGCTCGACTTCTCCCAACGGCCCGCCTTCATACTCGCCGTGGCCTGAGGAATCTTCCGGGCCAGGGCCGTCATGAGCGAGATCGCGTGCTCCGCCGTGGTGATCGCGTTTCCTTCGGGCGTGTTCATCACGAGGATCCCACGCGCCGTGGCGGCGGCCAGATCCACGTTGTCGACACCGATGCCCGCGCGCCCGATCACGCGCAGCTTCTCGGCCGCCAGGAGCACGTCGGCCGTGACCTTGGTTCCGCTGCGGATGATCAGGCCCTCGTACGCGGGGAGGATCGCACACAGCTCGTCCGCCTCGAGACCCGGCCGGTAATCGACGTCGATTCCCTGCGCTTCCTCGAGGATGCGCAGTCCCTGCTCTGAGAGCTTGTCCGAAATCAGCACGCGAGCCACCACGCTAGCTCCTCTTTGCAGCGGGCTCGCGCATGATCTCGCTCGCGGCCCGCATTCCCTCGCCGAGCTTGACGGGGAACCCCAGATCCGAGAGTGCGAGCTCCAGCGCGGCGACGGCCGTGAGCATGTCGAAGGCGTCGACGTCTCCCATGTGCCCGATGCGCAGAATTCGCCCCGTGACTCTGCCCTGCCCCCCGGCGACGTGGACCCCGTAGCGCTCCCGCATCCGGAGGACCAGTGCCTGGCCGTCCAGACCCTCCGGAACCCGAATCGCTGTGCACGCGAAGCTCGGTGCTTTCGGCGCGAAGAGCTCCAGGCCCAGGGATCGCACGGCCGCACGGACGATCTCGGCCAGGCGCGCGTGGCGCTCGAAGCGGGCCTGAAGCCCCTCCGCGCGGATCATGACGAGCACCTCGCGCAAGCCGAGCAGCAGCGAGACCGCGGGCGTGTAGGCCGTCTGGCCGTGCTCCTGGGCCTCGAGCTCGCGCCGGAGGTCGAAGTAGTAGCCGGACCCGGCCCTCCCGAGCGCCTCGCGGGCCCTGGGTGCAAGCGCGACGAACGCCAGTCCGGGCGGGAGCATCCAGGACTTCTGGCTGCCCGAGACGACCACGTCGAGACCCCAGTCATCCATCGGCAGGTCGTGAACGCCGACGGCACTGATCCCGTCCACCACGATCAGCCGCTCCGGTTGCTCGTGCGCGACAGCGGCGAGCTCGCGAATCGGATGATAGACACCGGTCGAGGTCTCCGAGGCCTGGACCAGCAGCGCACGCGCATCGGGCGCGCGCTCGAACGCCGCGCGAACCGCCGCGGGTGAGACCGCCTGGCCCCACTCGACCGCCACGCGGATCGGCTCGACGCCGAACGCCTCGCAGATCTCGGCCCAGCGCTCCCCGAACTTGCCGCCCTCGACCACGACGGCCCGTTCTCCGGGCGCGAGCAGGTTGGCGACTGCGGCCTCCATGGCGCCGGTGCCGGAGCTCGCCAGCACCAGAACGGGCTCCTGGGTCTGGAAGACCCCCCGCAGGCCGTCACGGATCTCGTCGAAGACGTCCCGGAACGGAGGCGCCCGGTGGTGGATCAACTCCTGCGCCATGGCCCGCCGGACGCGCTCGGGAACCGCCACGGGGCCGGGAGTCAGCAGCCGGTACTTGTACATGCGTAGCCCCGATCGAGCGCGGGAGCGCTACGGGGACTCCCGCGCAAAGCGAGCCGAGAGTATCGCGGGGCGCGTGCGGGGTCAACCGGGCACGCCAGGGTTTCTCCTTGAGTTTCAGCGGGTTAGACGATGTGCTAAGGATTGGAGCATGCAGGAGCGGGCGCTCAAGCCGATCGCGCCACCGGACACCCGCGTGCGGCTACCGGGATCGAAGAGCCTGACCAATCGCGCGCTCGTCTGCGCGGCCCTGGCCGAGGGCACCAGCCGGCTCCTCCACTGGCTCGACAGCGAGGATACGCGCGCCATGCTCGCAGGCCTGTCGCGGCTCGGGGTCGAGGTCAGCGAGGAGCAGGGCCAGCTCCACATCCGCGGGGTCGGCGGTCGCTTCGCCATTCCGCTCCACCCCGTGGACTGTCAGGCCTCGGGCACGACGATGCGCTTTCTCACCGCGTGCAGCACGCTCGTCCCTGGGCGGGTGGTCCTCGACGGGACACCGCGCATGCGCGAGCGACCGATCCAGGACCTCGCCGATGCGCTCTCTGCGATGGGCGCGAGCGTTCGCACCGTCGCCGGCTGTCCGCCGGTCACCGTCCAGGGCGGCTCCCTGCGAGGCGGGAGGGTGGCGCTCGACGCAAGTCGCTCGAGTCAGTTTCTGTCCGCCCTGCTCATGGTCGCCCCCTTTGCCCGGGAGACGGTGGAGATCCAGGCCTGTCAGATCACCTCGCGGCCCTACGTGGACATGACGCTGGAGACGATGGCGAGCTTCGGCGTGGCCGTGGACACGAACGGCGCCGATCTCTTCCAGATCGCCTCAGGCCAGCGCTACCGTGCACGCAGCTGCACGATCGAGCCCGACGCCTCGAGTGCGACGTACTTCTTCGCCGCGGCTGCGGTCACCGGAGGGCGGATTCGCATCGAGGACCTCACCCCCGCCTCGAGTCAGCCCGACGTGCGCTTCGTCGAGGTGCTCGAGCGCATGGGTTGCACCGTCGAGCGTGAGTCAGGCTGGATCTCCGTGCGCGGGGGTCGCTATCTGCACGGGATCGAGATCGACATGAACCCCATGCCCGACGCGGCGCTGACGCTCGCGGTGGTCGCCTGCTTCGCAAAGGGCCCTACAGAGATCCGTGGCATCGGAAACCTCCGCCTGAAGGAGACGAATCGACTCGAGGCTCTGAGCCGCGAGCTCTCGAAGCTCGGTGCGGAGGTGCGGGCGACCGAGAACGCGCTGGAGATCCGTCCACCGTCCGAGCCGCATCCCGCACGCATCGAGACGTACGACGACCATCGCATGGCGATGAGCTTTGCCGTGGCCGGGCTGCGCGTGCCCGGAATCGTGATCGAGAACCCCGACTGCGTTGCCAAGACGTTTCCCGATTTCTGGGAGCGGCTCGAGCGCCTCGGATAGCCCCGGCCCTACGCGTCTTTGCGGAGACCCCTTAGCGCTGCGGGCTCGCCACGGCGATCTGGTAGGGAGCAAGGTCCACGATCTCGAGATGTCGACCGCCGACCAGGAAGAGGTAGCGTCCCCGGCGCTCCGCCGCGCGGTTGGCCCGCACCTGCACGAAGTCGAGAATCTGATGGGTCGACGGCCGGACCACCTCGAGACCGCGCTCGCCGAGCAGGTAGAGATACGCGGAATCCGTCGTCAGATCCGTGATGGGCCCGAACTCCTCGAGCGGCAGCCGGTCGAGGATCTTCGGTCGGCCAGCCGTGGAGAGGCTGATCTCGGCCATCTCGGTCTTGCCGAAGACGTAAAGCGAGGTCCCGCCCATCCGAGCCCGCTTGGCACCGAAGCCCTTGCCCAGCGGAAGCTGAACCCCCGTCAGATGCTGGAGCAGGTGCCTGGGCGTCGTCACCTCGACGAGCTCGGGCTGCACCAGGTAGACGTAGGGCGGATCGACGTGCAGCCCGACGAACTCACCTTCGAGCAGGCGGGTCGCCCGGAGCTGCGGATGATCGAGGCGGATGACGAAGATTCCCTCGGTGCTCGAGAAGAGCAACGACCGACCTCGCGGATGGTCGTAGAGCGAGACGCCGGTCACCGAGCCGACCTCGGGAAGCTCCCAGCGCCCCACTCTTCGCGGCTGCACCCGGTCTAGCTCCACGAGCTCGAGTCCGTCGGGACCGTGGACGGAGACGAGCGAATCGCTCAGGAGCTGGATTCCCGTCCAGCGCGACAGATCTCGCTCGCGCCGGTAGCGATCGAGTAGCGGGAGCTCAAGCGCGCCGGAAACGTCGAGATAGTCGAAGCCGCCGCGCGTGAAGAGCACCACGGCCCGGTCCCCCCGTACATCGATCGCGGCCACGTCCTGCTCGAACTCTCGCTCATGCACGCGGAGACGGGAGACCTCCCAGGTGGAGACCGGAACGAAGAACTGCTTCCAGAAGCGGTAGGTGGAGTTGGCGAAGAGCGTCTTGTCGCGTCCGTACGCGCCGTGGATGATGTGGTCCGCGGGAGCCTCGAACTCGCGATCCCAGATCACCGCCTCGGAATCGCGATGGAAGAGCCTCACGCGACACTTCGAGACGAGGGTCCTGCCGCCAAAGGTTCCGGAGGCCGGCGCCTCGTGGTAGTCGATCCGCATCCAGGCGTCGGCATCTCCCGGCGGCTCCTCCTCCATCCCAATCAGCACGACCTCGATCCCCTGCGGCGCGTACTGCCGGGCCACCACGGCGGCGAAGCCGCGGCGGACGCGCTCAGGCTGGGTGACGTTCGGCGAGACCTCGACGCGAACCGCCAGCTTGTGGATGCGCGTCGTGACGCTCTGCTCGAGAAGCGCCAGCGTGCGCCGCGACTCCTCCACGAAGTCGCTCTCCGGAAACTTCTCGATGAAGCTCCGCAGCCGAGGGACGGTGGGACCGTCCCGCAGAGACGCGATGTAGACCAGATTGCCCCGCGCCCGCTCGGTCAGCTGCCCGTGCGGATAGCGTGCCAGGAAGCTCCGGTACGCCTCCTGCGTGTTCTTGGCGCGTGCGCGCTTGAAGTAGTGCGGCTCGACCTCCTTGCGGAGCTCGGCCAGAAGCTCACTCTCGGCGTAGTCGGCGGCGAACTTCTCAAAGGCCTCGATCGTCGGGCTGGCCAGAACCCGCAGATACGCGATTCGCTCGCGAGCATCGGCCGCGTGCCCGGAGTCGGGGTGGTCACGGAGGTAGCGGTTGTAGGCAGCGACGGTGTTCTTCTCGAGCGCACCTTCCCATGACGATTCGGCGCACCCCAGCGACACACCCGCCAGCAGCGCGACCAGGATCACAGTCCCGAGTTCGGCACACGTCCTTGCTCTCACGGTCTTCTCCCCCGAGCCCGGAATGAGGGCTCCCCTGCTGGATTCGGAGGCGTGGGAACGGGACTTGAGGCGCGCCCGAAGTGCGGACCCCCGGGGGTGCCGCTCACGCCCGCGCGGCGAGCTCGGCTCGCCGATAACGCGCCCGGACGGCAGGAGTCTGATCCGAGACGGAGTCTTGGGTCAGACTCCTAGCTGAAGAGCTCACTCGGAACGACGGCTCGGCAGGTGCCGCGCTCGAGATCCCACTCGCGGCAGACCCCGTCAGGACTGCCCGTGACGAGGCGCCCGTCGGGTGTCCAGTCGAGGCTCGAGACCTTGCGACGATGGCCGCGCAGCCGGTGCCGTTCGCAGCCGCTCTGGGCGTCATGAATCCGGACGGTCCCGTCCTGGCCCGCGAGGGCGAGGCTGGAACCATCCGGCGAGAAGCGGACGTCCCCGACAGCGAGTGCGGGGCCCGCGAGCGTCTGCAGACAGCGGCCGGAGAGGTCCCAGAGGCGCGCACCCCCGGCGCGAGAGCCCGAAGCCAGTCGCGTCCCGTCCGGGGACCAGGCCACGCAGAGGACCCGGTCCGTGTGCCCACGACAGTCCACTCGGGCGGATCCGTAGGCCTGGTGAAGCGTCAGCGTCCCCTGGGCCGAGCCCGCCGCGATCCACGAGCCATCGGGAGACCAGGCGACGCAGCACGCCGGCTCGCGCAGGTTCGCGAGGCTCTGGGTGATGCGACCGGAGCCCCACTCGACGATCCGCACCGATCCGTCGTCCAGGGACACCACGAGCTCTCGTGCGTCGGGGGACCATTCCACACCAAGAGCCGGGCTACCCAGGCTGTGACGGAGCGCAGGTCTCGCCAGGTGATCGGCGCGCCAGATGGCCAGGTCCCCGTTCTTGGAGACGGTGGCCAGCCGGCGCGCGTCGGGCGACCAGGCCAGCGCCTCCACGGCGGTGCGGTGGATCTCGGCACGCGAGACGCGTGGACGCAGAGATCCATCGAGCAGAAACAGGGAACGGTCCCCAGCCACGATCGCCACACACGTGCCCCCGGGGGCCACCCGCAGCGGACCGAGGGTGCGGTTGCGCCCGGGGAAGGTTTGCGCCAGCCCACACCGAGCCACCTCGAAGACGCGCACCCTCGCATCGCGCGAGGCGGTCGCGAGGCGACGCCCTTCGGGCGACCACGCCAGCGATTGGATCGCGTCCGCGTGGCCTGGAAAGCGAGCCACCAGACGACCCGTCCTGAGCTCCCAGACACTGAGGGCCCGGTCGCCGCCACCGCTCGCGACTCGGCTGCCGTCGGGAGAGACTCTGGCGGCCCGGATCTCGTCGGTGACCGTTTCGATCACGCTCAGCTGGCTGCGGCGTGCCACGTCCCAGATCCGGAAGCTGCGGTCGTATGCCGCGCTCACAATCTGCAAGCCATCCGGTGTCCAGTCGACCGTGTTGACCCCGTGTGGGTGGCCGCAAAGCTCCGCAGCAAGCTTCCAGTCGGTGGTGCGGAAGATCCGCACCAAGCCGTCGTCGCAGGCCGTCGCCAGCAGTGTGCCGCTCGGGGAGAAACGCAGATCCCGAACTCGCCGCGGATGCTCCGCGATCCGCTTGAGGCAGTCTCCGGAGTCCGCATCCCAGATTCGGACGCCGGCGTTGTCCGCTGCGGTGGCCACGAGGCCCCCGTCGTCGTTGAACCGAGCGACGGAGACGCCCGCGCGGTGACCCTGCAGCACGTGGCTTCGCCGACCCAGGACGGGATCCCAGAGCGCGGCCGTACGGTCCCCGCTCGCCGTGACCAATCGCCGACCGTCCGGCGAGAACTCCACCGATCGCACGCACCCGCGGTGCCCGAAGAGCCCCGCGAGTAGCGCCCCGCTGGCGCTGCGCCAGAGGAGAACGCTGCCGTCCTCGGAGGCCGAGGCCAGCACCCCCCCACCGGGGCTCCAGGCCACGCTCGAGACGGGCGCACGGTGGCCCCCGCTGTGATCGTGCATCTCCGCTTTCATCCGGGCTCCCAGGGATCCCCCCGTAACCCCGCCGGCGGATGCAACATCCCTGCCACGTCTCTCGCGACCGCTCCGTGCGCCGCCCCAGGCCCCCGTGCGAGCGGCGTTCAAAGCTCCGGACGGACCTCGGAGCGACGGGCGGCGCCACGGCCGAAGACCCCGGTCCCGATGCGGATTCGATCCGTTCGAAGCTCCGAACCCCGCGGGCCTTCGTCCCTGTTTTCGAACGGCGGGGCGACTCCGGCCGGGGCGCGAACGGTCCGGGATGCGGAGCCTCCGATCGGCGAGGTCCGACACAGAAGCGTGACGAGGGCCGGGGATCAGAATCGCGTGGCACGCCACGGCAGCCGCTGAGGCTGCAACCTATACTATCGAGACCATGACGTCGCATTCCCCCCTCCCGCGGGTGGCCCTGCTGCTCGCGCTGACGCTCTCTCTCGCTGCCCCGGTTCCCGCCGACGACCTGGACGCCGTCGCCGGGGTGCCGTTCCGGGAAGGAGTCGTGATCGGGATCGAGGATCTCACGCGGATCCGCGACTACATCCCGCCTCCCTTCTGGGAGCATCGCGATTACTTCTTCTTCGAAGGGATGCAGCTCCGCATCGGCCCCTTCTTTGCCGACTACAGCCCCTCCGACCTGCGCAAGGAGATCGATCGTGAGCTGGGCGGGAAGGCCCGCATCGGCCGGGACGAGAGGGGCGAGGGCTGGCTCGAGTTCTACGTGGCGGGGACACCCTTCCCCCAGATCGATCTCCGCGACCCCGACGCCGGCCTCAAGATCGCATGGAACGCGACACACCAGCACGACCCCATGGAAGGGGCGGGCCACTTCCGACTGGCCACCTTCTCACGGGGAGGCATGCGCGAGAGCCTCTTCTACCAGGGGCATTTCTGGGGCCTGCGTCTGGCCAACCGCATCGATCGGGTCGCGCAGGGCGGGCTCTACTTCCCCGACGAGGAGCGGCGCTCCGGCGGAAAGATCACGCTCGAGTATCCGTCGGACTACCGAACGCTGGCGGCCGTGGGTTACCGCTACCTGGTGGGAGACGATCGACCCCTCAGCGAGATCGCACGCGATGCTTGGGCCTACATCCCCCAGCTGCGAAGGGTCCGTCGGTTCCCGGCCTCGACCGAGGAGGACCAGGCGATCCCGGGAACCGAGTTCCTGATCGAGGACATCAACGGGTTCAATTTCCGGACCGGAGTGATCCAGAAGTACGGCTTCGAGCTGGTGGGCGAGGCCGAGGTGCTGACACCGATCGATACGACATTGCTGGGCTTTCCGCTCGATGAGAACCCCAACCTGGGCCCCTCGGGATTTTCGGTCGCGAATGACGTCTGGCAGCTTCGCAAGGCCTGGGTCCTCGACATCCGCAAGAAGAGCGCCAAGCCCGTCTACAGCCGCAAACGTCTCTGGATCGACCAGCAGACCTACTCCAGCCTCTACGCAGCTGCCTACGACCGGCGCGGGGAGCTGTGGCGACTGATCTACGTGGTGCACCGATGGAGCGAAAGCCCCGCCCACAAGCGGGTCTCCGAGGCCTGTGACCGACGGGGTCCCAACCGACTCCACCACCTGCGCAAGAACGGATCGGGCCATCCTCAGGTCGAGGGTGCCGAGCGCTTCCTCTATCCCATCGGGCACATCGTCGTGAACGTCCGCAACGGGAAAGGAAGCCGGCTCGAGGCGTGGGATGCCCACGCGACCCACCTGCGTGACGCGGACATCCGGCGCAACCTGGACTCGAACCGGCTCTCGATCGGCGGCCGCTGAGCGAGATCCCCCGACGGACTCAGCTCCCGCCCAGGCCGCTCCCCGCAAGCCACGCGCGCTCCAGCGTCCCGCTGGCGGCGAGCAAGCGGAGCTGAGAGAGGTTGAATTCGACAATGGCGCGAGCGAGCTCGAGCCGTGCCAGCGCAAGCTGGTCCTCCGCCACCAGCACCTCCAACGCGATGGCGGTGCCACCCTTGAAGCGCGCGAGACTGATTCGATGGTTCTCCTGCGCCGCTTCCAGCCCCTTCCGGGCCAGGGGCATACGCTCGCGCGCACTTTCGAGTGCGTGGAGCGCGCGTAGCGCCTCTCCAACCGCTCGCTCCTCCTCGCAGAGCGCCGCGAACTCGGCACTCCGCTGCTCAGCGCGTCGCTCGGAGGTGCGTGAGAGCTTCTCCAGTGAGAGCTTCCAGCCGACAAAGACCTCGGGCGGCATGCCCGGATAGAACGTGACGATCTGGACGGCGGGCGTCCGAAAGATAGGCAGCAGGTCGGCGGGAATTCGCTGGTGGGCTGTGATGCCGAGCACGATCACCGCCAGCGCGGCCACGACGACGGCGTGCGTGTTCCGCAGAGCGAAGCGAACATCGATCCTCCTCCGACCCCGACTCGGGTCCGGATCCGCAGAACACGGATCCAGGCGACCCTCCACAGCCGTATCCCGCCGGGACGTTTCCCGCGCACGGCTCTCGCGAACCGGCCCGACGCCCGGAAGCCGAGGCTGTCGGGCGGGTGCCCGGCCAGAGCGATGCGTTTCTCCGGCGTAGGCTCGGGGGGATTTCAGCCTACGCCCCGAGCGGCCGGATGGTCAAGCGGAAGGCGCTCGCGCGTGCACTCGCGTGGTGCGGGAAGCCCTACCGCTTCGCTGAGTTACCTCGCAGATCGACCGCCCCGTGCAGACGCAGTCAGGCCGACGGCCGGAACTCCGCGAGCCGCACGGGCAAGCGTCGGGAGCCCCAATGTCCGGGCTCGGGCGTGAAGACCCCGGCACAACGCGTACCACAGTCGCGGCAGCGTCCGGCAGGGTCGAGGTGCCAGGCGGTCAGCTCGTAGCCGTCGCGCCCGATCACACGGATGCCACAGCCAAGGCAGTAGGTGCTCCCCCCGTCGGGATCTCGCACGTTTCCCGTGTACACGTACCGCATCCCATGATCGCGGGCGATGGAGCGAGCCCGGTGCAGCGTGCTCGGCGGCGTAGGCGGGCGATCGAGCAGCTTGTAATCGGGATGGAAGGCCGTGAAGTGCCAGGGCACATCGCGACCCAGATTCTCCGCGACCCAGGTCGCCGCTGCATGCAGCTCCTGATCGCTGTCGTTCTCGCCCGGAATGAGGAGCGTCGTGAGCTCGAGCCAGACCTGCGTTTCGCGCGACAGATAGACCAGTGTATCGAGGACAGGATCAAGCAATCCCGCACAGAGCTTGCGGTAGAATGCGTCGTCGAACGCCTTCAGATCCACATTGGCCGCATCGATGTAGCGAAACAACTCTTTCCGCGGTTCCTCACAGACGTAGCCCGCCGTCACCGCTACGGTCTTGAGGCCCCGGGCATGACAGGCCTCGGACACGGCGATCGCGTACTCCATGAAGATGACCGGATCGTTGTAGGTGAACGCGACGCTCTGGCAGCCGAGCTCCTCCGCTGCACGCGCGATGACCCCCGGGGGCGCCTGGTCTGCGAGGGTGTCGATCTGGCGCGACTTGCTGATGTCCCAGTTCTGGCAAAATCGGCAGGCGAGGTTGCAGCCCGCGGTCCCGAAGGAGAGGACCGGCGTGCCCGGCAGGAAGTGGTTGAGAGGCTTCTTCTCGATGGGGTCCACACAGAAGCCGCTCGAACGCCCGAAGCTCGTGAGGACCACGCGATCCTGCTCCCGGGCCCGCACGAAGCACAGCCCCCGCTGCCCCTCCGCGAGCCGGCAGGCCCGCGGGCAGACATCGCACTGAATCCGCCCGTCCTCCAGGCGATGCCAGTAGCGGGTCGCCACCGACCCGGTTGCGGCGGCGGCGTCCCCCTGGAATCCTTCATTCTGGAACGTCGTTCCCATGCCCTATCTGTGGGCCCCCGAGCTCCAATGTCAACGCCCGGCGATGGCCCCGGGCTTGCCAGACGGCCCGTGGGGCCCAGCACAGGGGCCAAGGACCGCGGAGCGAGGAAAGTCCGATGCTGCGCAGACCGGCTGTCGCCGGCAGCTTTTACCCGGCGAATCCGAAGGAGCTCGCGAGCACCGTCGATTTTCTCCTCGAGGCCGCGCGGGCAGAAGCGGCGGGGCTCTCCCCCAAGGCGCTGATCGCACCGCACGCCGGCTACGTCTACTCCGGCCCAGTCGCCGCCTCGGCCTACGCCGAGCTCTGGAAGGCCCGACACGGGATCGAGCGTGTCGTGCTGCTCGGACCCTCTCATCGCGTTCCCCTCGAAGGGCTCGCCGCCAGCCAGGCGGAGGCCTTTCTGACCCCCCTCGGGCCCGTGCCGCTCGACCCCGAGGCCCGGCAGATCGCGCTCGCCCTCCCGCAGGTGCAGCCGCTCGAGGTGGCGCACGAGCGTGAGCACAGCCTCGAGGTCCACCTGCCGTTCCTCCAGCGAATGCTCGAGCGCTTCCGCGTCATCCCCCTGGTCGTCGGAGTCGCTGATCCCGAAGTCGTCTGCGAGGTGCTCGAGGCACTCTGGGGCGACCGAGAGACGCGGATCGTGGTCAGCTCCGATCTGAGCCACTACCTGGACTACGAGACCGCGCGCGGATGGGACCAGGAGACGTCGCGAGCGATCGAGCGGCTGGACCCCGCGGGCATCCACCCCGCAGGCGCCTGCGGCTGCTATCCGGTTCGCGGCCTTCTGCTCGCGGCGCAGCACCACGGCCTTCGCGCGCGTACGCTCGATTTGCGCAGCTCCGGGGATACGGCAGGGCCTCGCAGCGAGGTGGTCGGATATGGAGCCTATGCCTTCCACTGAGACCGAGCTCGGAGCACTGGTCACGCACGAGTCGACACTGATTCGTGTTGCATGGGATGCGATCGAGCAGGGGCTGGAGGGAGGAGATCCGCTCGAGCCCGAGGCCGAGAGATTCTCCGCCCCGCTGCGGGAGCCGCGAGCGAGCTTCGTCACGCTCCACCGGCGTGGGCAGCTCCGGGGCTGCGTGGGCTCCATCACCCCCCAGCGTCCGCTCGTCGTGGACGTCGCGGGCAACGCCTATCGTGCGGCCTTCGAGGATCCCCGATTCCAGCCGCTCGAGCCCGACGAGCTCCCGGAGCTGATGCTGGAGATCTCCGTGCTCAGTCCGCTCGCGAGGCTCGACGTACACTCCGACGAGGAGCTGCTCGCGCGGCTCCGGCCCGGAATCGACGGTCTGGTGCTGCGCGACGGCGGCCGCAGTGGCACCTTCCTGCCATCGGTCTGGAAGAGCCTGCCGGAACCGTCCGCGTTCCTGCGCGAGCTCCGCCGCAAGGCGGGCCTGGCGCCCGAAGGCTGGCCCGAGACGCTCGAGGTGTACTGCTACACCGTCGAGACGTTTCCGGCCCAGGCGTGACAAGGCAGAACGGCGCCACCCCCAGCCACGCTCGCGGGATGACGCCGTTCGTCGAGAGAACCCACCGTCGCGCTACTCTCCCACCGGGACAGCCCGGCAGTACCATCGCCGAAGCGGGGCTTAACTTCCGAGTTCGGGATGGGATCGGGTGTGGCCCCCGCTCTATAGACGGTGGGAAAAACGAGCAACCGAATCGTCTGGTTCCGTGCAGATCTTGACGCCAGAAAGCCGAGGGATGACGGAGAGGTCAAGCCTCACGACCGATTAGTACTGGTTAGCTCCACGCATTGCTGCGCTTCCACACCCAGCCTATCAACCTCCTGGTCTTGAAGGGGTCTTCAGCGGGCCGAAGCCCGAGCGAGATCTCATCTTGAGATGGGCTTCCCGCTTAGATGCCTTCAGCGGTTATCCCGTCCGCACATAGCTACCCGGCTGTGCCGCTGGCGCGACAACCGGTCCACCAGAGGTGCGTCCATCCCGGTCCTCTCGTACTAGGGACAGCTTCTCTCAGATCTCGTGCGCCCACGACAGATAGGGACCGAACTGTCTCACGACGTTCTAAACCCAGCTCGCGTGCCACTTTAATCGGCGAACAGCCGAACCCTTGGGACCTGCTTCAGCCCCAGGATGTGACGAGCCGACATCGAGGTGCCAAACCGCGCCGTCGCTATGAACGCTTGGGCGCGATAAGCCTGTTATCCCCGGCGTACCTTTTATCCGTTGAGCGATGGCCCTTCCATGCGGAGCCACCGGATCACTAAGACCGACTTTCGTCCCTGCTCGACTTGTGAGTCTCACAGTCAAGCCCACTTATGCCTTTGCACTCTACGGCTGGTTTCCAATCAGCCTGAGTGGACCTTTGTACGCCTCCGTTACACTTTAGGAGGCGACCGCCCCAGTCAAACTACCCACCACACATTGTCCCGGACCCGGCTGACGGGCCTCGGTTAGGATTCCAGACACGTAAGGGTGGTATTTCAAGGGCGGCTCCACCGAGACTGGCGTCCCGGCTTCAAAGCCTCCCACCTATCCTACACGTACTAGCCCGAAACCCAATGTGAAGCTGTAGTAAAGGTGCACGGGGTCTTTCCGTCTGATCGCGGGTAGCCGGCATCTTCACCGGCATTTCAATTTCGCTGAGTCCCTGGTTGAGACAGTGGGGAAGTCGTTACGCCATTCGTGCAGGTCGGAACTTACCCGACAAGGAATTTCGCTCGGTTCACCCTGCCTGTTTCCAAGCAGGCCGGACTCTATCTTGGCTGACCTCGATTCATCTGACCGACGATCCGGCGGACCTCAGAAAGGCCATCCGGCGTCAAATGATCGCCCTTGCACATCATCAGACAGACGCGGCGGAACTTCTGAAAGTCCACACGCTTTCTCGTCTTCAGAGGGTGCTCGACGAAAAACGGAAGGATGCGTTCAACCAGATGCCGGTGGTCTCGCACCCGATAGGCCATGCGATCGGCGTGGATCCTGCGAACGACCCCACAGCCGAAGTAGGCCTTGAGCGCATGAAGCACCTGCACATCCCGCTCGTGCTGCACGACGGTGAATTCAGGAAGAACCTGGAAGCCCACCTTCAGGTCGGGATGCTTGCTGATCCCCACATGAAAGCAGCCTTCACCGTCCACGAAGCCTACGATCCATTGTGCGTCGAGATTCATCGGTCAGCCCTGAACGTATTAGTCTCTGAGGGTTCCCGGTGCAGACCGGGCCTTCCCTGCGGATCGTCCCCATGTCCGTCGGATTCTTACTGCCGGCCGATCGGGTCGACCGACCGACGAGTACCGAACGGCTGTGGAGGAGTTTCCCGCATATAGTTCAGTTTTACTAAGGCTAGCGAAGCCTAACCTTAGGACCGTTATAGTTACGGCCGCCGTTTACCGGGGCTTCGGTTCACCGCTTCGCCCCCGAAGGAGCTGACGGATCCCCTTAACCTTCCGGCACCGGGCAGGCGTCAGACCCTATACGTCCACTTGACGTGTTCGCAGAGTCCTATGTTTTTAGTAAACAGTCGCTACCCCCAGGTCACTGCAACCCCGGCCAGCTCCGAGAGCGAGTCTCTTCACCAGCCGAGGCACACCTTCTCCCGAAGTTACGGTGTCAATTTGCCGAGTTCCTTAACCAGGGTTCTCTCAAGCGCCTTGGCATGCTCTGCCCACCCACCTGTGTTGGTTTGCGGTACGGTCACCAACGGGACTCCCTACGAGGCTTTTCTTGGAAGCATGGGATCACCGACTTTGCGGGGCAAAGCCCCTCGACATCGCCTCTCTGCGTTTGAGTGAGGGAGCGGATTTGCCTACTCCCCCCGCATACTGGCTTGAACCGGGACGTCCAACACCCGGCTCGGCTACCCTTCTCCGTCCCCCCTTCGGTCAAATGTCACGTTAGTGGTACGGGAATTATTAACCCGTTTCCCATCGCCTACGCCTTTCGGCCTCGGCTTAGGGGCCGACTGACCCTGGGAAGATTAGCTTTACCCAGGAAACCTTGGGTTTACGGCGAGCAGGTTTCTCACCTGCTTTATCGCTACTCATGTCCGCATATTCACTTCCAGGGCCTCCAGCCGTCCTTGCGGTCGACCTTCACAGGCAACTGGAACGCTCCCCTACCACCCGAGGCTCCCGAAGGAGCTTCGGATCCGCGGCTTCGGTGGCATGCTTAGCCCCGTTACATTTTCGGCGCGGGATTACTTGACCAGTAAGCTATTACGCACTTTTTAAAGGGTGGCTGCTTCTAAGCCAACCTCC
>JBHHVJ010000054.1:0-21950 GCA_046754285.1 Myxococcota bacterium | reverse complement strand
ACCACGTCCTCGGTCAGCAGCGCCGTGTTTCCGGTCGCCAGGCTCACGGTTGCGCCCGGCGCGACGTTGAGCGCCGCGCCGTTCCCCTGCGAGATCGAGTTGGCGACACCCCCCGCGCCCGGGAAGATCTCGAGCCCGATGTGCACGGGGACGTCCTCGAGGTTGGTGCAGATCACGTGCGACTCCATCAGGTTGGCCTTGACCGCGGCCGGTAGAAGACCCACCCGCAGCGACGGGGTCCCGTCGCTGAACGTCGGCAGCGGTGTGTCGAGCACGCCGGCCTGGAGGGGCGAGGCGAATAGGAGGCTGGCGCCGATGGCGGCCAGCCAGAGCCGTGGTGTCGTTCCGGGGGGTGCGAATCGCATGATCATCAGCAGCATCCTCATCCAGATCAGCATCAAGGTGGAGGTGGCTCCTTTCGAGCGGGAACGAAGAGAAGCTCCGGGCGAATCGTGCCCAGGACGTCGGGACCGAAGAGGTTCTGGGTTCGGATCCCGGTCGGACGCTTGACGTGGTTCTTCTCGGGATCCTTGATCGAGTAGACCGCGTAGTGAACGTTGGGGTTGAGGAGCACGCTGCCGTCCTGCTGGACCGGATTGCAGAAGTATCGGGGCCGCTTGACCCCGACTTTGGGGGCGTCCTCGAAGGGATCGCCCGTCAGGCTGACCCTCACACCTTTGGGGAACCCCACGTAGCAGCTCCCCGCCGCTGCGCTGGCGCACGCGGCATCGCTCTTGCAGCGGATCGTGGGATCGCCGCTGCATCTCTTCTTGGCGTCTCGCACCAGGTAGCACTTGTAGGCGTCGAAGGGCGTGGTCGGAGCGCTCGCGGGGCCCGAGAGCGAGAACGCCGTGGGCGGCAGCAGGAGGAACTCCTTCTTCGTCTCCACGATCTTGATTCCCGCCGTCAGAGAATCCGAGTAGATCACGAAGCGCGGCGTGTGCCTCGGACCGACGCTCTTGATCCGGTAGGCCATCAAGCTCAGGGTCGGATCGTCGATCGATGAGCCGTCGCGGCGTACGGCCAGGCAGAGGTCCCTGGGCTTGGACACCTCGGCGCTCAGGGGCCCCTCGAATTCGTCCTCGAGCGGCGGGCTGAGCTGACCGGCCGGGAACTTCGTCTGGCAGCCGTCGCCTGCGCAGTCGGCGTCGGTCGAGCAGGACTGCGCAACGTCGTCGCGGCAGACATCAGCGCGCTCGCGGATCTTGTAGCACTGGAAGTGTCCGGGGCAGGTGCAGTGGCTCGAGCATGCGGTTCCGCCCGGGCAGCTGAAGCTGCCTGGCGTCTCGCAGGTCTCGCCCGGGTCGAGTGTGCCGTTGCCGCAGAGTCCGGGCACCGGGCAGGAGCAGTCGGGCTGACACTGGCCCGGGCACGCGCTGGCGTCGGTCCCATCGCACGTCTCGCTCGGCTGGTTCACACTGCCGTCGCCGCAGAAGGGCCCCGTCGGCGTGCAGTCGTTCTCGCAGCCGTCCCCCGTGACCCCGTTGCCGTCGTCACACGCCTCGCCGGCGTCCAGGACGCCATCCCCGCAGACCGTGCAGTCCGCGCGGCACAGGTTGCCGTTCCCCCCGGCGGCGGACCCCGGTGGGTCACAGGTCTCTCCGGGCGCATCGATCGTGCCGTTGCCGCAGCCCGTGGCGCTGAGCGTGCAATCGCTCTCGCAGCCGTCCCCGCCGGTCGTGTTGCCGTCGTCACACTCCTCTAAAGGGTCGAGGACGCCGTTGCCGCAGCTCCAGACGGGCACCCGCACGAGGGCCGGGGCAGGAGCGGTCCCGAAGGCCGGGTCGATGACCGCGTGCAGGCGATCGACGAGGGCCGCGACGCAGCCGACTTTTCGCGAGCTCGCAACGATGCGTCCGGATCCGCCGGCGATCGCCAACACCCCCGTGATGACGTGATCCTCGGCCAGTACGGGCGTGTTTCCGGTCGCGAGGCTGACCGTGGCGCCGACCGCCACGTCGAGCCGCACCCCGTTTCCGGCGTTCACGGAGTTGAGCAGGTTGCCCGCGGCGTCAAAGACCTCGATCCCGATGTCCACGGCCACGGAGTCGAGGTTCGTGCAGATCATGTGCGACTCAAGCTGATCGCTCTTGACCACGACGGGAACGAGCCCGACCCGGAAGGCGGGCTTGCCGTCGCCGAACGTGGGTAGAGGGGAGTCGAGCATGCCGGCGATGGCCGGGACCGCTCCCCCGAGCAGGAGTACCAGCCCGGCGGTGAAGCTCGATCCGATGCGGTGGCCTGTGCGTCTGGAGGTGGTTTGCATCGGGGAGCTTCTTCAAGGCGGCGGCACCAGACCGGGCTGGAGCGCTCCGCTACGGACGCCGGATCAGAGGCAGGTTGATGACGGGAGGTGGCGGCGAGATGGTGAACATCGGATCGAAGACCTCGTGCAGCTCGTCGAGCACCATGGCGATGCAGGTGATGCCCTTGCTGCTCGCCAGGATCCGCCCCGAGCCGTTGCGGAGCGACGGCAGAGCGGTCAGTCGCTCGTTGTGGCTGATCAGGGCCGTGCCGCTCGTCGCGAACGTGACGGTCGCGCCCACGGGGACGTTCAGGATCTCACCGTTGCCGGCGGCGATCGTGTTTCCGAGCCCTCCGTCCTTGTCGAAGACCTCCACGCCGATGTGCACCGGGCCGCTGCCGGTGTTGGTGCAGATGAAGACCGTCTCCACGTTGTTGTTCTTGATCACGCCAACCGCGGTATAGACGTGCAGCGCGGTGGCCCCGTTGGAGAAGGTCGGTAGCGGGGTGTCGTTTGGACCCGCGTGGGCCGGGCCGACGTACGCGAAGCTCAGGGCCAGCAGCGAGGCCGCTCCCAGGGTCGTTGCGATCTTGCTCATCTTCCTTCTCCTGATCAGACCGGCGCTCGTCACCAGCAGCAGCCCCATGAAGAGGAGCAGACCGCCGGGCGGAGCCAGAGGAACCGATACACTCTCGAGCTGACAGACGGCGGAGCAGCCGTCGCCGCTCTCCGTGTTCGCATCGTCGCACTGCTCGAAGGGATCGACGACGCTGTTGCCGCAGCTCCAGACCGGCACGCGGACGAAGGTCGGAGGCGGCGAGGTGCCGAAGGCCGGATCGATGATCGCGTGGAGCCGGTCCACGAGGCTGGCGCTGCACGCGACCCCGAGGCGGCTCGCCACGATCCTTCCTGTGCCGTTCGCGATGACCGGCAGCGACGGGAAGATCAGCTGCTCGGCCAGCAGCGGCGTCGCGACCGTGCCGAGGCTCACGGTCGCCCCCACCGGCACGTTGAGGAACACGCCGTCGTCGGCGGGGATGGAGGTCACGAGGCTGCCTGCACTGTTGAAGACCTCGACCCCGATGTTCACGGGGCTCGAGGTGAGGTTCGTGCAGATCACATGGGACTCGACGTTGTTGTTGCTGATCAGCGTCGGCAGCAGGCCGACACGGAACGCGGGCTTGCCGTCGCTGAACGTCGGGAGCGGCGAGTCGAGCATTCCGGCGAGCGCGGGCCCCGGTAGCGCCAGGGTGAGCGAGACAGACGCGAGACGGATCCAGTGCCCGAGGGCCGACCGTTCGTAGCTCGTGCGCTTCACTTGACTTCCCTCCTGGTTCGGCGAGCTCAGGGCACACGCACGAGAGGCAGGTGAACGATCGTCGGCGGTGGCGACTGCGAGAAGGCGGGATCGACCACCGCGTGCAGCTCGTCGACGAGCATGGCCGTGCAGGACACGTTCTTCGTGGTGGCGACCACGCGCCCCGAGCCGTTGCGCAGGTTCGGGAGCCCCACGATCGTCGTGTCCTCCGTGAAGATCGCGGTCCCGCTCGTGCCGATCGTCACGGTGGCCCCGACGCCCACGTTCAGGATCTGGCCGTTTCCGCTGGCGATCGAGTTTGCGAGCGTCCCAGCGGCGTCGAAGACCTCGATGCCGATGTTCACGGGCACGCTGTCGACGTTGGTGCAGATGAAGAGCGTCTCGATGTTGTTGTTCTTCACCACGCCGATCGCGGTGTAGACGTGAACGGCCGAGCCCCCGTTCGAGAAGGTGGGGAGTGGCGTGTTCGTGGGGCCCGCCTGCGCCCCCGGGGCGAAGCTGAGTCCCAGGGCCAGGACGGAAGCGCCTGCGACGGATCTGAGGGTTCGGCTCATTTTCGGACCTCCTGCTGGATATTCGCCCGAGTCGCTGGGGCTCGCGGGCTGCGTGGCCCCGGGCACCCGGCATCTCGGGCTCCGTATCTTGGTCTGCGGGCGGGGGCCATTGCAACCGCTGTTCCAGGCTGGGGAAGTCTCAACGGGTCGATCAGGCGGCGGTGAGGCCGCTAAGTGGTGGATTTTGCTCAGAACTGCGTGGTCTCACCCACCCCGTGCCCCCGAAAACTCACGGCCAGGCCCGACACTCCGCGCTGCGCCCGGCGGCGCCTGGAGGGGGCGAACGTAGGTGCTACACCTCGAAAGGGCGTGCGTGCAGGGACTCATCTGTGCGAGAATCCTCGCGGGCTCTGGGGAAGGTTTCGCCGGGCCTGGCTCGATGCACTCGAGAGCCATTGGAACGCCAGTTGCAGTGATCAGATCTCAATCGAACTCGTTGTTGCCTACTCAGCCGTGGAGGTGTGTTCCAAGTGTTACAGATCAAAACGCACCGGGTGACTGATCTATTTCGAATCCGTACACCCACTGGTGACGGACGAAGAGGGGGCCCGCCAAGGACCCGCCCGAGCAGCCCCGGCGCTGCCGCCGTTTCCGAGGGACGCGCCGCCACGGCGCTGGAAGCTCGCACGGGATCGCGGCGCACGTCGAGCACGGGCCGGCTCCGGATCGCGATCTACTCGCACGACACGATGGGGCTTGGCCATCTTCGGCGAAATCTTCTCATCGCGCGCGAGCTCAGTGACTCGAGCCTCGATCCCGAGCTGCTCTGGATCACGGGGACCCACGAGGCCCGCTTCTTTGACGTCCCCGAGCACGTGGACTGTCTGTCCCTGCCCGCGCTGCACAAGCGCGCCGATGGTAGCTATCGACCGCGACGCCTGCGTGGATCGCTCTCGGAGCTGATCGCCCTGCGCGCCGCCATCCTGCGCTCGGCGCTCGAGCGGTTTCGGCCCGATGTGCTGCTGGTCGACACCGTGCCCCGCGGCGCCCTCGGCGAGCTCGACGACTCGCTGCGCGCTCTGCGCCGGGCCGGTACGGCCTGCGTGCTGGGTCTCCGCGACATCGGAGACGATCCCGAGGTCATGCACCGAGAGTGGAAGCGGAGGCGCTACAACGAGACCATCCGCGAGTTCTACGATCAGGTCTGGATCTACGGTGACGTGGAGGTCTACGACCGGGTTCGCGCCGAGCGCATGGCACCCGACGTGGCGGCGGGTGCGTACTACACCGGGTATCTCGATCAGAAGGCCCGGCTGCGAGGCCTCGGGGAGCGCGCCTCCGATTCCGGAACCGCTGCGCCGTTCGTCCTCTGTGTCGTGGGGGGCGGCCAGGACGGTGAGCGTCTCGCGGAGCTCTTTGCGCGCACCCGCTTTCCGCGCGGCCTCTGCGGTCGGCTGCTCACGGGTCCGTTCATGTCGCTGCCGACCCGTCGCCGTCTCCAGGCGCTGGCGCGCGAGCGCACCGATCTCGAGGTGATCGAGTTCTTTCCCGAGCCGGCCGCGCTCGTTCAGCGAGCCGAGAGCGTGGTCGCGATGGGGGGCTACAACAGCGTCTGCGAGGTGCTCTCGTTCGGGAAGCGAGCGCTCATCGTGCCGCGTGTATCGCCGCGCCGGGAGCAGCTCATCCGGGCGCGGCGCTTCAGCGAGCTCGGCCTCGTCGACATGCTGCATCCCGAGCAGGCCAGCTCGAGCCGGCTAAGGGCCTGGCTCGATCGCCGCGACGCCGTACCTCCGGATGCGCGCGGCCTCGTGGACCTGAACGGCCTCTCGCGCCTGCCGGGGTTGATGCGCAGGGCGCTCGCGCCCGCTGCCGAGTCGAGCCCACGGATCGATCTGAGCGCGCCGGCCAGCGCATCCTAGGACGGAAGAGATGCGGATCGGGTACGTCGTCAAGCGCTACCCGCGCTACTCAGAGACGTTCGTCGTCAACGAGATCCTCGCGCACGAGAAGGCGGGGACGGAGATTGAGATCTTCTCGCTGCGCCCCCCCAACGACACGCGCTTTCAGGAGGCCATCGCGCGCGTCCAGGCCCCCGTGAGCTACGTCCCCCTGGGAGGGGGCAAGGCGTCGGTGCTGTGGTCGTCTCTGGAGCGTGCGGGGGAGGAGCTCCCCGGCTTCTGGGCGAAGCTAGGCCAGGGGATCGGCGAGGAGTCTCGCAATCTTTATCAAGGCATCGAGCTCGCCCTGGCCGCGCGGCGCAGCGGCCTCGACCATCTGCACGCCCACTTCGCCACGGTCGCCGCCGGCGTCACGCGGGTGGCCGCCGCGTTTGCGGATCTCTCCCACTCCGTCACCGCCCACGCCAAGGATCTCTTTCACGAGAGCGTGGAGGGTGCGGACCTGTCGCGGAAGCTGGATGGAGCCACGGCCGTGATCACGGTGAGTGAGTTCAACCGGCGCTTCCTGTGTGCCCATCATCCGGAAGCCGCGGCCAAGGTCGAGCGGCTCTACAACGGTCTCCCGCTCGATCGCTTCGCGTTTGGTGCGCCAGCCGAGCGGCTGCCCCGGATCATCGCCGTCGGCCGGCTGATCGAGAAGAAGGGCTTCGGCGACCTGATCGAGGCCTGCGCCGTGCTCAGCCGTCGCGGTGCTCGCTTCGGCTGTCGGATCATCGGTGAGGGGGAGCTGCGGGAAGCCCTCGAGGAGAGGATTCGCAAGCTCGAGCTCGAGCCGCTCGTCCGGCTCGTGGGCCCGCAGCCGCTCGCCGTTGTGGCGCGCGAGATTCAGGAGGCGGCGGTCCTCGCGGCGCCCTGCGTGGTGGGCGAGGACGGCAACCGTGACGGGCTTCCGACGGTGCTCCTGGAGGCGATGGCCCTGGGGACCCCCTGTGTGTCGACCCCGGTCACGGGGATTCCGGAGGTGGTGCAGCACAACGAGACGGGCCTGATCGCCCCCGAGCGGGATCCGGAAGCTCTGGCCGACGCGATCGAGCGGCTTCTCGTGGACGCCGATCTTCGCGTGAGATTGGCGGGGCGCGCGCGTAGCCTGATCGAGGCTGAGTTCGACATCGAGCGAAACGCGGCACGCCAGCGGGAGATCTTTGCCCGGGCCGTGCGCTCGCACCGGGCCGAGCGGGCGACGAGGGCATGACTCGTCTCGCGTACGTCTGTACGGACCCCGGGGTGCCTGTCTGCGGGCCGAAGGGCTGCTCGATCCACGTGCGCGAGGTGCTTCGGCAGCTCGTGGCGCTCGGCGTCGAGGTGCACCTCCTGGGTCGCGGGCTCGAGGGCCTCCCGCTCGCTGGGCTCGACGGAATCGAGCCGGTTCCACTGCCGGACCTGCCCGGCGGAGCGGCGGGTGTGCGGGAGCGGGCGGCCCTGGAGTGCCAGCGCTCCGTGCGTGCGGAGCTCGAGCGCCGCGGGCCGTTCGACGTCGTGTACGAGCGCTACGCGCTGTGGAGCTCCGCGGCCATGGAGTACGCGAGGGATGCGCGAACGCCCGGGCTGCTCGAGGTGAACGCCCCGCTCGTGGAGGAGCAGGCCCGCTACCGGACCCTCCACGACCCCGAGCACGCCCGCCGCGTCTCCGCGCGGGTCTTCGAGGCGGCGAGTGATCTGCTCGCGGTCTCCGAGGAGGTCGCCCGCTACCTGGGAGAGCTCACGCCACGCACGGGACGGATCCACGTCGTGGCGAACGGAGTCGACCCGGATCGCTTCGATCCCCTTCCTCCAGCCAGCGAGCCCGCGCCACCGGGCGGCTTCACCGTGGGGTTCGTGGGGAGGCTGCAGCCGTGGCACGGTCTCTCCATCCTGGCCCGAGCCTTCGCGAAGCTCCATGCGTCGGACCCTTCCTGTCGTCTGCTCGTCGTGGGGGATGGTCCGGCTCGCAAGTCGCTCGAGACCGAGCTGGCCCGACTCGATCTCGGCGCGGCCACCCGTCTCGTGGGGCAGGTCCCACCCGAGGCCGTGCCGGGTCTGCTGGCGTCGATGGATGTGGCCGTCGCTCCCTACCCGGAGCTCGATGGCTTCTACTTCTCGCCGCTCAAGCTGTACGAGTACATGGCGGCGGGCGTTTCGGTGATCGCGAGCCGGATCGGGCAGATTCAGCGCGTCATCACCGACGGCGTCGACGGGCTGCTCTGTCCACCCGGTGACGCCTCTGCACTGGCCGCGAGCCTGGCCAGGCTTCGTGAGGATCCCCAGCTCGCCCGCCGACTGGGATCTGCCGCGCGGCGCCGGGCGCGAGAGGAGCACAGCTGGCGGCGAGTGGCCGAGCGCATCCTCGAGATTGCGTGCCTGAGGTCTTCTCCCGACGCGGTCCACGTGCGGGAGAGCGTCGGATGAGCCGGAGCCATGATCTGCGGAGCGTGAGCGGCGTGCTGCGTCGCGTGCTGGCTCGGGTTCGCCCCCATCTGCGGCGGCAGCGCGGAACGCTGCTCGTCGCGTTCGCGGCGCTTTTTTCGGAGGTCGCCCTTCGTCTGCTCGAGCCCTGGCCGCTCAAGTTCATCTTCGACCTGATCACGGGGTTCCCGATCGCCGAGGAGGCCCAGGCGGTCCTGACGCGCGACGCCACGCGTCTGGTGGTGACGTGTGCGCTCGCCATTCCCCTGATCACGGGTCTCCGGGCGCTGGCCGCCTACTGGAGCACCGTGGGGTTCGCCCTTGCGGGCAATCGCGTGCTGACGGATCTGCGGGCCGAGCTCTACCGGCATCTTCACTCGCTCTCGCTCGCCTACCACAGTCGAGCGCGAGGCGGAGACCTGCTGGTTCGCGTCATCGGCGACGTGGGAATGCTGCGTGACGCGACGGTCACGGCCGTGCTCCCCCTTCTGGCGCACACGGTCGTCTTCGCGGGAATGCTCTGCGTTCTGCTCTGGCTCCACTGGGGGCTCACCGTCGCCGCACTCGTGATCGCCCCGCTCTTCTGGCTCGTGCAGCGGAGTCTCACGCGACGCATCCACAAGGTGTCTCGGCGTCAGCGGCAACGGGAAGGGGCCATGGCAGCGATCGCGGCGGAGTCCATCGGCGCGATCCGTGCGGTGCAGAGCCTCTCCCTCGAGGACTCCTTTGCGCGCGAGTTCTCACGCAGCAACGAGGCGGGGTTCAAGGAGGGGGTTCAGGGGAGACGGCTGGCCGCGCGGCTGGAGCGCAGCGTGGATGTCCTCTCCTCCGTCGGGACCGCGATCGCCGTCGGGTACGGTGCGTACCTGGTCAGCCTCCGCACGCTCACCCCCGGCGACCTCTTCGTGGTGATCACGTATCTGCGGCGCTGTTTCCGGCCACTGAAGAGCCTGGCCAAATACTCGGCCCGCCTGGCCAAGGCGGCGGCGGCGGGCGATCGCGTGCTCGAGGTTCTCGAGCGGCCCGTCGGCGTCGAGAACCGGCCGGACGCACGGCCAGCTCCCACTCTGCGGGGCACGATCGAGCTCGACCACGTGAGCTTTGCCTACGACCCCGGCGTGCCCGTCTTCGAGGGCCTCTCGCTGCGAATCGAGGTGGGCCAAAGGGTCGCGGTCGTGGGGCCCGTGGGGGCGGGCAAGTCGACGCTGGCCAGCCTGGTGCTGCGCCTCTACGACCCCGACGAGGGCCGAGTGCTCATCGACGGGGTGGACGTTCGGGAGTACACGGTCGAATCGTTGCGCCGCGAGATGAGCACGATCCTCCAGGAGCCGGTCCTCTTCACCGGTACGATCCGTGAGAACATCGCCTACGGGCGGGAGGGGTGTACGGATCTCGAGGTCGAGCAGGCCGCGCAGCGGGTGGGGGCCGACCGTTTCATTGCGAGCCTTTCCGAGGGCTACGAGACACGCATCGGGGAGCGCGGCGCGACGCTCTCTGCGGGCCAGCGTCAGCTCATCGCCGTCTGCCGGGCCGCCGTCCGGGACGCGCCCATCCTGATTCTGGATGAGCCCACCGCGTCGCTCGACGGTGAGAACGAGCGGATGGTGACCGTTGCGCTCGATCGCCTGATGACGGGACGCACCACCGTGCTCATCACCCACGATCTTCAGCGGGCCTCGGAGGCCGATGGGATCGTTCACCTGCGCCGGGGGAACGGGGTCGAGGTGGGTACACACGTCAGTCTCCTATCGGCCGGCGGTGCGTACGCAGCCGCCTACCACGCCCAGCTCGCCCGAGAGTCGTCGTACGAGGAGCCTCCGCGTGTTGTCGGCCGCTGAGAAGAGCCTCGTGCAGCGCGAGCGGACCCTTCCGGGCCTGGAGACCTTGCTCGATCCGGAGGCCTTCGTGCGGTCCATCAGCGCGGGAGCCGATGTCCAGATCCTGGGCGCTCAGCGCAGGTACATCCGCTACAAGCCCGCGATGAACTGCGTCGTGGCGTATCGGGTGCAGACGGAGCTCGGCGGGGTCGAGGTCTACGGGAAGGCGCACGGCTCGGACGCGCAGGTCAAGTTCGCGAAGATTCGGGGTCGGACCCGGATGCGCTCCGCCATCGGTCCCGGATCACTTCTCCTGGCCGAGCCCAGCATCGCGGTCTGGTTCTTTCCAAACGACGGCAAGCTGGTGCCGCTGGCCGAGATCGTCGAGCCGGAGACACGGCGCGCGCGGCTCGCGGCGATTCTTCCGAGAAGAGAAGAGGTCGAGGAGAGTCGCCTCCGCGAGATCCAGTACAAGCCGGAGCGGCGCTACGTGGGTCGGCTGGAGCACGACGGCGAACCCTGGGGCGTGTTGAAGCTCTACACGCGCGAGGGCTACGTGGATGCCCGGCGTCGGCTGCTGGCGTTTCGCGACGGAGCCGTGCTGCGTGTGCCGCGGATGCTGGGCAAGGAGAGCCACAGCGGGATCGTCATCTGCGGATGGATCCCGGGTCGACTCCTGAGCGAGGCCCTGCGCGATCCAGTCCTGGACGTCGGAGGTCTGGCGAGTGTGGGAGCAGCACTGGCCGAGTTGCACCATCAGGAGCCGCGGGACCGCATTCCGATTCAGCACGCGCAGGATCGAATCGCCCACCTGCTCGAGCTGGCGGAGACCCTCGGCACGCTCCTGCCACGTCTCGCGTCGCAGGCCCGCCGTCTGGCCCAGCGCCTGGTGACACGCCTGGCCGATGAGCTCGAGCCGTGCGGGCCTGTTCACGGCGACTTCTATGCGAAGCAGGTGGTGCTCGGCCCGGGGCAGGTCGCGCTTCTGGATCTCGACTCGGCTGCCGTCGCGCATCCGCTCGTGGATCTGGGCGTCTTCCTGGCTCACATAGAGCGGGACGTGCTGCGGGGCACGCTCGCCTCGGACCGTCGCGAGCCGATCGCCCGCGCCCTTCTCGAGGGCTACGGGCGTGCGAGCGCGGATCTTCCGCTGCACGTCTACACGGCCCTTGGGCTCTTCCGCCTCGCGCACGATCCCTTCCGCCACTGCGAGCCTGGATGGGCCGAGCGGACCGAGGCGCTTCTCGGTCGCACCGCGGAGATCCTGGATCGCAGCGGTGCCGGACCCTGGCGCGAGGGATCCCGTGCCCCTCGGGCTGGCCCCCGCGTGGCTCGCGTACCCGTCTCGGACCCGCTCGAGATCGGAGCCGATCCCAAGATGAGATTCCTCTCCGAGGCCATCACGCCCGAGTCCGTCGAGCGGGAGCTCGCCGCGTCGGTGCTCCCGAATCATCGCTTCGAGCTCCGCGCGATTCGCGTCAAGCGATACCGGCCCAAGCGACGTTGCGTCATCGAGTACGACGTGGCGATTGAGGGAAGCCCGTGGGACGGTCGGGTGGTCTCCCTGATCGGAAAGGTCCGCGCCAAGGGTCTGGACCGAACGGCCTTCGAGGTCTCGAACGCTCTGCGGAGCGCGGGCCTAGGAGCTGAGGGCCCCGTCGCAGTGCCGGAGCCCCTGGGAACGATTCCCGGCTGGAGGATGTGGGTTCAGCTGAAAGCCCCCGGCGTGCCCGTGACGCGACTGCTTCCCGAGCCGGGAGGCGTCGAGCTCGCCGCCCGTGTGGCCGAGGCGATTCACGCCCTGCACCAGGCGGCCGTTCCGTCGATGAGGACCCACACGATCGCCGACGAGATTCGTATCCTCCACGAACGTCTCCCGGAGGTTGCGGAGAGCCACCTCGAGTGGGCGGACCGAATCGAGCAGATCCTGGCGGCCTGCCGCCGTCTCGGGGAGTCGCGCCCCGGGTACGGCGTCACCGGCATCCATCGAGACTTCTACCCCGATCACGTGCTGGCCGACGGGCAGCGCCTGCAGATCATCGATCTCGACCTCTACTGTCAGGGTGAGGGCTCGCTCGATGTCGGAAACTTCTCGGCGCACCTCATCGAGCTCGGTCTCCGCGTCTTCGACGATCCTCTACACCTGGAGGCCCAGCGCTGCGCCTTCGAGGAGCGCTACCTGGAGCGGGCCGGCGAGGCGCTGCGGCCGGCCGTGGACACCTACCGTACGCTGAGCCTGGTCCGGCACATTCACATCAGCACGCTCGTGCCGAAGCGCAGTCGGCTCACGGGTCGTCTTCTCGAGCTGGCCGAGGAGGCCGCTCTGGCACCCACCGGAGCCGGGTCATGAGAACAAGGATCCCGCGGCTCCTCCGGGCCACATTGCCGCTCGCGCTCTGCTGCACGCTTTCGGGAGTCGGGAAGGCGGCTACGGATCCAAGCTCCGAGGAGTCGTCGGCCCTGTGGCTGGGGCTCGAAGCCGAGCGGTTGACCGAGGAGGAACGCAGCCTCCTGCGGCGTCCCGACGAGAAACGTCCAGAGGACCAGCTCACGCTGATGGTCTGGGACCGCCCGATGGTCCTCGGCTGGTCCCCGGAGCTGCGCACGAAGATGTTCGATGACGTCGCGTTCAAGGACGCGCGCGTCGATGACACCACGAGGCTGGCCCAGAACCTGACCCTGGACCTCTTCTACCGCCTCAACGAGAACGTCTCGGTGTTCCTGAAGGGGGCCGCCTTCTATCGCGGGACGCGGAAGGAGTTTAGGGGCCATCCGCTCGGGGTTCGTGACAGGCGCGATCGCGAGCGCGGCATTGCACGTCGGGAGATGTGGCTCTACCTCCGGGAGCTCGCCGGAACCCCGTTGAGCTTTCAGGTCGGTCGTCAGCGCTTCAGCGAGGACCGGGAGTGGTGGTGGGACGATGATCTCGATGCGCTGCGGCTCCACTTCGACCTTTCGCGCCTGCACCTCGAGCTCGGCCTCGCCGAGCTTCTCGCGCGGGTCTCGAGCTCCGAGTCGCACATCGACCCCGAGGATGAGAAGCTGCGACGGCTGTTGGCCCGGGCGACCTGGGAGTGGAGAAGGCGCAATCGGCTCGAGCTCTTTGCGGTGCGCCAGATGGACCGCTCGGACACCGAGCTCGTCGATATGGAGATCCTGTCCGAGCGCGAGGACGAGAGCGACGCCACGCTCTGGTGGACGGGGGTCTCGGCGCGGGGCACGCTCTCCATCCGTTCGGCGGGAAAGCTCGACTACTGGGTCGATTCGGCCTTCGTGAGTGGCCACGAGACCTTCCTGGATTACACGGGAACCCTGGACAACCGCCGTGTCCGCTCGCGAACGCGGCACGGCGTGCACGGGTGGGGTGTGGACGCGGGCCTCACCTGGATGTTGCCACTGCCGCTGCAGCCCGCCCTGACGATCGGATACGCGATCGGATCGGGGGATCGCGAGGGCAAGGACTTGCCGGACAAGGACTCCCAGAAGTCCACGGACCGCTCGTTCCGGCAGACCGGGCTTCAGGACAACAACGGACGCTTCCGTGGCGTGGATCGCTTCAAGTACTACGGGGAGCTTCTCGACCCGGAGCTGTCGAACCTCCGCATCGGAACGCTCGGCTTGGGCTTTCGCCTCCTGGAGCAGACTTCGCTGCAGCTCCTCTATCATGTCTACCGCCAGGACGAGCCGGCCAAGTTCCTGCGCGACGCTACCGTTCGTCGTCAGCCGGCGGGGCGCAAGCACCGCATTGGCCAGGAGTTCGACGTCGTGCTCGGCATCGAGGAGTGGGACCACATCGAGATCGAGCTGATCGCCGCTGCCTTCCGGGCCGGCGCCGCCTTTGGCGAGCACCTGGACGGGCTCAATCCCGAGGATCTGGTGCCCGCCACCGCCGGGGACTGGAGCTACCTGGGACTCGTCAAGTTCAAGCTGAACTTCTGATGCGTTGGCTACGGCTCCCCGTTCTCCTCGTCACGGCCTCCCTGGTGGCGGGCTGCTCGTCACAGCCGACCCGTCCAAACGTCCTCGTACTGCTGGTCGATGCGCTGCGAGCGGATCACCTGGGCTGCTACGGATATGCGCGGCCGACCTCTCCCCACATCGACGCGTGGGCCCGTCAGAGCACGCTCTTCGTGAACGCCTACGCGCAGTCCCCGTGGACCAAGCCCTCCATCCCCACGCTCTTCACGTCGCTCTACCCGATCCAGCACGGCGTGTACGAGGGAGAGCGACGCGGCGCCGATGGTCGGCTCCGCTCCGACACGCTCGCGACGGAGTTCGAAACGCTGGCCGAATCACTTGGCCGTGCTGGCTTTCGTACGGCGGCGTTCGTGCACAATGCCCAGCTTCCCGCGGACCACGGGTTCTCCCAGGGCTTCGAGGTCTACCAGCAGGGCGAGTTCGATGCGAAGGAGATCCACCGACGCTTTCTGGAGTTCGTGGATCGCGGGGACGAGCGCCCTTTCTTTGCGTACCTCCACTACCTGGACGTGCATTGGCCCTTCCAGCCGGCCGCGGAGTTCCGGGAGCGCTTCTCGACGACAAGGCCCAGCGCTGTCTTCGATCGCGAGGACTGGGGTGGCCTGCGGCATCGGATCAACGACGGGCGGATCCAGCTCAGCGAGACGGACCGCAGGCGCCTGGTGGATCTTCACGACGCCGGTATTCGGGAGCTCGATGAGCGGATCGGGGAGCTGCGGGCCGCGCTCGAGGCCCGTGGGCTGCTCGATCGGACGTTGATCGTGCTCACCTCCGATCACGGCGAGGAGCTCATGGATCACGGGAAGGTGGGCCACGGTGGCACGCTCTACGAGGAGGTGCTGAGAATTCCTCTGATGATTCACTTGCCCGGAGGTGCCGAGGCACGGAAGGTGGAGGCCCCTGCGCGGCTCCTTGACGTGTATCCCACGGTGCTCGCCGCGGCGGGAGTTCCGAGACCCGCCGAGGTCGAGGGGAGAGATCTCTTCGCGCCCGCGAACGGCGATCCGGTTCTGATCGCTGAGACACGCCACAAGCGGAGCTATCGTGTCTCTGCGCGGAAGGGGCGCTGGAAGTCCGTGCATCACTTTCGGGCGCCCGCGCTTCGGTCGCTGGTCCCCGATCGGCCGGAGACCTTCAGCCTCGAGGTCGGCATGCGCATCAAGGTCAAGGGTTGGTTCGAAGAGGACGGCTCGCTCGTGGCGCGCAAGCTCAGCATCAAGGATGCGGGCGACGACGACTTCGAGCTCAGCGGTCCGCTGGAAGCGATGGAGCGGAACTCGGGGGCTCTCCGCATCTACGGTTTCCGGGTCCTCCCCACCGAGGAGCTGAACGGGCGCGCGATGACGTTGCTCGGTGAGCTGCAGACGGGTGAGTGGGTCAAGGTCGAGGGCGATCCCGGCCCCGACGGGGCGCTGATGGCCAACAAGCTCGAGCGAGTGCCTCCGAAGGAACGCAAGACGGAGATCGAGGGGATCATCCATGCGATCGATGCGAGAGCCGGTCGATCCGCCGAGGCACGCGTGGGCCTCGCCCGCGTACGCGTGACCGAGGACACGCGCATCAAGGGTGCGGCCGGCCCAGGGCACGTCGTGACCGCCCGACTCGACCCGCGCGATGACCCCTTCACGCCGCAGCGCCTGCTATCGGGTGAGGGTCTCGAGTCGGAGGTGGTGCTCTTCGACCTCGAGCGCGACCCCGCAGAGACACGGAACCTGGCCGCCGAGGCCGAGGGAGTAGCGGCGGAGCTCCATGCGGAGCTCGAGAGCTGGCTGGAGCGCATGGTCCGTCGGAGGCCGACCCCAACCGCGGCACGCAAGGAGCTCGATGCCGAGCAGATCGAGCGGCTCCGTGGCCTGGGCTACGTGCAGTAGGAGGATTGGCATGCCCCCGCTCCGTCGCGCGCTTCCGGATCTGCTCCTGCTCGCGGTGGGTCTGGCCTGTGCGAGCGGCGCACCGACCCTCCCGGTTCCGGCCGAGCTTGCGCACGGCATCGAGCTCGATGGGTCCGGCGGTGAGGACCTGCTCCAGATCGACCCCCGGCGCAAGGGATTCACGCTGAGCGACGCGAGCGGTCACAGCCTGGCCCGCTTCCGCATCGAGCCCGACGCGGTGCGCATCGAGACCCCAGCGGGCCAGCTTCGGGCTCGCGTGCTGCGTCCCGTGGATGCGACACCGGAGATCCGCATCGTCGCGGGCTCGGGCGACGAGAGGCTCTATACGCTGATCCGAGAGCCCGACGGTGATCTACGGCTCGTCGGCGCGTCGGGTGAGCTGCTCTACGAGATCAAGCAGCGACGATACGGGCTCAAGGTTACGGATGCGGCCGGACAGCTCGACAGCAAGGTGCGCGTCAAGCCGGACAAGATCTCGATCCGCAACGCCCTTGGGAGAACGATGGCTTCCACGCGGGACCCGATCCCGCCCGTTGCGGCCGCCTGTCTGGCGTTGCGCACACTCGACATCGGCTACCGCGCGGGCCTGGCGCTCGCGATCATCTACTGGCGTACCGATCACCCGTAGCCCAGAAGCTCGACGACGGGACCGGCGCCTGAGGCGCTTCCCACCGAGTTGGTCCATCACGGACGCCGCCGGCTCCGCGGCGCTTCCCGGCCGCGCGATCTCACACACCTCTGCGTGTTTTTTCGCGCAGTGAGGGACCTCGGAGAGGGCCGTCTCGAATCTGTGGTGGTCAAGAATGTCGTCTGGGCGCAAGACCGGGCAAGCGGACGCGCCAGATGGGGCCGGGGGTCCAGATGCCAGAGGGCCGCTCTTTCCACTTTGCGTCGGGCACACGCATTGCAGCGTCGTCGCGCGGACGTCCCAATTCGAGTGAGATGGGGATCTCCACCATCCAAGGAGAGAAGAAGACATGGTCCGTTTTTCGCTCTTTGTCTGCGCGCTCATTGGCAACTTCGTTGTACCGCCTGTGTGGGCGGGTGCCTCCACGACCGTCGCTGGGGAGATCATTCCCGGCCGGTACCTCGTTCAGCTCGCCGACGGAGTCTCGCCCCATGAGTGCGCCGCCGAGATGGACCAGATGCTTCCCGAGGTCGCGCCCGGCGATATCTTCAGCGAGGCGCTCACGGGCTTCGTGTGCGAGATCCAGGGAACGAGCTCCGCCGAGGTCGAAGCCACCGTCTCGGCGATCGCTGCGGATCCGAGGGTCGTGGGAATCGAGGTGGCCCGGGTCATGACGGTGCCCGGCCTGCAGGAGGAGGTCGAGGCCCCGTTCAATGGGAGAAACGGAGAGCTCCGTCGCTTTCGACAGATCTTGTTCAAGACGCCGGTCCCCCAGATCACGCCACAAGGAGTCGATCGCGTCGACGGCGATCTCCACCCCGGTACCGGTGCGGGCATCCACTTGGCTCAGATCGACTCGGGCTTCCCACTCGATCACGAGGACTGGCCGCTGCCGGCTGGAGGCGTGGACTTCGTCAATGAGCCCGGCGTGGCCTTCGGACAGGACACCCTGGGTCATGCGACCATGACCGGCGGCGTCATCGTGGCCCAGGACAACGGCTTCGGGGTGGTCGGGATCGCGCCCGATATCGACCTATGGTTCGTGAAAATCTTCGGAAGCAGCGCGTTCGGCTCCTCGCTGGATGCGTTCCGTGCTCTGGAGTGGGTCGCCTCCACGCGGACCGATGCCGACCCGAACAACGACATGGACATCGCCCTGCTCGAGTTCGATCTGCTCGGAAACTCTCCAGCCTTCTGCGATGCCATCTCGCGGATGACAAGTCTCGGCATCGTGGTGGTGGCTGCGGCGGGCAACTCCCAGTGGGACGCCGGACTGAACAGCCCGGCAAACTGCCCGGACGCCATCGCCGTCTCGTCCATGTCGGACTCGGACGGACTGCCCGGAGGGATTGGCGACTTGCTGAGCCAGTTCGAGCGAGACGACTACTTCAGCGTGTTCAGCAACTACGGGTCGGTGGTCGATATCGCCGCCCCGGGGGCGCGGGTGCTGACGACGAGCATCAACCCCCTCACGCCGTACCGCTCGCCTCACGGAACGAGCATGGCCGTGCCCCATGTGGCCGCAGCAGCGGCGCTGTACCTGGAGGCGCACCCAGGCGCCACGCCCACGCAGTTCCGCGAGGCGCTGCTCTCCGGCGCCTGGAGCCAGCACGGCACCTTCGGATTCCTGGGCGATCCAGACCAGACCTCGCATCCCCACGGGCCGGGCCTCGATGAGCCGGTTCTCAATGTGAACGCACCCGAGCTGGGTGGCCGCCCGCTTCGCGTCGAGCTGGCGGCACTGTCCGCCGCGGACGTCTTCCGAGGTGAGCCCTACGACATCCTGGCCCGTCCAAAGAGCCTGGAGGAGACGGGGGTGGGTGTGACGATCCACGCGACCGTGAATGGGCCTGGCGGCACGCAGCTGCTCGGTGCGCAATCACTTCCGATCGCAGGCGGGACCAAGGGCAAGGCGCAGTTCGAAGACATCTGCGACCTGACGCCGGGGCTGTACACGGCCACTGTGACCATCGAGCAGAGCGGGGCGACGGCCTCCGTCCCGTTCACCATCAAGTGAGAACGGCCAGGCTCCGCCCGGGAGGAGCCGAAGATCGAGCTCGCGCATCGCTGGAGCCACGCGCGGAGCAAGTTCGTCGAGGCGGCGGTCGTGGATCGATGGGCCTACTCGCGGGAACGCCGGCTACCCTCGACCCGGTCGATCTTCGCGGTGAGCCCGAGCTCGACGTCCGAGAGGGCTACCGAGCGGAGCTGGATACGCTCGCGTCCAAACGCCTCCTGATCCCGCCCGAGGGACCGACGGACGCGGTAACCCGGCCGATTCACGGCCGTGTGGCGGATCGAGCCCCCCACCGTATCGTCGCTCTCGGCCCACTCACCGTCGACCCACTCGAGAACGGCCAGCCGCGGGCAGTAGACGAACTCGTTCAGCATCCGGGCTGGAATCAAGGGCGAGGCCGACGTCTCGAGTGATGTGGACGTCGTGATTGTAGCCCCGAGTTCGTGTCCGGCCGTCGAGCGCTTCGTGCTCGGTCACTCCATCGTGGAGCTCGCGCAGCGCCTGGTTGCCGCGATCCCCGACGGAACCCCCTCCTCCACCTTCCCCAGGTCCCCGATCATGCACTTCACCGAGCCGCCGCCTTTCTTGTGGAACTCGGAGACGTCGAGGGTCAGGGGCTCGGTGTCGTGGGCGCGGATGGCGTCGGCGAGGCGCGGGGAGATTCCGGCGGGCATGAGGAGGCGGGCGCGGCCGCGGTTCTCGAAGGCGAAGGAGTTGGCGGCGTAGAGGGCGGCGTCGTCGTCGCAGAGCTCGATCAGACGGTCGCCGAAGAAATGGCGCAGCGTGCGCACGGACTCGGGTTCCAGCGCGGGCAGGTAGGCCAGCAGGACCCGTCGGCCCGGGCCGAACGAGCAGAGGCAGGTGTCGCCGTGGTAGTAGCGCTCGTCGGTCAGGCGTACGCGCAGTACCGGCCGCTCGAGCGGGCGGATCGCCTCGATCTCGTCGAGCGCGCGGGGCTCGCTGCGGAAGCCGTAGATGCGCCGCCAGGGCGGCCAGCCGAGCCGCGGCACGAAGCGCTGGCGCCGAATCGGGCCGTAGGTGAACAGGTAGTGATCGCCGGCGGGAAAGAGATCGGCCTCGCCCTCGAAGCGGCTCCGGATCACATGGGTGCGAAGGCCGAGCGCCTCGACCGCACGTCGGTAGACGGGCTGCTCGGCGGCTCGCGTGGGGATCAGATTCGAGAGCACGAACTCGGGGCCGTGGCGGAATCCCGCGTTGGCGGGATAGACCAGGCCGGGCCGCCGGGGATCGGGCGGCAGAGCGACGACCCTCAGCCCCTCGGCCTCCATTAGGGCGCGCAGCTCTCGCCACTGCTCGATCGCAAGGGCGCGATCGACGCGCTTGCGGCGCCCGTAGCGGTCGCGCGTGTGCGGGTTGGCGCCACCGATCACCGAGAAGTACTTCGGGTCGCCCATCAGCACGGTGTGGGTCATGGGGAGCGCGGAAACCCGGGCGGCGTCGGGAGCGGCTCGGGGTCGAGCCGCTCCAGGCTGGCGATGGGGTAGGTGCAGTAGAGCGTGGACATCACGCCCGCGGGACGGTCGTTGCCGCTGCGCCCGACGCCCCCAAAGGGCAGGTTCGAGGAAGCGCCCACGGTGCTCGTGTTCCAGTTGAGCAGCCCCAGGCGGCTCTCACGAAGGACGTGCTCGAAGCGCTCGCGCGAGCTCGTGAACACGCTGCCGGCGAGGCCGTAATCCGAGCAGCCGAGCGCGGCCACGGCCTCGTCGAAGTCCTCGACGACGACCACGTGCACGTCGGGCACGAAGTGCTCCTCGGCCTGGTAGGGGCTGGTGCGGGACACGCGATCGACGCGGTGCAGGCTTGGCCGCACGTAGTGCCCGCGGCGGGGTCCTTCGACGGGGCCCCCCTCGAGCAGAATCTCCGCGCCCTCCTCGCGGGCCAGCTCGAGCACGCGTGCATGGCGCTCGCGCGCCGCCGCGCTGATCAGTGGACCCATGAAGACGTCCTCGTCGAGCCCGTACCCGATGTGGATCCCGCCGAAGACGCGCACCAGGCGCTCGATCAGCTCGTCGGCGCGCGGCCTCTCGACGATCACGCGGCTCGTCGCGCTGCAGCGCTGCCCGGTCGTGATCGCCGCTCCATAGGCGATGGCGTGTGCGGCCTGGCCCGGGTCGGCGTCCGCACAGACCAGCACGGCGTTCTTGCCGCCCATCTCCAGCGCCACGATCTTGAAGGGCTGATCCAGCGTCGCCTCGAGGATGCGCCGGCCGACCGCGTAGGAGCCCGTGAAGAGCACCCCCTGCACGTCGGGATGGCTCGCCAGCCGCGCGCCGACCTGGCCGTCGCCCTGGACGAGATTGAGGACGCCCGGAGGGAACCCCGCGCGCTGTGCGAGCTCGGCGTAGAGCTGGCCCGTGGCCGGCGCGTGCTCAGAGGGCTTGACCACGACGGTGTTCCCCGTGGCCAGCGCCGGGACGACGTGACCGTGCAGCAGGTGGCCGGGGAAGTTGAACGGCCCGAGCACGGCCAGCACGCCGCGCGCGTGCGCGCGCCAGCGAGCCCGCTGTCCCGGCCCGCTCTCGAAGCTGCGCTCGCGAATCAGCTCCAGACCCGGCCCCAGCGTGATCTCCACCTTGGCCACCATGGCGTCGACCTCGGTGGCCGCCTCCCAGAGCGGCTTGCCCACCTCGCGCGCGATCAGCTGGGCGAGTCGATCGCGCTCGAGCTCGATGCAGGTGGCGAAGCGTCGCAGGTACGCCGCACGCTCCTCGGGGTGTGCGTCGCGCCAGGCCGGGTGAGCGTGCCGGGCCGCCTCGACGGCGGACTCCAGTGCCTCGACCGAGAACGGAAAGGCCCCGTCGAGCGCACCGAGATCGCCCGGATCCTCCAGCCGCAGCTCTCCGGTCGCACCGGCCGGCCGGACGAAGCGCCCGTCGATCAGGTCGCCACGCGCGCTGAAGAGCTCCGGCTCAGCCACGGTTCGCCTCGGGGATGGAGAGCGGCGTCAGCACCAGCTCGTCACCCTCGGAGAGCGCCAGCCGCTCGCACGCCTCCTTGGTCAGCCAGGCCCGCTCCCCGTCGTGCGCCGCACGCGTGGCGACGGCGCGAAAGCCGCCGCCCTCCTCGGTCGCGGCGATGAACGCTGCCGCGTCGTCGGGTGCGGCCTCGCGCTCCAGCCGCAGGCGTCGTGTCGCGCGGATCGGTACGACGTCGGGGACGGCCGCCCCGGAGAAGGGTCCGGCGTCGAAGGGGTCGATCTC
>JBHHVJ010000053.1:0-23218 GCA_046754285.1 Myxococcota bacterium | reverse complement strand
CTGGATCGCGCCATCATGCCCGCGATCGCACGACGCTCCGGGCCCGAGGCGATGCAGGAGATCGCCATCGAAGAGTGGATGGGCGCGAGCCCCGTGTACACGGAGCGGATTCGCAAGGCCATGCGGATCGAGGGCGACAACGTCGCCTCCATCTTCAAGTCCATGCAGCTCGACCCCGGCTTTCCGCACCAGTACATGGACGTACGCTACGAGGTGATCGACGAGAAGCACGGCTACCTCTGGCTCGAACGCTGCGGGGCGCTGGAGGACGTCGAGCCGCTCGGCGAGAAGGCCGTCGTCTCGATGTGTCACCACATGGAGGACCCCACCTTCGACGCCACCGTACAGGCGATCAATCCCAGGGCTCGCTGCCGCCCGGTCTTCCGCCCGCCACGGACCGCGGGGGCGACCGGCCCGGTCTGCCGTTGGGAGGTCGTGATCGACGACGACGCCGAGCCGGCGTCCGAGGCGTCCATCACGCGCCTCGTGCGAGGCACGACGGCTGCGCGCTTCGAGTTCCAGCCCCCCCGACGCCGTGAGCGCGGGGACTGAGCGCTCAGGGACCGACCGCGACGAACCTGCCAGCCTCGTTCTTCTTCGCAGCCGCGAAGGACGTGCTCCAACACTCCCCTGTGTCGGAATTCACGAGCTGCGCCGTCACCGGCGTGGTCAGAGGCAGCGGCGGGAGTCCCGCGCCGGCTCCCTTCGCCTTCATCAGCAGCGTGGCGGAGGGGCCCGTCTTGAGCTTGATCTTCTGCAGGCCCGAGGCCGAGAGGGCCTTGTCCTTGTATAGGAAGAGGCCGGGCTTGGGCGTCTTCCAGCTCCAGCTCGGGCCGGGGTCGTTCGGGTCGGTGGGATAGCCCAGCGCCTCGATGTTCGGAGTCGCGAGGTCCAGAATCTTGCCGCTCGGATCCCAGGCACAGAGGCGCAGATCGTTGCCTGCCAACGGATCGAGCGCGGCCACGTCCGCGGCCCCCTTGCCCCACTTCCAGAGCAAAAGGTGTCGAGCCGGGTCCGTACCGCGCTTGAGCAGAAGCTTGCCCTTTCCGGCGTTCGTGCAGACGGGGAGCGGAGCGTCGGGACAGCCACCCTTCTCGATCCGGAACTCATCGAGCACCGCCCCCGTGTCGTCGAGGAAGCGACCCACGAGCGTGTCACCGTCGATCTCGATCACCTCCGAGCCCAGGCTCAGCAGGCTACGCACCATGGCCGGATGCCCCTCGGCGGGCACGAAGAAGCGCAGATCCGCGGGACTCCCCGCGACGATGTAGACGGTCCCTTCGTGGGGCGCCGATCCCAGGCTGCGCTTGATGTACGGGCCCTGCCCCGCCGGGTCTCCATCACCACCGTCCAGGATGTTCGCCACGCTGAGCGCGGTCGAGTCGCCGTAGTGCCCGTCGATCAGCGGCGTCCGCTCGTAGGTGTGCGAGTGACCGCCAAGCACGACGTCGACGCCGTGATCCTCGAGCACGGGAACGATGACCTCACGCATGTCGATCTCATTGAGCTCGACGTCCGAGTCGTGGAGCAGCCCCTTGGAGTAGGGCGGCCGATGCCAGGCCGCGATGATCCAGTCCGCCGTCGTGGCTTGCAGGTCGTTCACGAGCCAAGTGAGCATCGCCGCACCGGACGTGTCGATGTTCTCGATGTTCTCCTCCGAATCGAGGATCACGAAGTGGACGTTGGCGTAGTCGAACGAGTAGTAGGCCTCGCTGCCGGACGCAACGCCGTTCGTACCGAGTTCCTTGGCCGCCGGAAACTCGAACATCTCGAAGTAGTCCCCCGTCTGCGCCACGCTATCGAAGCCCGCGGCAAAGCCCTCGTGATTCCCCGCGGCCGAGAAGAAGGGCTGGCGGCGCAGCCAGGCCTGGAGCTCCGCGGGCCCGAAGAACACGGACTGGTAGGTCGCGTCGTTGCCGACGAAGTAGGCGTTGTCGCCGAGAAAGAGCATGACGTCCGTGGCATCGGCGGCCGCGTTCACGTCACCCCCTCCCGCGTAGTCGTAGTAAGCCTGCCGTGTGTCGCGGTACTCCGTGGCCGTTCTCCCGGGCCAGTAGCCGGAGTCTCCGTAGGTCCAGATTCGGATCGGTTGAACCGTGCCGTGCGGCGGCGCCGTCGTGAAGGCGAAGTCCACACCCGGCGTCGTGAGCAGTCCCGCTGAAGATCCGACGGCATAGAAATACTTCATTTGGGCCGTGAGCCCGGAGAGCTGAACGCTGTGCTTGAAGCCCCCCATCGCGTCGGCCGCACTGGTGCCGCTCACGGTCGTTCCGAGCGCGGGGGTCGTGCCGAGCTCGACCCTCGGATCGGTGAGCGCGAGATCCGTGTGCCAGACGACGAGCATCCGATCCGGCCCAGGCATCTGGAGGTACGGCCCTCGCGTGATGGACTGCGCCCAGCTCAGCGAGGGGATCATCAGCAGCACGGCCAGCGCGTGGTGAACGCGGAAGTGCCGTCGTGAATCGAGGCTCATGGTGGGCTCCCTTCGGGCGTGGGCAGGCCGGCCAGCCGGATCCTGAGACGTCGTTCGAGGTCTCGCATCGCCTGGCTCTTGCGCCGGATCGGTCGGCGCTCGAGAAGCGCGAGCGTCTGGGCGTAGGTCGCCCTCGCTTCGCGAGCCCGCCCGGTGGCCTCGAGCAGCTCCGCGCGGCGCGCCAGCCAGAGCGGGTGCGCGGGGGCCTGCTCGAGCAGCACCTCGATTCGCGCGAGCGCACGCTCCGGGTGGCCGAGCTCGAGCTCGATCTCCAGGGCGGGAAGCTGCAACGATGCGACGACTCCGATCCGAGCCATGGCCGCATCGGCCACACGCAGCGCGTCTTCCGGGCGATCGGCCGCGCGCTGGGCCTCCATCGCCTCGAGAACGAGGCCGGGCTCCGGCCGCTCGAGGTGAAGGAGCCCGGCGCGGTAGTCGTCGGCGGCTCGAAGACGCTTCCCCAGCGCGCTCGAGATCCGCGCCCGCACGATACGGGCTTCGGGATGCTCGGGCCGGCTCGCGAGCACACGCTCGATCTGCCGCTCCGCGGTGAGCGGAAAGCCTGCGTCGAGAAATATCCTGGCCAGCGCGACCTGCACACGGATCTCGTCCGCTCCGAGCTCGGCCGCACGCAGCAACGAGGCCGCGGCCGCATCCCAGCGGCCCCGTTCGCGATGCAGACGGGCCCGACGGAGGTGCAACGTGAAGTCGTCGGGGTTTGCCGCGAGCGCGCGTTCCACGAAGGCCTCTTCCTCGCTGAGCGAGGGGTGCGCCGGTACCGCCAGCGGCATGGCCACGAGCAGACAGAGCAGGATCCCCAGAGCGAGCCGCGGCGGCTTCCTCATCGGCGCCATTCTCCCACGTCCTCACGCTCGAGCCAAGCGATCGTCGCTCTCATGTACCAGATCTCTTGAAAGCCGGCGGCTGGGGGTTCAGGATGGTCGTCGTGTTGGCCCCAGGGCGAGCGGCACTGATCGCTGTCTTTCTCCTCAGCTCTGCCACGAGCGCAAAGGGGGCGGACTGTGCGGGAGCAACGCTGCGTAGCTTCAAGCTCACGACGCAGACCGTGACCATCCGCGCGACGATCACCGCACCGGGCCTGACCCACGCGGCGCTGCTCCAGGGTGGGGGCTCGCTGGGCCTCTCGATCGTGGCTCCCGACACCCCGTCTGCCCCCCGCTACGACGTGACCATCCCGGTCGACGAGTTTGTCTCGACCGGGAGCGCAAGCCGATTCCGGGGCAGCTCGGAGCTTCCCGGGCGGGTGCTCCTGCGGCGCTGGCGGGCCCAGGCGGACACGATCCTGCTGGTCGCGAAGCTTCCGACGCTGGGATGGGTCCCCCCTCAGGATCCATTCCTTCGCATCGAGCTGACGGCCCCGGGGTTCTGCGCGCGATCGTGCGTGAGCCGCTGCTTCGCGCGCAACCAGAAGATCCTGTGCACGCGAAGCCGCCTCTACTCGCCGCCTCCGGAAGCCGGGTTCGGCAGGTTCACCCGCCGCCCACCCTCCTCGACATCGCCGCTCTGCGGCCTCGCGATCCGCACGGACGGCGAGCGCTGCGACTTCCTGATCGACGAGTCGTGCCTGCTCCCCTACCCCTCCTCGTTCTTTCTGCGCCCCGATCCCACGACGCCCACCGGGCTCCGCGTCGACTACGGGCCAAACGCCCTGCCGGTGAACCGCCTCGGGATACCAGTCAAGCCAGACGACTGGAACACGCTGGATGGCTTCAGTCCGGGGCCGATGATCCTCGCGCTGTTGCCCGATACCGGCGTACCCGTGGACCTTGCGGCCTCGGGAGTGGCCTTCCACACCGACTTCTCGCGATCGCTCGCGCCCGACCATCCGACCGTGCTCATGAATGCGCAGACGGGGGAGCGAGTGCTCCACTTCGCGGAGCTGGATGCGAACACGGACGACGTGACGCGAAGGGCGCTGATCCTGCGGCCCGGCCGACGGCTCGAGGACGGCACGCGCTACGTCGTCGCCATCCGGGACCTCGTGGACGAGAACGGGCAGGCGCTCGCGCCCCGTCTCGCGTTCCGCGCCCTGCGCGATGGGCTGAAACCCAAGGAGATCGCAGCGGCCTGCGGTGGGCTCTGTGCCGACGCGATCGATGCCCGACGGACAGGCTTCGAAGAGATCTTCGGCATCCTCGAGGCGAACGGCGTTGCGCGCAGCGATCTCCTGCTGGCCTGGGACTTCACCACCGCGAGCACCCAGGCGCTCACGGGCTGGATGGTCTCGATTCGGGACCAGGCCTTTGCGCTCGGTACACCGTCCTTCAGCGTGACGAGCGTCGATGATGGCGGAGGCTCGGGGTTTGATGCGTTCATCTGGGCGCGGATCGAGGGTACGTTCCAGGCGCCGCTCTTCATGACCGCCGACGCCCCGGCCTCGCGCCTGAACCTGCTGAACGGCGTGCCGAGCCAGAACGGCTTCGCCAGCGTGCCTTTCGTCGTGGACGTGCCGCGCAGCGCGGTCCCCACACCGGGCTGCACCGGCGCCTGCTCCGTGCAGCCCGGCCGTCCCACGCTCTGGGGCCACGGACTGCTCGGGAATCGCTTCCAGCTCGACACGCTCTCCGAGCTCGCTGCCATTTACGACTTCGTGATCGGCGCGGTGGACATGCAGGGCATGTCCAGCTCGGACGTGGCGCCGTCGGTGCTGCCGCTCACACAGGATCTCTCGGTCTTCCACCGCATCCCGGAGCGGCTTCATCAGGGCTTCCTGAACCACCTGTTGCTCGGGCGGCTGATGGTGGACCCCGTGAACGGCTTCAACTCACACCCCGCGTTCCGGTTCGGCAGCCCCGCCGCGGGCGTGATCGACACGACCGAGGTGTACTACTCGGGCGGCAGCCAGGGCGGCATCTTCGGCTTGGCGATCCTGTCGATCGCGGAGGACTTCCGGCGCGGCTTCCTCGCGGTGCCGGGTGCCAACTACAGCACGCTGCTGCGTCGGAGCATCGACTTCAACCCGTTCCTGGCCCTGCTGCGCGGCAGCTACCCCGATCCGCTCGACGAGACCCTGATCCTGGCGCTGATTCAGCAGCTCTGGGACCGCGCGGAACCCCAGGGCTACCTGAGCCATCTGCGCAGCGGCGACCTCTCTGACCCGCCGCACCCGCACGAGGTGCTCATCCACATGGCGACGCACGACTCGCAGGTCCCAAACCTCGGCACCGAGATCATGCTGCGATCGTTGGGCATCCCGCAGCTGCGACCGGTTCACCGCTCGTTCGTGGACATCCCCGAGCTCGACGCTCCAGTCTCCGGCTCGGCCTTCGTCGAGATCGACCCGCGACTCGCGCTCTCGCGCTGCCACACACCGGGTCCGCTCTCCGACGACCGGGGCGCGTTCTGCACCACCGATGGAGACTGTCCCGGGCCGGGCGACCCGGCCTCACGGACGGTCTGCGCTTCCGGCATCCCTCCCCTGACGAATCAGCCCCCCGCCTTTGGAAACGGTGCGCACGGATCGACGGGTACGCCGAGCGCCGGACAACAGATCGACGCGTTCCTGCGTCCCGACGGCGTGGTGCTCCAGTTCTGTGAAGGCGTCTGCGACCCGGAGTGAGGCCCGGCCGGGCTGAGGCCGTCGCGGGCTCGGCCCGTCAGCCGGTGGGCCGAAAGAATGCCCCGCGAAGCCTCTCTTTCGTGGTAGGTTCCCTACAGGACCCCATCGGTCAGGAGATCCTGGATGCGGACCCGAAGCGCGCCGGGGACCACGCGGGTGCTGCTCACGGTCTGGTTCCTGGCAACCGTCCCCGGAGCCGCCTGGGCGCAGGTCCAGAATAGCGGTCAGCGCTGGTGCCTGAACTCCCTCAACCATCGCCTGCTCAGGGTGACCCGGGCGCAGATCTCGAGCCTCACGCGCTGTCTGGCCGAGCGAGTCCGCTCGGGGCCGACGGGCTCAGCGGTCGAGGACTGCGCGGCGGCCGCTCCCGCGTTGACGGGCGAGCTCTCCCGCACCCTGAGCATTGCGAGCCGCCGCTGCCGGAAGCCGCCCAGCTTTGGCGCGAGCGATCCCGCCGCGGTCAACGCCACCGCCCTTGACCGCGGCCTCTCCCTGGTCCGCGAGATCTTCGGCTCCGATCTCGATGCCGCGGGCGACGGCTTGGCCGGGGACACCACGGCCTCCCGCTGCCAGCGCGGGGTCCTGCGCGCGGCGAGGCGCTGCGCGGAGACACGGCTGCAAGAGTTCAACCGCTGCAAGCGCCGCGGTCTGCTGAGGGGCCTCATTCAGAGCGCAGCAAACCTGGCGACCTGCGCGGAGGTCGATCCGAGCTCCCGAAGCGTACGCTTCTGCGAGGGCGGCAGGAGCTCCATCCGCCGTCAGATCGCGCGCGAGTGCTTCCTGAAAGGGGTCGATCTCGGAACGGCCTTCCCCGGCTGCGGGAACGGCGACAGCGACGCTCTCGCCGACTGTGTCGAAGGGCGCGTCCGCTGCGCGTCCTGCCGCGCGGTGACGGATGCCGACGGCCTCCTCTTCGACTGCGACACCCAGGACGACGGGCTGCCAAACGGAAGCTGCGGAACGGTCCCGACGGTTCCGATCTGTGGCAACGACGTCCTCGAGGGAACGGAGGCGTGTGACGGCCTGAAGGACGCCGCCTGCCCCGGTCGCTGCCAGGCCGACTGCCGCTGCCCCCCGCTGCTGCGCGCGGCCTACGAGGAGGTCAGCGCCTACGGGCGCAACAACGTGTACGACGTCGCCCCGCAGGCCTGCGACTTCGAGCGCGGCTGCTTCACCGCCGATGGCACGCTCTGCGCCGAGAACCCGGATCAGACCTGCCGACTCGCGATCGTCCCCAGGGGCCGCTGCGCGTCGGGCGAGGCCAACACGCTCTGGCCGCGCTTTGCGGGTCAGTGCGAGGGGACACTGGGGTACTTCGAGAAGGGCAACAACGTCGGTCGGAACTCTGTGCGGCCGGGCGGCATTCCCTGCCTGAGTGATGAGTACGCCCAAGCGCTGCTCGACCAGGATGGGGCGCTGCTCGCCACGCTCGAGAAGACCGAAGGCCTGAGCTCGATGTGCCCGGTTGGCGTGAATCTCGGGGGCAGCAGCACGGCCTACCCCGACGCGACGGGCAACTGCCTCATGGCCACGAACAACAACCTCGCGAACTGCCAGTCCGACGACCCGAACGGGAACATCTTCCTGGGGGAGCTCGACGCCCTCGGGAACCCGATCAAGACCTTCGGGACGGACATCTGCCAGGGACCCTTCGCGCGTTGCTCCGACGGAGACCCCGACTTCGACCTCGGCGGGCTCGGCGAGGCGACCTGCTTCGATGTCGACGTCCTCGGAGGACAGATAGACGTCCAGGCCGGATGCGGCCAGGACGCGGGAAGTGGCACGTTCGCCAGCCCGCGCCAGGCGATCGAGAACCCGCCTCTCGTCCCCAGTTTGCAGCGCGATCCGGGCTCCGGCTTTCCGGGGACGGGCCCGATCCGTCCGCTGCGGCGCACGACCGTCGTCGAGCTCACCGACACGGCCACCGCCGAGGCCACGGCCCTCGGGATCCGCGAGCTGCGCCTCCGGGGTCCCTCCACTTGGAGCGACGCGGAGTTCAGCCCGGGCGCGAGCAATGGCGCGGCGGACTTCACGCGCATCCTGATGCCCTGCATCATCCCGGACGGCTGGGAGACCCAGATGGCCGTCGAGGGCCACTGCACCCACGACCCGGGGATCTTCTGCTTCCGCGACGCAGACTGCGACGTCCTCGCACTGGGCTCCACCTGCATCGACCGGCTCTACTGTCACGAGCAGCGCGACCCGAACCGCCCCGAGCTCGGACCCGTCCTCGACGGGGTGGGCCTGCTCTGGACACGGGACATCGTGCCGAACGAGTCGGTCCCGCCCTCGCGTCAGCCCTATGGCTGGTCCACAGACCCCACCGGCCCGAGCTGCCCACCCCTCTGCGGAACCGCCTACGAGCACACAACGCTCGAGCTGGAGGCCGTTCACGCAGTCGCCGCACAGGACCGGGACTCCGGCATCTAGCTCCTGCTCGACTCTCTGGAGGGAAGACCCGCCGGTACGGGGGACCTGCTGAGCCTGCGGCTCGGAAGCGAGGTGGTCTGGGTGTTTCAGGGGGACCGGCGCTGTCGCCTTGGAGGTCAGGATCCGAACGATCCGGTTCGCACAGGGAGCTGCTCCATCGATCGCACCCCGTGCGATGTCACCCTTCCCGACCAAGGGCCGGGTTCCGAGTGCGGCATCGACCAGACGTGTGAGGCCTGCGGGGGGACGCACACCTCCGCCGATCCGGCCAAGGGCAGCCCCCGTGCGCTCCCCGTGGGCTACCGGGACCTGGGCCTTCCCGAGCTTCGGCTCGTCGAGGCCGGCCGCATCGGTGTGCTGAACGGCGTTCCGGCGACCCTTGCGATCGAGGTCTTCACCCTCACGACGACCGGCGCGACCGCTGCGACGTTCATCGATAACGACTGCATCATCGATCGCTGCGTGCTCGGCGCGCCCTCCTCGACGAGCCCCGGGTCGCCGGGGATCGGTGGCGGCGGGAGCTTCGCGCCGGGCCAGCGCCTCGCCTTCGGCGGCCGGAACCGCTCGAGCACCCCCGTGAGCTGGTCCGCGGAGGACACGCCGCCGGACACGGGGCGGCACCCCTTCGTGCGTGTGAGCTCCTTCGGGCCCGGCCCCGATGGGATTCCGGGCTGCTTCGGGGGAAACTCGACGATCAATAGCGGTGACCAGGCCTGCCGTAAGCGCTTGGGGCGAGGGCTGGAGCCCGACAGCTTCTGGGGCCATTGCGAGGGCGCGGTGCCCGGAGATCCCGACTACTTCTGCGAGTCGAGCCGCTGCCAGGGCGGCACGCGAGCGGACCTGCCGTGTGCCGACAGCACGGACTGCCCTGGCGGGACCTGTCCAACGACTGGGGCCGCCCTCCACTGTGGTCTGCCCAATCGATGCCTCGCCGAGAGCCAGTCCGGGAACGTCGCGGGTCAGATCACTGGGGCGGACCAGCCGGCTTTCCCGTTCAACACGGGCCTGGACGACGTAGAGATCCTGGTCGAGCTCGGCGTGCCGGGCGTGCTCCAGAGCGGGACGCCCGCGCGATTCCGGGTGCCCAATCCTCTCGCGCCCTTCCCGCTCCTGCACGGCGTGAGCGCCGAGAGCCGCCGGGATCTCGAGGTTTTCTTCGGCGATCGCGGCGTCGACCTGATCCGCAAGAGCAGCCTCACGCTCTGCCCGATCGTGAACGGGTCGGTGAGCTGCACGGCCCCCTGATCCGGCCCACGCCCACCGCCCGAGGGAACACCTCGCGGTCCGCGCCTCCCCTGAGGCTCGGCCACGAGGCACCCCGCGCGGCCCCGGCCCGTTTCCGCCCTCTCAGCTCCTCACGGACAGGGAAGCGTGCCGAGGTTCCCACACAGGCAGCCATCCGGATCGGGGAATTCGCAGATCCCCGCTACGGAGCCACCCCCGGGGCAGCTCACCGTGCAGGGATCCATCGTGCAGACCCCCGGGGGTGCGGGTGGACACTTGGGCGGAAGACCCGGACAGAGCGCGGTGCAGTGGCAGTCTCCGGGCGGCAGGCTGCCCGAGGCGATGACACAGAAGCCCATCACCGGCCCGCCGAACGGGCCGCAGTCGAACGGACAGGAGGCCCCGCACATGCAGGGGGCGCTCGGCGGCAGGCAGACGCAAGAGCCCGCACCGTCGTCGACGCAGCTCTCCCCCGGCATGCAGGCCCCGTCGCACATCGGGAAGCTGTCCCCACACGCGGCCGGCGGAGGCGGCAGGCAGACACAGCTCGTCCCCGTATCGGTGCAGACCTCCCCCGGGGGGCAGTCGCCATCGCACATCGGCGGAGACGTCGCGCTGCACGGGGCCGGCGGAGCCACGCAAGCACAGCTCCCTCCCACGTCGCTGCAGATCTCGCCCGGGGGACAGTCTCCATCGCACATCGGCGGAGACGTCGCGCTGCACGGGGCCGGCGGCGGACCACCCCCACAGCTGCCGTTCGCCATGCCGTCGTCGAAGAGGTCGCAGTCCACCGCAAGACCGTCAGCAGCGTTCAAAGCCAGGCAGACCGCGCACTCCACGCCGTACTCGAGGCAGAGCGCTACGGTCGCGGACGAGGTCGCATCACACTCGGGAAAGGCGGTCGACAGCGTCACGCCCTTGGCCACGCATTTCTTGTCGATGTTGGCCTTCACCTTGGCGCAGGCCTTGGACACCTTCGCGTTCGTCGCCAGGCTCGTCACGCAAGCCTCCACGGCCGTCACCGCAGCCGAGGGACTCGTGGCTCCCGCAATGGCGCCCTTCTTGCATTTGTTGAACTCCTTGAACTTGGTGTCCTGACACTTCTTCAGGCTCTTGGAGACCTTGAGCTGGCACTTCGAGGCGTTCTTGTCCGTCGCCTCGGTGATCACCGTAGCGTTCACATCGGAGCCGAAGAGGAGCTCGCGCACAGCGAGCTCCTTGTCCGCGGCCACCAGGTTGTTGTTGGCTGCGCTGGTGACGAGGACGGACGGTGGCGTGCTGCACTTGGACGCCTCGGCATCCAGCGCCTTCGCGGCAGCTTTGGAGACCTTTCCGTCGTTGAGCGCGACGCAGAGGGGAATGTGATTGGTCTTGCCCTTGGCGAAGTCCTTGAGGCACTTGCACAACACCTTGCCGTGGGCCGCGGAAACCTTCTGCAGGTTCTTGTTCAGAGTCTTGATACAGGCCTCTTCTTGCTTCGTGAACCCCGGCGCCTCGCTGGCAATCCCCAGTGTGAGGAGCAGCGCCATCCCCATGGCCAGGAAAGGCTCCACTGCGACAGTCTCTCGAATCGACATTCTCGATCCTCCACGCTCGCGAACCGCATCGGCGCGCAAGCCCCTGCGTACCCCGTTCATCCTAGGCGCGCTACACACACCAATGTCAAGAGCAAAAGACGCGCCAGGGGAGCGTTGAAGCAGTATTGGAATGCTCCGCGAATATGCGAACTCAGCGACTCGGCGCTTCGGGCCCCACCTCGGCGGCAGACTCGATCTCGATCTGCCCGTCCCGGGAGTAGCCGCAGGCGCGATCGGGGTGCTCGAGCAGCATCGCCGCGTGCTGGCGCGCCAGAAAGTCCCGAGGGCTCAGCGGCGGCATGGCGGCAGCCCGAGAGAGCACCGAACGCGCCTCCCGGATCCGCTCACGGTGGTGCCGCCGCTCGCCGAGACAGAGCAGGGCGACCCCGAGCTCGACCCGGTAGTCGATCCGCTCCGGCAAGAGCGCCACGGCCCGTCGGGCGTGCTCCAGGCCCCGCTCCTTGTTCCCGCGCACACCCGTGAGCCACCGCATCCACAGCGAGTCAGGAAGGATCCGATTCAGCTTCGCGCTCGCCAGGTAGAGGTTTCCGAGCAGCGAGTTCGAGGGGCCGTCCGCATAACGTGGCCGCAGCGCAATCCCACGCTCGAGCAGCTCCGCCATCTCCGAGACGGAGCGGATTCCGCTCCACACACCCCGCGTCGTGGCGAGTCGCCCCAGGGCGGCGACCTTCCAGAGCATGCATCCGGCGCAGCGCTCATCGCGCTCGAGCCCCAGAGCGGCCCAGTCCCGTGCCTGCTCGAGGTAACGAATACGCTCCCGCTTGGCTTCCGGTGGCTGATCGTCTGCGAAGCGCCAGTAGCTCCGGGCCACACGCCAGCACGGATGGGCTTCCCGCGGAAGCGCATCACTGACCCGCTCGTAACCCCTCGCCGACTCGAGCAGACGCTCCTCCTCCTCGAACCGCTCCGCTTCCTCCCAGAGCGCCTGCAACGACGGCGAGCGGGCCAGCGCCGCACGGAAGCTCTGGTACACGGAAGGCGCAGCGCTGGCAACATCGGCCTCATCGCCGAGGCGCCGCGCCGGATCTCCGCGGCTCTGCCCGGAAACACCTGCACAGGCGAGCAAGAACACGGTCGCGAGCCGCAGCCGCATTCCACACATGGCGCGAGTATACCGTGCGACGCAGAACCGTCCGAAGGGAGCACCCACACCGATCCACGAGTCACGCCGCCTCCCCTCCAGACGAGGAAGGCAGCAGCGGCGAACGCGACGTAGCCGATCAGTGTGACGCTACCGATCACGCGCCAGGCGACGGGTCGCGACCTGTGCATCAGCACGGCGGCACCGAGCAGGACACCCACGGCTTCTACGGCCAGGAAGATCGAGCCGTGGTGCGTCGGATCCCAGTAGGACACCGGACTGTGGAAGCGCCACGAAGAGAACGGAAAGAAGTGGGCGTGAGCATCCTCGCGGTGCAGGGGAAGATCCGAGAGCGCATGAAGCGCCATGCTCGCGAGCAAGGCGAGCAACGATCGGGCGTGGAGCCGCCAAGCCGCAAGAGCCGCGACGCCGATCAGCGGAAGCGAGTTGAAGCTGTCGAAGAACGCCTGCCAGCAGGGCTCGAAGTAGCGCTGCGACCAGATCGCAGCCTCGGACGCACCTCGCACGCCGCGCTCCCAGAGGTAGAAGACCAGCATCGGGAGATCCGGCATCAGCGCACCGATCGTGATGGCCAGAGGCCGGCGTTCCCAGCGGCCTCGACCGAGGACGGTGGCGTTGAGGATGACGTGGGCGGGGGTGTTCAAACGGGCGCAGGCTATCACGAAGCCGCGATTGAAGGGCTGAACGCGCCCGCGACCGACGGCCGCCTCCCGGGTCCGGTTGACAGACGCGGCCCGATCGGGATGATGGCGGCTTCATCGGAGCGGCCATGGACTGGGAAGCCTGGGCACGGAAGGCGGAGCGCGCGCTGAGCATGCTGGACCGGGGGAGCTGGCAGGCGCTCTTTGCGCCGGGCGCCCGCTTCGGGGACCCGCACACTCCTTCGACAACCGACCTGAGGAGCATCTCGAGGCAGACACGCTCCCTCTTTCCCGACTGGCACCAGGAGATCACGCGTATCCGCGGGGGATCCGATTGGGCGGTCTTCGAGTGGGTCGGCCGCGCTACCTTTACGCGGCCCGGCACGCCGGGTAGCGGGACACCGATCACGATGCACGGCGCGACGATCATCGAGGTGAACGCGGACGGCCTGGTCACGACCTGGCGGGACTACCTCGATCGCAAGGAGCCCGAGCAGCAGATCCGGGCGGCCATGAGCTCCCCCGCGCAGCGTCGGTAGAGCTCGCGCCGGAACGCTCGCACGATCGCGATGCCGCTGTAGGCCGCGCTGCGCAGCTCTGCTGGAGGAGTGAGTCAGGTCGCTTCGCCGTCGACCACCTTCCTACGGTGTGTCGATGTAACCCAAGGCCCGAAGCTGCTCCTGCACGGACTGCGAGAGTCGACCGGCGGCGGCCTCCACGCTCTGGTCGGTGACGCCGCCCGTCAGGAAACGCACCAGCTCCTCGCGAAGCTCCGTGACACGAGGTGGCACCGAGTGCGTGGCCAGCAGGTTCCTGCGCTCTGCGGGATCCTCATCGATTCGATAGAGCTCCTCAGGTACGTCGGGATGGGCCGGATCGGTAATCAGCTTGAACGCCCGATCGATGACGGCCACTCGGGTGAAGGTCTGCGAGAAGATCACGCGTTCCTCCCACGACGGTGCCACTCTTTCGAGAAGCAACCGCAGGCTCCGTCCATCGAACGGCACGTCAGGCGAGCCCGGCAGCGAGAAGAGATCGACCAGGGTGGGCACGAGGTCCACCAGGCCAACGGGCGTCGAGATTCGCGCCGGCTCCACATGCAGGCCCGGGGGTAGGCGCAAGATCAGTGGAACGTGAATCATCTCGTTGTAGAGGGTGCTGTTGTGCAGAAAGCGGCGGTGCTCACCGAAGCCCTCACCGTGATCGGCGGTCACGACGACGAGGGTCCGGTCGAGTGTACCCGCAGCGGCCAGAGCGGAAAGGACCTGGCCGAAGAGCTGGTCGGCGAAGAAGAGGTTTGCATCGTACTGTGAGACGATGTAGCCCAGATCCTCTTCGTCGATCCGCCTCTTTCCACCGTCTATGGCTGTCAGCGAGCCGGTGTCAACACCGACCGATCCCGTGTAGGAAGGTGGACGGAAGCGTACGGCGAGAGGGGTGGGGGGGAGGTAGGGGCTGTGCGGCCGGAACAGGTGCACGTAGACGAAGAAACGCTCACGTGCGTGTGCGTGGATCCAGTCCGTCGCCGCATCAATCAGGGCGTACGACTCGCGTGCCCTCCCCTCCGCGTCGCGGGAGACCGGGGAAATCGTGACGAAGTGCTCGAAGCGCGACTCCGCCGCGATTGCACCCGTCATGATCGGGTTCTCGGAGAAGCCCGCCGTCTGGAACCCACCCGCTGCAAAACGCTCCGGGAGCATGCGCGCCCCTCCCCCGGAACGATGGCTGCCGGACAGCGCGAGCGTCTGTGGATAGAGCCCAGAGAGGTAGGAAGGGACGCTGGTCAGGGTGCTTGCGGTCTGGCTGTAGGCGCGCTCGAAGAGAATGCCTTCGGCGGCCAGCCCATCGATCGACGGTGTGGTGACCCGTGCGTACCCATAGCTGCTCAGATGGCTCGCGGGGGCCGCGTCGAGCACAAGGACCACGCAGCTCGCGCGAAGCTCGGCGAGCTTCTCCGCCAGCGTCGAGTGCTCACTCGGGCCGCACGCCGAGAGCACGAGTGTGAGCGGAAGCCAGCCGAGCTGGACGTACGCGCCACGAGATTGCAACCCATCCCCCTCTTCACCATGCACGCGTCGTGGAGTTTATCACCCCGATCGAGGTCGCCCGCGTCAAACCTCGCCTCCCATGCCGGGTCTGAGGTACCATTCGGCGCGATCTCGCAGGAGACACGACCCTGGAAACGATCCGCGTTCGAGCTTGCAGGTTCGGGTCACGCCTACGGGGTCCGGCGCTGCTCGCCTTTCTCGGCCTGGTGGCGTGCGCTCCGATGGGGCCGACGGGACTGCCGTTCACCGGTGCGAGGGGGGCCAGGCTCACCGAGGAGGAGCTGCGCGCGCAGCTTGCCGACTACGCGGGACGCTTTGCCGCGGCGGTGAGCGCCACGACCTACGACATCAAGCAGGGGACACGAGACCGTACCGTCCGAAGGGCCGCGCTGCTTTGGCGCGTGCGCATCGTACCGCTCGTTCAGCAGGCCGCCTTCGAAGAGGATCCGCAGGCGGCGTATATCTCGGTCCTCACGATCGTGGTGATGGTCCACCAGTTCCTGACCGAGGGAGACGGCCGCGACGTCTTCGGAACCGAGCAGCCGAAGGCGATCCAGCTGATGCGGGAGCTCGAAAGAGATCTCCTGGAGATCGCGGCGGGCTTTCTCGATGCGGAGCAGATCGAGCGAGTGCGCGCCGACGTAGAGGAGTTCGCACGACAGCAGCCCATTCGCTCCGGGTTTGCCGTACCCACCCTGCAGGCCGCACTGGTGCAGGCTCGGCGTAGCACGCGATTCCAGTGGATCGTCGAGCTTCCCATGAGCCCCTTCCGAGCTCTGGAGGGCGTGAGCTCCGGGGCGGAGGCGATCTACGAGTTCAACGCGACGGCAAGGGAGTTTACGGAGATCGTGGCGAGGCTGCCGGAGCGGATCCGCTGGGAGGTCGAGCTTCTCCTCTACGACATCGAGGACCGAGAGACCGTCCTCACGGGTCTGGCAGCTTTCGAGTCCGTCGGGGAGAGCGCCCGGCACATCTCGGCAGCGCTGGACCGGCTGCCCCGAGATCTGGAGGCCTCCGTGCCGGAGCTGCGCGAACTCGTCGATCGTGTCGAGGGCGCGCTCGTTCAGGCTCGCGAGGTGGCCGAGCCGCTGGCCGCAGCCGCTGAGCAGGTCAACCTCGCGGGGGGATCCTGGGGGGCCCTACTCGAGCGCGAGCCTCAGGGTGGCCCCTCCGGCAGGCCGTTCGACATCCGCGAATGGCAGGCCACGGCTCGAGAGATCGGAGAGGCCGCGGGGAAGCTCAGCGGCCTGGCCGCCGAGCTCCGGGCGCTGACCGAGAAGCCGCATGGCGATGCGGCCACGGCTGCGGCGGACGCCCTGGTCGATCGCACACGCACGCTTGCGAGCGATCTCGTGGATCTCATCGCGCTCCGGATCCTTCTGCTGCTGATCGCCCTCTTCGCGCTGCTGCTCGCGTACCGCTTCATCAGCCCCCGGCTCGCCAAGCGCTGATCACCAGAGGGGCTCAGGGAATCAGACCCTCCTTTCCCAGGCAATCGACCACGGTACGCGTCACCGACTCGATCCTGGCCTCTACCGTGACCGAGTCCAGCGCTTCGGACTGAGCCGACCAGACCCGCTCCACGCGGGCGGTGGAGAGGAGCGTGGGGCGTTCGGCGATCCCCGTCACCCGCATGCGAAGATCAGGGACTGGGGACCGCCTCCGCTTCGTAGCGCCCCGCAGACTCGATGGCCCGTTCGAGCATCTCCGCGGTCACCTCGGGTGCCACGACGACTCGCACGCGATCCGTCCGCTGATCGATCTCGATCTCTTGCACGCCTTCAACCTCGTGGAGTGCCTTCGAGATCGCCTTCCCGCAGAGCGCACAGGTCATGCCTTCGATGTGGAAGACATGGGTCTGTCTCTGACCCGCGCCCTCGGCCACCGGCTCCGTGGCGGCCAGGAACAGCCCGAGGATCGCGACGAGCGTGATCGGCAGGGTGCCTCGCCGAAGGCAGGGAAGGGAGTTTGGCGCGGTCCGTCGATCCAGAGGCGATCGGGGTCCTTCTCCAGCTGAGGATCTCATTCTCTTTCCTTCCTAGAGCAGTGCGGCCAGTACGTACGGGTACACGATCGACACGACGAAGACGACCGCCGCGATGGTGAAGAGGGCCCGAGTCCGGCGGCGCGACCCTGCTCCAGGTGCACAGATCCGGTCGGCACACTCGGCGTCATCGCTCGGGGAGCCCGGTCGATAGAGGCGCACACCGGCATAGAGCAGCGCGCCAGTACCGAGCGCGATGAAGATCGGGCGATAGGGCTCGAGCGCCTCGAGGGCGCCCAGGGCCCCCACGGAGACACCAAACAGGATGAAGACAGCGGGCGCCAGACAGCAGGATGCGACCAGAAACGAGAGCCCCAGCACGCCTCCCGTCGCGAGGGTTTCCTTCTTCATCGCAGGGGACTCCTCAGCTCGCGCAGCACGAGAGCGACTCGATGTCCTTGTCGAAGGCCAGCAGCGCCAGCTTGACCGCCTCGCTCTGCGTCAGATAGGGATGGAAGTGTGCGGCCACCCGTGAGATGGGCAAGCCGAAGCGGATCATGAGGGCCGGCTCCATGATCTGCTCACCGCCTTCCGGCGCCACGAACCGCGCCCCTACGAGCCGATCCTCGCCATGGGCTCGCAGCAGCTTGACGACACCGCGCGTGTCCCGGGCCGCGAGCGCGCGCGGGACCTTGGCGAGCGGCAGAGAGACGACGTCGACCTCGAGCCCAGCCGCCCTGGCCTCGCGCTCGTTCAAACCCACGCCCGCGACCTGCGGATCCGTGAAGATCACCCACGGAAGGGCCGTGTAGTCGCGCACCTCCGGCCCGCTGCCGAGCGCGTTCTGCGCCGCCAGACGGCCCTCGTAGGCCGCCGCGTAGACATACACTGGATCTCCGATCACGTCGCCCGCCGCGTAGACGCCCGGGACGCTGGTCTGCAGATCCTCAGCCACTTGGACGAATCCGCGGGCGTCCAGAATCACGGGACCGAGCCCTTCGGAGTTCGGCTGCCGGCCCAGCGCGGCGAGCACCGCCCCGGCAACGAGCTCATGGCCCACATCGTTCGCCCGCACCGTCACGCGGAAGGTCTCGCCCTCACGCTCCACCCGCTCGACCTGCTGGCCCGTACGAAGCTCGATCCCCTCGCTCTCCAGTGCCTCAACCAGCGCCCGGACGACGTCCGGATCCTCTCCACGCAGAATCTGCGGGCTCCGCTGCACGATCGCGACACGGCTTCCGAGGCGCGCAAACATCTGGGCCAGCTCGAGAGCCACGTAGCCCCCTCCAAGAACCAGGAGCTCCGCGGGCAGCGCCCGCACCGCAAGGGCCTGGGTGCTGTCCCAGACGCCCGCCTCGCGCAGACCAGGGATCGGCGGAAGCGACGGTCGGGATCCCGTGGCGAGCAGGATCTTGTCCGCCTCGAAGAACGTCTCGCCGACACGAATCCTGTGTGCACCGTCGAGGACTGCACGTCCCTCAACGAGCTCCGCACCCCCAAGGCGCGCCAGGACAGCGCTGTACTTCACACGACGCAGATCCTCGACGAGCTCGTCCTTCTCTCGGACCAGCTCCGCGACATCGACCCGGCTGCCTTCGGGCTTGATGCCTCGGAAGCGAGAGAGGCCGCTCCAGTGGGCGTTCTCCGCGGCCCGGATCAGGGTCTTGGACGGCACACAGCCCACGTTCACGCAGGTACCCCCGAGGGTCCCCTCGTTCACGATCAGCGTCCGTGCGCCGAGCTCCGACGCCCGCAGCGCTGCCGCAAATGCGGCCGTTCCGCCCCCCGCGATCGCGAGATCGAAGCCGGAGCACGGCCCCCCTCCACCGTCAGCACCCTTGCAGCCGTCTCTACGCTCGCCCATTCCCCATTCCTTCGGATCGGCCCCGGGGCAGTTCCCTCCCCGGGGCCACCGAACAGTATCGGGCTTGAACCCCGGTTCAAACTCAAGTGCCCGTCCGGAGCCGGTGGTGCTCCATCGCGGCCCTCATCTGGGCCGTCGATTGCGCCGGATCAGATCCTTGATCGTGCGTTCGAGCAGCTCGAGCTGCAGGCGCGTGGCGGCCATCGGCAGCGCCACGATCCGCCGCTGTTCCGCCATCCCCCCGAGAGTGGCGAATACGGTCAGCTTGATCAGGTCGACCGTGGCGCGCGGGAGCGCGAGATCGCCAAAGAGCCCGGCGCAGACGGCGTCCAGGGCCTGATTCACACGCCCCATGATCCGCTCTGGGCTCAGCGCGGAGCGGGTCGGCGGGCGGTGGTGGAGCAGGATCTCACGAAAGGCCTGGTAGGCCGGGTTGCAGATCAGCAGCCAGGTTCCCTCGACCAGCGCAGCGATCCGAGCGCTCAGGCTCGCACGGGATGCCGAGATTCCGGACAGCTCGACCGTGAAGGTCTCGAGCAGGTGCTCCAGGACCGCATCGAAGATGGCCGCCTTGTCCCCGAACTGGTGCTGGATCCCGCCCCACGAGACCCCGGCGCGGGCGGCGAGGCGAGCCGCAGTGGCCTGCTCGAGTCCACCCTCTGCGATGCACTCGATCGCAGTGCGAATCACGCGCTCGCGGGTGGCGAGGCTCTTGAGTTGCTGGAGGGGCCCGGGCACGCGTCTCCGCACCCGACCGGAAACCGTCACTTCCTGCCTCGCCCTGCCTCGACCCTGTCCCACCCGGTGCACCAAAAACAATCTATCTCGATTGCATTTTACCGCAGCCGCTGGTAAACACCCAGGGGTCGGGGATCTGACACGAGGAGGAAGCGCCATGCAGCTCAGCGAGCCGATCGTCTCGGCCGACTCCCACATCGCCGAGACCGAGGACGTCTTCGCGGACATCGATCCCAGGTATCGGGACCAGAGGCCGCGCGCGATCTATGACGAGCAGGTGGGGGCTCTGCTCGCGATCCCCAACATCGATCTCAAGGTTCCCATGGGTCTGCTCTGCACGGGCGGACGGCCGCCCCAGGAGTTTCGCAAACCCGTGCGCTGGGAGGAGATCCATCCGGCAGGCTACGACCCGGTCGCGCGCCTGGCGATCCAGGATCAGGAGGGCCTCGCGGCCGAGATCCTCTACCCGAGCGTCGGCATGGTGCTCTGCAACCACCCGGATCCCGGCTACAAGAAGGCTTGCTTCGTGGCCTACAACCGCTGGCTGGCGGAGTTCTGCGCGACCTCTCGGGAGCGACTGATCGGGCTGGGAGTCGCCTCCCTCCGCAGCATCGAGGAGGGCCTCAGGGAGCTGGAGGAGATCGAGAAGCTCGGCTTCCGCGGCGTCATGCTTCCGGGGACGCCCGACGTCGAAGACTACGACCATCCGTGCTACGACCCGATCTGGCAGGCCTGTGTCGACCTCGGGCTGCCGGTGAGCTTTCACATCCTCACCAGCAAGGGCGACCTCGCCGGGCCGATCCGCGGTCCGATGATCATCCACCAGATCGTCACCGTGCGCGGGAACCAGAACATCATGCTCATGCTGATCTTCGGCGGCGTATTCGAGCGCTTTCCCGACCTTCGCGTCGTCTGCGTCGAGGCGGACGCGGGCTGGGTGCCCCACTTCTGCTTCCGCATGGACCACGCCTGGGAGCGGCACCGCTGGCACCTGCCCGCTGCGAAGCTCCAGCGTCTGCCCAGCGAGTACTTCCATGACCAGATCTATCTGACCTTTCAGGACGACTACAGCGTCCGGCACGTCACCGATGCGATCAACATGGAGCGCGTGATGTGGGCCAGCGACTTTCCGCACAGCGATGGCACGTACCCGCACACCCACGAGATCATCGAGACGGTGACCCAGGGGATGTCTCCCGATCAACGGGCGGGCATCCTGCGCGAGAACGTCGCGGCGCTCTACGACCTGAAGCTCTGAGACTCGCACCGCTCGATTCAGTCGGCGCCACTCTCGCACCCGCGCGGCGCGGGTCCGCTCCTCGGGGCGCGAGCGCCGGGCCGTGGAAGGCCCGGCGAGGCCGAGGGCTTGACGACGAGGCTCTCGAGGCGGTGCAATCGGGCCCGCGGAGCCACCACGGCTCGCGCCGGCGATGGGGAGGAGAAGATGTCAGTCCACGAAGCCACAGCCCAGGAGCTCGACAGCTATCGGGAGCACGGCTACTTCATGCGCCCGGCGCAGCTCGCCGAGCAGGAGCTGGAGCCGCTCCGGTCGGCCGTAGAGGAGGTGCATGCGCGCATCGTGCACGAGGCCGCGCGCGAGGACGCCCCGGCGGTCGAGAGGATTGACGGCAAACGCTACCAGAAGCTGCTCGGCTCGAGCGTCAAGTGGGAGTGGCAGGAGACGTTTCAGGAGATCCGCTCGATGGAGCCCTACCACCACCTCGATCCCCGCCTGGACGCCCTGCTCGATGATCCACGTCTCTGGGGTCCCACGCGTCGTGTGGTGGACTCCGACTCGGTCAGCCTGTTCAGCGACAAGCTGAACTTCAAGCGGCCCAAGGGGGCACCCTTTCCCTGGCATCAGGACACGCCGTACTGGGCCTTCGGCTGCCAGCACCTCGATCGACTCGTGAGCGTGCTCGTCTACCTCGACGACGCCACGCGCGAGAACGGATGCCTCTGGGTGATTCCCGGGAGCCACCGTCACGGCGTGCTGCCCGTTTTCGAGGACCAAGGCGTGCTCGGCCGGCTGTACACCGATCTTCGTCGGGCCGATGTGGGCACACCCGTGGCCCTGGAGGCCCCCGCGGGCAGCGTGCTCTTCTTTCACGGCGACCTGGTGCACGGCTCCCGGAGCAACCGGAGCCCAGTGAGCCGACGCGCGCTGGTCCTCACCTACCAGCCCGGCGACCTGCCCCGCTGGCAGCACGAGGACGTGCGAGCCGTGACGGCCTCACCCGCGTAGATCGGGTTCACGGGCCGCCCGTCACGGAGCCCGGCCACGGGGTGAGGCGAGCCTCCCTCTCCCCCTCGGTCGGCGGTCGCCCGCCACTCGGTCCAGAAGAGCCGGGTGCTGGACGATCAAGAGCGGTGAATCGCCCGGTACCCCCCCCCCCCCCATCGCCCAGAACCGAGAGAGATTACGGACAGTCCACCTCTGCCTCGACGTGCAGGTTCACACCCAGATCCGCCAAGCTTTCCAGTGTCCCGTCCCCATCCTTGTCGATCCTGACACGCGCCTTGAGATGGCCGTTCCCGATGAAGACGTCGCAGGTCTCGTCGTAGTGCAGCCCGGTGAAGGTCACCGTCACGTCGCCCGGCCCAGGATCGATCACACCGGCGGCGGGATCCTCTCCGACCGGCGTGAACGGCTGGCGCTTGTTATCGACGAACTCGACGAACTGCGCCGCACCGGCCAGCACGGCGATCTCGAGGTCCCCCGACGTCAAATGGACGGCGTCCGGGCAGAGGTAGCCGAGGTGCACGAAGCTGGAGTTCCACTCGAGCCTCGTCGCGCCCTTCTCCTTCAGGGAGCGTACCGCCTCGACTCGACCGTCCAAGACGTTGCAGGTTCCCGGCTCTCCGCTCGGGGGCTCGGAGCCCACGCAATCTTCTCGGCAGCTCTCGAACTCAGCGGCGCAGGCATCGAGCGTGGTGAAGCGCGTCGCACCGCATGCCTCGAGGCAGCGACTCTGCTCATCGCCGGCCGCCTCCAGGCAGGGGCCGAGATCGAGCACGAAGTCGCGCCGGCACCGGGCTCGGGTCTCGATCGCGTTCCTCTTGCAGTCCGTGTGACAGGTCCGACCCGCTGTACGCGCGGTGGCGAAGCACTGCTCTGCTACGGCGCCGCATTCCTGCCGACAGGAATCGCTCAGCCCACGACAGTCCAGCTTGCAAAGACGCCGGTCTCCACGGCAGAGATCCTTGGCCGACCCGTAGGCGTCGTGACACACGCGCCGGCAGCCGGACGCTGTCCTCCCGATCCCGCGGCAGGGCCGCAGGCACGCCCTCAGCTCGCCCAACTCCCCGCGAATGCAATCCCGACAGACGAGGCTGCACGCCGCAGTGCAGTCCTCCGCCTCGCTTCGATCGGCGACCCCCACGAGCGCAAGACCCAGGACGAGTGTGGCCGCTGCGCGTGCCAGACGGGCACCCTTTGCACACCCCATCGTCGTCCCTCCTCTTCTCGGGTCGCGGAGCACGTCGACAGCGCACACCTTCGATCCCGCCCGGCGCGGGGGCTCCGCAGACGACAC
>JBHHVJ010000052.1:0-23500 GCA_046754285.1 Myxococcota bacterium | reverse complement strand
CCTCCCTGTGGAGGAGATTTCCTACCCCGAATGTGTCAACTCAGCAAAGGGGGACGCGGTAGTCACCGGCATTCGCCTCCGCGTGGGGCCCTCTCATTCCGCGAGCGCCGACTCCACCTTTTCGAGCATTGGCGCAGCCGGAGCGAGTTCTTCGCGAGCCTGATGGCGTCCAACTACCTGCCGGGCGTCTACGGTCGCCCGATGCGGATCGACGGGCGCTACTACGCAGACGGGGGCTTGGTCGACAACGTCCCCTACGAAGCCGCCCTGGAGGCCGGCTGTGAGCGGGCCGTGATCGTCGTCCAAGACCCGAGGGGCAGGATCTGGAAGCGGCTGCTGAATCGCAGGCCGCACACGATTCCGGCCACCGCACGGAAGCGCGTCAGCGTGATTCATCCGGACGCCCTTCTTCCGGTTGGCCGGGTCACGATGACGGTCGACGGCCTGCTACGCTGCAGCGACGCCGGTCATCGGGCCACCGAGCGGGCGCTCGGAGAGGGGAGACTCTCGTGAGCGGTGCGGCGGCAGTGGCTTCGACATCGCGAGGAGGGCAGGCATGGCTGACGCCTTGACGATCCTGGAGGAGAGCGACGGAACCGCGCTGTTGACGTTGAACCGTCCAGAGAAGAGGAACGCACTCTCTCGCGCACTCCGGGAGGAGATCGTGCAGCGGCTGGAGGTGCTGGAGAGGAGCGAGAGCGTGCGGGCGGTGGTTCTCACGGGGGCACCTCCTGCCTTCTGTGCGGGCTTCGACCGGTCGGAGTTTGCCGGGGGCGGGATGGCCGAGGTCTTCGTGGAGGCCACCGAGTATCATCACCGGGTTTACACCTTCCCCAGGCCCCTGATCGCGGCCGTGAATGGACCCGCGCTGGGGGGCGGCTGCGATCTTGCCGCGATGTGCGACTTCCGTCTGGCTTCCACGGCAGCGGTCTTCGGGCAGCCGCAGGTACGTTTCGGCGCGCCCGCCGCCTACGACCTCACGCGAGCGGTCCTCGGGATGGGTGCGGCGCGGGAGATGTGCCTCACGGGCCGAAGTTACAACGCACAGGAGGCCCTCGCGATCGGGTTCGTGAACCGGGTCTTGGAGCCTGCGGAGCTCTTGGAAGCAGCCCGGACGGTGGCGCGCGAGATCGCAGCGCTTCCCGAGGGGATGGCGGAGAACGCGAAACAGAGCTTCGTGGTGCAGCAGCCCCCGCTCTTCGAGTCCTGAGCCGTGAACGCCCGCAACCTCCACGGCCGCACTGCGCTCGTTACGGGTGCCGAGAGCGGCGTCGGCCGGGCGACGGCGCTGGCCTGCGCGCGGCGTGGCACCAGGGTCGTAATCTGCGACGCCGACGGGGCACGAGTCGACCGGACCCTACCTCCACCGATTGGGTGGACCTCGCCATGTGTGTATCACAACATGCCCACCGGTCCCGTGAAGGGCCGCAAGCCGGTCGGGGATATTCCGCGCGTTCACGGCATCCTGGACCGAGACGGCCTGGGAGATTCTGCACCTCCTCGCTGCCGGCGACCTCGTGATCGTCGTGCGTATCGACCACACGAAGGCGGGGGACAGGAGCGTGGACCTGCCCTGCACCGGCGTCTTCGAGATGGCGGGCGGGAAGATCAAGGTCTGGCGAGACTACTTCGATCTCGGCACCTACGTGCGAGCGATGGGCTAATCTGGGGGGAGCGTGCCTGAGGTGTGGCTCAGCGAGACGGAGTGCCTTCTGCGGGAGCAGTTCCGGAGGTATCTCGCGGCGGAGCTCGAGCCGATGACCGCGCAGCTCGAATCGGGTGAGGAGCTGCCCTACCCGTTCCTGCGCAGAATGGTTGCAGATCTCGGGCTCGCGGAACCTCACGGGGAAGGGACGCCGGAAGATCGGAAGCTCGGGGGACGAGCCCGGATGCTGCTGACGGTGGAGCTCGCGCGGATCAACCCCGGCCTTGCCATGAGCTACGGAGCGAGCGTCGACCTTTGCGCGGGAAATATCGCGAGGCTCGGGACGGACGAGCAGCTTCATCGCTTCGTCGCACCTCTGCGGTGCTTCGAGAAGATCGGGGCCTGGTGCCTGACCGAGCCCCAGGCGGGCTCGGATGCCTTCCGCTCGATGAAGACGACCGCGACCCAAGAGGGGGACGACTTCGTTCTCAAGGGGACCAAAACGTTCATCACGAACGCGCCCCACGCCGACGTTCTCCTGGTCTACGCGAAGGAGAAGCAAGACGACTCGATCCAGGCCTTCATCGTGGAGCGAGAGTTTCCCGGTGTGAGTGTGGGTCCTCCCTTCGAGAAGATGGGGATGAAGAGCTCACCCACGGGAGCGGTGTTCTTCGATGCCGTGCGTGTTCCGAAGCAGAATCGACTCGGCCTGGGTGTTCGAGACCGAAGCCATGTCCGAAAATCGCTTACCGCTGAGCGCGCGGGAATCGCCGTACTCTCGTATGGGATCGCCGAACGCTGCTTCGAGATCGCGCGGGATTACGCTAGGGAACGAGTGCAGGGGGGGCAGCCGATCGCCAACTACCAGCTCATCCAGGGGAGGTTGGCACGCATGTACGTCACCCTCACGAACGTGAGGCGTTTCGTCTTCGGAAGGCACGAAGACCTCTCCGCGGGAGAGATCAGTGCCGCCAAGCTCTACGCAGCCGAGGCCGGTACGTTCGTCGCGACGGAAGCGATCCACATCCTCGGCGGCTACGGCTACCTCCGCGAGTACGCCGTCGAGCGCCTCGCCCGAGACGCGAAGCTCCTGGAACTCGGTGGGGGCACGACGGAGATGCAGATTCTCACCATTGCACGCCACCTCCTGAGCGAGTAGATGCGCAGAACGTGGAGGGCGTCCCTACTCGTTCGGTCGGGTGAGCGTACGGAGCAGGTCGGTCTGGGTGACCAGACCGACGAGGCGTCGGGATACGTCGACGACCGGGAGGTGCCGGACGCGTTCGCGCTGCGTGAGGCGGATCGCGTCCTCGAGGGTGTCGGTCGCTTGGACGGTCGTGACGGTCGAGGACATCAGCTCCCAGGCGGTCTGACGGCTCTCAGCGCCTTCGGCCGCGAGATTGTAGGCCACGCCGACGACGTCGCGCTCGCTGATGATCCCGATGGGGACGTTCTCCTCGCAGACGATGACGCAAGAGATCCGGTAGGCGCGGAGCTTGCTCAGCACGTCCATCAGTGGACAGTCGGGTTCGACCACGACGACCTTCTGGGTCATGAAGCTCGCGATGGGACGTTCGGACAACGTAGTTCCCCGCACCGACGGGTGCCCGGAGGGAGTATCGATCGATGGCGACGGAAACTGTAGCGCCGACGGGACAACTCAGCCCTCTCCGGGCTCGTCCGCCCCTTCCGTCGAGTAGGGAAGCCAGCGCCGCAGGATGGCCTGGAGACGCCGTCGCTCGACTGGCTTGGTCAGATAGTCGTCCATTCCGGCTGCAAGACAGCTCTCGCGGTCCCCATCGAGCGCGTTGGCCGTGATGGCGACGATGGGCGTGCGTGTCGATTCCGACTCACGCCGCCGGATCTCCCTTGTGGCGTCGAAGCCATCCATGTGGGGCATCTGGCAATCCATCAAGATCAGGTCGTAGCGGCGCCTCTCGACGGCGTCGAGCGCCTCGAGCCCATCCTTCGCGACGTCGACGCGGCAGCCGAGCTTCTCGAGGATTCGTGACGTGATCTCCCGATTGATCGGGATATCCTCGACCAGCAGAACGCTCGCGTTCCGTGGGGAGTCCTCCTGAACGGCGGATCTCGTCTCGCTCTCGGTGAGGGTCTCGGACTCCTTGGCGAGAGCCAGGGGTAGATGAATCCGGAAAATCGATCCGCTTCCCTCGTCGCTCTCGGCCTCGATACGTCCGCCCATCCTCACGATGAGCTCACGTGTGATCGTCAGACCGAGGCCCGTTCCACCGAAACGCCGCGTCGTGGAGGCATCGGCTTGGGTGAACTTCTCGAAGATTCGATCCAGCGCCTCGGGTGCGATCCCGATTCCGGTGTCTCGCACCTCGACTCGAAGAGTCGTGTGCTCCGAGCTGAGCTCATCGCACGCGGTGTGCACGGTCACGCCCCCGACGGTGGTGAACTTGACGGCGTTGCTCAGCAAATTGAACAGGATCTGCCGAACTCGCGCCGGATCCCCCATGACCCATCGGGGCGCGTCACTCTCGTAGGTTGAGACCAGGGTGATGCCCTTGTCTCTGGCCAGTGGGGACATCACGGCTACGGCCTCTTCGATGACCGCCTGGAGATCGAAGGCGCGCGTCTCAAGCTGGAGTTTGCCGGCCTCGAGCTTGGAGAAGTCGAGGATGTCGTTTATCAACGTGAGCAGAGCATCGGCGGAGCTCTGGATGGTCTGGACGAGATCTGCCTGCTCATCGCTGAGATCCGAATCGGACAGGAGGTCCGCGGCTCCCACCACGCCGTTCATGGGCGTCCGGATCTCGTGGCTCATGTTGGCCAGGAACTCCGATTTCGCTCGACTGGCCTGCTCGGCCTTCAGGGCCAGAGCAACGGACTCCTCGCTGAGCTGGCGAAGGCGACGGGTGCGCTCCTCGACGCGCAACTCGAGCGTGCGTTGGTTCTCCTCGGCGGCCCGCTTGTAGCGGGCCAGGTCACGAACCATCAGGTTGAAGGCGCGTGCGAGATCCTCGACCTCGTCCCGCGTGTGGATGCTGACCTCGTGGCCCAGGCGGCCCTGGGCGACCTCGGCTGTGGCTTCGGTGAGCTGACGGAGCGGGGAGGTAAGACGGCGGGTCAGCAGGATCGCCGTCGGCACACCGAAGCCGATCATGATCGTGGCGGCCACCAGCGTCGAGAGGAGCAGGCGATGGACCCGGCTGCGCAGCTCAGCTTGGCTCAGGCAGAGGCGGACATAGCCGATGGTCTGCTTCGGAACGGCACGCGAGGGCGGAGCGATCAGCAAGTCGCTGCGCTCCGGATCCTCGGTCGTGAGTACCGGTGCGAGGATGTCGAAGTAGCCATGGCCCGTCTGCGGGTCCGTGACCGAGGCCGACCGGACGCCCACGGCGAGGTTGGGCAGGGGGGCCTTCCAGACCGAGGGGCTCTGCATTGCCGGATCGAGCTTGCGCTCGACGAGCGGCTGCAGCTCCTCGTCGAGGATCGCCACGTACGCGACATCGGATCCCGATGCGAGACTCTCGAGAAGCCGCAGGAGCGCGTCTCGATTGCGCGAGTAAACCGCGTACTCGCTGTTGCGTGCCACCGTGGCGGCGCTGGTCTCCCCGTGCCGCAGGAGAGCCTTGTAGTCGCGCTTGACGACGTCTTTGGTGATCAGCGCGGCCGTTCCGAGCGAGCCGATCGCAATCGTGATCGTAATCAGCAAGCTGAGCTTGGTGAGGAGGCCGATCCGTAGCGGATTCGTTTCCATGCGATTTCTCTGGACTTCGACGCGGAGGAGCCGGACCGAGCGCGGTCCCCGGGGCGTTATCGGCAGCCCGGCTCAGCTTCTCGACGGTGACGGGCTCGGGAAACGTCGGAGCAGCGCTCCGCCACCCAGGACGAGGAACAGGGCCAGGGCGAGGCGCGCCCAGCCGGGGAGCTGTGGCACGGCGGGGCCGGCGAAGCCGCAGCTCGCGGGACAGCCGTCGCCATCGACGACATTGCCGTCGTCGCAGAGCTCCGGTGGCTCCGGGATCCCGTTCCCGCAGACGCTCCAGCCGAGATCACCCAGCAAGGCTGCGGCCAGGCTCAGAGCGTGGATCGGCCCGGTGTCGAACGGCTCCATGAGATCGTCGGGGACGAGGCTCGTGCTGAAGTGGCTGACGGAGGAGCCCGTCTCGTACGGGCTCGGTGCGTACATTTCGATGTGTCCGCTCGAGATGTCGACGCCGGAGCTGAGGGATCCCGCTGCCACGACGGCGGCGGCGCCGGTCCAGTGCAGATCTCCCGTGTCGATGCTTGATGCGGCGCGTTCCGAGTCTGTCATCGGCGGCCAGAGCATTCCCGTGCTGTGGTCTTCGAGGAGGCGAGAGAAGATGTCGTCCGCTCCGAAGAACTTTGTACCCGTGGGACCGATGATCGTCAGGAAGCCCAGCCCGTGCGCGATCTCGTGCAGCACCGTGGTCACGAAGTCGATGTCGAAGCCCGGGGGGTTTCCGTCGAGGCCGAAGTACCAGCCATCCGGAAAGGCACACGTCGTGCCGAGTGAGCTGTTGAATTCCGCACCGATGTCGTCCGTCGGTGGAGCGCAAGTTCCGGGCGGGCAGACGTCGACCCCGGCGAGCTTGTTGGCCAGCGCCTCGGGATACCAGGTGTTCGCCAGCGGCGCACCGCTGAAGTCCCGCCACAGGTTCTGGGGCCCGGCCTGTCCGAGCACGGCCTCGCTCGCGCTACAGGGCAGGGGGTCAAATCGGGCCCCGATCTTGATCTCCACATCGCTCGACAGCACCGCGCTCCAGAGCGTGGCGGCGTGCCGAAACGCGATCAGACGTTGCTCGCCGAGCGTGGTCCCCATGTTTCCCCCGACCGGGGTCACGGGCGTGGGATCGTTGAAGCCTTCGCCGGCCGAGTCGAGGTTGAGGACCGTCAGCGTGGCTGCGGCGCGAGCTGTTGCCGTCGATAGCGCCGCCGTGCAGAGGAGCATGAAGAGGGCGGCCGAGCACGCCACGCAAGGGCGACTCCACCCGCGCTCCGAGCGATCTGGGTGCGCGGCGCGTGCCTCGCAGCGACGAGAGCAGCTCCGAGATTCCCGGGCCCACCTCCGCCGGCTCGCGTGGGCGCAGGTGACCATCTACTCCCGCCGCTCGCCGGTGATGGGCGATTCGATGCAGTGCGTCGATACCGATCCGTCTTTGTTGCGTGTCGCCACCAGAGCGCTGCGGAAGCGTCCGCGCAGGTCCACGCGCACGCCCCCGGCGTGCGTGGGACCCCGTTCCTGAATCAAGCCCTGGAGCGAGCGGCTCATCGTGCCGAGTGGCGCTCCGGGTGCCAGCGTCGGCTCCCTGCCCGGCGGGGGCAGACGGCGCTCGCCGGTGAGAGGATCGCGATAGGCACGGAGCCCACCGGCCATGCGGCTCGGACCCGAGGTGGCCTCGGCGCCCGTGGCATCGGGGCCCGGAGTCCGGTCCGCCGTCTGGGGGCCGAGGGGAGAGTTCCCCAGCGCGGACACGCCCACGTGAAGGGCGATGGCAGCTCCGATCCCGATCAGCGTCACACCCAGGAGCCGCGGACCGATCTCTCGCTTCTGTCGTTTCTGCTGCAGCTTCATGGCTCCCTTCGCGGCGGATCGTGCACCGAGCTCCGCACGGGTTCGCGCCACCTTGCCGGCCTCCTCCGAGGGCTGTCAAGGGATTTTCGCCGAACCCCTTCTGAAGCTTGAGACCTGCGGCCGGCTCTCAGGGTGGCGGCAGCGTGTGTGCGGTCGTCTCGCTGAGCTGATCCCCGAGAGCCGTGCTCAGGAAGATCCGGTGCCCCACGAGCACGGCCGTACGCCCTTCTCCGAGGGCCAGCCGGTTGCAGTCAGCCGGCGAGCCCGTGAGGGGCGGGGGCTCCACGCTCTCGAGCCTCAGGTTGGCATTCACGATGCGTGCGCTCGCCGTCTCGGTGGTCGAGGTCCCACAGCGGGTCCCGACGATCGAGGTGACGTCGAGGCCATCACACGGGGCATCCTGCTCCACGACGATGCGTACGCCCACGAAGGTGAGCAGGCCCCCACTCCTCGCGGGCGTTCCTCCGATCTCGAGGCACTGACACTGACATGTGCGGCGATGCTCGACGGGATCCTCTCCCGTGCAGTTGCTCCCCGGGCACTCCAGGTCCAAGGTGCATCGTCGGTCCTTGTTGGGTCCGTCCTCGCAGTAGCCCTCGCAGCCCGAGACGAAGAGCTCGTGCTGGCCCGGTAGAGCCGTGCAGAAGCTGCGGCACTGTGATTCGCACTCAGCGTTGCCCGTACCGGGATGGACGAGGTCGTTGGGGTCGTCGCCGAACCCACAGAAGACGCCTTCACCCGCGGTGTGTGTCGCCACCAGATCGGGGTTGGCCGGTGTTCCGCCATCGCAGTCGATGAATCCCTTGGGACATCCCGAGGTCGGCTCGAAGCAGACGAACCCGATCACGGGCAGCTCCACGGCTTCGACCCCGGTCAGCTCACTGCTGCACTCGGCGACTCCCGTCTGTGGATCCACGGGTCCGCAGTCCAGAATGCTTCCGCCGTTGAGGGGCAGCGTGAACAGAGGAAGGCTGCCGACGTAGTTGTTGGCGGCAAAGCTCCGCTGAAGACAGCGTGCGCTCGGAGGGCCTGGCGGACACTGGCCTCGGTGGTCTGCGACGGGACCGGCGTCGGTACAGGGCTGGCCGTCGAGGTCACCCCCCACACAGAACTTCTCCTCGTCGAAGACCCGCTCGTGGGTGCCAATTCGTCGACCGGAGTAACCCAGGAACGTGGTCGGACAGCTCGTGTTGGACTGACCGTCGTCGAAGAGATCGCAGTCCCGGGAGAGCTCCGCGGCCGTGTTGAAGGCGAGGCAGGAGGCGCAGGCTGCCTGGGCCGCCAGGCAGGCGTGCAGGCTGGAAGCATCAGAAGCCGCGCAGCCCGGAACCGTGGTCTGCAGGTCCACCCCCGGGCACTTCTTGGAGATGTCCCTCAGAAGCTTTCCGCCGGGTCCACAGGCCTTGGTGATCTTCCCCTTGGGGTCCGCATCGAGGCAGTTTGCGAGGTCCGCGGTCCCCCGGATGATGCCGTTCTTCACGCCGTCCTTCACGCACGCGACGTAGGCCTTGAGCCGCGCGTCGTGGCATTTCTTCAGGTCCTTGGCGAGAGCCTGCTGGCACTTCGATATCGTCTTGTCTGTGGCCTCGGGCACCAGGCTCACGTCGAGGTCGGATCCGAAAACCTGGTGGACGAGCGCGAGAGACTGATCCCCGGCAACCATCTCCAGAAGGGCCAGGGAGAGGGGCCCGAATGAAGGCAGGCGAGGCGCCCCGTCCGCATCGAGGCCTGCGCAGCTCTTCGCGAAGTCCTTCTCGAGCTTGGCTCGCGTCTTGGCCAGCTTGTCCTTGCGATCGGCCACCACGCAGCTCTCGACGGGTTCGGAGAGCTTCCTCTTGGCGTGATCCTTGAGGCAGGCGCAGATGTCCTTGCCCTGGGTGCTGGCGAGCTTGGCGTGGTCTTTGATCAACGCCGTGAGGCACTTCCCCTGGTCTCGGCTGAGCTGCGCGTTTGCGCGCTGGGCGGCCGTGCTCCAAAGGCCGACGAGCACCAGCGTGGTGAGGACGGCTCGGCTCCAGGCTCTTGTCTCTGGCATCGTGATTCGCTTCCCGCTCTGTTCCGATCCTCCGATTCTACCTCGCGCACCGTCGCGCCGGACCCCGCCTCGATGTGCTGCGGCAGGCACACGCCCAAGCTCGCGGTCTTCAAGCGGATTTTCGCCCGAGCCGGAGAGCGAGCGAGCGCAGAGCGTGCGGAGGAAGCACGAAGCGCACGCCTGCATCCGTGACCTCGGGTGGCTCTCCCTGGTCGGTCTCGTCGAGCCGTACCGCGTGGGCAGCTCGCACGGGAAGGCCGAGCCGCAGTCGAGCCGTGAGCGGCTCGTCGGTGGGGTTGAGGACTCGGACGATCAGCTCTCCGGCATCCTTCTCGGCGGGCTTAAGCGCGGAGAGCAGCAGACCTTCGGGCTCGAGTGAGAGCAGGGGGGTGCCGGGCGGAAGCGGTGGGCTGGTGCCGGCGAGGGCGGCGCGGAGCCCGAGCTCGGCGTCGAGCGCGGCGCGCGGCTGCACGCCCTCGAGGAGCCAGAGGCGCGCCTCGAGCGGTCCGAGGCACTGGGCCCCCGGCAGCGGGATGGCCGGACCGGCCGGCAGAGGCCGACGGGTCAGGTCGCCGCGCGAGAGCCAGCCGACGGCCCGGAGCAGCGTCACGGCGATGGTTCCAGCGGGGCACACCTCGCCCTCGGGAAGCCCTGGAGCGACGACGGTCAGGCCGTTGCAGTGGATCCATCCCTGGTGGGGAAACGTGTTCGGCGGTGGATGAACCCAATCCCGCGTATCGGCGACACCCGTCCGCCGCTCGCAGATGTCGAAGCTCGTCGCTGCGAGGAAGCGGTCCGCGGTCTGGCCCGTTGGAAAGAGCAGGCGCAGGCGATGGTCGCGAGCCGTGTTCGAGAGCTGCACGCGCAGGTCGATGCGGCGCAGACCCGGGACGATCTGGGCGTCGATGCGCACGGGAAGCACGACGGTCTCCTTCGAGCGTCGCTGCCGGCTCTCGTCGAGCTGAGCGGGAACCCGCAGAGCGAGCCGGATCTCGAGTCGCTGGAGCCCGCCGGCGTCGACCAGGCGCCGAACCCGAAGGTTCTCCCGCCCGATCGTACCTCCGGAGACGGGCTCGAAGTCGTAGCTGTCGCCTCGATCGCCGAGGTCCTCGAAGACACAGAGGCCCTGAAACTCGCACTCGCCCAGCCGCACGTCGAGCGTGCCGTCGTCTCCGACGTGAACCGAGGCCTCTTCGCTGTCGATCCTCCGGCCCTCGTCCCAGCGATCGGGTGTCCGCTCGATGGGCTTCAAGCGGAGGCGCTTCCAGCCGAAGGCCGGCACGTCCTTCACGACGAACTCGAGCTCCAGCGGCGGGTGCTGCTGGAGGAACCGATAACGGGCCGGATCCTCGACGGTCGCGACCCGCACGGGTACGCCGTCGAGTGTGTAGCCTCCACCTCGTGCCCCGTGGACCAGCAGCGGATGGAGGGCCGTACGCTCGAGGTCGACGATGTCGGGCCGGAGCGCGGTCGTGGGATCCAGGGGCAATCGCACGACGTCGCTGCGCGTGTGCGGCGACGGGTTGAAGACCGCCAGCTCGAGCTCCGTCGTCCAGGGCGTTTCCCGCAGGCCACCGTATCCCGCGAGGCCATCGAGCAGTCGCTGGGTCGTCTCGCGGGCGAGGTCCTCGCACTCGAGGTAGCGTGCGAGCATCTGTGCGTGCACGTAATCCTGCGAGCAGCCGCAGATCGAGTCGTGGGCCTGGTTGCCCAGGAGCGTGCGCCAGGCCGCGCTCAGGGAAGGCCGTTCATCGGGTCGTCCGAGGCTGCGGCCCAGGGCCGCAAAGGGCTCCGTCCAGCCTTGAAGCTCCGACTCGCAGCTCCGGTTGTGCTGCTTCAGCCAGGTGCGAGTCGACCAGACGCCAGGAAGCAGATTGGCGCTGCGCGCCCCCAGGAGCTCTCCACGATAGCGCGGAAGATCGCGCGGCAGCCGTGCGACGAAGTCCTCGAGCCGGGCCCTGTGCACCGGCCCACCGGTCCGCTTGGCCAGCGCCTCCGCCACGGCGCGCGTCGCCGGCTCGGGAGGCTGGTGATCCATGCCGTTCATGAGCAGAACCGCATCGGACACCGCTCTTGCCGCGAGCCTTCGGCCCAGACGCTCGAGGCGAGCGGCTGCCTCCTCCGGATCGGTCCCCAGCTGTGCGGCCGCGAAGTATCCCAGCGCCAGATGGCAGGCCACGATCGCGCTCCCGTCGGGTGCCTCCCAGACGTACTCGGAAGGCAAGGCGTCGCTCTCGTTTCCGTTGCCCCGCCAGTACACGAACGCCTCGAGGCCGAAGCCCCGGAGAATCTGGGGGAGCTGGGCGGGATGTCCGAAGGAGTCCGGCGTGTACGCGACCGTGGATGGTGGCCCGAAGCGCTCCGCCACGCCTCGTCCCTCCAGCAGGTTTCGCACGTGCGACTCACCGGAGGGCAGCAGGGAGTCCGGCTGCACGTACCAGGGGCCGACGGCGATCTGACCGCCGCGGATGAAGGCCTCGAGATCCGATTGGCGCCGCGGCCGAATCTCGAGGTAGTCCTCGAGCAGGATCGACTGACCGTCCAGGACGAAGCGATAGCCCCGGTCGGCCTGACAGAGATCGAGCAGGGCGTCGATCGCGTCGACCAGCCGCGCCCGGAATGCCTGGAAGCTGCGGTACCACTCCCGATCCCAGTGCGTGTGCGAGACGAGCAGCAGCTCCATCGGTCCAGTATAGGGGCCGGGATCAGGATCGGGGCAGGGGCGTGTACCAGATCGGTGAGGTCCAGGCACGCTCCTGGATCGTGCGCGGGATCTTCGGATCGCAGCAGGTCTCGAGGCCCTTTGGAGGACCTGAGCCCTCGCAATCGACGCCGGCCCGGAGGCAGACGTACCGATTCCAGCGGCAGCTCGGATTCTCGATCACTCGCGCGTAGTAGAGCGCCGGAGCCGCGGGCTCGAACTCGGGGTCCGACCAGACCGCGCAGAGGGAGCTGTGGCCCGGTCCCGTGCGCTGGCAGGTCTCGAGATCCACCCCCGCCCCACTGCTCGGATCCCCCGTCACCTCGAAGACGCGCTCGTGCGTCCGCCCGTTGATCACCTCGAGCTTGATGATCTGGATGCGCTGGAGCTGGGCTCCGGTGTGCTCCGGCGGACCGGGGTCCCGCAACGCCCAGACGGCGAAGCGGGGGGTGCGGCGCGGCGCTCCCTCGGGAGGCACCAGCTCGCCGCCCATCGGGACACCGTGCGCGTAGCCGAGCTCGACGAACCGATGGGACTCGCAGAGATCCTCGGGCAGCTCCCATCCCCCGAAGAAGCGCACGATCATTCTCGGGCCGCTGGTGCCGTAGACCTCGCGGCGCCGCATGGCCTCGAAGAGCGCGTCGCGTGAGTTCTCCTCGGCCCAGACGACCGCCAGACCTCCCGGGTTGAAGTAGATGCTGTCGGGGAGCGGCGGGCTCTCGAGTCGGTGGGTCACGCGCCCCGCCGCATGCCCCACGAAGCGATCTTCTTCCGCGAGACCTGGAGTTCCCAGGTGCGTGTCCGTCGATCCGATCAGGCCCAGGCGGAACGGGTTGGCTCCGATCCGCTCCTGCTGCCGCAGCCCCTCGGCGAGGGCCTCGCGCACGTAGATTCCCGCAGGTGGCTCGGTCCAGGCCCAGCGTCCGACGCTCTCGGACATTCGCGCAAAGGGAAGCTTCTCGAATGCGCAGAGCTCGTCGGCGGTCGCCCCGCCCGGGCGGCACTCCGAGTCTCCCTTGTGCTGGAGCACCTCGACCAGCACCTCGAGCGAGGCCCGCCGCTCCGCCTCCTCACGGGTGAGAGGGTGTCCCTCCGAGGTCGTCGGCTGAAACATCAGACCGGCACTCAGGTTCGAGTTGTGCGGGATGGCCAGGACGTCGCAGCCGTTGCCTCGCTCCAGGCAATCACGGCGCAGGCTCGCCCAGAGCGCCTCGGGGGTACGCTGCTCGAGGTAGCTCGCGGGCTGCTCCGGCACGATCGCGTTCCGGAAGATGATGTTTCGATGGATCATCTTCGAGTCCGGGCTGGCGCTCCACTCGTAGCCCACGAAGCTCGTGAAGGCGCACACGGCGCTGCGATCGTAAGCGGCCTCGGCCGCCTCCTGGATCTCCTTCCAGGGCCGCGCGGCCGCCTCCAGGCAGGTGCGACCGCTCTCTCCGCAGAAGCGGTAGCGGCGCGGGTCCCGGACGTCGAGCATCTGGCTGTTGACGATCATGTAGCCCAGCGCGGGCCAGCGCCGCGTGAGCGCGCAGATCAGTGAGTCGTGACCCGGTGCCTCCGGCGTCTGGCAGAGCTGCGTCTCGCCCAGCATCTCGGCGTGATCCGTCACCACGGCGAAGTCCAGTGGCCGGCGCAAGCGGATGCGACGGGTTGGGAAGCCTTCGGGATCGAGGGGCTGAATCGAGAGCGGCTCGCCGCGCGCAAAGCGATACGCCTCCCCAGGGGAGACGCGGGTTCCCTGCACCCAGGCATCGAATGAGAAGCGTGTGTGCACGTGGGTGTCGCCGAAGAACGGCCGGCGGAGCGGAGCGTAGCCCGCACAGGGCTCGCGGACTTCGGTTCGCTCGAAGCCCCCAGCCGTCTCGGTACACGTCGTGAGGATCAGCAACGAAGAAGCGACCGCGCGGAGTGCCTTCATCTCACTCGTACAGATGCCGCAGCCCTGCGTGGGAGGAGTGTGCGGCGTAGGGGGTGTGATAGATGGGAGCGATCGAGGCGAGCGCCACGGCACCGGCGACGAGCAAGCCGAGCAGCGTCGTCGCGGCGCCCCGTGGGAGCCGCCCGAGCCCGCGAGCGCCCAGGCCGGCCACGATCCAGAGGCCGGCGACGTAGAGCAGACCCTGCACCAGGAAGATCGCGGCGAGCGCGGGGGCGGCCCCCTTCGAGCTCTCGAGGAGCACGACGGCCAAGCTGATCCCACCGAGCATGAGCAGGCGCGCAGCGGGAACCGAGCCGGGGCCGACCACGAGGATGGGCAGGGGGAGCAGCCCCACCAGGGTGAGCCAGAGAATCCCGCGGTGGATTCGGTGCGACACCGACGGCGTGCTCAGCGACGTGGAAGCCCGAGAACGCGCTGGGCGATGATGTTTCGTTGGATCTCCGACGTCCCTCCGGCGATCGTGTTCCCGAAGGACTGAAGGTAGAGGCGCGCCCAGGGTGCGTGCTCACTCTCGTCGACGCCGAAGCCTGCAAAGGCCACGTCGAGCGCTTCGACCCCGAGGGCTTCACTGGCGAAGAGGCAGAGCTCCTGCTCGAGCTCGCTGCCCACGAGCTTGAGCACGGAGTGTTCGGGTGCGGCCTCTCCGCGCGCGAACTTCGCGAAGCCTCGATAGCCCATGTACTTGAGCGCGTGAATGTCGACGTAGAGAGCGGCGAAGCGGTCACGGAAGCTCGCGCTCTCACCGAGGCGGGCTCCGTCCGGGCCCGGCTGATCCGCGACCCCCCGCAGATGGTCGAGCATCGTCTCGAGCCGAGCCGCCTGCACCGTCCAGAGCATACCCCGCTCGTGTGCCAGCGAGCCAGCCGAGATGGCCCAGCCGTGGTTGAGCTCCCCCACCAGGTTCTCCGCCGGTACGACGACGCCGTCGAGGAAGACTTCGTTGAAGTCCGCACGTTCCCGGTCCGTGAGATGGGGCATGGGTCGTACGTCGATCCCGGGGCTTCGCATGTCGATGATGAGGACGCTGATTCCGCGGTGCTTGGGCGCATCGGGATCGGTGCGCACGAAGCAAAAGCATAAGTCGGCCTCTGCGGCGCCGGAGGTCCAGACTTTCTGACCGGTGACGACGAAGCCTTCGTCATGCGGCTCCGCACGTGTGGCGAGCGATGCGAGATCGCTCCCCGCACCGGGCTCGCTCATCCCGAGGCACCAGGTGATCTCGGCACGCAGCGTCGGGAGCACGTAGCGATCCTGCTGCTCTGGCGTGCCGTAGTCGCGAATCGACGGCGCGATGATCGTCAGGCCCTGGGGATTGCAGCTTCGCATCGCCCGGATCCGCGCCATCTCCTCGAAGTACACCAGCTGCTGGACGGGCGTCGCGTTGCGACCGCCGAGCTCCGGCCCCCAGCCCGGTACCAGCCAACCCGCATCGAACAGGCGTCGCTGCCAGGCCCGAGCCCAGTCCGGGATGTGCCCCGAGGACACCCAGGGATCGCGCTGCATCTCCTCGAGGCTGGGCTGGTTCTCGGCGAGCCAGGCACGCAGCTCCTCTCGGAAGCGCTCGGTCTCGGCATCGTAGTGTAGCTTCATGACGGCGGGCCTCCCCGGCGGACCGGGCTCAGAGCTTCAGGACGTCGGCGATACGATCGCGATGCTCGGCCGCCGTTCCGAACAGGGCCGCGTTGGACTGCGCCCGCTTGACGAACAGGTGGACGTCGCTCTCCCATGTGTAGCCCGTCCCTCCGTGGATCTGGATCGCCTCCCTGCAGATCCGCCGCTGCGCCGCGCCGGCGGCCGCCTTGGCCATCGACGCGGCCAGGGTCGATCGCGGGTCTCGTTCGGCGATCGTCATCATCGCGAAGTACGCCGTGGCCCGGGCCTTCTCGAGCGCGACCAGACAGTCGGCGCACTTGTGCTGGATCGCCTGGAAGGCCCCGATGGGCTGTCCGAACTGGTGCCGGTGACGGGCGTGCTCCAGGCTCAGATCGAGGAGCGTCCCGCACGCACCGATCAGATCCAGGGCCAGGGCGACGGTGGTCTCGTCGAGGGCACGTTGGAACGCGACGGCGCTGCTTCCCGGCTCTCCCAGGGTCCGCTCCGGGCCGACCTGAAGCCCCTCGAAGTGAAGCGTGGCGAGCGGCCGGCTCGCATCCAGCGCGGTGATCCGCTCGCTGCGCAGCGCGCCTCGGGGTACGCAGAAGAGCGCACAGCCGTCCCCCTCATCCACGCGGGCCGCCACGGCGATCTCGTCGGCGGTGTCGCCGTCGAGCACGAAGTGCCTGGAGCCATCCAGCCGATAGCCCGCTCCATCTCGTCGTGCGCGCAGCGAGGCGTCGGGCAGCGGCCCGAGTCCCCGGCCCGTCGCACCGCTCCAGGCGAGGGTCCCGGTCAGCTCGCCGGCAGCGATCCGCGGCAGCCACTCCGCACGCTGCTCTTTGCTTCCCAGCTCGCGCAGGACCGGCAGCAGCTGAGTGAGCGTGGCCAGCAGCGGACCGGGTGCGAGAAAGCGGCCGTGCTCCTCGACGACCAGCCCCAGCTCCTCGAAACCCAGACCCAGCCCCCCGTGGCTCTCGTCGATCGAGATCGCCGTCCAGCCCAGCTCCCGTGCGCTCTTCCACGGCTGCTCCGGGGTGCGTCCCTCCTCGACCACCGCCCGTGCGAGCGCCGGCGGACACTCGCGCTCGAGAACCTTGTGGACCGCGCCGACCAGCTCGGCTTGTACCTCGGTAAGCTCGAAGTCCATGGGGGCTAGGTTCCGCTGGCGGCGGTCTGTCGACCGGCCGTGCTCGGTCGCTGAGGTCGGGCCGCAGGGCGTGGGGTGGGAACTCCCAGCAGCCGACGCGCGATGCGGTGCACGTCCCTGCGGTGGGCCGCGAACGCCGCCGGCGAGAGGGGATCGAGTGGCAGCTCTGGAAGCAGCGTCGGAAGGGCCGCGATGGTGAAGACCGTGGCCCCGACGACGGCGCTGAGGAACTGAAACGGATCGGTCTGAATCGGACGCAAGCGACCGCTGCGCCGACCCTCCTCGAAGACCCGCCGGAACTCGTCGATGAGCGGCGCCGTCTCCTCGAGCAGCGTGCGCCGTTGCCCCGGCTGCGAGTTTGCGGCCTCCCGCAGGATCAGCCGGGCCACGCTCGGCCGCCCCTCCACGTAGCTCAGCCAGACCTCGATGCCCCTTTCGATGCGCGCCGCGGGGGCCCCCCCGGTCGTGAGGGCCTCGTGCGCCCGATGAATCAGCTCACCGAAGACGTCGGTGAGGACCGCCCGGTAAAGCGCCTGCTTGTCCCGGAAGTGATAGAAGATGGCGGCGCGCTGGATCCCGACGTCGCTCGCGATGTCCTCCAGGCGGGTCTCGCTGAAGCCGCTCTCGGAGAAGCGTCGCTCAGCGGCCGCGAGAAGCGCGGCTCTCGTGTGGCTGGCGGGGGAACGTCCACGGCGTACGGTCATGGTCGGGTATCTTACTCACCCGTCAGTCGATGAGCCACCGTGCGGGTGTGGGAGGATCGAGGGGGGCCGTCCGCCGTCCTCGTCGCAACCGAGCCAAGCCTTCGCAGGGCGCCGGCAAGCGCTCGGACCGCCAGGGAGGCCGGCGTCAGGCGGTCCGCGGTGCGCCCTCCAGTGCGGCGATCCGCTCGTCGAGCGGCGGGTGGGTCATGAAGAGCCGCGCCAGTCCGCTTCGCCCGTTTCCCGCGATCCCGAAGGCCCGCATCTGCTCGGGGAGGGCGGGATCGGCCGTCGTGCCTTCCAGGTTCGCCTTCAGGCGTCGTAGCGCCCCGATCATCTTCTCGCGCCCGGCGAGGCGGGCTCCACCCGAGTCGGCCCGGAACTCCCGCTGGCGTGAGAACCAGAAGACGATCGTGCTGGCCAGGATGCCGATCACGATCTGTGCTGCGATCGTGGCAACGAAGAACCCGATGCCGTGTCCGCGCTCGTTCTTGAGGATCACGCGGTCCACGAAGTGCCCCACGACCCGAGACAGGAAGATCACGAAGACATTGACCACCCCCTGAATCAGGGCGAGCGTCACCATGTCACCGTTGGCCACGTGGCTGATCTCGTGGCCCAGGACGGCCTCGATCTCGTCGCGGTTCATCGCCCGCAGCAGGCCGCTGCTCACGGCCACGAGCGCATGATCGCGCCGGGCGCCGGTGGCGAAGGCGTTCGGCGTGGGCGACTCGAAGACGCCGACGTCGGGCATGCCGATGCCGGCCGCCTGGGCCTGGTGGCGCACGGTCTCCAGCAGCCAGGCCTCCGCCTCGTTCTGCGGACGCTCGATCAGCTGTACGCCGGCGGCCCGCTTGGCGATCCACTTGGACATGGCCAGCGAGATGAAGCTGCCGCCCATGCCGAAGACCAGCGAGAGGATCAGGAGCGCTTGCAGATCCAGACCGGCGCCATCCCGCTCGAGCAGACTCTCCACGCCGAGCAGCCGGAGCGTGACGCTCAGGACGACCAGGATCGCGATGTTGGTCGCTACGAAGAGGACTACACGCTTCATGGACTCACCTCACTCCCCCGGGGCCGCCCGGCTCCGGGGGGCACCCGGGCTGACAGACGCCAGAAGGTAGGATCGAATTCAGATCAGAACCAGGGGGACCAGCACGTGCTGCGGAGCAGCTTGCTCTCCCAGCGGTCGCGAATCTCCAGGGCGTCGTGCATCCAGGTGCCCGGTGCCTTGTACTCCGGCGGTACTTCGCGGGTGATCAGAGCCTGGAGCACGCGCGGCTCCGTGACCTTCTGCCAGAGGACGATCTCACGCCGCCGATGGCTGCCGAAGGCGGTGCGGAAGCTGGCCTCGATGCGGAGCAGGGCGGGACGGCGCCGGGACACCTCGGCCATCTCGCGGGCGTAGTGCGAGCCGGACCGCTCGATGTACGCGGCCAGCTTCCCCTCGTACGGCCAGACCGTGTCCTCCATGAAGACCGAGAGCTCGTGATCTCCGGGCACCGTGGGGACGTCCTGGAGATCGAGCTTCTGGAGGGGGGACCAGGGCAGGGGGATCAGGATCTTGGCGTGGGTGTCGTGCCGCAGTCCGTCGAGGCGCTCCGCCCAGTCCCTGAGATCGCCATGGTCGACGCGCCGGGCCAGCCGCTCCCAGGTGGCGCCGTCCCTCAGCGCGAGGATCGTGACGACGTTGTAGGAGACCCCCGTGCCGTGGGCGTGGACCAGGTAGTACAGCAGGCGCGCCTCGTCGTCGCGAGCGAGGGTGGGGAGGAGCTCGTCGCGGTAGGCCGCTTCGAAGGCGTCCTCCCTCGATCCGACGACCTCGTGGACTTCGTGCAGGAAGAGCACGCTGACATCTTCTCCGAGGTGGGCGCTCCGCGTCAAGCGGCAGCGCATGGCCCGCACTGCAACCCCGTGTCAGAATGAGGCGGGAATGGCGATGCATGAGGCGGCTGCGCCCGAAGATGCTGCGAGAGAAGCACCGCTCACGCTGACGGGGATCGTGATCTACAGCGGGCCTGCGCTGGGCTTCTTCTTCATGGTGCTGCTCCTGCTGCTCTACTTCTTCAAGTTCTCCACCGACGTCCTGCTCATCGCGCCGGGTGTGATGGGCCTGATCTTCGGCCTGTCCCGCGTCTGGGACGCCTTCCTCGATCCACTGGTGGGCTACCTGAGCGATCGCACGCGGTCCCGCTGGGGGCGCCGCCGTCCCTGGATGCTCGCGGCCTGTCTGCCCCTCGCGTTCTTCTTCGTCATGCTCTGGAGCCCTCCGACGGGGCTTGGCGGCGTGCCGTTGATCGTCTGGATGACCGTCGCGGTGTTCGGGTTCTTTACGGCCACGACCGTCTTCATCATCCCTCATCAGGCTCTGGGCGCCGAGCTCAGCACGAGCTCCGAGCTGCGCACGCGTCTCTTTGCCGTGCGGCACGTCGCGATCGGGCTCGGCCTCGTCTCGGCGGGTGTCGGGATGGGCTGGCTGCGCGAGAGCCCGGACCCGCGTGGAGCGGCGTTCTGGCTCGCGACCGTGTTGGGGCTGGTCACGGTCATGGCGATCGTCCTCGCCACGGCCGCCCTGCGCGAGCGATCCGAGTACCAGGGAAGGGGGGCGGGAAACCCGCTCGAGGCCTACACCGATGTATGGCGAAACCCGCACGCCCGGGTCGTGCTCTGCTCGCAGCTCGTCTCGAGCCTCGGCGGCGCCACGCTGATGGTCTTTGCGGCCTTCTACCTGGACTACGTGATCCAGCGTCCCGATCTGCTCCTCATCTTCTTCGGCGCGTACTTCGTCCCGGCCTACGTCCTGGTTCCGGCCTGGCTGCCACTGGCGCGCCGGGTCGGCAAGAAGCGTCTCTGGCGCGCCGCCATGGTGCTGAGCGCGTTGGGCTTCGGGGGGCTCTTTCTGCTCGACGAGGGGGACGGCGCCGCGCTGGTTGGGCTGGCTTTCCTGATCGGGATCGGCGGAGGCTGCGGGCAGATGCTGGCTCCCGCGGTCTGGGCGGACATCATCGACTACGACGAGTACCGAACCGGTCAGCGCAAGGAGGGATCCTACTTCGCCGCCACGAGCCTCGTCGTGAAGGCGGCGGGGGGCTTTCCGTTCGTGCTCGGTGGGCTCGCGCTGGAGGCACTCGGCTTCGTCCCGAACGCCGCCCAGAGCGAGGCGACCCGTCTGGGACTGCGGGCGATCTTCGGGCTCTTTCCCGCCCTCTGCTCGTTGATCGCCTCTCTCCTCCTCGGGCGCCTGCGGCTCACCGATGAGGAGCATGGCCGCATTCGCGACGCGCTCGACGCTCGCTCGGCACGGCTCTGAGTCAGTTGCGACCCCGATCGAGCTCAGCCTGGCGGAAGCGTTTGTCGGAGAGCGGCGGGTCGATCTCGATCTCCTCGATGTAGAGGCGTGTCTCCGTACCGTCGCGAAGGTCCCGCATCGATGTCTCGGGGCAGATCCAGATGCCTCCGCGCGAGTAGACCTTGGCGCGCTCGACCGAGAGCCGCTTGCGGAGCCGATCGCCCGCTTCGTAAGATTCGGCGCGCAGCACCACACAGGTCTCGGGGTCGATGAAGGTCACGACCCGTTCGTAAGCCGACTCGCCCGGCTCCGCCGGACGCGTCTCGACCACCCAGACGCTGCGCCCGTCGAGCTCACGGTCGGGACGGCGCTCCGTCAGGCCGGCGTCGCGCAGTCCCTGGAGGCGCTCGAAGTCCTCGTACGAGAAATCGGTCCCGAAGAGGCTGCTCCCCGCGGCCCGAGCCGAGACGCGTCGCGTTCTCCGCATTGCGGAGGAGTAGAGGAAGACGTCGTTGCGATCCGACTTCTCGATCACGAGAAGTGCGGAGCCCCGGATATCGTCGGGTGCGTAGAAGCGGCTCAGCACGCGCCGGAAGCCGTCCTCGAAGACCTTGCCGAGCACCCGTGCCCTCAGGATCGCCTCGTTGCCCAGACGGTCCCGGGTGACGAAGCGCACGGTCTGCACGCTCGACTTCTTGGGGAGATTGCTGCGGAGGCAGCGCAGCGCCGGGTCCTCCGTCTCCGTGGCCCGCGCGGTCCCGAAGCCCGCCAGCGCGTCGAGGGCGAGAACGAAGGCGAGCAGAGCAGGGCGATGCATCCGCATCATCCTAGCCGTGGGTCGCCCCGCCGGAAAGCTTTGGGCGGCGGATCGCCGTTCGAGGCTCGAGGCCTCTTCCAGAGCCGCCGGGCTTGACGCCCCGAGCCCATCCGGTTTAGGGAGAAGCGTGGCCGAGAGCTTCGACCTGCTGATCCGGGGCGGTACGTTGGCGGACGGGACGGGAGCCCCGCCCCGGCTGGGTGACGTCGCGATTCGGGATGGCCGGATCGCTGCGCTGGGCGATGTGCGCGGCCCGGCCCGCGAGACGATCGACGCCAGCGGTCAGATCGTGGCTCCCGGGTTCATCGACATTCACACGCACTACGATGCCCAGATCCTTTGGGACCGCACGCTGAGCATCTCGCCCGCGCATGGTGTGACGTCCGTGGTGATGGGCAACTGCGGCTTCGGCGTTGCACCCACACGGCCGCAGCACCGAGAGCTGATTCTCCGCACGTTGGAGAACGTGGAGGGAATGAGCTTCGAGGCACTCGCGGCAGGGTTGGGTGACGATTGGCCGTTCGAGAGCTTTCCGGAGTACCTCTCGGCGCTCGAAGGTCGTGGCAGCCTGATCAACGTGGGAGTGATGATCGGCCACACGCCCTTGCGAACCTTCGTCATGGGACAGGACGCGACGGAGCGCGAGGCGAGGCCGGAGGAGATCGCGCAGATGCGGAGCCTCGTCGATGAGGCCCTGGAATCGGGCGCTCTCGGCTTCGCCTCCTCTCGGTCTCCGACCCACGTGGGCCACCGCGGGCGGCCGGTTCCGAGCCGCGCCGCCTCGCTGAACGAGATTCGGACGCTGGCCGAGGGGCTGCGAAGCTCGCGCCACGGGGTGATGCAGGTCACCGTCGGTCCCGAGCTGTTCATGAAGGAGCTCACCGACCTGCAGCCGGCGATCGCAAGCCCGATCACGTGGACCGCGCTGCTCTCGGGAATGGGACCTCGGGGCAGTCACCGGAGCTTCCTGGAGCAGAGTGAGAGGCTTCAGCGTGAAGGAATCGAGGTCTACCCGCAGGTCTCTTGCCGCCCACTCGTCTTTGAGTTTACCTTCAAGGCGCCCTTCGTGCTCGAGAGCCAACCGATCTTCGGACCTGTCTCGGCCACCGATGAGGCGGGCAAGCGGCGCATCTACGCTGATCCCGAGTTCCGCACCCGGCTTCGCGAGGCCCGAGGGTTCGGCACACGCTGGGACAGCGTCGTGATCGCGTCTCATCCGAGCGCTCCGGAGCTCGCCGAGCGCCGGCTCCGGGAGCTCGCGGAGGAGCGCGGGACACACCCGGTGGATGTCGCGCTGGACCTGGCACTCGAGAGTGATCTCGAGGCGCGTTTCCGCATGGAGGTGATGAACACGCGTGAGGATGAAGTCGCAGAGCTGCTGAATCATCCGAGCACCGTGCTCGGGCTCTCCGATGCCGGAGCGCATGCGAGCCAGCTCTGCGATGCCTGTTTCTCGACCCATCTACTCGGTCACTGGGTGAGGGAGAAGGGAGCGCTATCGCTCGAAAAGGCCGTGGAGCTGCTCAGCTCTCGAGCCGCCCGACTCTTCGGCCTCTCGGATCAGGGCCGCCTGGCGCCGGGCCTCGTGGCGGATGTCGTCGTCTTCGATCCGGAACGCGTGGGCTGCAGCCCGCTGCGCCGCGTGCACGATCTTCCCGCCGGAGCGGACCGGCTCGTCTCGGACGCGATCGGTATCCATGCGGTGATCGTGAACGGCGTCTGCATCCAGAAGGAGGGTCGAGGCGCCCTCGACCTCGAGGGTCCGCTCCCCGGCGCCCTGCTTCGGAGCCCTAGTGTACCGTCTCGAAAGTGATGTTAACGAATTGCCTTGCGAATGATTTCATCTGCGCCCTTGGTCCAGACGAAGGGAACGGGGTTCTCGTTCCAGTGATCGAGGTAGGCCTGGATGTGGCGGATCAACGCGCGCACGGAATCGAACGAGCCGCGGCGAATGGACTTGCGCGTGAGGACGCTCAACCAGACCTCGACCATGTTGAGCCACGAGGCTCCGGTCGGCGTGAAGTGAAAGTGGACGCGGGGGTGCCGCTCGAGCCACGCCTGGAC